>MWEK01000001.1 GCA_002070955.1 Planctomycetes bacterium ADurb.Bin069
AATACCCGCCGTCGGGCGCGGCGGCTCCGCCGGAGGCGGCGGACGAAATACCGCCCGAGCCGGCGGGCGATATTCCGTTTTGAACGGCGCGGCGCCGCGGCGGCGTGGTCATGTTTTGAGGAGTCTAGGCGTATGGGCAAGAAGAAGTACGGGCACTTGGGCGAGCGGACTCGATGCCGGCTGTGCCGCGAGCGGATCAAGGAGGTCGACTACAAGAACGTGGATCTCCTGGAGAAATGCGCGGCGCGCAACGGGAAGATCGCGTCGCGCAAGCGCACGGGAACGTGCGCGCGGCACCAGCGCCAGATCAAGGAAGCCGTGAAGCGCGCGCGGTTCGTCGGCTTCATGCCCTATATCAGCACGTAGCGCGAAGCGCGGGAGACTTTGCATGCGTCTCATACTGTTGCGTAACATCGCGGGCCTCGGGACGGTCGGCGACACCGTGGACGTGCGGGACGGATACGGCCGGAACTGGCTGCTGCCCCAGGGCCTGGCGGTGGAGGCCACGCCCCAGAACATGGCCCAGGTCGAGCGGCGCAAGCGCAAGCTGCTGGCGCAGGAGGCGGAGAACTTCCAGAAGCTCGAGGCGGTCGCCGCCGAAGCCGCCAAGCAGTCCGTGACGATCGTGGCGCGCGCCACCGACGACGACCGTCTCTTCGGATCGGTGGGCGCCCGCGAGATCGTGGCCGCCTTTGCCGCGGAGAATATCGAGCTGGACCCGCGCATGATCCTCCTCGATGAGCCCATCAAGGAGATCGGCTGCTACACCGTCAGAATTCGGATGCACCCGAAGATCGAGGTGGCGAGCAAGGTGTGGGTCGTCCGCGACGACGAGGGCGAACGTCCGGCGGAAATCCCGGCCGAGGCCGCCGTCGAGACGCCGGACGAGGAACAGGACCGGTAACGGGAGCGCGGCGTGGCTGGGGAGGCGGACCGGCGGCAGGTCGGGGACGGGGGAAAGCTGCCGCCCCACAATCTCGAGGCGGAGCGCTGCACGCTGGGCGCGCTGCTCGTGGACGTCTATTCCGCCAGCGCCGTCTTCCAGATGCTCGTCGAGCAGGATTTCTACCTCGGGGCTCACAAGCAGATCTACCGGGTGCTCGCCGATCTCTACGACCGCCTGGCCAACGCGGACCTGGTCCTCGTGGGGGAGGCCCTCGCGCGGGAAAAGAAGCTCGCGGACGTCGGCGGCGAGGAGTACCTCTTCCGCCTGGCCGAGGAGGTGCCCTCGGCGGCCAACGCGGTGTACTACGCGCAGCTCGTGCGCGACGCCTCTATTCGGCGGCAGTTGGTGTACAAGTGCACCGCCATCATCAGCGCGGCCTACGAGGGCCGCGGCGAGGCGCGGGAGCACCTGGACCACGCGGAGCAAGAGATCTTCGCGATCGCCGGCGATCGCATGGCCGGCGAGTTCGTGCCGATGCCGGACCTGGTCGACCCCGTGTTCGACATGATCGACAAGGACCTTCGGGGGGCGGGCGGTGTCATGACCGGCTTCACGAAGCTGGACGAGATTACCAACGGCCTGCACCCGGCGGAACTGATCGTCGTCGCGGGACGCCCGAGCATGGGCAAGACCACGTTAGTTCTGAACATCCTGCGCCACGTGGCGCTCAAGCACGGGAAGCCCTGCGGGATTTTTTCGCTGGAGGTGTCCCGCTCCCAGGTGGTGCTGAACCTGTTGTGCTCCGAGGCTTACGTCGATGCCCAGAAGGTGAGGAAGTACTCGCTGTCCCCGCGGGAGTGGGAAGACTTGATCGAGGCCGCCGACCGGCTTCGCGCCGCGCCGATCTACATCGACGACTCCTCGACGTTGACGCCGCTGGACGTCAAGGCGAAGGCGCGGCGGCTTCGCGCGCGCTACGGCTGCGAGCTGCTGGTCATCGACTACCTCCAGCTCATGCAGACGTCCGGCGCCGACAACCGCCAGGAGGAGATCAGCCAGATCTCCCGCAGCCTCAAGGCCGCGGCTCGGGAGCTGAATATCCCGGTGATCGCGGTCTCGCAGCTCAGCCGCGCGGTCGAGAGCCGCGAGGGCCACAGGCCGCGCCTGTCGGACCTGCGCGAATCAGGCGCCATCGAGCAGGACGCGGATCTCGTCGTGCTGCTGTACCGCGAGGAATACTACGATTCCAAGAAGGAAGAGGCGAAGAACAAAGCCGAGGTGATCGTCGCCAAGCAGAGGAACGGTCCCACGGGTTCGGCGCACCTGGCGTTCTTCGGCGAGAAGCTGCGGTTCGAGGACCTGTCGGAGGCCACCGAACCGGCGTTCTAGCCCCTCGGCGGGAAAGGAGCGAGGCGATGCGGAAGCGACGGATGTTTGTGGGGGGGATGGCGCTCGCGGCCCTGGCGGCCGGCGCCCTGCCCGCGGCGGACACGAAGATCGCGGTGCTGGATCTCCAGCGGACGATGCTCTCCTACGAGCGCCGCGACGCCGTGCGTGCCGAACTGGATCGCAAAAAGCAGGAGATGAGCGCCAAGATCGCCGAATTGGAGGCGAGCCTCAAGAGCGGCCAGAGCGATTTGGAGACCCTCAAGCCCGGAACGGAGAGCTACCGGGAATTCCAGCTCAAGCTGATCGAGCTGGAGGCCTCGGTGGAGACGCAGCGCCGGCGCTTCGAACTGGAACTCGAGCTCTTGCAGCGCAGCAGCATGCAGGCGCTGTTTGAGGATGTGTCCAATGAGGTCGAGGCCTACGCCAAGGAAAACGGCTTCGATCTGGTGCTCACCAAGTTCTTCGGGGACGCGCGCATCGGAGGCCCGCATCCCATGGTGTTGTTCGCGGCGCCGCGCTTCGACATCACCGCGCCGGTGATCGCCCGCTTGAATGCGAAGGCCGCCGCGGACACGTCCCGCCCCGTGGGCCCCGTCAGGACCGTTCCGAAGCGGCCATGAGCAGCGGCGGAGGGAGCGACCGGAAGATGCACGGCAAGACCGTTGCGCGCGAGGCCTCGTGCACGGGCATCGGCCTCCATACCGGGGACCGCGTCCGCGTGACGCTGCGGCCCCGGGAGGAGCAGGGTATCGTGTTCGTCCGGGAGGATCTCCCGGGGCGCCCGCGCGTGCGCGCGTGCGTCTCCAACGTGGTGTTCGAACGGCGCCGCACCGCGTTGCGCGCCGGCGAAGGCGAGGTCCACACGGCGGAACACCTGCTGGCCGCGCTGTACGCAAGCGGGATCGACGCCGTCGAGATCGGCCTGTCGGGGTCGGAAGTCCCCGGCCTGGACGGCAGCGCCGCGGAGTGGCTGGCGTTGGCGCGCCAAGCGGGCGTTGCGCCGCGTCCCTGGGAGCGGGCCCGCGTCGTGCTGCGCCAGGCGGTGGCGGAAAGCGCGGGCACCGGCGCGATCGCCGCGGTGCCGTGCCGCGAAGCCCTGGTCATCAACTACGTGCTGGATCACGACACCTCCGTCATTCCCGTGCAGACGCTCCAGTACCGGCTGGAGCCGGCGTCGTTCGCCGCCGACCTCGCTCCGGCCCGGACCTTCGTGCTCGCGGAGGAGGTCGATGCCTTGCGCAGAGCCGGCCTCGGCAAGGGCGCGACGGTGCGCAACACGCTGGTCGTGGCGGCGGACGGCGTCCGCGAAAACGAGTTGCGCTTCGCGGACGAATTCGTGCGCCACAAGGTTCTCGATCTTCTGGGCGATCTATCCCTGCTGGAGGCCGAGTTGTGGGCGCGCGTCGTCGCGGTGCGCTCAGGGCATGTGCTCAACGCCGCGCTCGTGCGGCGGATTCGGGCGGCGGTTGATGCGGCGGAGACCGGGCCATGAGCGCCGCGGAGATTCGCTGCGGCGTGGTCGGCGTGGGGCACCTCGGACGCCTGCACGCGCGCATCCTGAGCGGGCTTCCGGGCGCCGTGCTGGCGGGGGTCATGGATGCGGTCCCGGAGCGCGCCGAGGCGGTCGCGCGGGAATACCGGTGCACGGCCTGTCCGACGCTGGAAAGCCTGCTGGACCGGGACATCCGGTTCGCGGTGGTGGCGACGCCCACCGAGCACCATTACGAGATCGGGCGCGCCTTGTTGGCGGCGGGCGTGGCGACGCTGATCGAGAAGCCCTTCACGCGCACCATCGCCGAGGCGGACGCGCTCCTCGAGATCGCGCGGGCATCCGCGGGCGGATTCGTCGGCGTCGGACACGTGGAGCGTTTCAATCCGGTCGTGCAGGCGGCGCGGCGCCACGTGAAGAACCCGCTTTTCATCGAGTGCGACCGGGTGCACCCCTTCTCGTTCCGATCCATGGACGTGGGCGTCGTCCTGGACCTAATGATCCACGATCTGGATCTCGTCCATTGGCTGGCGGGCGGCCGCATGACGGAGATGGAGGCCGTGGGAGCCAGCGTGCTCTCGGGCTCCGAGGACATGGCGTTCGCGCGCCTGCGGTTCGCCAACGGGTGCACGGCGCTCCTGCGGGCCAGCCGCGTCTCGCTGCGCAAGGTCCGGAAATTGAGGATTTTCTGCGAAGATCTCTACGTGTCCCTGGATTACCTGGCGCGGACCGGCATGAAGATCAGGGTCAAAGATGGCGCTCCGGCGCGTCTTGCGGCGCTGGCCGCCGAGGGGCCGCCGTCCCTGCCGTTCGCCGATTTCCTGGACATCGAGGATCTGGCCGTCGAGGAGGCCGAGCCGCTTCGCGCGGAGCTCGATGCGTTCGTCGCCGCCGTCAGGAACGGCGCCCCGCCGCCTGTCGGGGGAGATGTGGGCCGCGAGGCGCTTGCGTGCGCGTTGCGGATCGGAGAGGCGATTCAGCGGCACCAGTCCTCCGTCCGAGAGATGAGGGGCGGCTTGACAACGCAGCCACCGGAATGATAAAGTCGCCCTTGCAACCCTCCCCGGGCGCGGCGGCGCCGCCCCGCGCCAAGGGGCCGGAATTCCTTGCGGATGCGTCGTCCGCGGGGGTCGGGACGGCGGCGCGGAGCGTTTCTAAGGCGCCGGCGCTCGGCGCCGACGGAAGGCGGTCGCACCTTCCGCCAGCCCCCTTCGAATGCAAAGGAGGACGATTGTGACCGACATCAACATTCAGGATCTCGTCGCATCGGGCGTTCACTTCGGACACCGCGTAAGCCGCTGGAATCCGAAGATGAAGCCTTACATCTACGGCACGAAGAACCTCATCCACATCGTGGATCTGCGCCTGACGGTGCGTGGCCTGCTGCGCGCCTGCGGATTCCTGCGTAAACTGGCCGCCGCCGGCAGGGACGTGGTGTTCGTGAGCACCAAGCGCCAGGCGCAGTCGATCATCAAGGGGGCGGCCGAAAGCTGCGGCATGCACTGGGTGACGGAGCGCTGGCTGGGCGGCACGCTGACCAACCACGCGACGATCCGCACCCGCCTTAAGCGCCTGGAGTTTCTCGAGAACCTCGAGACGAGCGGGGAGATCGACGGTTACTCCAAGAAGATGATTTCGTCCTTCCGGCGCGAACGGCGCAAGATCCTGAGGAACCTGGAGGGCATCCGCAACATGCGAACCCTCCCGGGAGCCCTCGTGGTCGTCGACGTGAAGCGCGAGGCGATCGCGGTGCGCGAGGCCAACAAACTCGGCGTCGTCGTCATCGGGCTGGTCGACACGGACTGCGATCCGGACGGCGTCGACATCGTGATCCCCGGCAACGACGATGCGTTTCGCGCCATCGAGGTGGTTCTAAAGCCTCTAGCCGACGCCATCGTCGCCGGCCGCGACAAGGCGATCAGCAGCCCCGCCGACTTCCCCGTTCAGCAGGCGGAGGACGCCGCCGAACCCGCGGCGGCCGCAGGCTTGGAGCGGGAGTGAGAACCTGCCTGCTCAAGCTCAGCGGCGAGGCGCTCGGCGGCGGCGGCGCGGGTCTCGACGGCGCCGTGCTCGGGCGGATAGCCGGCGAGATCGCTCCGGCGGCGGAGTCCGGGCTCAGGATCGGCATCGTCGCGGGCGCGGGGAACTTCGTGCGCGGGGCGGAATTGGTGGCGGCGGGCATTCCCCGGCAGCGCGGCGACTTCATGGGCATGATCGCCACGGTGCTGAACGGCATGGCGCTCGGGGCCGCGCTCGAGGCCCGGGGCGTGCACGCGAGACTGCTCTCGGGCATTCCGATCGGCGCCATCGTCCCCGGCGTCTCGGAGGAGGCCCTCGCGGACGCCGACGCGCGGGTGGTGATCTTCGCCGGCGGCACCGGCAACCCTTTTTTCACCACCGACACGGCGGCCGCCTTGCGCGCGGCGCAGATGGGCGCGGAGGTGCTCTTGAAGGCCACCAAGGTCGATGGGGTCTTCAGCGCCGATCCTGACCGGGAACCCGGCGCCGAGCGTTTCAGCCGCCTGCGCTACCGCGATGTGCTCCAGCGGCGCTTGCAAGTCATGGACCTTACCGCTATAACGCTCTGTATGGAGCGGCGGATTCCGATCCGGGTGTTCAACATGCTGGCGCCGGGCAATCTCGCCGCGGCGCTCGGCGGCGCGGATGTGGGAACGTTGGTCACTGAGTGAGGAGCGGTGTATGGACTCCAAGAACGTGGTCAAAGAGTCGCGGGAACGGATGAAGAAAGGGATCGAGCTTCTGGAGAGCCAGTATCACGGCATGCGCACGGGGCGCGCGAATCCGGGACTGGTGGAGGACGTGCGCGTGGACTACTACGGGTCGCTTACGCCGCTCAAGCAGATCGCGGCGATCAGCGCCCCCGAGGCGAACCTCCTCGTGGTGAAACCCTTCGACCCGAGCAGCCTGGGATCCATCGAGAAGGGCATCCAGAAGGCCGACCTGGGAATCCAGCCCTCCAACGACGGGAAGGTGGTCCGCCTCGTGATTCCGCCCCTCAGCGAAGACCGCCGCAAGCAGCTCGTCCACCACGCCAAGCAGCTCGCCGAGGAGGCGCGCGTGACGATCAGGAACATCCGCCGGGACGGCAACAAAAAGATCGAGCAGCTCGAGCGGGACTCCGAAATCTCGGAGGACGGCAAGGAGTCCGTGAAGAAGGAAATCCAGAATCTGACGGATGATCACATCAAGCAGGTCGACGAAATGTTCGCGAAGAAGTCCGCCGAACTGATGCAATTCTGAGCCGTATGCGTTATTGTGGGGGGGCATAGCTCAGCCGGCAGAGCAGCGCCCTTTTAAGGCGAAGGTCGGAGGTTCGAGTCCTCCTGCCCTCATTTTCCGCCGCGCGGCGGTCCCGGGCGGTCGCGCGACGGCCGCGGCGTGTTGCGCTCCGGCGGCAACCGAGACACTGGCGGCGGCCCCATCGTCTAGCCCGGTTAGGACACAAGGTTTTCATCCTTGTAGCAGGGGTTCAAATCCCCTTGGGGTCACCAGCGATACGGGAGGCGGGCCGTCCGGCGGCTCGCCTCCCTTTAGGTTGCGGGTTCGGCCTCCCGGCGCAGCCCACCGGCGGCGAGCACCGTCTCCAGGAGCGCATCGGGCGCGAAGCCCTCGGCCCGGGCGTGGTACGTCATGACCAGGCGATGGCGCAGCGCGGGGAGGTACACCGCGGCGGCGTCCTCGAATTGCGCGCAGTCGCGCCCATGGAGCGCGGCGCGGGCCTTGGCCGCCACAAGCACCGCTTGCGCCGCCCGGGGGCCGCCGCCCCACGCCACGGCGTCGCGGACGCGCTCGGATGCTTCCGGTTCCTGAGGACGGGTGGCTCGGACAAGCGCCGTCACCCGCGCGGCCAGTTCGTCGGGAACGGCGACGCCGCGGGCGTGGGCGATGGCGGCGCGGAGGTCCTCGGCGGCCACGGGGGCCAGGTCCGGCGCCGGCGCATCGGAAGTAGTGCGGTTCATGATGGCGTACTCCTCGTCGCGCGAGGGGTAGTCGATCATGATGGCGAAAAGGAACCGATCGAGCTGGGACACCGGGAGCGGATAGGTGCCTTCCTGCTCGATGGGATTCTGCGTGGCGAGCACGAAGAACGGCCGCGGCAGCGCGAGGCGCCTTCCGCCCTGGGTCACCTGGCGCTCCTCCATGGCCTCCATCAGGGCGGCCTGGGTTTTCGGAGGCGTGCGATTGATCTCATCGGCGAGCACGATGTTCGCGAAGAGGGGTCCAGGCAGGAATCGGAACGCGCGCTGCCGGGTGGCCTGATCCTCGACGACGATCGTGGCGCCGGTGATGTCCGATGGCATCAGATCGGGCGTGAACTGGATGCGGCGGAACTCGAGGCCGAGGATCCGCGCCATGGTGCTCACGAGGAGCGTCTTCGCCAGACCGGGCACGCCCACGATCAAGACGTGCCCCTCCGCGAGGAGGGCGATCAGCATCTGCTCGACGACGGCGTCTTGGCCCACCACCACGCGCGCGACGGCGGCGCGCAGGCGGGCGTACAAGGCCGGCGTGTTGCGGAAAGGCGCGGGCTCGCGCTTGGCGTTCACAGCGTCCATTGAAGGCTCACTCTTCTTCCTTGGCCTTGTCCCAGGCGCGCTGCAGCACGCCGAGGTCCGCATCCGGTCCGAGGGTGCAGGCGGCGGCCACCTTCCCAAAGCGGCGTCTGAAGCGGGTGCATGCCGCCCGCAGGGCCTCCTCGGGGTCGACTTCGGTCCAGCGGCAGAGATTGACGATCGCGAAGAGGAGATCGCCGATCTCGCGGGCCGTGGCGCCGGCGTCGCCGGCGGCGACGGCATCGCGCAGTTCCTGCCATTCCTCCGTTACCTTGGCGAGCGGGCCGCCCCGGTCGCGCCAGTCGAACCCGAGCTTCGCCGCGGCCTTGCCCAGCTTCAGCGCCAGCATCAGCGCGGGGAGTCCGGGCGCCACGGCGGGCAGTCCATCCGCCGAGATCGCTTTGCCCTCGGCGCGCTTGATCTTGTCCCAGGTCTCCTTCACCTCGGCGCTCGTGGCGCACCGCGCGTCGCCGAAGACGTGGGGGTGGCGCCGGACAAGCTTCTCTCTAACGCCGTTGGCCGCTTGGGCGAGGGAGAGCCGCCGCATCCGACGGCCGGTCAGCCCCAGGAGGAAGAGGACCATCAAGACGTCTCCGAACTCCTCGGCGATCGCGTCGCCGTCGCCGCGGCGAACGGCGTCAAGCAGTTCCCAAGCCTCCTCGACGACGTACGGCGCCAGCGTCTCTATCGTCTGGGCGCGGTCCCACGGGCAGCCTTCGGGTCCGAGCAGCTCGGCCACGGTCCGGCGCAATCTCGCAAGGGCTTCATCATCGTCTACCACGTTGTCTCCTCGGTGGCGTTGGCGGCGGGCATCCGGCGATTCGACAAGCGTATCGTATCCTGCCCCCGGGGAGAAGCTCCAGGGCGAGCGGCGTCGTCCGCCTGTGTCGTCCTGAACCGGACGATCCGCGCTCGCGGCCCGCTGCGGCGCGTGCGGGACGCGTGGGCCGCGCCTTGGGAGCCGATCCGGCACCGGCACGTTTTTTGCTCGCTCCTGTGCCGCGCGATGCGGTTGGCGTGACGGCGCCCGGACGCTCCCGGGGTGTTCCAACCGGGAGCGGGCGCGATGCCCTTGCGAGAAATGAGGCCGGACGGATCCCTGCGGCGCTGCGCGCCATGGCCCGCGGCGGGGACACGGTGCCGGCGATGGCGGAGGACAAACGGCGCGCCGGAGCGCGCGAAAGGAGGTGAGCGCCGGGAACCTGCGACCGGTCTCTTCGGCTCGCCGGGTACGGCCGCGGCGTCGCGCGCGGGCCATGCGTGCACGGCGAGGACAAGCGGTGGGCCGGACCCGCCCGCGCCGGACGCACGGCGCGGGATTCGTGTATCGGACGGATGTTCGGGCGAGGCGAAAGAGGCCCGCGTCCACCGCTTGTCCATCTTCGCCCGGCGCGGCGGCCTAGTTGCCGCGCTCGATGACCGCGACGGTCTCGCTGATGCCGGTCGGATTCCAAAGGACGCGCCGGAGCTTGCCCTTGTCAGGCTTGTCGTCGCAGAAGATCAGGGTGACACTCATCGGATTCGCGGATGTGACGCCGGCGAGCTCGCCCCACGCCCGGGGAATCGAGCCCATGGGCACCTCCTTGAAGGCGGCCGCCGGGGGCCTCGGCTGCGCGGCGTGCGTGATCGAATACGCCCCCGCGCACGCCGCGCCTACCGCCGCTCCGCAAACGAGGAGCGCAAGACTGCGCATGAGCTTCCGCATATTCCCTCCTTTGGCGGCTGCGCGGCCGCGACATGCCGCTACAACAGGTCGAAGATCTGCAAATTGAGCCAAGCCAGGCGCCCGTAGACCTGGAGATAATTGTAGCGCTGCTTCCCCTTCCAAATCCAGTTCCAAGCCTCCGCGTCGAGCCGTGAGTCCGCGGCGCGCTCGCCTTGCAGATCGGCGACGAGGCGCTCGAACTTCCCGCGCAAGCCGTCCGGGATTTCGCAGGTGCCCCGCTCTGCGAGGAACGGCGCGACGGCGGCGGACAGTTCCAGGCAGCGGCCGAGGTAAGCGAAGACGCGTTCCTCCGGGATTACAGGCATGCGCGACCTCCGCGGGCATTGTAGATAGGCCGATGCCCGAGGTCAAGCGCGGAAGCGGCCGTTCGGCCGCGGGGCAACCCGTCGCTTTCCGCGCGCCGGGCGCCGCGACGCCCTGGCGGCCGCGGCACCCGCGCGCTACACTGGCGCGAACGCGCGTTGCGGGAGAACGCCTGCGGCGCACGCACGGGGAGGCGCGGTATGATCAGAGTCCTCGTCAGCGGCGCGGCCGGACGGATGGGCCGCGAGGTCGTCAAGGCGGTGTCGGCGCAGCGCGACATGGTCGTCGCCGCGCAGGTTGACATCGAGGACGATCTCCGGGATGCCCTGGCGACCGCGGCGCCCGCGGTGGCCGTGGACTTCACGACGCCTGCGAGCGCCTACGCGAACGCGCGGGCCATAATCGAGGCCGGCGTCCGGCCGGTCATCGGCACAACAGGCTTGACTTCGGACGAGGTCGCCGCGCTGGTCGCGCTCGCAGGAACCGCCGGCCTCGGAGGCGTAATCGCGCCGAACTTCGCCATCGGCGCCGTGCTGCTCATGCATTACGCGGCGCACGCCGCGCGGTTTCTTGAGCAGGCCGAGATCATCGAGCTGCACCACGACGCGAAGTTGGACGCGCCCTCGGGCACGGCGCGGATGACGGCCGAGAGAATGGCCGCCGCCCGCGGCCGCCCGCCGGAGGCGCCGCGGGAAGCCTGCGGCGGGTTTCGCGGCGGCGCCGTCGGCGGCATCCCGATTCATTCCGTGCGGTTGAAGGGATTCGTCGCCCACCAGGAAGTGATCTTCGGCGCTCAAGGACAGGCCCTGACGCTGCGGCACGACAGCTTCAACCGGGAAAGCTTCATGCCGGGAGTCGTGCTTGCGGTGCGGGAGGCGCTGCGGCTCGACCGCATCGTGGTCGGTCTGGAGAAGATCCTGGGGTTGTAACGCCGGGCGTCAGTCGGCGCGCTCGCACGGCGCGAGCGCGTCGGGCGTGGGGTCGAGGCCGGCCTCCGGGAACGGAGGCCGGGGAGGCTGCCCTCCGCTGAAGGTGTACGCCAGGAGCCCGAGCACATCGGCAAGGTTCAGGCTGCCGTCGTCATTGATATCCGCCGCATCGGGACAGTCCGCGATGGAGAGGGGCGGATTCCTGAAAAGGAAGGAGAGCAGCGTGATGGGGTCGGACGTATCGAGCACGCCGTCGGCGTTGACATCCCCCCGGAGGAACCTTCTGCGATTGTCCTGAACCAGGATCGTGCCGCCCTCGGCGACCTCCACGGGGATGGTCACGCACCTGCCCCGGACGTTCGCGACCGAGCCCTCGGCGTGCGTGCGCGGCCCGAGATCGATGACGGCGCCGGGCGGCGCGTCCGCCGACACCCAGAAGGTGAGCAGGGCGATGGGTCTGTAAGCGGACGGGCAGCTCGTGAAACCGGCGTTGAACGTCACGTCCAGCGTAAGAATCCCGCCGACAATGGTTGTCTCCATGCTGCTGACGCCGCCTTGGCTTTCCGGCGCGATCTCGCACGCGAGCAGTCCGAGCATATCCTCGTCGTAGTCGACGCCGACGGTCAGGGACGCGAACGGCGCCACGTTCGTCAGCATGATCGGCACGACGACGACGGAGCCGCGGGGCGCGGAGGGGGAGCCGAAATGAATCGCATCGTCTCCCCAGAGATCGATGCCGCCGTCCTGCAGGTTCTTGACGGGCACGAGGGGGGCGAAGCCCTCCAGCGAGATCCAGGTCTCCTCGCCGTGGATCAGATGAATGGGAAGCTGGAGCGACTCCTTCTCCGTCTCCTCGTCGTAGATGAGTTCGGGGCTGAAGGTCAAGGTTGCGCAGGGGCCGTCGGCGATCGATAGGGGTTGAGCGAAAAAGACCTCGACGCGGACGGTGCTGTAGTCCGCGACGGTGGTGTAGTCAACGACGTACAGATCGCTCCGGCCATCGAGGAGCACGCGCGCGTTCTGGAACCTAAGCGCGCTGGCGCGGAAACCGAAGGAAAGGCCGAAGGCGCGGATTTTAGCGCCCTCGGGCAGGCCGCCCAGGGAGAATTGGATGGGGGCCTCGGCCTGGCCCCAGGCGATCGCCACGCGGTCAAACGCGAAGATCACATCCTCGAGCTCGCCGGCGCCGAAGGAAGCGGGCGAAACCGAGAGAGCGATACCGAGCGCCGCCAGCCACACAAGCAATGTGCGCCGCACCTTACTTACTCCCATTGCAGAATTCAATTGTACGCGGGCGCGGAGCGGGCGTCAAGCACAAAGGCCGGGCTTAAGATCAAAGCGGGCAGACTCTTGAGAGCGGCCTTGCGGGATGTGGAGACGCGTCGGGGATGCTTGCGGCTCCCGGTGCCCGTGTGCGGGGAGGGGGGCCGCGCGGGACCTCGGGGCTGGCTGGGCCTCGCTCCCGAGCCCGTGTGCGGAGATGGGGCCCCGTCCTTGACGCTGCGGCGAGGCGGGGGTACCTTGGTTGCTCCGCGGCGGCCGGCGCGGACAAGATGCGCGTCACGGCCGCCCGGCCGCTCATAGAGGACACGGCATGCCAGGCGATGTTGCCCAGTTGGTCGAGCAGTACGGCGCGCGGATTGCGCCGATCCTCGAGGCCGAGTTTCCCGCGGGGGCCCACGCCTTCCTTTCCGAGGGCGCGCGCTATCAGCTGGGGTCCGGGGGCAAGCGGCTGCGGCCGGCGCTCTGCCTCCTCGCGTGCGAGGGGCTCGGAGGAAACCCCGACGACGCCCTGCCTTTCGCCTGCGCCTCGGAGATTCTCCACAACCTGTTCTTGCTTCACGACGACATCGAGGACGGCGACCGGCTGAGGCGCAACCGGGAGACCCTGTGGGTGCGGTACGGTATCGCCAACGCGATCAACATCGGCGACTTCATGGCGGCCAAGGCCTATCTGATCCTTCTGCGGAGCCCCGTGTCTCCCGCCGTGCTCGCGGAAATGGTGCGGGTGTTCAGCGAGACGTATCTGACGACGACGCTGGGCCAGGCGCTCGACATCAACCTCCGCGCGGCATCGGATCTCACCGTGACGCGCTACTTGGAGATCGTGTCGCTGAAGACCGCGCGGTACCTTGCCTACAACATGGTCGGCGGCGCTCTCGTCGCCGGCGCGGGGCCTCAAGTCACGGCGCGGCTCTGGGATCTGGGCGAGGCGCTCGGTCCGGCCTTTCAGATTCAGGACGATCTGCTGGACATGACCGCCGGCAAGGGACGCGGCGGGGAGATCGGCTGCGACATCCGCGAAGGCAAACCCACGCTCTTTCTGGCCCACGTGCTGGGCTCGAACGTAGCCGAGGAGGAACGGGAGCGGCTGCGCGCAACCCTCGCGAAGCCGCGCGAGGAAACGACCGCCGAGGATGTGGCCTGGACCATTGCGCTGTACGAGCGTACGGGAGCCGTTGCCTTTGCGCGGCGGACCGCCGAGACGCTCGCCGCGAAGGCCGCGGCCTGCCTCGAAGATCTGCCGTTCAAGAACAAGCGCGTGTTCGCCGAGATCGCCCGCTATGTCATCGCACGCAGGACGTGAGCGCGTGAAAGTCGCCGTGCTTTCCGGAGGCCTCGGGCCCGAGCGGGAAGTGTCGCTGGCCAGCGGCGCCGCCGTCGTCCGGGCGCTGCGCGAGGCCGGCTTCGAGCCGGTGCCGGTCGAGGTCACCGCCGGCGGCGATTTCGCCTTCGGCGGGCGGGTGCTGAATCCGGCGGCCGGGGTGCAACGGCTGCGGCGCGACGGCGCGGCCGCGGCCTTCGTGGCGCTGCACGGGCCGTACGGCGAGGATGGCGTCATCCAGGGCTTTCTCCGGGTGCTCCGCGTTCCCTTCACGGGGCCTGATGTGGAGTGCGCCGCGATCGCGATGCACAAGCATGCCGCGCGACTGCTTCTGGCGGATGCGGGGGTTCCGGTTGCGCCTGGAATCCTCTTGCGCCGGGGCGATCCCTTGGAAGCCGCGGGAATGGCGCCGCCGCTGGTGGCCAAGCCCTGCCGCCTCGGATCGAGCGTCGGCGTCCGCCTCGTGACCCGCGCCGATGAAGTGGAACCCGCCGTGCGCGCCGTCTGGGCCATGGGCCAGGACTGTCTTTTGGAAAGCTACGTCCCGGGCGTCGAGTTTTCCTGCCCGGTGCGGGACACCTCGCGCGGCCCGGAGGCGCTGCCCGTGGTCGAGATCCGGCCCTGCGCGGGGCGGGAGTTTTTCGATTACGAGGCCAAATACACGCCCGGCCAGTGCGAGGAAATCGTGCGCGCCGGCGGCGAGCCGTGGCTCGCGGAGATGCAGGCGTTGGCCGTGCGGTGCCACGCCCTCCTGGGATGCCGCGGGTTTTCGCGAACGGACTTCATTCGCGGACCTGCCGGGCCCGTGGTTCTCGAGATCAACGCGATTCCCGGCCTGACGGAAGGCTCGCTCCTGCCGAAGGCCGCCGCCGCGGCCGGCTTGACGCTGGGCATGCTCGCGCGGGACTGGGTCGAGCAAGCGTTGGCCGAGAGCGGCGGCATCCAGGCGGGAACGGAAGCGCGGCGGCCCTGCGAGGTCCGCGCATGAGGGGGACGGTCCGCGGTGAAGAGGGAAGCCATGCGGAGTAGAGCAGCGAGCGCGCTCGCCGCCCTGTGGTTGTGGGGCTGCGCGGGCTCGGACGAGCGGGTCAAGATCGTCGGCAACGAGCAGTTCGAGGCGCGGTTCCAGGCGGTCAAAGCCATCATCGCGCGCGTCCGCGCGGAGGGGCGCCGCGTCGTCGACACGCCGCCGCCGCAGCTCGCGGCCGATCTGGAGGATCTTGCGCGCAAGGCGGGGGCCGAGGAGGACCCGCAGATCCGAGCCGCCTGTCTCGGGGCGCTGGGAGAGAGCGGGTATTGGAGCGACCGGGAGGTCTTCCGGAGGGCGCTCGCCGACCCCGCCCGCCGCTGCCGATGGGAAGCGGTGCACGCGCTCAGGCTCAAGCAGGATCCGCGCGCCGTGCCCGAAGTGATCGAGCTTCTCAAGAGGAGCGAGGAGCTCGAGATCCGCCTGGAGGCGATCAGCCTGCTCTCCGAACTACATGCCCGGGAGGCCATCCCGGTGCTCGTCGCCATCGTGGTCGATCTTCTGGATCGCAACCGCGCCGGACAGGCGGCCTGCACGGCGCTCAGGCGGCTCACGGGGCAGACCTTCTCCGCCGAGGATTACCTGTCCTGGAGGAACTGGTACCGGACCTACGCCGAAGGCGCCGGCGCGAATTCGCAGCCCAGCGCGTCCGGGGTCGGATCCGTGCCCGCGGAAGGAAACGGCGCGGGCGGCGCCGGGCCTCCCGCGAACAGGTAGGCCAGCAGCACGACGGCATCGGCGATGGAGATCGTCCCGTCGTCGTTGACGTCGGCGGCATCGGGGCAGGGCAGCGCCGCCCCGAAAGCGGCGGCCAGGATCTTGACCGCGTCGTCGATGCGCGCGCCGCCCGAACCCGTGGCATCGCCGCGGATGAACGACGGCTCGGGCGTGATCGCGATGATTGCCAGGTCATCGATGTGCCAGCCGCCGCGCGCCCGACTGTCCGCGGCCGCCTTTAGGACGAAGTCCAGTTCGAAGACTTCGTCATCGGGCAGGAAGTCCGTCAGATCGATGCACATCCGCGCCCAAGCGTGGTCGTTGAGGGCGGCCCCGCCGGAGGTCCACACCGTCCGGCCCCGGACGGCGATCCAGGCCTCGTCCCCCTCGGCGACGGAGAGCCAGCGCGCGAACTCCAGAACGGTCCGCCCGGCCGCCGGCCGTGCGATAGGCGGCGAGCTGAAGTACGACCACCCGCCGGGGCGGTAATTGCCGTCTCGGCCGGGGCCGCCGAGGTCGATGCCGGCGCACGCGGGCGGGGACGAGGCTTGGGGGGGATCCCATTGTCCGCGGGGCGATCCGATCGGGCCGACCATCCATTCGTCGAGCCCGGCCAGCGCGCCGTGGCGCCACGCGCCGGCGCCCGTATCGAAACTCTCCTGGAAAATCCGCTCCGAGCAGCCCACAAGGAGGTGAAACGCGTCCCCGGCCGCGGCCGCGTAGGGGGCGGCGATCCGGAAGCCGTCGACGTCCTCGACGTGTACCGTGTACGACACCAGGCCGTGGGCATCGAGGGGCGGAAAACTGCCCGTGTAGAGACCGCCGTACTGCTCGCGAAGGTGAAACTCGCCTCCTTGATCGGCGTTGACGCGATAGCGCACGCGGGGCGGAGCGGCCAAGGGGGCGCCGTGGGCGCGCACCCGCAACGACGGACGGGCGCCGAGCGGCGGATCGGGGGGCGGGGTGTGGACCAGCAGGACGCTCTGCCAAGGGGGCGGAAGCAAACCCGCCGGCCCGAAGCTCGCCGCAATCTGGCGGAGATGCGGCGTTCCATCAGAGAGGTCTCCGTTGTCGTCGTCCAGAAAGAGGAGCGCCCAGCCGAGTTCCGGGCCGATGGCGCTGGGCCTGAGCCTCAAGCTGTCGAAGTAGAGCCGCCGGGCGAGAACGCGGCCCGGCTCGCCGCCGGCGCGCTTGAGCGCCTCGTTGAGGCGCCACCAGGCCCCGGCGACGATGAGTCCCGTGGCGTGGGGGTCGGCCGAGACATCGTTAGGCCAGCGCGCCAGGCCCGCGCTCGCGTCGCGGACGGCGCCCCCGCCGTGCAGTCCGTAGGCAATGCGGGGGTTGTCGTTGAGCAGCACGGTGAAAGCATCCGCAAGCCCCTCATCGAGGGCCGTTTCCGGCGGGACGGGGGTCAAGCTCGCGGTGAGCGCGTGGGCGAACTCGTGGTGAATCACGGTGCTGAAAGCCGCCGCCGGGCAGGAGGCCCAAGCCGCGCCGAATTCGAACATCCCCCCGCCGTACAGGGCGTTGCAGGGCAGACTGCGGACGTTGACGCGAGCGCTCAGCGGCTGGGTGAGCACGGGACTGTCCGGGAGATGGGCCGCCACGAAATCGCGGGCCGCGGCGATGTGCAGGAACACGTTGACCTGCGCGGTCCGCTCCGGAGCGGGCGGGTCGTTGAGAACGAGGGCTCCCTCTCCGCAGGCGGCGCGCCCCGACGCCGGCGCGGCGTCTTCGGCGCTCACGGCGAGGTATGGCGCCCGCAGCTCGTCCACGGCGACGAAGGCCGCTTGTGGCGGCGGGGCGGGCAGACAGCCGTCGCGGTCCGTCAAGGCGCGTTCGAGCAGCGCGCCGGCCGCGTCCTGAAAAGAAACACGCAACCCGGACAGGGCGAAGAGGACCGGAGGGTTCTGGGCGATGTCGGGCAGTTCGCCCGGCGTGCCATAGGCCGCCACGCAAGGAGCATGCCGGCGCCAGAGAGGGTAACGCGCGAAGGGCGCGCCGCTGTCCGGATCGCTGAAGATGAGGACGGCCTCGGCGGCCGCGCCGGCGGCTTGCGTCGAAAGCCGCGCCAAGCGAGGGCGCGGCGCCGCCGCCAGGAGCACGAATTCGCCGCCGGCGGATTCGGCCGGCGGACTGCGCAGCGCGCGGCTGTCGCGGATGACGCTCGCGCACGGTTCTGGATCGAGTCCACGGAAGGCGGCGAAGACCAACACCCCGCCCAGGGGGCACCGTCGCACCGCGACGGTGAGCGCCGAGTCCCAGACCGGGATTCCCGCGATGCGCTGCGTCATGATCGTGACGCGGCCGGCGGTGGGGGACGCCTCGCGGAACTCGCCGCTGAACGTGGCGGCGACCCTCGGCGGCAGACCGCCCTCGGCCGCCAGGAGCGCGATCAGTTCCTTCGGGGCGGGCTCCTCTTGGACCGCGGCGGAGAACACGCCGCTGTAGACGAAGGCCGGAGGAGGAGACGGCAGCGTCCTCGGCGCGGCGGCGGCTCCCGCCGACAGACGTTCCGCCTCGGGGAGGGGGGCGCCGAAACCGCCGCGCGCCGCGCAGAGCGCGAACACGCCGGCGCACAGCGCTTGCCGCGCCGGCGGCGGCCCGAAGATGCGGTGGAATCCGAGGCGTGTTATCGGCATGGCACGGAAACGCGGCAGCGAGCGCCCGCTGCGCCGCCCTTTCGATTATACCTTTCGGGAGGAGGAGCGGATTGTAGGCGGCCGATAATTGACAAGCGCGGCCGGCCGTGAGATTCTTGGGGCTGCATGTTGGCAACGCGGAACGACACGAGGGCGCCTGCGGCGCGTTATACTTGGTTGACGGCGGGGGTTTTTCTCCGCGCGGCGGGAGACTGCGCGCTGGGCGCGGTCAGTTGGTTGAGGTTTCTCGGCATGCGCGCGACCATTAGGCGCCGGGTACGTGGGGCTCTGGCGGGGTTCCGCTCGCGCGGAACCTATCTATGCCTCGCCGCCGCGGCGTTTCTTTGCGCCGCTTGCGGGACGGAGCGGCATGCGGAGACCATGGCGTGGACCCTTGAGGAGATCGTGGGGCCCTGCGCGTCCCTGGAAGCCCCCGCGGGCACGGCGGGCGAGATCCTTGCGCCTCACGAAGGGATCGACGGCCCGCTTTCCGTGTTCGACGAGACGGTCCTGGACTGCCGGCACGCTCCGGAAGCGCTCGACACGGTCGAGGAGATCTTCAGGCCTGCGGATGCCGGCCTCATGTGGACGATCGATGAGATACTCCGGTGGTGAATTCGCGGCCGGCGCGAAACAGACGTTGCAAGCGGGGGGACCGCACCTATAATTAGTGGCACGCCGGCGGGTTCACCGCCGGCTGGCTCGGGATACCGGCGGCGGCGCCCAGGTGGAAAACGTGGAAGAGCTCGAGAAAGTCGTCATACGGCGGATCATCGGCCCGACGCCGCAAGGCGCCGCGGTGCTCGTCGGCAACGAGAAGAAGACCTTCGCGGTTTTCGTGGGGCCCTACGAGGCGGCGGCCATGGTGCGCGAGATCAACAAGGAGAAGCTGCCGCGGCCGCTGACGCACGAGCTGCTTCAGAACATCTTCATCGGCTTCGACGTCAAGGTCAAGAAAGTCATCGTCTCGGACCTGGCCGACCAGACCTACTATGCGACGCTGGTGCTCGAGCAGCAGGTGCGCGGTTCGGACGGCGCGCTCTCGGGCCAGCGCAGCGAGGTGCGGATCGATGCGCGGCCCAGCGATTGCTTCGTGCTGGCGCTGAAGAACGCCGCGGACATCTTCGTGACGAAGGACGTCTTCGCGCAGGTCGAGGATGTCGCGGACCAGCCGGCGCAGTTCTTCGGGTTGGGGGTCGGGGGCGAACCCGCCGACGAGGCGGGCGTCGAAATCCCCGATGCTCTCGGGGACGAACTCGAGAAGGCCTTGGAGGATGGAGAGGAATCGGACCCCGGCAAGGCCGACGAGGACGACGACAGCGAGAAGGAGGAGTAAGATGCGCACGGCGGCGGCCATGCTCCTGGGAGGCCTTGCGGCGGGAACGCTCCTCGGGGCGCTTGCGCCCGAGAACGAGACCCGCGCGGGCGAGCGGTATGAGTTCCTGCCGGCCCGGCAGCATCTCTGGGTGATCGACAAGGAGCGCGGCGAGGTCCTGTTCCTGAAGTTTCCGGACACCGAGACGCGGCCGATCCAGCGTTCCAAGCTTTACGCGGTGGACCGCGCCCGCTTCCCGCGGGAATCCACGAGCTTCATCCTGAGCACGCGCGAGCTCAGCAGCGTGCTGTGGATCGTCAACACCGCGACCGGCGACATCGAGGTCGTCAGGTACACCAAGGACGGTTCCTTCAACGCTCAGTTCCGGCTCTCGGCGGCACAGCAGTTCCAGTGATCGCCTCGCCGCCCGGCTCTTGCGTCAGGTTCGCATTGGCGGTCCTTCTGGCCGCCGGATGCTCCTGCCCCCAGGTGAGGGTCGAGAAGTATTTCCCGCGGGACACCGCCTGCGGCGCCGTTCGTCATTTCCAGCTCGCCATGGATCTGGAGATGTGGTCCGAGGCCGCCGCGTGCCTCACGAGCGCGCGGGAGGAGGTCGGCTCCTGGAAGCTCTGGGCCCTGAGCGGCATACGGGTCGGCGAACTCGGGGATTTCAGTCTCCGCCAGGTGGTCTGCGAGGTGTACTGGGTCACGGAGGAGCCCCCGGCCGCGGCGGACCGGGCTGTGGTGGCGGTGCTCTCCAAGCCGGCGCCCGGCGTGGACCAGTTGTATCTCCTAGCTCTCAGGAAGCGCGGCGGCCTGTGGAGCATCGACCTGGATACGACCTTCGAGCTCAACGTGTAAGCCCCGGGCGCCCGCCCCGGGCGCCCGTCCTGCCACGGCCCTCCGCATGGGATCGAAGACGCGCCCGGCGGCCCCCCGAAGGTACTTGTCAATAACGTTGACACGTTTTTGCCGTGGGTGTACAATCGCCGTTATCAGGTCATGGAAGCGCGCACGACTGCTCCGGCGACGTGCGGGAGGAAACGGACGACATGCCTGCGCGATATGCGGGCGTATGCGTTTCACTCGAAAGGAGGTAGAGGAGCACAGGAGGCGTCTTGCCGGCGGGCGCCGCGCTTCGGCGTGGTGGAATGGGCGCGCACGGTGCGCGCATGGTGCGTTTCGATTGTCTGTGGACGTTGGCTGTAGGGCTTTTTTTGGATGTAAGAGGAGATGTTCAACATGTTGAACCGACTAGGACTTCTGTTGGGCGCGTGCGCGGTGGCTTGTGTTGCGTTTGCCGCCAGCGAGAGCGATTTCGCGCTGAAGATGGAAAAGATCGCGGATGACCAGGTGGCTCTCACCGCGTCATGGAAGGTCGACGGGCTTCAAGGGTGGTCGTACGGCGTGTGCCATGATGCGGACAAGGCCGCGATCGGGAACTGCGGGAACAAGGCCTTCGGGGATTGCGCCGCCGCGGCGACGGGTTGCCCCGCTATTGCGTGCTCGACCGATCTCTTGACCGCGAAAGCCGGGCAGCCGCCCACGTACGTGTCGATCAACCTGTACGAGGGCGACGCCGCCGGCAAGAAGCCGGGCGGCCTTACGCAAGGCGTCGTCATCGACTTCATGCAGGTGGTGTCCCTCAACGCCACGACGAGGTTCGAATTCATGAAGATCAAGTACACGCTCAAGGCCGCGAGCGCGCCAGTGCGGTTCTGCACCGTGCTTGGATCGCCCCCGGTCGACAACGTGTTCGTCTTCAACGGCGATTCTTTCGGGCCCGGCGCGGTGCAAGATGTCACTCTCGGCGGCGAGATTCCGACTTGCCCGGAGGCGTTCAAGATGACCCTCAGCAAGGCGGCGGAGGATAAGGTCGCGGTGCACCTGGACACCGTGCAGGATCTGGCGCCGAGCGGCTTTTCCTTGGGTGTTGCCGACAATTCGGAGGCGATCATCGTCTCGAAGATCGAACCGGGCGCGGCGGTGAAGGCGCTGATGGGCGGCGGCAATCCCGAATACTGGGGCGCCGCGCAGGTTGCGGGCGGCGGAACGCTGGGCTGCATCTTCAGCATGGGCGCGACGGTGAAGGTCCTGCCCGCGTGCGCGACGAATCAGGAAATCGCGGTCGTCAGCTATATCAACACGAGCGGGCAGTCCGCCACGGCGCAAGTGACGCTGTCGGGCAACCTGGGCACTCCGAAGGTCCCGCTGGTCATCGATGTCGACGGCACGAGCTACGATGTCCAGACCGGACCGGGCGTCAGCATCACCGTCGGCGGCGGGCAGCCGCCCTTCGTGCGCGGCGAGGTCAACCAGGACGGCAAACTGAACGTGTCCGACGCCGTCGCGATCGCGCGTTACGTCTTCAACCTCGGCTCCCAGAAGGCGAAGATCGATGCCTGCAAGGACGCCGCCGATGTGAACGACGACGGCTCGATCACGGCCGCGGATGCCCTGTACTTGCTCGCTTACCTGTTCACGGGCGGTGCGGCGATTCCGGCCCCGGCAGGCGCTTGCGGCATTGATCCGACGCCGGACGGGCTTGACTGCGTCCAGTATCAGTGTCCGTAGCACCCATTGCCAGGTAGTTTGTGTCCGGCAGGCCGGCGGGGGACTCCGGCGGCGCGCCGGCCCGCCTTAGGGGAAGCGGGTCACGCAGGGAGATCTCGAGAAATGAAGCGAATCGACATCCTGGCCCTCGCGCTCCTGTTTGTCGGCGGGGTGGCCGCTCCGGGAATGGCCGCAGTCGGCAATTTCTCCCTGGCGGCCGTGCCGAGCGACGCGGAGATCGCGCTCGGCGAAGCATACACGCTCGATGTTCGGGTCGCGAGCGGTGTGGCCGGCATCGAGGCCTGGGCCTTTGGCTTATGCGTCGATGCCGCCTTACAGGAGATTCTGGCGGCGCGTCCGGGTGACAACTTCAACACGCTCAGGCTCGGAGGACCGCCGGAGTGGTGGGCGATCAATGTTCACGCCGGCGGCGTCACCCAGGGGGTCATGCTCGACACGCGCGCCGCCGCGGCGCTGGGCGTGATTCCGGAGAGCGATCCGCTCTCGATTCTCAAAGTTGATCTCCGCCCCACCGAGGCGGCGGCCGATAAGGTCGTGAAAGTCGCTTTCTGCAACACGGTGGGCTCGCCCCCGGTGATCACCGCGATCATGGCGGGCGGCGCGGAGTACACTCCGGCGGTCATGACGCCGTCGGAGGTGACGGTGGTCCGCGACCCCGCCTTGCTCCTTTCCTTTACTAGCAGCATGTACAATCTGGCGCTCCTCACGGGCGATCCCGTGAAAACGGTGATCAAGGCGCGGAGCACGGCGAATCTCTACGGCTTTTCCTTCGGTGTAAGCCACGATGCCGGCCTGCTTCGGATCGTGGAAGTCAGCGTGGCCGAAGAACTCCGCCAAGCGCTCGGAAACGCGGATCCCGAGTTTTTTGTCGCGAATCTCAATCCCGGCAACGGCAGCGGCTTCACGGTCGCGATGCTTTTCCAGATATCCGCGCCGGAGCCGCCGGCTACGGATCTCAAGTTCATCGTCTCCACGCCGGCGGCCCCTGCCACGCCCGTCATCGTCGCGAGCTACCGAGCCGCCAACGGCGTCGTCTCGGACGAGACCACCAATCTCAGCATCGTCGGCACGCTGGGGAGGCCTGCGGTGCCGATTCTCTACGAGATCGGGAAGGAAGCCGTGCCGACGGTGCGCGGCTGCGCGATCGTCATTTCCGACGACCCGATCGAGGTTGAGTTCATTCGCGGCGATATCAACGCCGACGGCAAGTACAACCTCTCCGACGCGGTTACGCTGCTCCGCTACCTTTTTTCCGGCTACAACCTCCCGTACGACTGCCTGGATGTCGCGGACTGCAACGGCGACAGGAAAGTCGATTCAGCCGATCCGATTTTTCTCCTGGGCTACTTGTTCTCCGGCGGTCGGCCCTTCCCGGCGCCCTTTGAGGAATGCGGCGCCATCGAGGACGGGATCGCAGCCTCTCCCTGCGTCAGTTATCCCTTGTGCCGGTAAGGCGGCCCGGTCCGACGCGACTCCCGCGGCGACTCCGCCAAGCGGCGCCGTTACGGTCCCGGCACGCTTTTTTCAGCCCAACTTGCAGGCGCGCCGGCTTTGGAGTATGCTTGGCTGCTCGCCGCGCAGGGACGTCCTTCATCAAGGAAGGGGGCGCCGCGCAGCGCAACCGGCCCGGCAGGACGCAAGGCTTGAAATCAACGGGAACGACAATGGCGAAGAAGCGGAATCTCTCCAAGGAGCAACTGCGGAAGATCAAGGCCACGCTTGTCGAGCGCCGCAAGCAGCTCAAAGACAATCTGAAGTCGAGCCTTGTCGAAATCGAGAGTCAGGAAGGCCATCACCTTGCGGACCTTGAGGACATCGACAACATCCAAGACAACGACGCGGTCTTCGAAGTGGTCAGCAACGCGTCTGCGCGCCTCGACGAGATCCAGAAGGCGATCGACAAGATCGACAAGGGCACGTACGGGACTTGCGAAGACTGCGGCCTCCCCATCAAGATCGAGCGCCTGAAGGCCCTGCCGTTCGCCACGCAGTGCATCGAGTGCCGCCGGAAGGCGGAACTGGAGACCGATTAGCCTCCCGAGGGTCGCGATCTTCACCGGCTGCGGCGCCCGCGGGAATTGATGGCGTCGCGCGGCGGCCCGAGGCGGTCAAAAACCAGCCTAATTGGACGGTTTCCCGAGCGCTAGTCCGAATTTGACCTCTTTCCCTAAGGTACAGCTTGAGAATGGGTTGGGTATTTTGCGATTCGTCGCAGGCCTCTGAAGGCGGATATTGTGATCGAAATATAGCCACTTCCTGCTCATGCGGGGCAATGGCTGACTTTACGGATCTCGTTGTGTTAACAGCACTTAGGACAACAAAACAAATTCGCATTTATTGGCACTCTTTTTGCTGCATAGTAGCGCGTAGTGGCTACAGGAATGGATGAGTCGCCGTTACGGCGAGAAAGGACGTCGGTTGCGCGGGCGAAAGGGTAGGGCCGGAGTTGGGTGAGAACGTTTAGCAAACCCATTTCTCCTTTTACTTGCTTCATTTCTCGAAAAGGGCGTCAGACCGGCGCCCTTTCCCTTTGTTCCCGAGAGTGCGTCGCAAGCATCGAGAGCCATCGATGACGGGAGGAAGCGCTTAAGGACTGCCCTGGGCCCCGCCTACACGCGCTGGTTCTCGCGGAGAGACTGGATCACACGGACGGTGTCGCGGGTCGAATGCGTCTTGGCGCCGCCGACAATGGCAATCCGCCCGCCGTATGCAAGCACGGTGGCGCGTTCCGGCACCGTCTCCTCGGTGTAATCCGAGCCCTTGGCGTGAATATCGGGTTTCACGGCGGCGAGAATGTGGTCGACGGTTTGCTCCTCGAAGACGTAGACGTGATCGACGCAAGCGAGCGCCGAGAGCAACTGCACGCGGTCTTCCTCGCCGTAAATCGGCAGAGGAGGCCCTTTCATGGTTCGAATCGAGCGATCGCTGTTGAGCGCGACCACAAGGCGATCGCCGCGGCTGCGGGCGTCGAAAAGGCAGCGCACGTGGCCGGCGTGCAGGAGATCGAAACAGCCGTTTGTGAACACGGTGACCAATCCGTTGCGCTTGTTGGCGGCGACGAGCTCCGCCAACGCTTCGAGCGTTTGAACGCGCTTGCGCGCGACGATATCCAGAACGGATGTGTCCATGTAGACCTCCAGTGCCTGCTCGCGCCGCCGCGGAGAAGGCATTTTGCGGTGCGCGCGCCTCCGAGTCAAGGCCTCGTGCGCCGGGCCCCTCAGTCGGGGCCGGCGGCGCCTATTGGCCGATGCGCGGTCCTCCGCCGAGCGGTCCCGGCACCCCTTTCCCGAGGGGCACCGACGGCCTGGCGAGACTGCGCGTCGGACGCACGGCGATATTAATCAGGGCGCCGATGCCGAGGGATGTCGTCAAGAGCGACGACCCTCCCTGGCTCACCAGGGGCAGGTTGACCCCGGTCACGGGCAGGATCCCCATTGCGACGGCAATGTTCGTGAACGCCTGGATGAACATGGCCGTTCCAAGGCCGACGGAAACCAGGCGGGCGAAGAGGTCGTTCGCGCGCGCCGCGATTTCCAGGGAAAAGAAGAAGAGCAGGGCGCAAAGTCCGATAAGAAGCGCTCCGCCGGCGAATCCGGCCTCCTCCCCGACGACCGCGAAGATAAAATCCGACTTCCGGATGGGGAGTTGGCGGTCGCCCTGCCCTAGCCCCTTGCCCAGGATCCCTCCGGCGGCGATAGCCTCGATCGACCGCTCGGATTGGACCACTGAGTCGGGATCGAGCTCCGCGGCATCGCGGGACACGAAGCCGATGAGGCGGCGCTTCTGGTAGTCGGTGAGGCCGACCTCGAAGAGGACCGGTATCGCAAGGACGCCGATCAGGATAATCCCGGCGATATGGCGCACCCTGCCGCCCATGGAAAAGAGCATCGCGAAGAAGACCGGCGGCAGCATGAGGCTCGACCCCAGATCAGGCTCCCGAGCGATCAAGAGCGCGGGAGCGACCGTGAGGGCGAGGGCCCACGCACACGTCCGGAGGCTCTCCTTCTCGCGGGTCGCTTTCAGGTAACGCGCCAGCGCCAGGACGAGAGCGATTTTGGCGAATTCCGACACTTGAAAGCGCAGAAGGCCGAGATCGAACCACCTGCGCGCCGCGCGCACCTCCACGCCGGCCACCAGCACCGCGGCCAGTCCGACCAGCGCCGCCAGGTAAATCGCGTAGCCCCAACGCTCGTACTGCCGCCAGTGGATCGCGAGGGAGAGCGCCAGGCAACCGGCGCCGCAGGCGACCCGCATGAGGTGCCTCAGATCGTCGGCGGTGGGGAAGATCTCGTCCGCGGCGCTCGTGGCATGCACGAACACGATGCCGAATAGAACGAGGAGCACGTAGACCGCGAGGAGCGCCGCGGCGCTATAGAGCGGCGTCCCGAGGGCGAACAGACGCGTTAGACGTCGCGATGCTTCCGCCGTCATCGTGTTGGGGCGGCGCGCAGGCCGAGCCCGGGGTTCGCACGGTCGAGGTGCTTGAGGGCGGCGGCGGCCACGGGACCGGCTGCGTCCCCGCCGTGGCCGCCCCGGGCCACATGTTCCAGGCACACCACGAAGGCATAACGCGGGGCGCGATACGGCGCGAAGCCGACGATCCAGGCGTTGTTCGTGCCGAGACGAGGATCGAGTTCGGCGGTGCCGGTCTTCACCGCCGCGTCGAACGTGGGAAAGAGGCCGCACTCCGGCTTGTGCGCCGTGCCCGGGTACTCGGCTACGACGGCGCGCATGGCCTTTCGCAGCACCTCGCAGGAGGCGGGGCGGAGCGGGAGCGTGTCACGCACGATCGGCGCGCCCGCGCAAAGGCGCGGTCGGGGCGCCGAGCCGCCGCAGGCGATGGCCGCCACGAAGCGCAGCATGACCAAGGGCAGAACCCGGATTTCGCCGCTTCCGTAGCACATGTAGTACCTGAGGTCGCGCATCTCCGCGGCATAGTCCGGGGCGCCGGTGCGGCACAGCTCCGGCGGGAGCCAGGCCGGAGAGCCGTTGAAGCCGAAGCGGCCCATCCAGCCCACAAGCTTGTCGCGGCCGAGGCGCCGCAGGCCGAGCTCGACGAAGTAATGATTGCACGAGCGTTTGATGGCCTCGTGCAGGTTCCAGGGGGCGTCGCCGTCGGGAAGGCCGTGGTTGGGGCAATGGTATTCCGGATAATCTCTTCCCTTGCAGTACACGCCGGTGCCGGGGGATCCGCCCTCCTGGAGAAAAGCGCCGGCCACGACGAGTTTGAACACCGAGCCGGGTATGATCGGGTGGAAACAGTGGTTCCTGAGGGGCGCCTCCTTGGATCGCGCCGCAAGGCGCTCGAGGTAGCGCCGGTCGCCGGACAGATAGCGCTCCGGATCGAAGCTCGGGTAGCTCGCCAGGCAGACCAGATCGCCGTTTTCCAGATCCATAACCACAACAATGCCGCTGCGGCAGGCGTATCCCGAGGGCGCGCCGCGCGCGGCGTCCTCCAGGACTCCGTACATGGCGCGCGTGAAGCCCAGATCGATGACGAGTTCGACATCGTCGCCGGCCAGCGGCGGGATATGGATGCGCTCCCCGGGAGTCGCAAGTTGGAGCCCCGCCAGACCGCGCAGGCGGGTATCGAGGTCGCGCTCGACGCCCTGAATGCCCACGATGTCGCCGGACATGCGCAGGGGAGGGACGCCGCGGCGCCGCTCGCTGAAACGCGCGGCCGCATCAGGGCCGGCGCGCAGGTCCCGCAGGAAGTCGCGAAGCTCTCGAACCTCGTCCTGGAAGGCCGCCAGCGCCTCGGGTTCGCTCGGATCCACGACCAGTTCCCAGGGCCGCGCAAGGCCCACGAGGGACCCGACGCTCTCTCCCTGGGGATAACGGCGGACGTAGCGGCTCCGGATGGCGACCGGCGCTTCCGCCGGCAGCATTTCGAGCAGCCCGACGGCGTCGTCGCCGTATGCTTCGAGATCCGAGATCAGCACTTGCTCGCGGGCGAAGAGCGCATGCTCCAGGTAACGGGCGCGCCAGACTTCGGCCAGCTCCCAGGCGATGTCGGGCGAGCGCGCGGGGAGCTTCTCCTCAAACTTGCGCCGGAAAAACGCGTCGGCGTGGCGCGGCATCGCATCCATGCGGGTGATTATCTCCAGCGCGTTGCGCCGGAACTCGGCGCTCAACGCCGCCGAGCCGAAGCCTTCGCGGCCGACGAGCGCCTGGAGCCGCGCGCACACGTCGTGCCGTTCGCGCGTCAGGACGACGCCGTACGTCCTGCGGAAGGAGAAGAGCCCTCCTTGTTCCTTCGCGCGAAGCTGCACGCCGCGGAAGTAACGCCGCCGCAAATCGACGTGGCGCAGGAGGCGCCGGCCTTCATCCTCCGTCAGGCTCGGCGGAAGGATCCAGGCTTCCTTCGCAGCCGTGTAGGCGCGGCGAGCCTCGTAGTCGATGGCCGGGAATGCGGCGCCGTCCGGGCGGCCGCCGAGGGTTTCCTCGAGCTCCGTCAGAAAGCGCGTTCCGCCCCGGAGGCGGGCGACATTTCCCGTGAGGCTGCGAAGGAAGTCGCTCCACAGCGGCTCTTCGCCCAAGAGCAGGCCGAGAGCGGTCACGTCGAGCCAGAGCTCGCGGGGAGTCGGCAGGCCCGGGAACGGCTTGCCCAGCCTCAATTGGACGATGCTCTTCTTCGCCCGGGGAGGAACGAGGGGCGGCGCGTACGGCCTGAGGCGTTCAACCTGCGCGACGGTGAGATCGGCGGCAAGGCGCACGTACTCCGTGCCGGTCTCGCGGGCCCAACGATCCAGCAGCGCCTGGGCGTCGCGGCCGCCCGGCGGCGGCCCGCGCGGCGGCTCGTCCAGCGTCTCGGCCCTGCGCTGCGCGCGGCCAAACTGATCCGCAAGCAAAATGCACGCGGCTCGGTCCGGGTACAGGGCGCCAGCCGTGATCACGAGATCGATGACCCGGCGATCTTCGGCGAGCGTCTGGCCCGCGACGGTCTTGATCGCGCAGCGCGGCGCGGGCAGCAGGCGCACATCGGAATCCCTGAGGGCCGCCTCCGCCTGCAGCCGCGGGTTCCCGCCGAGTTGGAGCGAGGCCAGGCGCGCGACGAGACAAAGAAAACCCGCGCACCCGAGGACGGCGAGGATGCGCACGCGTCTCATGATTCGGACCTAGGCGCCGGCAGCAGGGCGGCGAAAACCGCCGCCGCCGCCGTGGTGTACACCAGGGCGCCGGCCATGACCGGCAGCGCGGGAAGGGTCACGCTGCCGCCCGTGCTTCTCTGCAGAAGCGCGGTGCCGGCGATCAGCACCACGAACGCCGCGCCCGTCAGCAGCGGAACGGCTCCGCGCCCGTCGATCCGGACCAGGCGGTGCAGCCCGATGAGCGCCGCGGCCGCGAGGGTGAAAACCAGGGCTTCGGTGCGTCCATCGGGGGGACACAGCGCGTGGCGAGCTGCGCACAAGGCCGCGCAAGGGGGCACGAGCGCGACGAGGGAATCGCGGCGCGCGGCGGCGGCGCCGATGAACGCCAGCGGCAAATCGGGCCGCGCGGCCCCCAGGCTGAGAAAGCCGCCGCCGAGCACCGGCACCAACAAGACCAGCAGCGCCCAGGGCCACAGCGCGATCATTGGAAGGCGATGCCCAGCGCGGCGGAAAGCGCCTGCAAGTCCGGGTCGTGCCAGAGGTACACCCAGCGGTCCCGGTCGTAGGCGAACGCGGGCACCACCGTATTGCCGCGCCGGTTGCCCAGCACGAGCCCGGCGGGGAAGACGCGGCTGCGCGCGGCGGTGACCACGCGCTCCCCATCGGCGAAAACGTCGAGGGTCCCGGCAAGGGCGGAGAGACCCGTGGACTCGCCGCGTCCGACCAGCACGATGTCTCCGTCGCGCGAGGCGCAAAGAGCTCGGAAGCCGGGATCTTCGACGCTGCGCACCAGCGCGACGCCCTGCCGCTGCCAGACTTTGGCCACCGTGCCCGCGAGGATCGCGTGGGGACCGATTACGACGGCTCCCCGGTGGACCTCTTCGGTGGGAGGGAAGTGGACCATGAAGGTCGAACGTAGGGGCGACGGGCTGCGGAAGTCGACGATACGGGCGGGGATGTATCGGCCGCGCTTGGGCGGCTCCGGAGCAAACGGGGCTTCACCGAAGTGGAAGTCGGCGCGCGGAGGCGCCGGGGGAGCCGCCTTCAGGCGGCGCAGCTCCAAGGCGAGGTTGAAGACCGGCGGCGCGAACAGCGCAACCGCAAGCAGGATGTGGCCGAAATGCAGTCCGCGCCGCATTGGGCGACCCTACAGCACATCGTCGATTCTCTTGAGAATCGAAGCGAACTCCTCGAGACGTTCCAGGAACATGCCCGTTCCGCGGGCCACGCAGCTTATGGGGTCCTCGGCGAAGTAGACGGGCAGGCCGGTCTCCTCGTTGAGGAGCTTGTCAAGGCCGCGGAGCAGCGATCCTCCGCCGGCCAGCACCATGCCGCGCTCGACCAGATCGGCCGCCAATTCGGGCGGCGTCGCCTCGAGCGTCGCGCGCACGGCCTCGACGATGGTATGCACCGGTTCCTTGAGGGCTTCACGGATCTCTTCAGACGTCACCGTCACCGCGCGAGGCAGGCCCGCGATCTGATCCAGGCCGCGCACGGTCATCGGACATTCCTCTTGGAGGGGATACGCCGAGCCGATTTGGACCTTGATGCGTTCGGCGGTGTTCTCGCCGATGGCGATATTGTAGTTGCGGCGCATGTACTGGATGATGGCATCGTCCATGTCATCGCCCGCGATTCGGATGCTGCGCGACTCGACCACGTTCGCGATGGAGATGACCGCGACCTCCGTGGTTCCTCCGCCGACGTCGACGATCATGTTGGCGGCGGGCTCGTGGATCGGAAGGCCAGCGCCCAATGCCGCGGCGCGAGGTTCCTCCAGGAGAAACACCTCGCGGGCTCCCGCGCGTTCCGCGGCCTGGAACACGGCGCGCTCCTCGACCGCGGTGATGCCCGAGGGCACGGCGACCAGCACCCGCGGGCTGATGAAGTGCTTGCGGCGGTGCGCCTTCTTGATGAAATAGGTGAGCATCGCCTCGGCGACCTCGAAGTTGGCGATCACGCCGTCCTTCAGCGGCCGGATCACATCGATGCCGGGGGGCACCAGGCGGTACATGCGCTTGGCCTCTCGACCGACCGCCTCTCCGTTCATCAGGACTTCCCTCGTCCCGTTCTTGACGGCCACGTAAGAGGGTTCCGCCAGGACGATGCCCTTGTTGCGGACGTAAACCAGCGTGTTAGCGGTCCCCAGATCGATGCCCATGTCCAGCGAGAAGAGTCCGATCAGTTTATTCAAAAACATCGATCCATCCTCGGCCGCCTGCCCACCACGGCCTGCTTCGGCGGCGTTGCGCGGAGCGGAGACTTACCGTCGGTCCCCTCTCCATGCCGGCACAACCACGGCGCATGCACGGGACTCGCGAAAAGACGCCAAGAAGATAGCGTACTTTGATCGCCTTGGCAAGAGAAAAGCGCGTGGGGGAACAAACGCAGGCAGGGGCGACGATGGTTGGGCGGAGCTCAACGCATGGACGCGGCTCCGGTCGCCTCCGGAAAGGCTGAAATCGGCGCGCCGGCGGTTCCCGTCCGGGACCGCAGCGCTACTCCTCGGTCTCTGCTTCGATCGAGGCTTCCTCGTCGGCGTCGCCGGGCTCTTCCGCCGGCTCCACTGCGGGCTCTTCCGCCGGTTCCTCTGCCGCCGGCTCCACTGCGGGCTCTTCCGCCGGTTCCTCTGCCGCCGGCTCCACTGCGGGCTCTTCCGCCGGCTCCTCTGCCGCCGGCTCCACAGCGGGCTCTTCCGCCGGTTCCTCTTCCGCCGGCTCCATTGCGGGCTCTTCCGCCGGCTCCTCTTCCGCCGGCTCCATTGCGGGCTCTTCCGCCGGCTCCGCTGCGGGCTTTTCCTCGACGGCCTTCTCCGCCGGCTCTTCTTCCTCGGGCGCCGACACCGGCTCTTCTTTTTCGACGGGCTTCCTTTGCGCACCGATGCCCCTGGAGTCCAGGACCGAGGCCAAGATCTTGTAGCCGTACCCGTACCGCGCGCAGAGCTGCTCGGCGGCGGTCTTCATGTCTTCGGAGAGATCCATGGGTTCATCGGGGATGAAGTTCGTGCCCTCGATGTGGCCTTTCGTCGGTTTCTGCTCGTCGCCCTTCTTGTAGGCGGCCTCGATCTGTACGCAGGTCCTGACAAGGTCGGCCTTGAGATTGCCGGCGTAGGTCACGGCGGCCCGCTTGCCGGTCGCGTCGGCAAGGAGCGTATCCGTGCCGGGCACGCGGTACAGAGAGCACTCGTAGACTTGGATCACGATGGCCCCGAGCAGGCAGAGCGCGGAAACGAGGAGCAGCGTGGTCGCAAGCGCATCGCTCACGCGGCGTTCGGCGATATCCTCGTCGAAACTAGAAGAGCCGCTTCGTTTTGACATCGTTGCCCTCCTTGAACGCAACGTTGTTGACCGGATCAACGATCTCGGCGCTATCCTCGTCGAAGCTAGAAGAGCGGCGTGGTCTTGGCGTCATCGTTCGCCTTGATTTCGGCGCCGTTCTTGCGATAGGTCACCACGGCGCCGCTCATCTTGGGGAGCACCTTGACGACCTTGACCTCTCCCACGTACGTGTCGCCGCGGGAGACGTTGAAGACCATGCCCTCGCTGACCTTGTCGTCGCTCCCGACGGAGAGCATCACGAGGTCGGTGTCATGCACTTTCCGAACGTTCAGGACCTTGGCTAGAATCTCGCGGAAAGAATCGCCGGGGTCCCTTCCGATCCTCGTAAGCAACGCGAGCCTCGTCTCCAGGGTTTCCTTCTCGTCGCGGAGAAGCGAGTTCTGTTCCTTGTACTTGGCGATCTCGTCCCGGAGCGCCACGGATTCCAGGAATTGGCGGTTGCGGTCCTCGACGGCCAAGCGACATTCCTCGACGGCCTTGGTGCGCGAATCTTCCGACTGCTGCAGCCTGCTCGCCAGCCCCTGCGTCTCCTGGGAGACCTGAGCGATTTGCGCGGTGAGCTTGTCGAGGCTCGCCTGCTTCGTGGCGTTGTCCGTGGTCGCAGCGGCCAGCTTGCCCTCGGCGTCGCTCAGCTTGCGCGCGAGGTCTTTCTTGAGCGCGTCGGAGTTCACACTATCGGCTTGCTGCACGGAGATGACGAGAGCCTGCAGCTCGACCTTCTCCGCAAGCTTCTCGATCTCGATCTTCTGCTTGTCGAAGTTGCCTTTGTAAAGCTTCGTCAGCTCTTCAGCCTGCTCCTTGAAGTCCTTGCGCACACCGAAAAGGGTGGCCGAGGTCCCCAGAAAGAGCAGTGCGAGGACCAGGTTGATAACGAGGAAGACCTTGGCAAGACCGCTCATTCCACAATCCTCCGTTTACCGTGCTATGCCTTGGGCAAGACAACCTGCCGGATGCTTCATTTCCAAACTACGTACGCAACTTGCGAGAGGCGTCAAGAGAGAAACGAACGGAGGTGTGCAATGCGCCTCGTGACTCGCTTCATTTCTCCTGATAGACGCTCTACACGTAATTCCGATTATACGCGGAGCACCTGGAAAGTCAAGGCGGCACCGGCACGGCCTGGCGCCGTTCGTTTCCGCCGGGCGGCATGAGCGCGTGACGCGCGCCGCCGAGCACCCCTCCCGCGCCAGGGGCATCCATAACCTCGATGGCGCCCTCGCGAATCGCTGCGGATACAAAGGCGTGCACCTCGCCGGGGCCGCTCCAGGGGCGCACCAGCGGAAGCGGCGCGGCCTCTTCCCATGATCCGATTTTCATTCCCAATCCCCGAGCCAGCGCCGGCCTCAGGAGCGCGTGCGTCAGAGCGGCGACGCTTTCATGATCGCCGGGCATGAAAAGGCCCGCGCCAGCACGGGCGAAGGCAATGGCCGCCGTCGAACCCGGGCTCAGGGCCACGGATTCAGCGACGAAGCGTATTCCGCCGGGACGAATGGCCGCGCGGGTCAGATCCGTGAGGCCCTCGCCGGTCCCGCCGCAGGCGACGACGCACCCGCCGGCGAGCGTATCGACGATGCAGTCTCGAATCCGATCCTCCTCATCGGGGAGCGTCGCGACCGGCGTCACTGTTATGCCCAGGCCGCCGAGGGTGTCCCGGAGCCATGGCGTGGCAAGGTCCGGCACCACGCCCGCCACGATCTCCGTCCCGATGACGACGACGTGAACGACGGGAGGATCCAAGACTTCGACCTCCGCCAGCCCGGAGGCGCGGAGCAGCGCCGCGGCGCCGGGACTTATGCGCTCGCCCCGCGCGACAACCGGCGTGCCGGCCGCAAGAAGACTGCCGCAAGCCACGGCCGCCTCGCCGCTCGCCGGCGGCAGACGAACCGCGTTCGTGCCCACGAGCGTCGCGCGAGCCGCAGGAACGACGTCGGCGCCATCGGGAAGCGGCGAGCCTTTCTCGACGCGATACGCCGCGCCGTCTTCGGGGATATCGGGAGGGGGCGCCGCCGGTGAATACGCGCCGGCCACCCGATACACGCCGGAGGCCGCGCCGGCGCGCACCAGAAACCCGTCTCGGCCCGCCGCGCGGCAGGCCGGGACGGGAGCCGCCGCGGCATAATCGCCGGCGGCGTACCTTCCCGCGGCGCGCGCCAGGGGGCACCGGCAGCGCCGCGGCGCCGGGAGGGCGCGCGCGAGCAGGCGGATCGCCTTGACGAGGGGTACAATTCGGTGTTCCATGAGTGTAGATCTTCGCAGGCGCGGCGCCCGATGGCCAGGACATGCGGCTTGGCGCGGCGGATTCCGAGGGATGACTGCGCATGTTCACAGGGATTGTCGAGTGCACCGGAAAAGTGGTCGCGCCTTGCGGCGCCGGCGGCGGCACGCTGGTCGTGGCGCCGGAGGTTTCGTGGAGCGATCTGGCGGTGGGGGAGAGCATCGCCGTCAACGGCGCGTGTCTCACCGCCGTCGCCCAGGGAGGCGGAACCGTCACCTTCGACGTGGTGCGCGAGACGGCGCGCTCGAGTAACCTCGCGGCGCTCCCCGCGGGGGCGCGCGTCAATCTCGAGCGCGCCCTGCGCGCGGGCGACCGCATGGGAGGACACTATGTCCTCGGGCACGTCGACGGCACCGGCCGCGTGCGCGCCCTTGCCGTGCGCGGCGGCCAGACGGAGTTACGGATCGAATTTCCGCCGCGGTGGGGGCGGTTCATCCTTCCTAAGGGCTCCATTGCCGTCAACGGCGTCAGCCTGACGGTGGGGGAGGCCGGACCCGCGCACTTCACGGTCTTTCTGGTGCCCCACACCCTTCGGGAGACGAACCTGGCCGCGTTGGCCGCGGGCGACCCCGTCAATCTCGAATTCGACTACATTGCGAAGTGGGCCCTCGCGCGCGGCGCGCCTCCCGGGGAAGACCTGGGTGCAACCCTCAGGCGGGCGGGCTTCACCACGGAGGATCGGTGGAATACGTAACACGCCGCGAGACGACGCCCGTACGCATCGGCGCCATCGCGATCGGCGGCACGCACCCCATCGCGGTCCAGTCGATGACGAACACGCGCACCGAGGACATCGCCGGCACCCTGGCGCAGATCCGCGGGCTCGCCGCCGCGGGCTGCGAAATCGTGCGCGTCGCCGTGCCGCACCCGAAGGCGGTGCGCGCGCTGCCCGCGCTGGCCGCCGAGTGTCCGCTGCCCCTCGTCGCGGACGTTCACTTCCGCGAGGACTGCGCGCTCGGAGCCATCGAGGCCGGCGTCGCCAAGGTGCGCATCAATCCCGGCAATTTGGGCGCGGAGGCGTTTCTGCGCGTGCTCGACGCCGCCGGCGCCCGGGGCGCCGCGGTCAGGATCGGGGTCAATTCGGGCTCCGTTCCCATGGACCTTATCGAAACCTTCGGCGGCCCCACCCCCGGCGCGCTGGTGGAAGCCGCCGCGCGTTACGTAGCCATTGCGGAGCGGCGGGGGTTCACCGCCATCGTGCTCTCGCTGAAGTCCTCGGACACGCTCTGCAATCTGCGCGCTTACCGCCGCGCCGCCGATCGCTTCCGCTACCCGCTGCACATCGGCGTGACCGAGGCGGGGGATGCGGACTACGGGCGGATCAAAAGCGCCGCCGGTCTGGGCGGACTGCTCTTGGACGGCATTGGCGACACGCTCAGGGTTTCGCTCACGGGCGACCCGATCGCGGAGATCGCGGCCGCCTACGACATCTTGAAAGCCACGGGCCGCCGCATCCTGACCCCCGAGATCGTCGCCTGTCCGACCTGCGCGCGGCAGGGAATCGATGTGGAGGCCATCGTCGCGGAGGTCAAAGCCGCCCTCAAGGATCTGCGGGCGCCGCTCAGGATCGCGATCTGTGGATGTATCGTCAACGGCCCGGGGGAAGCCCGCGAAGCGGATTTGGGAATTGCGGGAGGGGGCGGCGCGGGCGTGCTCTTCAGGCACGGCAAGACGATCATGAAGGTGCCCGAGAGCAAGCTCGTCGAGACGCTCGTGGCCGAGGCGCGTAAGCTCGCGCAGAAGTAGCCCACCGCCGCCCGTGACCGCCGTCCGCCGCGCGGAGGCGCCGACGCTACGGGACGCAGCCGGACGGCGTCATGCAGGGCGCGAGCTTATCCCACGTCGGATCAAAGCCGCAGGCCGGATACGGCGGGGCGATCACGCCGTGCCGGCAGCCGAAGATCGCGCCGAGCAGGACGATGGGGTCGGCGATGGAGATGCGGCCGTCGTCGTTGACGTCGGCGGCATCCTCGCAGCACGCGAGCGGCTCGTCGCGGAACAAGAAGGCGAGGGTCGCGATGGCATCGCCGATCTCGACCGCCCCGTTCGCGTTCAAGTCGCCGCGAAGGAAGGGGTGCTCGCCGTTGGGCCCGACGAGGAGAACACCGCCGGCGATGACCGTCAGTCGGAGCGTGCAGGGCGCGGACGGCGTGAGCGCGACATCGATCCAGCTCCCGAATTCCCGGTACGAGCGCACAACGAGGTCGCCGGACGGGACGGACAGCATCTCGTCGATGCGGGCGCCCCGTCGCTCGCCCAGCGCCGTGCAGGCGATGGCGGCCCCGGCAGCTTCGGGAAACTCCGGCCGAATGGCCACGGTGTAGGCGGCGGCGCCGCCCAAGGAGCAGGCGAGGCGGTACGTTCGAAGCGTCGCGCCGGCCTCCAGCACGACCTTCGTGTCGTGAAGGAGCACGTCGGCCTCGGGCTGGAGCGCGCGGGCCAGGACAAAGGCGCCGCGGGCATCGTTGCCCGCGACCACAAGATAGGCGGCCTTCTCGCGTTGCACCGCGGCCAGGCTTGTGACGACGGCGCCGGGCTCCACGGGAACGACCTCGCGAGGCCGCACGAAGGACCAGCCCCACTCCGGCGAGTAGGAAGTCGACCACAGGTGCACGCCGCCCGCCGGCGACGGACGGGTCATGAAAAAGACCTGTTCGCCGAGCATCGTCACGCCGAAGGGTCCGCCGGCCGGGCATGCAACCTCGCCGAGGGGCGGAATCGACGCGCTGGGGCGGAAGCTCTCGCGCGCCCGCGTCAACACCACGATTCTACCGCCGCCGGGATCGGCGATCAGGAGCTCGCCGGCAGGGGAGAAGGCCGCATCCCACGCGAACATCCCGTCAATGAATCCGACGTCCGGGGAAGAGAAAGTATCCGTCTCCCACCCGGCGGCCGACAGCGTGTCGACGCGTCCGTTCCATCCGTTGAAGAGCAGGAGCTCCCTCTCGGGGTCGAACGTGCAGGCGCTCAGGTGGCCGGCGGGTCCACGGCGCAGGACGTCGCCCGTGATGATGCGCCGGTAGGCGCCGGCATCGACGTAAGGCTCGATCTGCTGCGCGAAGGCGCACGCCGCCAGCGTCCCATCCGCAGCGGTCATAAACAGCGTTTCGCGGACCGGCTCGTAGGCGATGCCGGCGATGACTTTGATCAAGTCGCGATCGATGTCGAAACGCGACCACGCGTTCGGGATGCGGGCCGTCGCGGAGAACGTGCCGGGGCGCCCGTCGGGGGACCGCAGGAGCAGCGCGAGCGGCGTGCCGGGCAGCAGTCCCGCGACCTCGAGACTGCCGCGACGGGCATTCACGGGCGGCAGCCCGAGGGGCCGCCCGCACTCGGAAACCTCGATCGTGTAACCCTCAAGGGGCGCGCCGTTCCAGCAGACGAACCAGGACGGCGGCGTTTTGCCCGAGGGCACGACGCTGACCTCCGCTGGCGCGGGGATGATGGGCTCGAACGGCATGCCGAAGGCATAGAGGCGGTCGGACTGCCCGCCGGCGAGAAACAGGGCGTCATCCGCCACGGCCGCGGCGCGGAAAACGCGATCGGGGCACCCCGAGATCCTGAATGCGCGACACGCGGCGACATCGGGCACGGTGTTCTCGCAGGGCAGCCACGCCACGCCTTCATGACCGTCGGCGCCGAAGGGAAACACGATCCCCCGCCGCAGCGCCCCCCCCGAATCGCGGTGAGCCGCAAGCCCCCAGACGGCGAAAAACGGCGGCGGGCACGGCAGGGGCAGCGTGACGGCAGCCAGCTTCTGGAACAGCGCGTTGAAGATCAGCACGCGGGGCTTGCGCGGCTCAAACTTCGACGTGTACAAAACGAGGAAATGTCCGCTCTCCTGGTCGCAGCTCAACGACCACACGTACGGCTCGGGCGCGGCATCGAGCAGGGGCAGCGCGCGCGTCGCGGGGGCCTCTCCGGGAACGCCGCTCCAGAGGTGGAGCAGGTTCGAGCCCTCGCACACGAACATGAGCCGTCCCGGCAGCAGTTCGGTGACACCCGGGACGAGCGCCGCCGCGGTGGGGGGGCCGGGAAGCTCGGCGGGCAGCGTCAGACGCCAGTCGAAGGTCGCGCGCGCAGCGTCGAGCGCCACGAGATCCAGACCGTCGGGAAGGACGGCGAATACGCGCCTCCCGCCCGCAACGATCGCGACGGACGGTCGGCTCAGGTGAGCGATACGTTCCGGCGCCGTCGCGCTCTGCCCCGGAATCAGGGCGGCGGCGCGCGGTTCGGCGACCCGGCGCAGGATCTCCTGCGCCCCGCCGCGCAGCGCGAGCAGGCACGCGGCAAGCCCCGCGCACAAGGCGATCGCCCGGCACCGGCTCCGCCCCGGGCGCCGCGCTCTCATGTTGACACCACCACCTTTGCTTGCCGGCATAGCGGGTCTCCGCTGACAGCTTCACTAGACGATTCTATTGCCGGCGAACGGGGCGCGCAAGAAGTTTTCGCCGCCGCCCGCCAGGGTCCGGCCGCACCGGCGGCCGGACGCCGCCATGCTCGCCGGGCGCACTAGTCCGCGAACCAGAACATCACTCGGTTGAAAAGGAGCGCCGCCCGGGCCATGAACCGCCGCAGCCGCAACAAGCAGCGATCCCTAAGCGGCCTGCGGCTCGCGGCGCGGACGCGCTCGGCGTAGGCGCGCAGTCGAAACGCGGTGGGGCGGTCGAGAGTGCGTGCCAGCGTCTCGGCGGCCTCGCGGGCGGTGAGGGCGGCCCAACGGAACCCCGCGCCCGGACGAGGCGACCCTCCCATGGGAAGCGCCGCGTCGCCCGCCAGCAGCACGCGCTCGCCGTGCAGCCGCCGCCGCGCGGGCGGATAGGCTCCGAGGATCCGCGTGCGCCACTCGCCGACAACGACGCCGTGAAAAACCTCCTCGATCAGCGGATGCGTCTTGAGTCGGCCCATGATGTCGCCGGGGCGGAAGCTCCAGTCCGCGAGAGACTCGGGCGCGGCGGAGCCGCGGACCGTCACGATGACGTCCCGCGGCATGCGCAGAACGGTCGCCGCGGCATCCGCGCAGCCGGGGAGGTTCTGAAGCTCCAGCAGCGTGCAGTCCCCGCCCGCGCCGGAGTCGCGTCTCGCCAGGCGTTGCTGCGACACGAAGAACACCCTGCCGCCGGCGCGGCGCCGCAGAAAGCCGCTGCGGGTCGGCAGCTCCTCGTCGGCGCCCGACGCGATCAGGACCGCCTTCGCGGCGACGGCGGCGCCGGCGGCGCGCACAAAGACGGGGCCGCCCGGCTCCGTTTGAATCTCCTCCGCGCTGAAATCCTCCCGCAGCGCCGCGCCCGCGCGCTGCAGGATGCCGCGCAGGTATGTATCGAGATCCGTCCGCGCGAAGGCCGCGAGTTCGACTCGGGGGTGGGGCCGTACGGATGCAAGGATGAAGCTCCAACCGATCCACGCCGCATGGCGGCGGACGACCGGGAGCATGAAGTCGGGCCGCGGCAGCCCGAAGGCGCTCCACCAGGGATCGGCGGACAGGTTCCCGCCGCTGGTTTCTTGGCCGATCTGCTTACCGCGCTCCAGCACGATGACCCGCAGGCCGCGCCGGGCGAGGTCGTGCGCGGCCAGGGTTCCGGCGAACCCGGCGCCGACCACCGCGACATCCCAGACGTCCTGCACGGCTTTCACCCGAGCGCTTCGGCGGAGAACGATGTCAGGAACTCCGCGTTGTTGCGGGTCGCTGCGAGCTTCTCGATGAACACGCGCGCACCCCGCTTCAGCTCCAGCGTCTGCAGCACGCGGCGCAGCGCCCAGATCTGACGCAGCACACCGGGCAGATAAAGCTTCTCCTCCTTGCGGGTGCCCGAGACCTTGATGTCGATCGCCGGGAAGATGCGCATGTCGGCCAGTTGGCGGGACAGAATGCACTCCATGTTCCCGGTTCCCTTGAATTCCTCGTAGATCACCTGATCCAGGCGGCTGCCGGTGTCCACCAGGCAGGTGGCGACAATGGTCAGGCTTCCGCCGTTCTCCAGGTCGCGGGCCGCGCCGAGGAACGCCTTGGGCTTGTCGAGCACCGCCGCGTCCAGGCCGCCGGAGAGCGTGCGGCCCGTTTCCTTCGTGTTGAGATTGTAGGCCCGGCCGAGGCGCGTCAGCGAGTCCATGAGGACGAATACGTCGTGCCCCGCCTCGACGAGGCGCTTGGCCCGGGCGAGGGCGAGTTCGCTCACCCGCACGTGGTTGGCGGGCGAGTCGTCCGAACAGCTACTCACGACCTCGCCGTCGGTGGTGCGGCGCCAGTCGGTCACCTCCTCGGGGCGCTCGTCGATGAGCACCACCATGATGTGCGTGTCGGGGTGGTTCTCCGCGATGGCGCGCGCGATCTTCTGGAGCAGCATCGTCTTGCCGGCGCGGGGCGGCGAGATGACCAGGCAGCGCTGTCCCTTCCCGATGGGCGTTATGAGATCGAGCACGCGGAGCGAGATGTCGTTGCGGCTGTCCTCGAGGCGGAACTTGTGCCGCGGATCGATGGCGATCAGCTCGTTGAAACGCGGGCGCCGCGCGGCGGCGTCCGGCAGCAGCCCGTCCACCCGCAGCACATTGCGCAGCACGTAAAAATCCTTTTTTTTCTCCGTTGACACCTCGCCCTCGACGTAGGACCCCGGCCGCAGGCCGAGCTGCCTGATGAGCTGCGCCGGGACGAAGCAGTCCTGCAGGGTTCGTTCGCGCAAGGTGCGGATGTCGCCGCGCAGGTGTCCGTAGCCTTCCTTGTGGATTTCCAGGACGCCCGCCTGGGGGCGCACGGGCCCGCTTACAGCCGCGCGCCTGGGACGGTGGTCCTGCGGGCGGGCGCCCCAGTTCGGACGGCGGTGGGGGCGCACATCGCCCCGCCCGGGGGGGGAGCCGTAGCCCCGTTCCCGGCCTACGAAGTCACGCTGGTCTTGCATATCCGTTTCTCTGGCGCCGTCCCGGACGCATGGGGGATTGTACACGGCGGCGCGCCGAAAAACCGCCGGCGCCGCGCGCGCTCGGGGAAGAGGCTCTTCACGATCCTTGCGTCCATATTGTACGCCGTGGGGTGCCTTTTGTACAATGGTATTCCGGCGCCGCGCGCAGCGCGGCGCACCGGAGGCCAATGATCGACACCCTGCGCTCCGGCATCGCCGTCACCGCGACGGGCCCCTTCGATCCCGACGCGGTGCAGGCCGCCGACTACTGCGAAATCCGCGCCGACCTTTGGCCCGGGGGGCCCGCGGAGGCGTTGACCCAGATTGCCGCCAGCCCCCGTCCGGTGATCTTCACCTGCCGGACCGCCCATGAGGGCGGCGGTTTCCGCGGCCCCGAGTCCGAGCGCGCCGCGATCTTCGCACGGGCGTGCGAGCTCGGCGCCCTGCTCGTCGACATCGAGCTGCGCAGCACGCTGTTCCGCCGCGGCGCCGCCGAAGGCTGGCCCGTCCTGGCTTCGCTTCACGATTTCACCGGCCCCATCGAGGGCCTCACCGACCTTCTCCGCGGAGTCCGCGACGACGGCGCGACCGCCGCCAAGCTCGTTCCAACGGCGCGGTCAATCCGGGATCTCGCCGTGCTCAGGCGGGCGCTCGCCGCGCCGGCGCCGCTGCCCGCGGCTTTGTTCGCCATGGGTCCCTGCGGCATCGCGAGCCGCATCCTCGCGCTCACATGGGGCTCTTTGCTGTCGTACACCGCCGCGGAGGCGCCCGCCGCTCCCGGGCAACTCACGCTGGCTCTCTACACGCAGGTTTACGGAGACCGCCGCGCTTTTCCCGCCCATATAGCCTTGGCCGGCGCCGGACACGATCTCTGGCCGGCGGCGCGCGTCGCAAACCGCCTCTGCGCGCAAAACAACCTCGCCACCCGCGCCGTCCCGTATCCCAGCGCGACACCGGACGACTTTCCCGTGATGCTCGACGACCTCGGCGCGCAGGCGGTGGTGGGCATCGGCGGGACTCCCGGCGCAGGCTGGCGCTGCGCCCTTCACCGCGCCCGCAGGCAGCCCTCCGAGCATCCGGCCGCCACGCTCGATGCCGCGCTCGCCTCGGCGCTGGGCGCTCTCGGCGCGGAAGAAGGGGAAATCCCTTAAGAACCCCGGACAAGACCGGCTTACCCAGGCCGGGACTGAATTCAGCGTTCCGATAATGTATCTTATGTTGCATCGAGACACCGCGCCGCAACACGCCACGCTCGGCAGGGTTGCTCCGAGGAGATTTTCCGGCAAAGGTGTTTGGGTTCCCCGCGCTCAGCAGCCGCGCTCGACGCGGCCTCAGCGCGCGCCCGGCGAGCTCTTCTGGGAATTCCCGGAGGCGCGCCCGACAAGCGCCGACGAGGAAAATCCGGTACAGCGCGCCACGTAGTAGATCACCGATTCGCGGACATTGTGGAGCTGCGCGATCCACTTCACCGGGCGCCCGCGCGCGATATGCATCATGATGCGCTCGACTTTACGCGTCAGATACGGGCCGTCCTTGAGCTTCAGACCATTGCGCGCGGCGCTCGAATTCTTGGAGTTGTCGTTCGCGGCCATCGGCACTCCTCCTCATTTCTCTTCTCCGGCGAAGGCGCAGCGAGGCTGTACGGCCGCGATGTCGTGTCCTTGGTGCAATGCCCCGTTCGCGCCAACCCTGTATCCTCCAGCTTGCGAGGAATCCTTAAGACCCGCCCGCCGCGGCGCCCGGGCGCCTTGCGGCGGAATCCGCGCGAAGACGCGCGCCCGCGCCCTTACGCGCCGGCGCGGATGCGGACTTTCGGGAGGCCGTAGATCGAGGTTTTGCCCTCGGTGAATTTGCCTTCACGTATCAAGATGGCGATCCGCTCGGCGCGCGTCAGCACGCTCCGGCTGCGCGCGAGCTTCGCGTGTACGACAAGGCTCCTGTGAAGACTCATTCGAATGACCTCCGTTCGGCGCACGTCTTGCGAGCCCGTAGTATAGCAGCAAACAGTCGCGTTCGCCAGAGGCGCGGCGGCGAAAAACACGGTCCGCGGTTCCGGCGCGAGCCGCGTCGGCCCGGCGGGGGAGATGGGTGTCCCCCCCACCGTCTACGCTTGGTCGCCCCCGCAGCGCTCCAGCACGAGGTCGCCGACTTGGTACCCCAGCGCTTCGGCCACGACCCGGCATTTGACGCGCATGAGCACGTAGATCGTCTTGCGCTCCGCGCCAAGCGTCTCGTACGCGGCCTGCCCCTTGGCGATCACGAGATCGGCCTGGTCGAAGGCCGTCCGAAGATCCTGCGAGCATTGGCTGAGCGGGAGCCCGATGCAGTTCGCGCCAGGATCGATAAGGGCGTCCGCCGCGGCGCCGATCCCGGCCCGGGCCGCATCCTCGGCCACCGCCCAGCCCAGGATCGGGCGCGCCCTGACCACCGCGGTGATCTTCTTCTCCTCAAGACGTTCCATGAGGAGCTTGTCAAGAACAATCTCGCCGGCGGCGCAATGCACGAAGAGGATGCGCGCGGCGGCCTTCAAGTCCCGGCGGAAATCCTCCCAGACGTCGCCTTGGAGGGGAACCTCTTTGGCCCGGGCGAACAGCCCCGAGATCTCCACGTCGCGCAGGAGATCGTCATCGAACACGTTGGCCGTGCACGCCAGACGCACGGCCAACGCGAGCTGCTGCGATTTCGGCGCAGCCTCGATCTGGGCGCGGAACTGCTCCTCGGCGGCCTGCATCTCCTCGGAGATGCCGCTCCGGCGCTGCGCGTACGGATCCGCCACGCCCAGGGTTTTCTCCGCCCGCGCGCACAGTTCGGTCATGAGATCGGCCGGCGTGGTGTCGTACTGGCGCTTGCGCAGGATATCCATCATTTCGGCCAGGACGCGGTTGTGAAGCCAGACATTGTCGGTGACCAGCTCGGCCATCCGCAGGATTCGCGCCAGGCAGCAGGGAATACACGCGGGTTGTGCGTTCACAGGGCTCGTGTTTTTCGTTACGGTCTCTGCCAGGGAGCGGCGCCGTCGAGCGCCGGGAATCCTTCGACCCCCCTAATGCTCTGAATGACCGGCCTGAACACGGTCAGAGCCTTCTCGGCGGCGGCGCGATCCGGCCAACCTCCGGCGATCACGACCAGTTGTTTGCGCCCCCCCGGGGAAATCGTCACGGTGCCGGGATCGGGCACTCCCGCAAGGCGCAGGCGGCCGCACAGGACATCCGCGAGTTCCTGGGCTTTCGGCGTCAAGGGCACGGTCTGGATGCGGATGACCCACGGCTGCCTCGGCGCCGCCGGCGCGGGGTTTGCCTTGGACTCGTGCGCCGTCACCGGCGGTCGCGGGCGCAAGTCCGGCGCCGGCGGGGTGCTTTGAGGCGATGCCTTGCCCGCGGCCCCGTCGGCGGCCCGCGGAATGTTGCGAGGACCCTCGAAGTCGATCTTCCGGGGCGCGTCCTGGAACGTCGTATACATGACGGGCGGCTCCTGCGACCGTCCCTTCTCGATGCCGTAAAGATAGGCGATAAGCGCGAGGAAGAGGCTGCACCCGATGAACGCCACGACCGTGGCAACCCTCACTTCGCAGGTCGCGCCGAGGAACCCGAACGTGTGTCCGGCCCATGCCCCCCACCGTTCGCGCAATCCGGGACGTTCAAGCATCTCGGCCGTCGAGGGCGGCTCGCCGACCTCGCGCACACGCCGTTTCTCGCGCTCGACGGAGAGCAGGAGATCCACGAGGGGCTCTTTCTGCTCGGTCGGCCGGTACACCTTGTCGCGCAGGTCTTCGGGCAGGCCGCCCCACTCGATTCCCTCGAGGGGGTCCTGGCCTTCGGGCGCGCGCTTGCGCTGTTCCCTGAGCAGCACTTCGATCAGCTCTTTCGGTTCCTTCTTGGGCCGCATCCGTCGCCCTCCGCCCGCCCCGCCGTGCGTTGCGGTCGCGCCGCCGGGAAATGTCTGCCGGTACTGTAGGGCCATGGGACGCGAAAGTCAACAATGATTCCGAGGGCAAGGAAGAGGAGGCGGGCTTTGGGGGGTGAACGCCCCCCGCGCCATCACACGTCCAGGGCGCTGAACTGCTGGTCTTCCTGGAACAGCTCGCCGCGGCGGTACGCAATGAACAAGGCGTTCACCACGCGGGCGGGAAACTGGCGGTCCTTCAGGGCATGGATCTCCAGCAGCGCCTCTCTGATGGACACGCCGGCTTTGCCCGACAAGTCGCCGCTGAGCAGCCGGTCGAAAAGCTTCGCCAGCCCGAGGATTTGCGCCAGCAGCGGAATGTTGTCGCCGGTCTTGCTCTCCGGCGTGCCGCTGCCGTCCCAACGCTCATCCTGATCCTTGATCGCCGCCAGCACGGGGTCCATGCCGGACAGCCGCGACAACAGCTCCTCGGCGGCGCGGCTGCGCCTGAGAGGCAGGAGCACGGGCTCGGCGAGCTCTCGATCCGAGAGTCCCAGCACGGCCACGTTGTGCAGCAGGCCGCTCAACCAGGCGTACCGCACGTCCTGGGGATCCATGTTCAACGCGCGCGCCGTCGCGGCGCAGAAGCCCGCGACGCGCTCGCCCGCGCCTTTGCTCTCGGGAAGGCGATGCTCGATGGCCGCCACAAGCACCCGCATGGCCTGCTTGAAGAACACGTCGTACTGGCGCTGCGCCTGCGCCGCGGCGATGACCAGGCCCAACTGGGTCGCCACCGCGGTGAATAGCTCGAGATCCTCGGCGCCAAAGCCCGCCGGATCGCTGCAATCCGCGGCGTACAGGGTCCCGAAAACCCTGCCATGGGCCTCCAGCGGAGCGCACATGATCGAACGCAGGCCTTGAGCGATAATGCTGTCCTCGGCGGAGAAGCGGATATCCTGGCCGGCATTCTGGACGAGAATGGGCTGGCGGTCGCGGCACGCCTGGCGCATGACGGAGCGGGACACCCGCAGCGGCTTGTTCGCCTCGCTCGACCAGGAGACGACCAGCCGGAACTCATCCGCACCGTCCCCCTTCCGGAGCGCGAAGATGGCTGTCTGGAGCGCGCGGTTCGCGGCGCCGAGCTCGGCCAGCGCTTTGGAGAACACCGCGCCGAGCGTCTTCTCGCCCGCCACGAAGTGGGCGATCCGCTCCATGGCGGACAGGAGGGGACTGTCCCTGAAGGTTCCGCGCCCGGCGGCGGCGGGCGCCGCGGCCGCCGGATCCGCGGGCTTGCTCCTCATCCGCAAGAAGATCGTCTGGCGCGGGTTCACCGCGCCGTCGTGGAACTGGATCAATCGGCTCTGCTCGAGAAGCTGGGGCCGATCCTCGAAGGCGAACACCGTGCTGCCGACTCTGATTCGGTCGCCTTCGCGCAGGACGCGCTCGGCGACGGACTCTTCGTTGATGAACGTGCCGTTGCGGCTTCCCAGATCGCGCAGCAGGAACAACTCATCCACGCGGGCGATCTCGGCGTGGCGACGCGATACTCCCTGGTCCGCGATCTGGATCTGCACGTCGAGGTCCCGTCCCATGACGAGGGTGTTGCGGGAAAGCTCGTACACGGCCCCGGAATTCGATCCGCTCAACACGCGTAGGATCGGCATAACGGCCTCCACTGAGCTGCGCGGGCGGGGCCGGCGTCTTCGCCGCCGGTCCGACCCGCGGTAATCGTATCGGTAAACCGGGAGCCAGGCAAGATCGGCCCCAACACGTCGGAGGCGCGCGTCAGCGCCGTTGCCAACGGCGGTTCCGGGACATAGGATGCCCGCGATGCCCGTCCGCGAGCGGCGCGGCAGGGAGGTAGTCCATGGCCCGCACACTGCTTCTGATCGACGGCCACAGCCACATCATGCGCGCGCATTGGTCCAAGGCGCCGGACCTGACCGCCCCCTCCGGCGAGCCGACCAAGGCGACGTTCGTGTTCACGGCCATGCTCCTCGATCTGGCGCGGGCGCATCCGGACGGCTACTTGGCGGTGGCCATGGACCGCCCCGAGGGACCGACCCGAAGGCTCGCGTTGTTCCCCGAGTACAAGGCGGGCCGTGACCGCATGCCCGAGCCCCTCGTGCCCCAGATCGCCCGCATTCGCGCGATCCTCGATCTGGCCGGCGTGCCCGTGCTCACCTGCCCGGGCGAGGAGGCGGACGATGTCATCGCCACGGTGGTCGAGCGGTGCAGGGAGCTGGGCGTCGCCGTTCGGATTCTCAGCCGCGACAAGGATCTGTATCAGCTCCTCGGTCCGGGGGTCGAACTCTACGACCCGCAGGACGGCGCGGTCATCGACGCCGAGCGCTTGCGGGAGCTCAAGGGCTTCACTCCGGCGCAGGCGGTCGAGATTCAGATCCTGAGCGGAGACCCGGTGGACAACGTGCCCGGCATCCCCGGCGTCGGGCCCAAGAAAGCGTTGGATCTCATTGCCAGGTACGGGGCCGCCGGAACCGTCATCGAGCATGCCGAGGAGTTGACGCCCAAGCTCCGTGACCGCGTGCGCGCCTTCGCGTCCGCGCTGGACGTGACGCGGGCGCTGGTCACCCTCAGGCGCGACTGCCCCCTCGCTTTCGACATCGAGGCGTGCCGGATCGCCGGCTTCACGCTCGGACGGCTCGATCCCGTGTTTCGGGAGCTGCGCTTCGCGAAGCTGATGCCGAAGCTGGGCGGCGAGGCGGCGCCCCCCTCGGCTCCGGCGGCGGCGCGGGGGCGGGAAGCGGCGGCGGACTTTCGCTTCACTACCGCGGTTTCCGACGGAGAGCTGCGGAATCTGGCGGCGGCGCTCGCCCGCGCCCGCGAATTCGCCATCGACACGGAGACGACGTCGCTCAAGCCGCGGGACGCGTGCCTTGCGGGCATCTCCTTCGCCTGGGAGCCGTCCGGAGCCGTCTACGTGCCCCTACTGGCCCGCGACGGGCGCACGGCTTCCCTCGAAGCGGTCAGGAGGCTGCTGGGTCCCCTGCTGGCCGATCCCGGCATCGCCAAGTGCGGTCAGAACATCAAGTACGATACCCAGACGCTCCGCGGGGCGGGCATGGAACTGGAAGGCGTCGCCTTCGACACCATGGTGGCTTCGTACCTCCTCGATGCCGAGCGCCGCAGTCACAGCCTCGAAGCCCTGGCGGGCGACCTGCTGGGCTACGATTGCATCCCCTTCGCTGAGATCATTGGGAGCGGCGCGGCCGAGATCCCCATCACCCAGGCCGATCCCGCCCGTCTCGCCGTGTACGGCGCCGAGGATGCCAACGTGACCTTCAGGCTCTGGCGCGCCATGGAGCCCCGCATCCGCGCCGAGGGGTTCGGCCCCTTGTTCGATGAGGTGGAGATGCCGCTCTGCCGCGTTCTCGCCGACATGGAATGGGAGGGAGTCAAGATCGACGCCGCCGCGCTGGGGGCCATCAGCGTCGAGCTCGGCGCCGCGCTGGAAGGGCTGCGAAGGCGCATCTTCGACAAGGCGGGCGTCGAGTTCAACGTAGATTCGCCCAAGCAGCTCGGAGAGGTGCTGTTCGACCGGCTCGGGCTGCCGGTCGTCAAGCGCACCAAGAGCGCGCGCAGCACCGATGCGGATGTGCTCGCGGCCCTGGCTCCGTCGCACCCCCTGCCGAAACTGGTCCTGGAGTACCGCGAGCTCGCCAAGCTCAAGAACACCTACGTGGATGTGCTGCCCGCGCTGGTCAGCCCCGCCACCGGGCGCCTGCACCCGAGCTACCACCAGGCCGTCGCGGCCACGGGGCGCCTGAGTTCATCAGATCCGAACATCCAGAATATCCCCGTAAGAACGCCGGAGGGGAGGCGCATCCGCCGGGCGTTCGTGCCCGGGCGGCCGGGCGATGTGCTCATCGCGGCGGACTACTCTCAGATCGAGCTCCGGATCCTCGCCCATTACAGCGGCGATCCGGCCATGCGTGCGGCTTTCGAGGCGGGCGAGGATATTCACCGCTGGGTGGCGAGCGCCGTCTGGGGGCTGCCGCTCGCCGAGGTCCCGCCCGAACTGCGCTCGCGCGCCAAGGCGGTGAACTTCGGGATCATCTACGGACAGACGGCGTTCGGGCTGGCGCGCGCCCTCGGAATTCCCCGCTCGGAGGCCGCCGCCTTCATCGCCGCCTACAAGGAGAAGTTCGCGGGCATCACGGCGTTCGTCGAACGCGCCGTGGCCGAGGCGCGGAGCGCAGGCGCCGTGAGAACGATCCTGGGCCGCCGCCGCCCCATCACCGGCATCGATTCGCGCAACCGCGTCATGCGCGAGCAGGCCGAGCGCCTGGCGGTGAACACTATCATTCAAGGAAGCGCCGCGGATCTCATCAAGACCGCGATGGTGCGCCTGCACCGCCGGATCCGGGCCGAGCGTCTTCCGGCCCGTCTGATCATCCAGGTGCACGACGAACTGATCTTCGAGGCGCCGGAGCGCGCGGCCGCCGAGCTGCGCGAGACCATTGCCGCGGAGATGCGGGACGCGATTCCGCTTTCGGTGCCGCTGGCCGTGGATGTGGCTTCGGGCCCGGACTGGAGCGCGTGCAAGCCGTGACGGCGGCGCCGGCCGGGGTTCCCACGGCGCCTCATGCGATTAACACTCGGGCGTCCGAGAGCAGGCCGCGTTGGGCGGCCCTTTCATCCCAGGCTCAGGTTATCCGACCAGCAGGCATGCGCGCTTTCCGCCGAACCGGGGAATCCGGACGCCGGTTTTGTGAAGCCCGGCGGCCGTAAGAAGCGGGTTGTGTGCGCGTTTCCTGCAGCGCGAATATCCGAAACCGCTCCACGTTGGAGTTCGCCGCGGGAAAACGCTTTCAGCCGCCTTCGGCGTCAGCCCTGCCCCCGACCGTGAAAATCCAGGTCAGTACGCCCCCAGGCCGCTGTACATGAGCACCGGCGTGATGTAGGAAACCGGCGTCAGCCGATAGAAGTACTGGTCCAGGAAGGTCGCAATGTTCGCCACGACCGTGCGCGGGACGTAGATCATGTCGCGCGGCAGAAGCGTCAGGTCTTCCTCCTTTATCTTGAGGTTCACGTACCTGACGTGACGCGTGTGATCCGGCCCCTGCCGAATGAGCAAGATCTTGCGCAGCTTGCCGCTGGGCAGATTCCCGCCGGCCTCGAACACCGCCTCGAGCGCGCTCATGCCCGGCCTGAGCGTGACGAAGTTGGGACGCTGAACCTCCCCCGCGACCCAGACAACTTCGGGCGCCGGAGTCACCAAGGCGACCACGATGCGCGGCGGGACGTTCGGGAACTCCTTCTGCTGCGCCGCGATAGTCTGCTCGGCCTCCGCGGTGGTCATGCCGGCGACGAGAAACCGCCCCAGGAGAAGGTCGATGTAGCCGTCGTCCTTGACCACGACGGGAGTCTGCGAGAAGCCGGGCTGGGCCACCACGGTGACCGAGATCGAATCCTGCGGTTTCAGGCGGTACGCCGCCTCGCGGCGCAAGATGTCTTTTTCGAACTCGGCGTTCACCGCGTGAGGATTGACGCCCGCGCACCCCGCGAGGAGCGCTCCGACTCCGATAAGGCTTGCGAGCACGTGTCTCACGTCCGAATCCTCCTGCCGAAATCCGCCGTCGGGCCCCTCAAGCGAGGCGCTGCGCGCGCTTGCCCGGCCGCGCCGGCGGAAGCGCCATCATAGCACTTTCGCGGCGCGGATGGGATCGCCGCTATCCTTATCGGCCGGCCGCGGTCGCGCTTTGAGCCCCTGACTCGCCCGGGGAGCGCGCGCCGTATTGCGGAAGGGCCCCGCCGCATGGTACAGTTCTCCGAGAGGCGCCGTGGGACCCCGCGGCCGTGCGCCGCCCCGCGCACGGCGCCCAAGGAGCACCATGGCCGAGGAAGGCGCGGAGAACCAATCCCAGGAAGGCGTCCCCGTCAAGAAATACGTCGCCCTCCTGTTCCGGTACAAATTCTTTATCCTTTTTATCGTCACCCTTGGAACCGCCCTCGGCGTGGTGGGCGCGATCCTGTTTGTTCACACTTTTTCGGTCTACGACGGCACGAAGCTCATTTTGGTCCACAATCCCCAAAACCAGCTTCGAAGTCTGCTGGAGGAGGACCCCCGCCGGATTCAGGACGACACCATTCTCCTGGAGGCCATCGTGGCCGAGTTTATGGACGAGAGCGTTCTGCGCACGGTCGCCGAGCGCTGCAAGCTCGATGAGCAGGCCGAAAAGCTGCACGAGGAAGCCCAAAAGAGCGCCGGCGGGAGGTTCTCCGCGTGGCTGGATGAGAAACTGAGTTTCTTTTTGGCCCCCCCGCCGGAGAACCGCGGATTCATCGAGCATGCCACCAATAAGCTCAAGCGCGATTTGAGCATCTCCATCGGCGGCGCCCGCGGATCCCGGACCATCTCCGGGGCCAGCTTCCCGGTCACCATCTCTTACTGCAATCGAGATCCCCGCAAGGTGGTCGAGGTCATCCGGGCCTTCATCGAAGCGTCCCGCGATCGGCGCAAGGCCCAGTTCGAAAGCAACGAGTTCCTTGTGCGCCAGGAGGAGCTCCTCAACAACCGCTTCCTGCAGATCAAGGAGGACAAGGAGCGGAAGGAGGCGCTGCTCAGGAAGCTCTACCTGGACGTCGAGATCCCCTTCGACTCCGACGTCAACTCCGACCTCACCTATCTCCAGCAGCGCGAGCTGCAGGCGGAAGGGCGCATCGCCCAACTCTCCAGCGACGTCGCCCAGCGCAAGGCCCAGATCGCTCAGCTCGAGGCCAACATGGCGGCGCTCTTGGACTCCGGGGCGGCGACGATGCCCGTCGCGGCGCAGCTCGACTCTCCCGAGGCGCGCAGCGTCGCCAACGAGCTGCACGATGTCGAGATCGTCCGGCAGGAGCTGAAGCGGCGTCTTCTCAGCACCCAGCCGCCGGAGAGCGAACGGGTGCAGATTCAAGCCAGCATCGAGCAGCTTCAGAAACGCTGGGAGGAGATCTACGCCAAGTTCAAGGACATGCAAAAGACCACGACGATCCGCTCCCCCGAGATCGTCCGCGTCGAGCAGGATATCGCCGTCCGCAACGCCGAGCTGGCCATGCTGGAAACGGAGCTTGCGGAGGCCAAGAAGCAACTGGCGGAACAGCGCAAGGATTGGTCGGCGCGGCGCACTAAGATCGCCGAACTCTTGCGCCTGCGGAGCGAGTACCAACACGCGCTCGTGCGCTACGAAGCCGTTCGCGCCCAAAACGATGAGCGCAAGATTTTCAAGGAAGCGCGCGCCCAAGTCGAGCACATCCAGGAGGTGACGAGCGACATCCAGGTCAGCGATACGCCCCGCGCCATCGTTAATATCGGGCGGCGCAAGATGGTCCTCGCGGCGGCGTTCGGCAGCATCGCGCTGGCGCTCGGCTACGCGTTCCTGCGGGGGGCGGTACTCGACGCCTCGCTCCATTCCCCGGCGGATGCCGAGCACGCCCTCGGCCTGCCGATCATTTCCACCATTCCCGAAGCCAAGCGCCTCGTCCTCGGCTAGCGTGCCGTGCGCGGCAGGACGATGACATGACGCCGCGCTTTCGAGCGGTTATCTTCGATTTGGACGGCACCCTCGCCGACACGCTCCAAGATATCGCGGGCTGCGCGAACGAATGCGCGGCGCTCTGCGGCGCCGCGCCGGTCCCCGCCGAGCGCTTTCGTTTCTTCGTCGGCGACGGCCTCGCCGTCCTGGCGGAACGGCTCCTCGGCACGACGGACCGGACCCGCATCGAGGCATTTAGCGCCGCCTTCACGGCACGGCTCCCCGCCTGGCAGATGAAGTCGTCGCATCTTTACCCCGGCGTGCGCGAGCTCCTTGCGGCCTTGGAGGCCCGCGGGGTTCAAGCCGCCGTTCTCACCAACAAACCTCACGCGCTGGCCGAGCTGCTGCTGGCCGGAATCGCCGCCGACATCCGTTTCGCCGCCGTTGCGGGGCAGATCGCCGGTCGTCCCCGCAAGCCCGATCCCGCGGGCATCTTTGCCATCTGCCGGCGGCTCGGCGTGCCGCCCAGTTCCATTCTTTACGCGGGGGACAGCGCGGTCGACATGGAGACCGGCCGGCGCGCCGGCGCCGCGGCGGCGGGGGTCCTCTGGGGCTTTCGCGGGGCGCGCGAACTGGTCGAGGCCGGCGCCCATTACCTCGCCGCCCGCCCCGCGGATCTCCTCGCGTGCCTCGACGGCGTGCCGCCCCTCCCCCTTCTGGCCACCGAGCGTCTCGTGCTGCGCCCCGCCCTGGCGGGCGACCTGGCGGCGTTTCAGGAATTTTGGAGCGATGCGGAAGCCAATCGCATCGACCACGGGACGTCCGATGCCGGCGCCTGGCACGCCCGCAGCGTCGAGCGCCTCAAGCGCCTTCTGAGGAAGCGTCCCAGCCGGACGATCTGGACCGTGCTGCTGCCGCCCGCCCTTACCATCGTCGGATATGTGCGGCTGCGGCGTTACTGCTTCCTCACCGCGCGCGGCACGCTGGCGATCCGCCTCGGCCGCCCCTGGTGGAACCGCGGATATGCAACCGAGACGCTCCGCGCGTGGTGCCCGTACATCGCGGCGCAACGGCGGCTCAAGGTGCTCGACTTGTCCGTCTTGGCCTCCAACACGGCGGCGATGCGCGTCTACGCCAAGGCCGGCTTCACTTTGGTGGAAACGCGGCCGCGGCGCGGTGGAAACTGGTGTACACTTGAATGGCATGTTCCCTCCTGAGATCCCCCCCACCGAGCTTTCCAACCCGCGCAGCTCGCGGCTCGATGCCCTTTCTCCGGCGGAAGCGGCGGCGCTTCTCATGGGCGAGGAGGCCGAGGCGGTCGCGGCTCTCAAGGACCGGGCGCACTCCGTGGCGGAGGTCGCCGTGTGGGCCGCCGACAGCCTTCGGCGCGGCGGCCGTCTGATTTACGTCGGCGCGGGAACGAGCGGCCGGCTCGGCGTGCTGGATGCCGTCGAGTGCGTCCCGACCTTCCGGACCGAGCCGCGCCAGGTCGTCGGCATTATAGCCGGCGGTCCCGCCGCTCTGACGCGGGCCGTCGAGGGCGCCGAGGACAACGAGGAGGAGGGCCGGGCGCAGGTGCGCGGGCTCGAGGTCGACGCGCGCGACACGGTTGTCGGCATCGCGGCGAGCGGGAGAACGCCCTTCGTCCTCGCCGCGCTCAGAGAGGCGAAGGCCCGAGGGGCGCGCGCCGCGCTGGTAACGGCCGGCCACCCGCCCCCCGGCGAACCGCTCGATGCGCTGGTCCTTTTGCCTTCCGGCCCGGAGGTCCTGACGGGGTCGACCAGGCTCAAGGCCGGCACGGCCACCAAGATCGTTCTGAACGCGATCTCGACGACGGCCATGATCTGCCTGGGCAAGGTGTACCGCAACCTTATGGTCGACCTGCGCCCCACCAACAACAAGCTCCGGGCCCGGGCGGTCAGGCTCGTCCGCGAACTGACCGGCGCGGAAGCGACGGCCGCGCGAGCGGCACTGGAAGCCGCCCAGTGGAGCGTAAAGGTCGCCGTCATCGCGCTGCGCCGCGGTTTGGAGCCGGAGGCCGCCGAGCGCCTTCTGGCGCAACACGGCGGCTTCCTCGGCAAGGCCCTCGGAGAGGCGCCCTGACGCGGCGGCGCTGCCGATCTGGGGCCGCCGCGGGCGATGTGGTAAAATCCGGTCTCCGCATCGCTACTGAGTCCATGGGAAATCATTCGCACCAGCGGAGGTGCCCGCCGATGCATCTTTTCCTGCGCCTTGCCGGCGCGCTTGCGTCGCGGCGGCTGACCACGGCGCTCCTGATCGCCCTGGCCGCAGCCATGGCGGTCATCACCGTTTTGGAGGCTGTCGCCGGCGGCAAGGAAGTGCCTTACCATCTCTACCTTTCTTGGTGGTTCACCGGCCTGATGGCCCTCGCGTGGATCAACCTCGCCTGCGCGCTCGCGCGCCGTTCCTGGTGGAGGCGGCGCGCGCTGCCGGGCCTGCTCACGCACGTCGGGATGCTACTCATCCTCCTGGGCGGGTTGGCGACCTGGAAGCTCGGTATCCGCGGAACGCTGCCCATTGCCGAGGGCGAAACCCAAGCGACGTTTCTGGCCGATGTCCCCGTCCTCCGCGTCACGCCCGCCGAGCCGAACGAGGCCGCCGCCACCGATGAGTTCTTCGCCCTCACGCGGGAGGGAGCCTTTACCATCGCCGCCGGAGCCGGCGGCGCCGTTCTTCCGGGAGGCTTTGTCCGGGCGCTCAATCCCTTCGGCGCGCGCCGCGCGCGCACGACGAATGGGTTGCCGCTGGAAATCCACGCGCACCTGGAATCCAGCCGCGTCTCGCACGCCATCGAGCCGGCTCCCGGCGGCCCGCCCGCCATCACGATTCGCTGCGCCGGGACGGCGGAGAGAATCCTCGTGCTCCGGCAGGGCGCCATTAAGGAGGTGGGCGAAACTGGCGTTTCGGCCTTGGCCTACGAGCACGTCGCGCCCGGCGAGTCACCCGGCGCGATCGTCGACCGCGTGCTCGGCGAGTCCATCGAGATCGCCGCGCCCGGCGCGGACGCCGTCGTGATCCCCGTCGCGCTCCCCGCGGATGCCGGCCGCGAGCTGGCCCACGGGCCCTACCGGGTGCAAATCCTCCAGTATCACCCGAATTTCAAGCTGGGTAAAAACCCCGCGCCCGATGAGCCGCCGCTCAACCCGGCGGTCAAGCTGCATGTGACCGGGCCCGCGGGCGAAAGAGACCTGTACGCCTTCGCCTACCACGCGTTCCACGGCAATCGGCTCGACGACGGCGCCGAAATCCGCTATCGCCGCCCCCGCCCGGGAACCGTGCTGGTTCTGTCCCACCCGGACGGGCGCGTCGAGGCCTGCCTCGATCGCTCGACGCCGCCCAGACCGCTGGCGCCCGCCGCGCCGCTTGTGCTCGGAGCCTGCACGTTGACGCTGCTGGATTTTCTGCCCTCTTCGCGCGAAGTCGAGCGCTTCACCGCCGACCCGGAGAAAACGGGCCCGCCCGCTTTTCTCGTGAGCTTCGGCCCGTCCGCTGAGCCCGTTTGGCTGGCTTACGAGCACGGCGTGGCCCATACCCCGGACGGGAAAGCCGCCGCTGTCCTGACCCGGGAGTTCCCCCTCGGATTCGCGCTGACCCTCGACGATGCCGTGGCTCGCTTCTGGCCGGCCTCGAGCATTCCGCGGGCTTACTTCTCCCTTGTCCGCGTGCGCGGGATCGATGGGAGTGTCGGCGAGCCCGCCCGCATCGAAACCAACGCGCCGCTTCTTAGAAACGGGTACCGTCTTTTCCAATCCGGCATGGATCCCAACGCCCCGTATCGGTGGTCATCCTTCGCCGTCGCCTACGATCCCGGCGTACCCCTGGCGGCGGCGGGATTCTACGTCCTCACGGTTGGGCTCTTGTGGCTGGCCTGCGTACGCTTCGTTGCCAGGCGACCGAGGCGGGCGCGCGGCGCGGCGGAGGCGGTGCAATGAGCATGGCTCCCCCGCGTCGATCCTCATGCCCCCCCGCGGTAGTCTTGCTGGGCGCCCTGATCTCGTCCTGCCTGGGCGCCGGCCAACACACGCCGCTTCCCTCCGGCCTGCTTGACGACCTAGTCGTCATGGCCGAGGGCCGGCTCAAGCCCTTCGCAACCCTCGCCCGCGAGGAAGCGGGCCGGATTTTCGCCTACCGGCGTTATGGGGCGCAGCCCCCGGCGGAGACGTATCTGGACATTGTCCTTTCGCCCGCCGAATGGCTTGACCGCAAATGCCTTGTTCCCGACCGCCGAGCGCGCGCCGTTTTCGCGGCGGAGGCGCTGGCTCCGCGCGAAGTTCTCGAGGATTGGGATCGCCGCGTGGCGGCCCTTCACGCCATGCAACGCGGCGACGAATCGTCCCGCGCCGACTTTCAGCGCGCCCGCGCGGAGCTCGAGAATCTTTGGAGCCGCATTGGCGGCTTATACACCCGCGCCGATGCGATCCGCGGCGCCGCGTCCTCGCTGCGGTTCCTCCCGGACGTGAGCGCTCCCGAGGGCGAGTGGCTCACGGAGGAAGGCGCGCGAGCCGCCGCCGCCCGCGGAGCCGCAGCCCTGACGCCCGGCATCGAAGCCTTCTCCGCTCTGGAACGCGCCTACGGAAAACGGGACGCAACGGAATATGCCAAGGCCGCGCAGGCCCTCAAGGCGGCGCAGCGGACCCTGGCCGCGGAACACGGCTGCGCGATCCTGCCGGCCCCTATGGTGACCTGTGAGCGGCTTTACTATGCCGTCGATTTTCGCGTCACGGGGTTGGCGCTTTTCGCCGCGGCGGCGCTGGTCTTCCTCCTAGCCGGGCTGCGCCCACGAACCGCGTACCGCCGCGCCGCGAATGGGCTGTATGCGCTGGGCGCGCTGTGGACCGCCTGGATCGTCGGCGGCCACACCGCCATTGCCGGCCGCCTGCCTCTCAAGAACCTTCATGAGGTCTTTCTCGTCGTCTTGTTCTTCGTGCCGATCATCGGCCTCGTCCTGCGCGCCGCGTTCCGAGACCGCCTATACCTTGGCGTGGCGGCGCTCCTGACCGCCGTGGGCTTCACCGGTTCGCTCTTCCTCCCGCCCGAGGGTTATGCAATCTCCCCGCCCGTGGCGATCCTGCATTCCCCCTGGCGCGAAGTCCACATCTTGACGATCATGCTCTCCTACGCGATTCTACTCGTCGCGTTCGGCCTTCACGCGGGCTGCGTCGCCGCAACGCTGGCTGCGCCGCGCGGCCCCGGATCCCGCGCCCTCCTCGCCGAACGCCTCCACCGCGACGCGGTGCTCACCGTAGGTTGGGGCTTTTTCTTCCTGACAGTCGGCATCGCCACGGGCGCCGCCTGGGCCAATTCCTCCTGGGGCCGTTACTGGGGCTGGGATCCCAAGGAAGTCTGGGCGACGGTGGCCTGGCTCGTCTACGCTCTCTTCTTGCACCTGCGGGTCTTCTTCAACCCGCGCAGGGAGGTTCTGGCCGCGGTCAACGCCGTCGGATTCGCGGCCATCCTGTTCACGTATTTCGGGGTGTCCTATCTTCTGGCGGGGCTGCACGCTTATCGCTGAAGTACGCCCGCTCCATGGTATAATCGCCGCTGTGGCGAAGGGCGGAGCCGTGAAACATGCTTGAGGCGGCGGAATCCCGCGGAAGGTTGCGGTGGGGCCTGGTGCTCGCGGGCGCCTGCGCGCTCGCCTTCGCTCTCGCTGCGTCCCGGGCCGAGGCGGCGGAAGCTCTCGCCGAATGGACGATCGCCGTCTATTTGGATGGCGACAACGACCTAGAGAGCTTCGCCATCGAGGATCTCGCCGAGATGGCATCGGTGGGCTCCACCGAGCGCATCCGCATTGTAGTGCTGGCGGATATGTTTCAAACCAATGTCCTCGGACTGGGCAGCACGCGGCGCGGCGAGGTTGTCAAAGGAACGTTCCGGGAGGCATGGACCGCTCTTGAAGCCGTGCCCGAGGCCGACATGGGCTCGCCGGCCACGCTCACCGCGTTCGTCCGCTACGCGCGGGAGAACTACCCGTCAAAGCGGCTCGCCGTCATCGTTTGGGATCACGGCGACGGCTGGATGCCGCCCGCCGCCGACCTGGACGCGGCAGCCGCTGATCGGCGCAAGGAGGTTCCCCTGCGCGCCGTGTGCCACGACGCCTCGCAGGGATCGGAGTTGAGCATCGCCCAGGTGCGCGCGGCGCTGGAGGCGGCCGGCCCTCCCGTCGACATTCTCGGCTTTGACGCCTGTCTAATGGGGATGATCGAGGTGGCCTACGAGTTGGCCCCCTGTGCCAAGACGTTGGTGGCTTCGGAAAAGTCGATTCCGGGAGCGGGCTGGCCTTACGAACTCGTCTTGGAGGGCCTGGCCGCGTCGGACGATCTCTCTGCCCGCGGCGCGGCCACCGTGTTGGTCGCCGCCTACGACCGCCGCTACTTGGGAGACGAAACCCTGGCCGCCGTCGATCTGGCCGCTGCCTCCGAGGCGGTCTCGGCCTTCGATCTCATGCTGGCCGCCGTCCTGGGAACGGGCGGCGCCGAAGCCCTCGTCGATGTCGCCGAGGCCTGCCTCGCGAGTTCGCCCTTCGACTATTACGGCTACTGGGATTTCGGCGGCCTCCTGGAAAATCTCGCCGAGCGGGCCTCCGAGAAGCCGTGGGGATCCCTGGCCGGCGCAGCCCTTGCGGCGTACCGCGGCGCCGTCACCACCCTCGCGGAGCATGTCTGGCCGCCGGCAACAGGCCTCACGATCTACCTTCCCCCCCCGGGCCACCGGCCCTTCGCCAGCTACAACGCCTCCACGCTGCGCTTTGCCGCGGACACGCTCTGGCCGGCGGTCCTCGCGGAGCTTGCGGGGCTGCCGCTCGTCGACGATGCGTTCGCTCCCAACGCCACCCCCGCAACCGCCAAGGAAATCGCCTGCGGCGTGGAGTACCGCTTGCGGCTCCTCGGCCACTACGATTATTTCCGGTTCACGGCCTCCGAAACCGGGCGTTTTACCGCGGTCCTGAGGAACTTCCCCGAATATGCCGATCTGGACCTTTCGCTGCTGGACGAAAACGGCCGGCTCCTCGCGGACGCCGCCACGGGGAGCGCGACCGAGGTCGTTTCCTGGTCCGGGCCCGCGGAGGCGAAGTATTACCTCCGCGTGGAGTGGTACGACGGCCCGCCCTCTCCCTACACCCTCGAGGTTCGTACGAACGTCGACGCGCCCGAATACATAGTTGCCGAGGGCGATGAGGCGTTTGTATCCACCACCGGGGGCGCGATCCTTCCCATCGCGGAGGACGACGGCGGCCTGCGCGTCGAGCTTCCGTTCCAGTTCAAGTTCTTCGGCAGGGAGTACGCCGCCGTCAACGTGAGCAGCAACGGATTTCTCTCCTTCGGACGCGGCGTGAGCGCGTACAACAGCATGCCGCTCCCCATGCCGGGACCGCCGACCGGTATCGTCGCCGTCTGGTGGGCGGATCTGCAGCCCCGCGCGGGCACCCGCATTATCGCGTCGGCGGAGGGAGCCGCACCGGAGCGGGCCTTCACGATCACTTGGAGCAACATCGGCATATGGGGCTCCTCCACGGAAGGAACCATCACGTTCCAGGCGAGTCTGTACGAGGACACCAACGCTATCGTTTTCCGCTACTTGGACACTCTCACCGGCTCGGAGCGGGACGATTTCGGCGCCTCGGCCGCGGTGGGCCTCCAGGCCGAAGGCTCCCACTCGGCGGTGCTCTACAGTTTCAGAGAGCCCGTGCTCCGGAACGGCCTTTCCCTGCGCTTCATGCCGGTGCGCGGCCTCTTCGTCCGTGGCGATGCGAGCCGTGATGGCCGCGTCGACGTGGGCGATGCCGTCACCGTGCTGTCTCAAGTCTTCCTGAACGCTCCGGTGAAATGCGCCGATGCATCCGACGCGAACGACGACGGCGTGATCAATATCGCCGATGCCATCCGCCTGCTCGGACGGCTGTTCGCGGACGGTCCGCCGCTGCCGCCGCCCTATCCGGAGCCGGGGACCGATCCAACGCCCGACGGCCTGGACTGCGCCGACGCCTAGGCCGTTCTGCGCGGGCCGGCCTCGCATTTCGGGCGATTCCGCCGCCATTCCTGCGCTCCACCCGTCTTGGCAAACGGCGCGTGCGCGGTGTACGATAGCTTTTCGGACCTGTGAGGAGCCTGGCGATGGCCGACCACGAGACCTGGGAAGACCCTCTTGCCGCGCGCTACGCGACGGCGCCCATGCGGCGGCTCTTCTCCGAGCGCAACCGCATCCGCACCTGGCGCGCCGTATGGCTCGCTCTGGCGGAAGCTCAACGCGAACTCGGCCTGCAAGCCGTCACGGCCGAGGCGATCGAGGAGATGCGCGCGAATCTGGACCGGATCGACTTTGCCGCGGCGCAGGCCAAAGAGCGCGAGATCAGGCACGATGTCATGGCGCACGTCCATGCCTTCGGGTTGGCCTGCCCGCACGCGGAGCCCGTTATCCACCTCGGCGCCACATCGGAGTGCGTATGCGGCAACGCTGACCTGATCCTCTACCGCGACGGGCTTGCCCTGGTCAAGACGCGCTTGGTGACCGTCATGGCGCAGCTCGCGCGGGAAGCCGAGGCCCGCGCCGATCTGGTCTGCCTGGGATACACCCATTTCCAGGTCGCCCAACCCACCACGGTGGGCAAACGCCTCGCGCTTTACCTGCTCGACTTCCTCATGGATCTGGACCGCATCGAGCACCTGGAGCGCCGCTTCCCCGCCCGCGGCGTCAAGGGCACCACCGGCACCCAGGCCAGCTACCTCGCCCTCCTCGGCGACGACGACAAGGTCAAGGAGCTCGACCGGCGCGTCGCCGCGAAACTGGGCTTCGAAAGCGTTTTCCCGGTGACCGGCCAGACCTACACGCGCAAGTTCGACGTGGAGCTGGTCGAGACCCTCGCCGGCATCGGCGCCTCGGCTCACAAGTTCGCCGTCGACCTGCGCCTGCTCGCCCACCTCAAGGAAATCGAGGAGCCCTTCGAGAAATCCCAGACCGGAAGCTCGGCCATGGTCTACAAGCGCAACCCGATGCGCGCCGAGCGCGCGACATCGCTGGCGCGCGTCCTCATGGCCGTGCCCGAGGTGCTGCGCGCGACCCATGCGAACCAGTGGCTCGAGCGCACGCTCGATGACTCGGCCGCGCGCCGCCTGGAGCTCCCGCGGGCGTTCCTGCTGGCCGATGCCATCCTCAACCTGCTCCAGAACATCACCGCGGGTCTCGTGATCCGCCCCGAGGTCATTCGCGCCCGTCTCGCGCAATACCTCCCCTTTCTGGCCACCGAGGAAATCCTGATGGAGTGCGTGCGCCGCGGCAAGAGCCGGCAGGAGATGCACGCCCGCCTCAAGGCCCATGCCCGCGAGGCGTGGGAGGCCCTGCTAGCCGAGGGCGATCGCGACCGACTGACGGCGCGCATCGATGCCGACCCCGAGATTCCGCTCCGCCGCCCGGAAATCGAGGCGTTGCTCGGCCGGGCCGATCGCTTCGCCGGCTGCGCTCCCAGGCAGACGCGGGAGTTCATCGCCGAGGTCAGCAAGCGCCTGGCGCCTTACAAGGATCTCGTTGGATCCCTCGGCGATGCCCTGAACGTGTGAAGAGGCCGCGACCATGGCTAGACGCGTGACCATCGTCTGTCTCGCGGGCTTCGCCGCGGGGCTCGCCGCCGGGTGCGCGAGCGACATGGAAGCCCACCGGAAGCCCCCGCCCAACGGCGCTTCCGGCGGGATGGCCCAGCCCAAGCTCCTGTGGCTGCGCGGCGACGCAATGGCCCGGCCCATCGTGGCCTGGCTGGAGGCGGTCAAGGCTCGCGACGCCGACGCGCTCCGGGACGCCCTCTCCTCCCGCGTCAAGGACCGGCTCGGCTCCATCGATTGGAACCGCCTTCTGGCGTACTACGAGGGCGCGTGGGCCGAGCAGCTCGGAGAATGGCGCGTCGAGGATTTCGTCCTCATCGGCACCGTCCAGAGGGAGGGTGCGCTTCAAACGGCGGAGGTCACCATCGCCTTCGCGCCGCGCGACGGGGCGCATAAGACGCTCAGGGTGGATGTCGTGCGCGAGGGGTCGCGCTGGCGTGTCGACCAATTTCCGCGCAATTTCGCCGGGCGCGGCGCCCGCTGAGGACGGACCGTATGCGCAATCTTGCAGAACTGCTCCTTGAGAAGACCCGCGAGAACCCGGCCGCGGAGCATTTCCGTTATCGACGGCGCGGCGGCATCGCCTCGCTGTCCCGGGCCGAGACGGCCCGCCGCGCGGCCCTTTGGGCGGGCGTGCTTGCGCGGCGCGGTGTGCGCCCCGGCGATCGCGTCGGCATCGTGAGCGAGAAATCGGTGGCCCAAGCCATCGCGTTCTTCGCCGCGTTCTCCCGCGGGAGCATAGCCGTGCCCGTCGCCGAGGAACTGCCCGAAGCGGAGATGCGCTTCATCTTCGATGATGCCGGCCCGGCGCTCATCCTCGCGTCGCAAGGGTTCCTCGAGAAAGTGAAGTCCGCGGCCGGCCGGATTCCGGTCGTCACCCTTGAAGAACTGCCCCTCGAGGGCGACGCGGCCCTCGAACCCGGCCCGGCCGAGCGCGGCGACGTCGCATGTTTGATTTACACCTCGGGTTCCACCGGAAGGCCGAAAGGCGTCATGCTGACGCACGGCAACTTCCTGGCGAACGCCGCCAGCTCCCTGGAGCTCATCGGCGCTGGAGGCGGCGATGTCGTCCTCTCGATCCTGTCCTACTGGCACTCCTTCGCCCTCACGGTGGAGCTTTTCACCCTGCTCATGGCGGGCGGCGCCGTCGCCGTGCCGAAAGACAAGCGCGATTTCGTCGGGCGAATGGGCGATTACCGGCCCTCCATCGTGCTCCTCGTGCCGCGCATCGCCGGCATGCTCAGACAGGGCATCGCCGATCAGGCGGCCGCGAGCCCCCCGTGGAAACGGTGGCTTTTCGCCCGGGCGCTTGGAAACGCGGCGCGCGTCTGCCGCGCGGACCCTGGTCTCCGCGGGCCGCTTTGGGCCCGCGCGTTGCGCCGGATCTACCTGGGCACGGTGCTCAAGCCGCTGCGCGCGCGCCTCGGAGGCGCGTTCCGCTTCTTCGTGAGCGGCGGCGCGCCGCTGGACGCCGAGTGCCAGGCGTACTTCACGCATCTGGGCATCCCGATCTACCAGGGCTACGGCCTGACCGAATCCAGTCCCGTCGTTTCGGCGGGCAACGCCTTCGTGCACCGCCTCGGCTCATCGGGACGGATGGCGTCCTGGGTCCTTCCCAGGGGTGGAGGCGACTACACCTTCGAGAATGACGCCGGGCGGCGCGGCAAGAATCTCGAAGGCGAACTCCTCTTGCGCGGCGACTGCGTCATGGCGGGTTATTGGCGGCGGGAGGAGGAGACCGCCGCCGCCTTGCGCGACGGCTGGCTGTACACAGGCGATGTCGGCCGCGTGGATGGCGACGGGTTCCTTTACCTCGCGGGCAGGCGCACGAACCTCACCTGCCTGCTTGGCGGGGAGAAGTTCCACCCCGAGCCCATCGAGGAGCGCCTCAAGTCCGCGGCGCTCATCGCCGACTGCGTCGTCTTCGGCGAAGGCTGCAAGAACGCCTACGCTCTCGTGGTTCCCGCCCTCGAGCACGCCGGCGGCATGCCGCGCGACGAGGTCGTCCGCAGGATCCGCGGGGAAATCGCGCGGCTGCTCGCCGATGCGCCCGCGCACTGGCGGCCCAAGGATTTCGCCCTCGTCCCCCCGCTCACCATCGAAGAGGGGCTGCTCACCTCGACGATGAAGATCAGGCGCGCGCGCGTCCTGGCGCGCCATGAAGAGATCGTCCGCGAGCTGTGCGCCCGCAACGGCGACCGCGCGCCGGCGGGCGAGCGGGTCGCCTTGCTCTGATCAGAAGGCGAGCGCCGCGCCCGCGAGCCGCGCCGTCAGCGCCGCCATGAGGGCGTCCTCGTCTTCCTCGTGCTCCGCTTCGTAGGTGACGGAGAAACGCAGGAAGGCGCCCGCGTCGTCCCAGGGCACGGTGAGGACGAGGTGCGCCCGCAGGAGGTACTCCGCGGCCTCTTCCGCGGTGGCGAAGAGGCGCCCATCGGCGCCGCGCGGCGCCCGCACGTACAAAAAGTACGTGCCCTCGGGCAGGGCGGCGGAGAATCCGAGCCCCGCGAGGGCCCGGACGAGCTTTTCCAGGCGCCGCCGATACTTGGCCCGGGCGCGCGCGTGAATCTCGTGGCGCGCGAGGGCCGTGCAGGCCGCTTTCTGAATGGCCTTGAATTGGCCCGAGTCGCAGTTGTCCTTGACATCTCCCAGCGCCCTGACGATCAGAGAGTTGCCCGCCACGAACCCCAGGCGCCAGCCGATCATGTGGAAGCCCTTCGACATCGAGTGGACTTCGACGCCGACATCCATCGCCCCCGGGGTCGCAAGGAAGCTCTCCCGCGCCGCGTAGGTCAGGAGCGCGTGCGCCGCGTCGTTGATCAGCGCCAGGCGTTCCTCCCGCGCGAAGGCCACGGCCTCCCGCCAGAAGGACTGCGGCGCCGTTTTTCCCGTCGGGCTGTTCGGATAGTTCAGGACCATGAGCTTGGCGCGGGCGCGGACATCCGCCGGAATGCGGTCCAGATCGGGCAGGAAACCGTTCTCGGGGGTGAGCGGCAGGGCGTAAACCTCGCCGCCCAGGTAACGCGTGTGCGTCCCCGCGATGGGATACCCCGGCACGGTCATGATGGTCACATCGCCCGGATCGATGAACACCGCGGGCAGCATGGCCAGGGCGCTCTTGGAGCCGATGGTGGGCAGCACCTGCTCGGCGGGGTCGACCGTCACCCCGAACACCTCCCGCATGAAACGCGCCGCGGCCTCCTTGAACTCGGGGATGCCGTTGTCGGCGTAGCCGCGGTTGGCGGCATCGTCGATCTCGCGCTTCATGGCGGCGCGCACCGCCGGATCGGCCATTTCGTCGTTCTCGCCGATGCCGAAGTCCAGGAGCCGCGTGTCCGGGCGCGCCGCGATCGCCTCGCGCTTCGCGCGCTTGATGCGCTCGAACTTGTAGATCTTGCCGGTCTTGCCGTAGGCGCTCGCACCGATGCGCGCGGCTAGCAACGCGCGGACATGGGTGTCATCCGTCATGGCGTCCTCCGTGCCGCCGGCGGATCCTCACCCGCGCGCGGCGGCGAAGTGTCGAAACGTCAGCTCCAAGCCGGCCTCGAGTGTGGTCCGGGGCCGCCACCCGAGCCCGCGGGCGGCTTTCGAGGGATCGAGGCTGTTGGCGCGCACGTCGCCCGGGCGCGGGCCGCGCTCCTCCACAGGCACAGTCCGGCCCGCCGCGGCCTGAAGCGCTTCCAGAAGAGCCCGAGTGCGCGTCAGCGTGCTGGTGCCGATGTTGAACGCCTCGCCGTCGCCTTTCGCGAGGGCCGCCACGTTGGCGGCCGCCACGTCGCCCACGTACACGTAGTCCCGCTCGCAGCCGCCGTCGCCGGGCGCGCAAGCCCCGAAGACCTGGACCGGCGCGCCCGCGATGATCCGCGAGCAGAAGATGGCGACGACGCCCGCCTCGCCGTGCGGGTTCTGGCGCGGTCCGTACACGTTCGAGTACCGGAGCGCCGTCCACCTGAGGCCGTTGGCGCTCCCGTAAAAACGGGTGTAGAACTCGCCGGCCGTTTTGGCGATGCCGTACGGGCTCGCCGGCGCGAGCGGATCATCCTCGACGCACGGGAGCCGGTCCGGAACGCCGTAAACCGTCCCGCCCGAGGATATGAAGATGAATTTCTCGACTTCCGACTTTGCGCAGGCTTCCAGCACGACGAGGAGACCGAGAACGTTCACGTCGGCATCGAAGCGCGGGTCCTGAACCGATGCCGGAACGCTGATCTGCGCGGCGTGATGGTTCACGTGGGTGAAGCGCTCGGCCCGGAAGATTGCGGCGACGCGCTCCCGGTCGCGGATGTCGGCCTCGACGAAGCGCGCGCCGCGGGGAACGTTCCGGCGCAACCCCGTGGACAGATCGTCGATCACGACGACTTCGGCGCCCAGCGCCAGGTAGGCATCGGCGACATGGCTCCCGATGAACCCCGCGCCGCCTGTGATGCAGATCTTCATCGCCCGCGCTCCTTCCGCCGGCCGCACATCCGCAGCCGCGGATGAATAACTCTATCATCCGGCGCTGGCCGCGCAAGCCCACGCGCGGCCCAACGGAACGCCGAGCGCCGCGGCCAAAAGGACCGCCGCCACGGCGTAGCGGTCGATCGGCAGGCCGCAATACGCGGACAGCGCCGCGACCCCGAACGCCGGCGCGATGCAGGCAAACGCCGCGGCCCCGGCGGCGCCTCGAAGTCCCGGCGGGGATGCCAACCCCGCAAGGAACGCGACGGCGAGGAACATCGCGGCATACAGCGTGAGCGGCTCGAACACAAAGGGCGAGGCCAGCAACTGCCCCGCCGGCGTCGCCCACCGCCTGAGGATGACGCCCTCGGGCTGGATCACACCCTCGAAAGCCGCGGCAAGACGGTCCCCGGTGAAAATGAAGCGCCATTGCCGCCCGCCGGGGCGCTCCCCGCCCGCGCGGGCCGTGAGCGCGGGGCGGTCCCAGTCCGCGCCGGACACGCTCGTTCGCACGAAGAACTGAACGTCGCGCTCGCGCTGTCCAAGGCGGAACGCGCAGCGCCACGCGCTCTCCCCCGCCGACACGATCGCGCCGCGTTGGGTGTAGTCCATGCGTTCGGGCGACAGCCACACGCACGCCGAAAAGGGGCGGCCGGTTCCGGCAACCTGCGCGAAGGCCTCCGCTTGGGCGGGCGCCAGGACAACGCGCGCGCCGCGGAGTTCCAGTCCTTCTTCGCTCCAGGCCGCATCCGCGGGCAGGGAAGCGAGGAATCCTTCCTTGGGTCCGCCTCTGAAATCGATGTCGACGTCGGGCGCGGCGGCGGCGGCGGATTCCGTGGCTTCCCTCCAGAGCGCGATCCGATGAATGACGCCGCGCCACGCGAAAACATCGCCGGGCGCGCCGCCCAAGAACACCGGGACGGCGCCTTCCCACGCCCGCCCTTCCACCGGGGCGACCTTGAGGAACATGGTTGCGAGAACCGCAAGGAGGCCGGCGGCCGCGCAACACACCGCAAGCCTCCGGGGCACCCGTCGTCGAGCCGCGCGCAGCGCCCGCTCGGCGAACCCGCCCCAGGCGGAGAATACCGCCGCCCCGGCCCAGGCGCCCGCCGTGTTGCACACTAGGTCGTACAGCGAAGCGCAACGGCCGGGGGCGAGGAGCTGCAGAGACTCGGCGCCGAGGCTCACCAGGAAGGCTTCGCCCGCCGCGCGCCGCGTCGCGGCGCCTGCGGCCCGGCGGAAGAATCCGAAGGGCATGAAGAGCGCAATGTTCTGGAGGGTGTCCGCCACGACGGAGGGAGACAGGACCGATTCCGCGAACCACAGCGAGGCGACGTTCCGGGCGTTGGCGGCCAGGAGCGCCGGGTCGAGGGCGAAGCGGAACGGCATGAGCAGCACCAAGGCCAGAAACACCGTGTACGCCAGCGTGAGCCGCCGCAGGAAGAGCTTAAGCGCATCAGGCGCCGTTGCCATGGAGCCGCTCCTTTGCCCCGCGTGGAAGGCGGGGCCGGCAATACTACCCGGAGGGGAGGCGTGATTCCACCCGGGCGGAGGTTTCAGCGCTGCCTGCGGGTGTTTGCCAAGAGGCTTCGCGCCCGTTATGATTGAGGCTTCTTTTTTTTCGAGTCTCGGGACCCGCGCAAGCCAAGGGAGATCGAGAAAGGACACGATCTATGGCCGTCGATGCGAAAGTAGTCAAGGAACTGCGAGAACTCACCGGGTTGCCCATGATGGTCTGCAAGAAAGCCCTGCAGGATTCCGGCGGCGATGTCGAGGCCGCACGAGAGATCCTGCGCAAGCAAGGCCAGAAGGTCGCGGAGGCGAAGGTCGACCGCGCGACCAAGGAAGGCCGCATCGCCGGGTTCGTCTCCCCCGCGGGCACGCGGGGCATCATGGTGCCGCTCTTTTGCGAGACCGAGCCGGTCGCCCGGTGCGAGGATTTCGTCGCCCTGCACGAAGCGATCATCGCGCGGCTCAAGGGCATGGCGGCGCCGCCCCGCACGAACGACGAGCTGCTTGCGACCCCGCTTGGATCGGGAAAGACGGTGCGAGACGCCTTGTTCGAGGTCGTGGCCAAGATCCGCGAGAACATCCAGATCGGCCCCCTGGCCGTCGTCGAGGGGGATGCCGTTTTCCAGTACATCCACTTCGACGGACGCCACGGAGCCCTTGTGGCCCTGAAGGGCGCCGACCCCGCCGACGCCGCCATCCAGGCCGTCGGGAAGGACCTCTGCATGCATGTCGTCTTCGCCAAGCCCCGCTACCTGGCGCGGAAGGATGTGGCGCCGGACATCGTTGCCAAGGAACGCGAGATCCTTCTGGCCGCGGCCCAGACCGATCCCAAGTTCGCGCAGAAACCGGCGGAGATCCAGCAGAAGGTCGTCGAGGGGAAACTCGGGCAGTTCTACGCGGAGCGCTGCTTCCTGGAGCAGCCGTACATCCGCGACGACAAGATCAAAGTGCAAGCCTTCGTCGCCAGGGACGGCAAGGGCGCTCAGATCGCGGCCTACGCCTACGCCGGGGTGCGCCCATAGACGAACCCGCCGCGGGCCGCGCCGCCGTTCCGGAGCGCGAGAGCCTATAAGGGCTGCAGTTCCAGGTCTCCCTGCGCGGCCATTGCTTCCCCGGCGATGGCGACGGCGCCGATGACGCCGGGCAGCGCCGCCGCCCATTGCACCGCGGCCTCCACGTCGGCGGCGCCGCGGATGCGGTTGCCGAGGGCCGTGGCGGCGGCATCGGCGAGGGCGCCTGAGGGACTCACCACGACGGCCGCGTCGCCGCGTCCGAAGCTGAGCGCCGGGCCCACCGTCCCGGACGAGGTGCACACCGCGCAGGGCATCTGCGCGGCGGCGAGGCGTATTCCGACCCGCATGGAGAACGGCGACTCGCCGGCGTAGATTGCCACCGTTTTAGCCGCCGCCGACACGAGATACACGTCGCCCCCGTTCTCCACGATGGCTTCGCCCCCGCCGCCGGCCAGTTCGCGGCAGACCGCCTCCGCGATCGTCCCGGCCACGGCGGCCATGGGGCCCACGCCCGCGACTCGCGCGGCGCGCAGCATCGCCTGGGCCGCGGGCGCGATCGGGATGCCCCGCGGCACTTCGACGGGCGCCAGGCTGGCCAGAAAGGGCGGAAAGAGCCTGCCGAGGAGGGCTACGTCGTCGCGAATGCGCGCCGCCAGCGCCGCAGCCGCGGCAAGCGGCACGGAGCCCGCCGTGATCCACAGGTCGGTCTCACCCACCACCACGCGCCGCGCGGACGCGTCGGCGCGCACGCGCCGCCGATAGGACGACGGGTCATCGAAAGCGGAATTCCATGGCATGCGTCGGGCAGCCGGTCAGGCAGCGTTCGCAGAGGATGCACTTGCTCTCGTCGTAAACGACGCGCATTTCCGGGCGCTGCACGCGCAAGGCGCCGGAGGGACAGAAGCCTTCGCAGGTGCCGCAGTGCATGCAGGCGTCTTCGTTGAGCCGCACTTCTTGGTTCAGAGAGTCGACCGCGACCCCCAAGCGCTCGAGGTGCTCCGCCGCCGCGCTGATCGGCGCGGACGCCCCCGTCAACTCCAGCACCAGACGCCCCTCCCGTTCGCTGGTGATGGTGGCGGTCAAGATGTTGAAAGTCACATCGAAGCGCTTGACGAGTTCGCAGATGACGGGTTTGTCGACCAAGTCGCTGGGGAACACCAGGACGAAGCGCTTTCGAATCTGGTTGCGGGAATCGTTCACGGCTCGGCCTCCGGCAGCGGCTGCGTCGGGCGGGCCTCCTGGGGGCCCGGCAGCGGCGCCACCGGCTCCGTCAACAGGAAGGCGCCGGCCAGGATCTTCTCCTTGAGCAGTTCCGCGATGGCGCGGGCCATGACAAGGCTGGAAATCGGGTTGGCGGGGATCGCGCGGCCATCCACCGTCACCTCCCCGCGCTTCAGATCCGCGAAGGACACGTGCCCCAGCACGCCCGGCTTGCGGGCGGGATAGGCCTCGGCGTAGTCGACGACGGGCGCCAGGATGTCGGCGTCGCCGACGCCCGTTCTGAAGGCCATGTCCTCGTCCAGGATCGGAATCGGCACGGCCACGCCCAGGGCCAGGCTCACGCCGTAGCCGAGCATGCTCGCGCCGCGCACGTACTCTGGGCGCATGCCCCGCAGATTGCCGATGAGCGCCAGGGTGGCCGCGCCGCCCAGGGGGATTCCGCGGCCGCTGCGCGCCACCGTCGGGTCGTGCTGCGTCCCCTCCCACGCCACATAGCCCGTGCCGCCGCCCAGCAGAACCCGCGTGCCGATGCCGATGGTGCGCAGCATGGGATCGTTCATCAGCGGGGAGAGCTCGCCGGCGCCGGAGTAACTCACGTTGCCCAGGCGCGGCTTGAGAATGCCGAGGTAGGTGTACTTCGTCTGCCGCGACGTGTTGGCGGCGACGTTGTAGTTTTGGTAGCAGTTTCTCGGGTTGAACAGGTACGCTTGGTTGATGTCCCGGAGGGATATCCAACTCGCCGCGCTTTTGGACGGATAGCAGTCCGTCCCGTACGACGTCGCCTCGAGCCGCACCTTCCGGCCGGACACCAGTTCCTCGATTACGTGGCCGCCGCCGTACCGGAACTCGCCGGGGAAGGGTTGATTGCCGGGGTCGCCGGCGCGGAGTTCCGCCGCGCCGATATAGGCATCCGCCGCGGCGATGCCCCCGTAGGCCGGCACGCCGTTGAGCAGCACGCGCTGCATCTTGATCCGAGGCCGCGCGTGCCCGAAGTTCAGAAACGCGCCCGACGAGCACATCATGCCGAAGGTGCCCGTCGTGACGACATCGACCTCGCGCGCCGCGCACGGCACGCCGCGCTCCTGCACGATGCGCGTCATCTCCTCGGCGGTCACGACGACGGCGCCGCCCTGGGCGATCTTGGCGTTGATCTCGGCGATAGAGCGCTGCATTCCCTTTCCGTCCGCACGCGCCGTCAGGTTTGCGAAGCCGCGGCGGCGCCGAGGCGCCGCGCGAGCATCTCCGCCAGACCGCCGCCGCGGGCCCATGCCTCGAACGCCGGCAGGTCTGTGAAGCGCACGGTGCTCAACAGGTTTACGACCCAGTTCTCCCCCATGGGCGAAATCGCGATGATGGGCCGGCCGGCGCGGTGCACCTCCCACATCTCGATTGCGGTCCCCATGCTTGCCTCGGGCAGGTACGCAATGAAGGCGCGGCAGCGGGCGGCCAGCGCCGCGTGTCCGAAAAACGTCTGCCGCGCCCGCTCCAATCCGTAGTCGATCGAGGACGGGTGGCAGGCCACGGGATCATAGACCGTCGCGCCCGGGCGACCGGCCTCGACGGCAGCGCGGATTCTCGTCCGATAATCTTGAGGCGCGATGCTCCTGCCCCGCTCCGATCCCTGGATAACGCCGCCGATGAATACGTCGTACTCGAAGGGTTGCATAGGGCCCCACCTGCCGGTCGCCGGGTCTCTTGCGCGCTCGCCGGCGCGTCACACCGCGCGAAGCCGTTCTCCGGCCGCGGCCGGGGCGGTACTGCGGCCGCCGCGCGCCGTCCACCGGGTCAACGTGCAATCGTACCCTTCGGCGCCGCCGGCGGGAAGTCCCGCGGCTGCCGGACGGTGGCTGCCGTCCGGCCCACGCGGCGGCGCCGGCGTCGGCCAGGCGTTAGGATCGGTACGCAACGGCGCAACTGTCCGTCGCGCCTTGCGACTGCGCCGCGAGGATTTCGTTGCGTTGCGGGCTCGTGAGCAGGCCGAGATCGACCATCACGTCGCCGATGAAACGGCGGCGCAGGCCGCTTTCGACCTGTGAGCGTTGAACGTTGAGGGCCGTCAACACCTGTTCGGCCGACGCCAGCCCCCGCAGCCGCGCGATGTCTCCGAAGAAGCAGTGCCGTTCCATGGTCATGTCGTATCCCCATCCCTCTCGGATTCTCAACGATACTATCGGATGTCGGCGCCTAATGCCTGAGCCCGGCCCTCCGTCAGGCGCGTTTCTAGGGCGACTCTCTCAGGACGGGGGATTCCTGGTGGGCGGGCGTGCCGGTCGCCACCCTGATGGTGCCGGTCTCATCGCAGTAGTAGAACCTTCCGCGGCCGCTCATCGGCCGCGCGTCAAACATCCAGTTCCGCTCCCCCCCCGACTTGAGTTTGAAGATGTAGCCGTTGCTCACGCCGCGCGCGGTCTCGGCGTCGATTCGACCGCCGTCCTTCAGCTCGGAGAGGTTCTGCGCATAACGGTTGTGCCACAGGCGGAACTCCTCCTGGGCCACCATGATCGCGTTGATGGCCGCAAGCACCTTGCGTTCGCCCCGTCCCTGCCGCGCGTGCGCGAAGGCGGGCAACCCGACCAGCGCGCCGAGCGCGCCCGCGCCCAGCGCCGTGGGCGCCACGCCCCACTCCGAGCGGATCTCGCCCGCGAAGCCCTCGGGCGTCGCTCGGAACACCATCCAGAGGGGCCCGAGCTTCTGCGGCAGGATGCGGCCGACCTCGCGCAGGCATTCCTCCAGGGCCGGCGGAAGATCCTCATCGAAAGCCAGCGCGGCGAGGCCCTCCTCCAGAGCGGCCGCATGATCGCGATGCGGGTTCACGTACACCATGCCGCCGAGCTTCTCGTGGGCCAGGATCTCTCTCATCTCGCTCCGCGCCGCGAGGGGATTCGCGCGGCTGCGGCGATTGCGCAGGAAATCGCGCACGGCATCGATATCCCGGCTTACGATCAGATGCTGCTCGCCCAGACCCACGTACGCCGCGAGCGGATCCGGCGCCGCGTAAATGGGGTACCCGTCGACGGATTCGCGCAGCAGCGGGCGGCCGAGACGTTCCTCGATTCCGCGCGCCGCGTCGCGTAGGATCTCGCGCTGCCCGACGGACAGAACCAGCGTGTCCGGACACGGCGAGGCTCCGGCGCGCGCGTACGCGAAGACTTCCGGACCGAAGGCGCTCAGCAGGGCGTCCGCATCGGCGCCCGTGGGCGCGGACAGCTCGCTCGCGGCGCGGGCGAGCGTTTCCCAGGTTTTCGGCCACGCCTTCGCGATGCCCGCGGCCGCCCGGGGCCATACGTTCCGAAGGTCGACCCCGAAGACGCCGAAAAAACCGACATCGGCGGGAACGACCGCCAGCGCCCCGCGCACATTCGCCTCCCTCAGGAACTGCCCCGCGAGCCCCTGCCCGGCTTCGGGCCATTCGACGTGCCACACATCGCGGATCTTGCCCGCAGAGCGGTAGGAGGCGATGCCCGCGGCGCCCGCGGCGTCGAGACCGAGGTCCCGCCACAGCGCTTCGCGGCCGGACGGGCCGAAAAGCGCGCTCAGAAGCTTGCCGAAGTGCGCGTACACGAAGGCGAGTTCGATACCCGCGCTCTGCACTTGCGCCTGCACCCGCGTGAAAGCAGCGCCGGCCCGCAAGGGCCGCGGCGCGGGAGCCAGGGTTTCGAAAAACCGTGGGTCGGTGCTGATGCGAACCTCGCCGTCGCACGGCGCGAAGTACCAGGTCTCCGCTGCGCCGCGCCCGAAGGCCGCGGTCCGCACCGCGACCCCGGCAAGCGTCGTTTCCCCGACGATGAGCTCGGGAACGTTCTCCCGCAGCGCCGCGGCGCAATCGGCAAGCACCCGCACCGCGCGCTCGGCCTCTTCGCGCGCATTCCAGAGGACGTACGCGTCGGCCCGGAGGCCGCCCTCGCCGTCGGGCGCAATCACGACGGCGGCTTCGGCCTGCCCGCGCATCAAGCCCTGGAACGCCCGGCCCATCTCGTGTCCGAGAATTTCCCAGGCCTTGGCGCCCACCAGGCGCTCGATCGCCGCCCCGAAGTCCGCGTGCTTCGCGATCGTCTGGATCGGAGAGGCCGCCAGCAGGGCGGCCAGCGCGGCCACGTCGGGGACGACGGCGTAAAAGACGGCGCGATCGTCGATGAATTCCGCAAGCACGCGTCCGTCCGTGCGCGCGGGCGGCTCGGGCGCCGCATTCCCCGCCCTCCGCTGCGGTTCCGCCCGGCGTACCGGCGCCTGCCCAGCGGCGGCCGCGGCGGACTCCTGACGGCCGCAGCCGCACCATAGCGCGCAGCACAACGCGGCGCAGGCCGCATAGCTTATGCCGCGAATCATCGCATACTCCCTATCGTCGAGGGTCTTTCCCGGTGCCGTTGCCCGTACCGTTCCCCGCGGCAACGCAGGCTTTCGCCGCGCGGACGCGGGAAGCCGGAGAACTATAGCATACCCCCCGTCGTCCGCAACTTGGCGCGCGCGCCCCCCCGCCCGCCTTCGGCGACGACGGGGGGTTCGCCGGTTCGGCGCGGGCAGGCTATACTTCCGGCGCGGGCGTTTGTGACGGCCGGGCGGGGCGCGAAAGGCACGGTTCGCGATGCAGTCTTCAACCAAGGATCCAGTTCCGGTATTGATTTCCGGCACCACAGTCGAACTTTCCGGCGGCCGGTTCACGAGCAGCACCCACGGCGATATGACCGTGCTCAGCGCCGAAGGCCTATGCTCTGTCGCCCTGCTCGGCCAGATCGAGCAGTACGCCCGCCGCGCGACCGGGACGCTCGGGCTGGATTTCGCCGCACTGCGCAACATTACGCCTCTCATTGTGCCCATGCTGGAGCGCGTACGGAGCGTCCTTGCGAAGCGGGGCCTGCGTCTCGTGATCATCGCCCCTCCCGCGCAGCTCAAGGATATCCTCGCGCTTCACGGTCTCGAGGAGCGGTACTTCGCCGGGGAATTGCGGTCGGCATCCGCGCCGCGGGAACCTTCCGTCCACGACGTGAAGAAGTTCGCCCGCGCCCTCCGCGACTCCGCCACCATCGAGCGCGGTTTGGAGACCGCCGAGGAGCGCATCTCGTCGTTCATGCCCCAGGCGCTGCCGACGCTCTCCGGGTGGCGTTTTGGCGCCTACTGGCGGGCATGCGACCGCATCGGGGGCGATTTCTACGATTTCGTGCCCCTCGGAACCACTCGGGTGGGCATTACCGTCGGCGATGTCTCCGGACACGGCATCGCCGCGGCGATGCTCATGGGCATTGCCAAGAAGGTCCTGCACCTGCGCGCGCAGGAGATGGCTGACGCCGGACCGGCGCGGGTGTTGGCCCGCGTAAACGAAGATCTCCTTCCCGATCTGCAGCACGGGGCGTTTGTTACGATTCTGTACGGCGTCCTGGAGACGGCAACCGGCAATTTCACCTTCGCCCGGGCCGGTCACGAGCCGCCCATGCGCGTCTCGCCCCACGCGGTCGTCCCCGAGGTGATGATGACGCGGGGGGCGGCGGTCGGGATCCTGCGCTCCGGCCAATTCGGCGCCTGTCTCGAGGAGCGCAGCGTCGTCCTCGAACCGGGGGATGGCGTCGTTATCCTCAGCGACGGAGTCTGCGATTCCGTGGACGAACGCAGCGTCCGCTTCGGCCGGGCGCGCATCGCCGACGCGCTCGCCGGCGCCGATGCGTCCCGAGCCGTCAACGCCCTTCTGGGGGCGCTGTCTGCCTTCGTGTGCAAGGAACCGCCGCGGGATGACATGACCGTCGTGGCCTTTGCCCGCGCGGCGCCGTAGCGTGTTACCGGGCCTGCGCGCGCCGCGTGGCGCGGAGGCAGGGTTGATATCTCGGGTCGCATTAGGTACACTTCTCGGGAAGGTTCAGGGCGGCGCGCGCGGCAATCGCGCGCTCGCCGCGCGGGTTGCGCGCCGGAATCATGCCGGCGCCGCCTTCCCGTACACGGGGGGTTGACATTGGCGTTTCGCGGGGAAGCATCGCAAATTCCCTTGAGCAACATCTTCCAGACGCTCGGCCTCAGCGGGCAGGAGGGTGTCCTGGAGATCGTCTGGAAGGGAGGCGCTCGCCGCCTGCGCTTCACCAAAGGCGGCGTCAGGGTCGTTCCCGACCGGCCCGGCAGCGTGGAACCTCTGCGCACCGCGCTCATCAAGCAGCGGGTGCTCTCCGAGGCCCAGTTCACCAACGTGCAGAAGACTCTGTCTCCCGAAGTCGCTCTCCTCGACGCTCTCTACGATCGCCGCGTAATCACCGCCGAGCACATGGCGGAGTCGCTTCCCGACCATTTCTGCGAGCTGGTGCTCGCCGTTTTTCGCGAAAGCGAGGCGCATTTCAATTTCACCGTGGAGACCGCCGGCGCCGTCGATGACTTCGTCACCCGGCCCGAGCTGGCTCGGTCGCTCACCTTCGAAATCACCGCGCTCCTGATGGAAGCTGCGCGCCGCGAGGACGAGTGGGCGCGCATCGCGCATCTCGTTCCGGGCGGCCGCGAGATCTTCGCGCCGCGCGAGCCGCGGGCTCTCGCGCACTACATCGCGGAGCACGTCACCTGCCGCGAGCTGGGCGCGGATTTCCTGCAACTGCTCGACGGCGAGCACAGCCTGAACCAGATCGTGGCGAATTCGCGTTTCTTCCCCTTCCAGGTCTTCAGCACCATTGCCGGCCTCATCGAAGCCGGCCTCTTGGAGCCCCTCGATGTGGATCGCAAACGCGAACTCGCGAAGAAGCATCGCCGGAATTTCCGTTTCGACGAGGCCGCGGATGTGTGCCGTTCCCTGCTGGAGCTGAACCCTCGGGATCACGAGGCGCGCAAGAATCTCGCGGGGATCCTCGATCGCCAAGGAAAGGTCGAAGAACTCATCGTCCACTGGCGGGAGCTCGCGCTCAATGCGGCCATGCGGGACGACCCCGGCGAAGCCAAGGAATATCTCGAGAAGATCCTCGGAAAGCAGCCCGAAGACCTCGCCAGTCTGCTCGCCCTCAGCCGTCTCCAGCAGCGGCACGGCCGCATCCGCGATGCGATGCGAAGCGCGCAGCGGTTGATCGCAGCGGCGCGCGCCCACCCCGACCCGCCTGCCGCCCTCGGCGTCGTCAAGGATTTGGTCGCCGAATTCCCCGGCGAACTGCCCTTCCGCCACGAACTTGCGCGCATGTACCATCGCGCCGGCGACGCGGCGTCGGCCCTCGCCCTGCTGCGAGGGCTCGCCGAGCACTATGCCGGCATCAGATCGTTTCAGAACTTGCGCAAGGCCTGCGAGCAGATCGTCACGATCGACCCCCAGGGAGCCCGGGCGTTCGACGCGCTGCTGGAACAGGAGCGCCGCGCCGCGCAGCGCAGGGTCGGCTTCTTGAAGCGCCTTTCCGTGAAGGGCGCCATCGCGCTGGCCGGAATCGCGGCGATAGCGTTCGTGGCGTTCGAGGCCCGCGCCCGTCGCGCCTATGCCGCCGTGCGCGGCGACGTGAACCAGCTCTTGGAAGACCGCCGGTTCGAGGAGGCGCACGCCGTTGCGGCGGCGGCCGCCGCCGGGCACCGCCGGAGCCTGGTGTACGACCGGTTCTCGGAGCTCCTGCAGGAAATCGAGTCGGCCAAGTCGCGGGACGCCAGCGACCGCCGGCAGGTGGAGGCGCGGCGCGCCTTCGACGTCGAGTCGCTCCTTCAGCGCGCCAGGGTGCTCGAGCAGCGCGGACAGCACGGCGAAGCCGCCCGCCTCGTGAACGGCATTTCGCGCGACGGGCTGGAAGGGAAGCTCGCCGAGCAGTTGGCATCGGTGACGGCGGGCCTGAACGCCTATCTGGGCGCCGCGCAATCCCTCGCCCGGAACGCCAGGGAAGCCGAGGCGGCCGCGCGCTGGCGCGACGCGTGCCTGTATTGGCAGCAGCTCAGAAGGCAATTCCCCGGAGCCCCCGAGTCTCGCACCGTGCGTTACCCGCTCCAGATCCAAGCCACGCCGCCGGGCGCCGAGGTGTGGCTCGACGGCGCGCTCGCCGGCACGAGTCCCACGGTGGTGCGCTGGCCCGCGAGCGGCCGCGCGCAGCTCGTGGTGCGGAAGCAGTCCTACGCGCCCTTCTCCCGCGAGCTTTCGGATGGGGAAGTCGGTTGGTCCCTCCCGGTGGCCCTCGCCAAACTCAGCGCCTGGCGCTACGAATGCGGAGCGGCGGTCGAGAGCGCCACTGTGACCCACGGAGACCGGACGTTCATCGCCGACCGGGGCGGCAGGCTGCATGCCGTCGAACTCCGCGGCGGCGGCTCGCTCTGGCAGTTGGACCTGGGCGAGATCGGCGGGGTGAGCGCCGCGCTGCGCGGTTGGAGCGGACGCATCATCTGCGTGACGATCGAAGGCAGCTTCCTGCAGATTTCGCGGGATGGCCGGCTGCTCACCCGCGCGACTCTGCCGGTGAGCGCTCCCATCAAGTTGTCCCCGAGCGTCCCGACCGAGGATGGCGTCCTCGCGGTGGCGGGAGACGGCGGGGACTTCTGCATGATGCGGCTCGATCCCTGTGGCGCGCTTTGGCAGGGAAGGATGCCCGCCAGGATCATGACCGCTCCGGTGGCGGTGCCCGGCCGCCGCGTCCTCATCGGAGACGTGTCCGGAAACCTCTGGCGGTGCTCGCTGGCCGCCGCAGAAATCTCCGCCCGGCGGCGCTTCAATCATCCCTTGTCGGTGCCCCCCCTGCCCTACGGCGAGGAAGGCGCCATCGTGTCCGCGGGACCCGAGGTGCATGTCTTCGCCGACCTCGCAAAGGGCGAGATCCTCGCGCGGGAGACCTTCGCGGCCCCCGTCACGGCGATGCACGGCGGCGAGGATGGCTTGTACGTTGCCACCGACGATGGCTTCCTCGCCGCGCTGAAGCCGCCGGCTTTCGCGGTGGCGTGGAGACTCAAGCTCCCGCGTCCGGCGCAGAGCGTCCTGGCGGGATCCAACGCGGTGTACGCCGCGTGCGAGGCTGAAGTGCTCGCGTTCACCGGCCAGGGACGGCCCGCGTGGAACTTCCCGTGCAAGGGCCGCGTGTGGGCCATCGAGAATCCTGATGCCGACCACCTGCTCGCCGGCGGCGAGGATCGCGGCGTCGTGCTGTTCGACCTTGCGCCCGACGCCTAGCGGCCGCATTCCCGGACCTTCGCCGCGTCCGATTGCAGCCTCCGGCCGGTTGTTTGACAGCCTGCCTCTCGTCATCGTACTCTTCTATGCGCAAGGGGGGTGTCGTCGTGCGCGATGTCGACTCCGAGGTTCTTCAGGAGGTCGTCGTGCTGCGGTTCTTAAGAAATCTGTTTCGCCGCAAGGATACCGTCGAGTATCTGCGCGAGGCATGGCGGACAAAGCCGTCGATTGCGGTGGCTGAGAAGCTGTTTCACCGTTTGCAGGACACCGGCTCCCCCGGCGCCGCGCTTGCATTCATCAGGGAGGCGGGCCGCGCCTATCCTCACGCGCAGCGTCTCCGCGACCTGCAGCACCAAGCGTTGCGCGTGCGCAGCTCCGAAGAGGTCAAATCGCTTCGCGCCGCGCTGGCCGCCAACCCGCGTCCCGAGATCTACGCGCGTCTCGGCGAGCTCTATCGCTACCTCGGACATTGCGAGGAGGCCCTGGAGATCGCGCGCGAGGGTATCGCCCGCTATCCCCAGAGCGGCGGCAATTACCTCGCCATCGGCCTCGTGCACTACAGCCGCTTCCTAAAGACATCCTCGGCGCACGATGGGCTTCAGACCGAAGCCTGCCTGCGCCAGGCGTATGCCCTGGACAGCGCGAGCTTCAAGTCGCTGTATTATCTCGCATGCTTGTACGTGTACGCCGGCGCAAAGCCAATGGCGTCCGAGTGCATTGCGCGGCTGGCGGAGCTGATGCCGGGCGACAACCGGGTCGCCGATCTCGCGCAGCGCGCCCAAGCGCTGCCCGATTCTCCCCAAGGCACTGCAGCGGACTACTTCAGGCTCCACGAGGCGCGCGCCATGGAGGCGGCGGCCGGCGCACCCGGACGCGCCGAGCCCTTCGCCGGCCTGCGGCCCGGCAAGCCGCTGAATGATCGCCTGGCGAGGATCGCCGCGCTCCCCGGGGTCGACGGCGTGTGTGTGCTCGATCGATACGGCGCCAGGATCGCCGGCGCCGGCCGGAGCGGCGACACGGCGTGCAACGAGGCTGCCCTCCAAGGCATGCTCGAGGGCGCCCGCGTCAACGCCCGCCGGATGTCCATCGGCAACTTCAGCCGCGCGGTCCTACGGTCGAAGGACTGGCAGGTATTCTTGTACGAACTCGAGCCTTACGGGTTGGCCGTCATGGGAGGGCGCACGGCCCGCCAAGACCTGGTGCAGCGCAAGGTCACCGAATTCATCGAAGAATGCCTCTGTGAGGAGCAGGGAGCATGAAGCGAATCCTGAAAGAACTCAATCGGACGGCGGGCATTCGCGGCAGCATGGTGATGACGCAAGACGGCATCATGGTCGCGGCCGCTCTGGGACCGGATCTTGTGGAAGACGTCGTCGCGGCGCTGGCGTCCGCCCTGCTGACGACGGTGAAACGGTCGTTCAATCAGATCGCGGCGGGAGAAAGCCTGTCCGAGCTGGTTCTGACCGCCACGGACGGGAAAATGGTCTTCCTCGATCTGGGGAATGCCTATTTGGTGGTCGTCGCGAAGCGCGATCTCGCGCTCGCCTCGACGATGGTGGAGATTCAAAGCGCCGCGCACCGCATCAAGAATCGACGCGCTTCGACGGTGCAACGCCAGACCGCGGCGGCGCGGTGAGGCGGAGACGCATACACAAGTACCGGAGGATACAGTAGTGCAGATCAACTTCGCGCTCAGGGAGGTCAACTGCAAGATCGTCTACTACGGCCCCGGCTTGAGCGGCAAGACGACGAACCTCGAGGTCATTCACTCCAAGGCGCCCGCCACCAACCGCGGAGAGTTGACTAGCATTGCCACCGAGGGGGACCGGACGCTCTTCTTCGACTTCCTGCCGCTGAATCTCGGCAATGTCTCCGGCATGAAGACCAAGTTTCAGTTGTACACCGTGCCCGGCCAGGTCTTCTACAACTCCACCCGCAAGCTCGTCCTTCAGGGGGTCGACGGCGTGGTGTTCGTGGCCGACTCGCGGCGGGGCAAAATCGAGGAGAACATCGAGAGCCTCGAGAACCTTAAGGAGAACATGGCGGAGTACGGCCTCACGCTCCAGACGACGCCGTTTGTCATCCAGTACAACAAGCGCGATCTGGAGGACATTCACACCGTCGAGGAGCTGGACCGGGCGCTCAACAGCGTGAAAGCCCCGACCGTCGAGGCCTCGGCGCTCACCGGCGAGGGCGTGTTCCCGACGCTCAAGAAGCTCGCCGGCATGGTGCTCGAGAATCTCAACCAACGCCAGGCGTCCAGCGCCATGCGGCCCCGCATGCTGGCCAAAGAACCCGTCGCCGCCGGCGTCCGCGAGGAGGCCCCCGCGGCTCCGCCGGCCCCACGCCGCGTTGTGCGCGCGGCGGCTGAGCCGCCGGCGGTCGTCAAGGAGCAAGTAGCGACGGGTGTGAAGCCGGTCGAGCGGCGAGCGCCGCGCGTGGCGCCGCGGCGGGAGAGCGTTTCGAGGCGTGCGGCGCCGCCGCCGAAGGCGCAGGCCAAGCGGCCCGCCGGGGGAAATCGCGCGCTGCTCTACATCGTGGTGACGTTGGTGGTGCTTGGCGGCGCGGCCGCCGCGCTGTATTACACCGGGGTGTTAGGGAGACTCTTGGGTTAGGGGGGCGCGACCCGCGCCGCGCCGGCGCGAGGGCGTTCGCCGTCCCGTTGGTGGAAACGAAGGAGGCCAGCCATTAGTCACGACAGCGACAACATTCGCGAGAAGCGTCTCGTCTTCTACAAGGACGACATCGATCGCATCAACGAAGTCCTGCAGGAGTTCCTGACCTTGTCGGACTCCAAGTGCATCATGCTCATCGACCGGGAAGGCTACATGGTCACCAAGACCGGCCATACCGAGGACTTCGACATGCAGGCGATCTCGGCCCTCGTTGCGGGCAGCTACGCCGCCACGCGGGAAATGGCGCGCCTTCTGGGCGAAGAGGAGTTCTCGGTCCTCTTTCATCAGGGCAAGCGCGACAGCATTCAACTGACGCTGGTCGGGGACCGCACGATCCTTGCCACCGTCTTCGATGAGCGCACGACGATCGGGATGGTGCGCCTCTATGCGAAGGAGGCCAGCCAGAAGCTCGACAAGCTCTTCGAGGACATCAGCCAGCGCGAGGACGACGGCTCCGAACACATCGGCGCGGATTTCGCCAAAACCGCGAAGGATCAGATGGATGCCGTGTTCTGCGACTGAGCCGGGGAGTGCGCTCCGCCCTCCGCGCCTGACTGCCGCCGCCTTCGCGGCCGGCGCGTCTCAACGCGCCGAATCCGCTGGGGCGCGCGTCGAGCGCTCGTGCATGCTGTTGGCAAGCTCAGCGGCGTCGGCGAGGAGCAGCAGCGCCTCGCCGACACCCTTGAGGAGACCGTATGCGGCGAGCGCGGCGAACACCCACGCAAGCACGCGGGCGAGGGCCGCGAGCCGCGCTCCTTCGCCGCGCAGCATGACGACCGCCTCCAAGGCGGCGCCCACAGCGCCGACGGCCGCCGCGCACAAGGCTAGCGCCAAAATGAACGCGGCCACGTGGCGAAAACGCGCGTAGCGCGCTATGCGTCGGACGCCCAGGTCCTCGGGCGCAGGAACGGACTCCCGGCCGTTTTCGGGGCCGGAAAGCCGCTCCAGCAACGCAAGCCGTTTCAAATCCCGGTCTTCACGGCGACGTACGAAGCTCATTCGGTCCACACACGAACCGCCGCCTGTCGTCTGTTGCCGCAGCGCGGTCGCGACCTGTCATTCCGGGACGGCCTGAAGCCCCTATCTGGACGCCGCATCCAGGCTTGAAACCACCGCAGCCGGCGCCGCGGTCTTGCTCAGCGTCCGCGCCGCCTCGACTCTGACCCCCACTTCCTCGTCGGCGAGGCAAACCTTCATTAGGTCGTCGAAATCCGCCACGTCGGCCCTCACGGCGCTCTCTTCGAGACGCAGCCGCATCGCGATCTCCCCCAGCGCACGGATGGAGGCGATGCGCACGGGCACCGAGCCGCCCGTCTTGGCCGCCGCTCCCAACGCCTTGAGGACGCTCCTGTCGCCGATGGCGCCCAGACACGCCGCCGCGGGCACCCGCACCGCCTCGGGTCGGTTCGGATCCTCCACCGTGTCCGCCAGACCTCTCTTCGCTCCGCCGAGGTCGTACGGCACGCGCGCCGCGATCCACGCCAGCAGGGTTTCGGCCGCCTTCTGGGCGTACTCCTCGCCCTTCGCGCGGGTGTCCTGCGCTTCCTTCACGATCGGGTCCAGCACTGTGGTGCGCAACGCGCTCGCCGTAATATCCTCGGCGACGACGAACACCTTCTGTTCGTCCCGTTGGTACAGATCGCGGCTTTCGGCCACCTTCGCCCCGGGCGACACGACGATGACGGGCGCGTCGGCGACGCCCCGGGACTTCCGGATGTATCCGATCACCGCAGACACCCCCAAATCCTCCAAGTTCCGGTCCAGGAAGATCACATGCTTGGGCGGAAACGACACGGCCTCCAGCAGCCCTCGATCCGCTCTGTCGACCACGATCGGCATGAATCCGGCTTCGTTCAGGAGCCCGCCGAAGTAGGTTCGCACGATCTCATCAGGACTGATGACCAGCGCGACCCGGACGCCCGGGTGGGCAATGGCAAGGGCGAAATTGGTTACGATCTCCTTGGCCTGGGCTTCTTCGACGCGCGGATTGAGGGCCGCCAGGGCCACCGAGGCCTCGAAGCGCACGCGCTGCTCCCGCGCCTTCAGCGCCGCCTCCAGCGCCGCCGCGACCTTCGCGTTGGCCCCGGCGGCGGGGCTGTACGCGCGGATCTCGTCGATCAGCTTGACAACGGGCGCCGGCGTGCCTCCGAACTCCGCCATGTCCTTGAGGGCGCACACGAGCGCCGCCGCCATGGCTTCGAGCCCCATGCGGCGCACGGACTGATCCAGTTCGTGGATCCGCGCCGTCTGCCCCTGCAACAGGGTCAGTCGGGCCTCATCCGCTCCCTGCTGCTTGGCGAGGGCCAGATTCTCTTCGTAAAGCTGAACTTGTGCGGCGCGGTTGCTGACGAACCAGGCCTCGGCCGGCGCCTCGGGTTTCGCCCCCGTCTTCATCGCGCGCACGAGCAACAGGTCGGCGATCACCCGCCGTACCTGGAACGGTTCGACCTCCTCGCCCACGAGCAAGCCGCCTTCCATGCGCCACACGTACGGCCCGCACTGCGGGCGCGGCAGTTGGTTGGCACCGTGAATGAACGTCTGCGCATCGTCCAGCAGCATCCGCCACGCGGGACGCGCAGCGCCGCGTTCCCCCGTCAAGCGATCGGCGGCCGCCGCAGCGGTAGCCCGGACCACTGCGTCCCGATCCGTTTCCGCCATATACTTCAGGCTCGACGCGGCGAGGGGGTCCCCGACGCGCGCCAGGATGCCCGCGATCTCCTCCCGCACGCGGGGCGAGGGACTGTCGATCGCGGCGAGCAGCGGAATGACGGCGTCGCGACCGAGGCTTGCGAGGGCGCGAAAGGCCATCAGGCGCTCGCCGGGCTCCTGATGGTCGAGGAGCGCGACGAGGCCCGGCGCCAGGTGCCAGCCGTGGCGGTACTTCGCCTGCTGGTAGTCCCGTTCCCATGCGTTGAAGTCGTCCTTGGAGGCGAGCAGCGCGGCGATTGCCTTTTTGATCTCGTCTTGATCCCGGCTGAAGGCCTTCTCCAACTCCGTCGCCACGTTCAGGATCTGCCGGACCACCAGGGTCAACTCGCGCCCTTCCGCCGTTCCGTCCTCTTTGCTCTTGACGAGCATTTCGACCAGATCCCTGCGGACGCTCCAGGTTCGATTCAGCTCATCCTCCCGGATCTCGTCAAGCAGCTTCACGACCTCTTGGGCCTCGGGGCTAAGGGTCTGTGCCTCGCGGAGCAGCCTGACGGCCTCGGCGTTATTGTGCTGCTTAAAGGCCGCAATCGCCCGGGTGAGCAGGGAGGAGAAATCATCCTCAGCGCCGCATGCCGTCAAGGAGGCACACAAGCACGCTGCGGCCGCACCTAGAAAACACGCCCTCACAGCTCCCATTGCCATGCTTCATTCCTCCTTTTACGCCGCGGAAGCGCAGCAATTACAGCGCCGCACACGCATTCCGGCCGCACTGTGGATCCTCGCCCACCCGCCGCAAAACCGGCCGCGACAAGGGCCGAGAACCAAACCGCGCGCAGCTTGCAGCAGGTGTGATTATTGTGCACCGCGTCTGAAATTGCGATTATAACCAGGCGGCATTCCCGCGTCAAGTGCGCTGCGGCTTGACAGCCCCGGAGACTTGCATATGCTTGCCTAAGTGCCTGACATGACGTTGCCTAGAGGCAAGCGCCGTCAGCGCGGGGCTCCGCGGCTCCGGTGTGCCTCCGGCAGCGGCGGGACCGGCGCCGTCCCGGACGGCAACGATACCGGCGAGCCCGCAGTCACAAGGAGGCAAGGTGCCCACCCATTTGCACTTCGACTGTTTCAGCGGACTCAGCGGCAACATGCTGCTGGGCGCCATGCTCGATCTGGGAGTCCCCAGGCGCGAAATCGAGGATCACCTCAGAAAGCTGCCGATCGAGCCTTGGGCTTTGCGCGTCGAGGAAGTCCGCCGAGGCCCCATTCGCGCCACATGGTGCAGCGTCGAGGCGCTTTCGCACGCGCACGGCGCTGAGGCGCACGATCACGCACATGAACACGATCACCACGATCCCGCCCACCCTCATTCCCACGCTCACGCCTTCTGCCGCGAGCCGGACACGTGCAGCGCCGGCCGCCACAGCCCGCGGTTCGCGGACATCCGGGCAATGCTCGTCTCCGCCTCGCTTCCCTCGCGCGCCAGGGAAATCGCCTTGCGCGCCTTCGACCTGCTGGCCCGCGCCGAAGGGCGCATCCACGGCCTGCCGCCCGAGGACGTCGTGTTTCACGAGGTGGGCGCCGTGGATTCCATCGTCGATATCGTGGGAACGGCGCTGGCCGTCGCCGCCTGCGGAGCCGAACGGTTCTCGTGCGCGCCGCTGGTCTTAGGTTCGGGCTCCATCATGACCCAACACGGCCGCCTGCCGCTTCCCGCTCCCGCGACGGTGGAGCTTCTGCGCGGGGCGCCGGTGGTTCAACTCCCCCATCCGTTCGAATTCACCACGCCGACCGGCGCCGCACTCGTCATGGCGCTTGTCGACCGCTTCGGCCCGCTCCCCGAACTGGTGCTGTCCGGCACGGGCTACGGCGCCGGCTCGGAGCGCCCCACACCCTTTCCGAACGTCCTCCGCGTGCTTGCCGGCTCCGCGCCGGCAACCGCCGATGCGCCGGCGGTCGTGTTCGAGACGAACATCGACAACGCGGCTGGGGAAGACATCGGCCATGTGCTCGCGGCCCTCCTGGCCGCCGGCGCCCTGGATGCCTTCGCCGCGCCGGTGCAGATGAAGAAGAGCCGCCCCGCGCAGGTGCTCACATGCGTCTGCCGCCCCGCGGACCAGGCGGCTCTCGAAGAGATCGTGTTCCGGAACCTGCCCACTCTCGGCATCCGCAGCCACGGCGTCTCGCGCCGCATCCTCGATCGCCGCCACGTGAAGGTGGCGACGCCGTGGGGAACCGTGCGAGTGAAGGAGGCCTTGCGGGGCGGCGTCGTTCTGCACGCCACTCCGGAGTACGATGACCTGCACGCCTGCGCCGAGGCGCACAGGATCGGCATTGGCCTTATTCGTCGCGCGGCCATGGCGGCCTACGCGCAGCGGCGGGAAGGACGCGGGGAAGAGCCGTCCCCCGAGCCTTCCGGCGCGTTGTGACGGCGTTCGCCTCAGGGGTGCGGCCGCCGGGTCACGGTTGCGTTTCCCGGCACACCCACGCGCCGAAAGCCGCCGTTGCCGCGCCCTCCAGGCGCACGATGCAGGGGACCTCGTATTCGTGCAGGCGCGCGACCTCCGCGCACAGCTCGTCCCATCGTTCGGGCACCGTCTTGACGATCGCGGCGGTTTCTCGGGCGCGCTCGATCGCTCCGCGCCAACGGTACCGGCTGTCGATGGGGAAAAGGTTGGCGCAGGCGATGATGCGCGCTTCCAGCAGCGCCTCCACGATACGCTCCGCGTCCTCCGCCGTGGGAAACGTCAGGTACGCCATGACAAAAGGCATGCGGTGCTCCTCGAGCTGCACCGGGGGCGCGCGGCGAAAAAACCCGGCGCCGCCGGCGCACGTCCGCGCCGTCCCCGCAGCGCCGGGTTTCCTCGCCTCGGCGTCTCAGTGCGTGCCGCGCTGAGACCGGTAGCAGTCCTGGCAGTACACGGGTCTGTCGGGCGCCGGCTCGAAGGGAACCTGCGCGACCTTTCCGCACGACGTGCACGTGATCTGCGTCATCTTCCGGGGCGCTTGCTCGCGGCGCCGAGGAGCACCGCGGCCATAGCCGCCGCCCCCGCCCCCGCCATAGCCGCCGCCGCCGCCGCCGCCATAGCCGCCGCCGCCATAGCCACCGCCGCCATAGCCACCGCCGCCGCCGCCGTAACCGCCGCCCCCACCACCGCCGCCGCCGCCGAAACGGCGCGGCGCCTGCCGGTGCTGCGTCCTGCGATTCTGGCGGCACTCAGGACAGCGTTTCGGCTCGGAGAAATTGCGGCTTGCGTAACGCTCCTGCTCCTCCGCTGAGAAGACGAAGGTCTGGTTGCAATCGCTGCACACCAACTCGACATCGGAATACTCGGACATGGGAAGAGAACCTCATGGGATTTGGACGGACGGTTTTCCCCCCCCCGAAAAACCATCGTGCGTCGGCAATTGAGCCATCGGTTGGGGCTGCGTCGCCTCACCGCGGGGAAGAAGGGCGTCTTGAGAACGGAGCAAAGTCATAACCGAGCCACGAATGCCGGAGCCTGCCCCACTAGGAAGGCTGCGTGCCACAGTCATTGTATCCGTCTTTTCGCACTTGCGCCACGCCGCCTCCGCGGCGGGGGGCAAACCTCCGGAAAGCACCGTCACCTTGCCGTCTACGGCGCGCTCGCCGGATCTTCCGGACGCAGCACGTACCTGTAGTCGCTTTCAAGCCTGGCGCTGAAGAAATACGGAATGATTCCGGGGAGCAGCCAAAAGAGGGACTCGTCGGCGCGGTACGAACTCTCCACGACGACGTTTTTGAGCGGCTTGTACCCCGGTTTCTCGACCGTGACGTGGTAGACCTTCGGAAGGCCCGAACGGGATTGATAGGTCGTGGGTGTCTTTCCGATCGGCACGCCGTTGACGCTGATGTCGGCATCGTCCGGTTCAGTGGTGAAGCGGGTGGACTGCGCGCAGCCGCTGCCGATCGCCGCGGCTGCCAGAAGTCCGATGGCCGCCCGCGCCAGAAAAGAGGTTCGAAACATGGATCACATTCTCCCGTACAAAGTCAGCGCTTCCGCAACCCCGTCCCCGGACCGGGTTTCGGCCGCAACTGGGAGGAGAATACCTCTTCGGCGTCCGTAAGTCAATGCCCGTTCTGTCATCCGGCGCGCCGGCCCTTGAGGCGGTTGAGCGGCAGCGTCGGGGACGAGGGGACTGAGCGTGGCGCCCAAGGACATTTGCCCGGACGGACACGCAACGACCGGTGGTTGACGGGCCGGCCGCCTTGCATGGCAACGCTGTCATGTCAATCAAGGCGTTGGACGCAGTCAAGGAGAAGACCGGGGCGTCGGCGGAAGCGGTCATGGCTGGGCTGACGCCTTCGCCATCGACCGGGCGACGGGCCGGGCAGGTGCGGCGCCGCGTAAGCATTACCGGAGCGCCTGATATGCCGGGATGGCCATCGACGCGATAACGGCCCGCGTGTCCAGGGCGCGCGAGCCCGACTCGCCGGCCGGCGCGCATGCAAGACCCGCGCTAAGGCGCGCGAGATCTCGCCGCCGAGCCGGTCGAGAATCGCGCCGGCGGTTTCGACGCTGGGCGGACATGGACCAAAGGAAGCCATCCACGCCGGTTTCCCGGCCTTGAAGTCCGCGCGACCACGCCGTCACTTGCGGAATCTCGGCCCCGACGAGCGGCAAGATCTTGCGGGACGCGACCGCTACTCTCGCGCCGGAGAGATCACTTGGGGTATGCGCGCCGTAGGCCGCGATGGAAACCTCGCGCACGCGCGCGCTTCCAAACCGCGCAGCAGCCTCCGCCCCCCTGTTGACAACCGCCCGAAAACCGTTACTGATGGAGCCGAAGTATCCGCCGAAACGGCGCGACTGGGAGGCGTTCACATGCGAGTTTTTCTCTTGAGGCACGGCGAGGCGCAGCCTGATGAGGATGTCCCGCGCGACGAGGACCGCGCCCTGACGGAGAAAGGCGAAACACGCCTCCACAAGGCGTGCCGCGGACTCCGGCGCCTGGAGGTGTTCCCGGAGCGTATCTTCACGAGTCCCGTCACGCGGGCGCTCCAGACCGCGCGGATCATTGCCGAGGAATTGGGGTTCGTCGAAGATATCGAGGCCGTTGAGGAGCTGGCGCCGGACGCCGAGCCCGAGGACATGGCCGAGGTTCTCAAGTCGCTGCGGCACGACCAGGTGATGCTCGTGGGCCATCAACCCCATCTGGGACAGCTCGCCGCCCTCCTGATCACGGGCGAGACGCGGGGCAGGGTCGGCATCAAGAAGGGCGGGCTGGTCCGCATCGACATCGACGACTGGCGGGAAGACCCGCCGGGGCAGATTCGCTGGCTCTTGACGGTCAAGCAGCTCTCCTGGATGAAGAAGAAACAGAAGAAGGCCGGGGATGACGCGGGGGGGTCGGAAGAATAGCGCCGGGGATCGTCGATGACCCCGCTCGCCGCGGGCTTCGCCGTCCTGGGCGCCTATGTGCTGGGCGGCGTCCCTTTCAGCCTCCTCCTGGGATTCGTGCTCGGGCGCGTCGATATCCGCGCGCGGGGCAGCGGCAACGCCGGCGCCACGAACCTCGGCCGCGTGTGCGGCTGGCGCTACTTCCCCCTCGCCTTCGCGCTGGACTTCGGAAAAGGCTTCGCGCCCCTCGTTCTCGCCATGCCCGCCCTCGCGCAAGCGAGGATGGAGCATTCCTGGGTTCTCGCGGCGACGGTGATGCTGGCCTTGGCGCCTGTCGCGGGCCATATCTACAGCCCTTTCCTCAAGTTCCGCGGCGGCAAGGGCGTGGCGACTACGACCGGGGCGCTCGCCGCCCTGTTGCCCCTCGAGACCGCGGTCGCCGCCGCCGCCTGGTTCGCGGCGTTCGCCTTGACGCGCACCGTGGGCGTCGCCTCGTCGGTCGCCGCAGCGGCTCTCCCTCCCGCGTTCTTCCTTTGCCGCGCCCGACAGGCCGACGAAACGGCCTTCGTGGGCGGACTCTGCGTGCTTCTGTCCGCGCTGGTTTTGTACCGCCACCGGTCCAACCTCAGGGCGTATTTCAGGCGGCGAAGGTCCCGCTGACCAGGGCGACGGAACAGCGCTCCGCGCGCGAGCTCGCCTTCTCGAGCAGGGTGGTGTATCCTGACAAACGCCGGCCGGAGCGAGACCGAGCTCCGCGGAAAGGCAGGCCGTGAAGACGCGAAAAGCTTGCGCGCGAAGCTTCTACCCCGAGGCTTCAGCCCCGACGATCGAGGAATACGTGCGCGGTTTCGCGCCGCCGGCCCTTCCCGGCGCTTGCGCCGCGGTCGCGCCCCACGCCGGCTGGTTCTTCTCGGGCCGCACCGCGGCGCGGGTGTTCCTCACGCTGGCGCCGGCCGCCCCGGCGACGCTCGTCCTTCTCGGCGCCGTGCACCGCCGCCCCCTGGAAGGGCCGGCCGTCGATGCCGCCCAGGCTTGGGACACGCCGCTGGGACCAGTCGCCGTCGATACGGCCCTGCTGGCCGACCTGCGTCAGGCGGACATGGGCTTGGAGTTCGACCGCGATGCCCACGAAGGCGAGCACTCCATTGAGGTGTCGCTTCCCTTCGTGCGCCATTTCCTCCCCGAGGCGCGCATCGTGCCGATCGCCTGTCCGACCTTTCCGGGCGCGCCGGCCTTCGGCGCCGCGTTGGGCGCGGCGCTCAAAGGACGGCGCGCGGTCGTGGTCGCCTCCAGCGACCTCACCCACTACGGCGCGTCGTACGGTTCGGCCCCCCTCTCCGGCGATTCAGCGCAAACCCTCCGGCTGGTCCGCGAGAACGACGAGCGCATGCTCGCGCTGGTGCGCGAACTGCGGGACGACGCGATCCTCGCCGAGGCGCGCGCGCGCCACAACGCCTGCGGGGGCGGCGCCATCGCCGCCGCGGTGGCGGCGGCGCGAACCATGGGCGCGCGGGCCGGCATTGTCATCGAGTACCGCACCAGCCATGACAGCCTTCCGGAGCATCCGATCACCCGGATCGTGGGTTACGGCGGCGTCGTGATGGCGTGAGGCGGCCCTCCGGCCGCGGGCGTCAGCGCGCGAACAGCCGCAGGGCCGCGGCCGGATCGATGCGCCCCTCCAGGAGCGCCTTCCCGGCGACGACGCCCTCGAGGCCGGGGACGGCCGCGGCCTTGATCTTCTCCAGGTCCTCCATGGACCCGATGCCGCCCGCGCCCACGACGCGCATGCGCGTCTCGGCCGCCGCAGCCCGCCACAGCTCAACGTCCGGGCCCAGCAACGTTCCGTCGCGGTCGATGGCCGTCACGAGAATTCGCTCCAGACCCTGGGCGCGAAAACGCGCCCCCAGCGCCGCGGGATCCGCGTCGATGGTCGCGCGCCACGCATCGACGGCGAGCTTGCCGCCCTTGAAGTCCAGTCCCGGCATCACGCGCGCGGGCCCGGCGATCGCCACCGCCCGCTCAAGGAACTCCGGATCCGCGAGAACCCGCGTCCCCAACAGGACCCTGTCCGCGCCGGCATCAAGGACCTCTCTCAGCCGCTCCTCGCTGCGGATTCCCCCGCCCGCCTGCACGGGCACGCCCGCCCGCGCGATGATCGCCCGAAGCGCCGCGGTGCTGGGCGGCTCCCCGAACGCCGCGCCCAGGTCGACCACGTGCAAGTAGCGCGCCCCGGCCTCGACGAGCATCGCCGCGTACCGGTCGGGGCTCGCCTCGTAAACGGATTCCTCGGCCAGTTCGCCCCGCACAAGGCGGACAAGGCGCCCGCCGCGCAGGTCAATTCCGGGAATGAGACGCATGTCCGGCGTCACAGCGCGCCCTTGGTCGAGGGCACGCCGCCGTCCGCCGGCTCGAAGGCCCGAGCCAAACACATGCCGAGAGCCTTGAAGAGCGCCTCCAGCCTGTGGTGCGTGTCTTCTCCGGCCAGCAGGCGCGCGTGGAGCGTGATCCCTGCCGACCGGGCGAAGGCGATCAGGAACTCCCGCGCCAGACCCGCGTCGAAGTCGCGCGTCGCGCCCGCGGCGATGGCGGGATCGACATGGGCGCCGCCCCGGCCTGAAACGTCCACCACCACATGCGCGAGCGCTTCGTCCATGGGCGCCCAGGCGCTCGCGAAGCGGGCGATCCCCGGCGACGCGGCGGCCAACTGCCGAAACGCGTCGCCGATGACGAGGCCCGCATCCTCGACGAGGTGGTGATAATCGACGTGAAGATCCCCCCTCGCATCGATCGCCAGGCCCCAGCGGCCGTGGAAGCTCGCCGCCGTAAGCAGGTGGTCGAAGAAGCCCACTCCGGTCGCCGCGCGCGTCTCGCGGCTGCCCAGGCGCAGGCGTACCTCGATCGTCGTCTCCTTCGTCGCGCGCGCCGCCTCGGCTTCGCGCGCGGATTCCGGCGTCGTCACGGCCGTCCTCCCATGAGCTCGCCTATGACCGCCAGGAAGCGGTCGTTCTCTTCGCGCGTCCCGACGTTCACCCGGACCATGTGCCGTAATTCCTCGTCGCCTCCCGAGCGAACGAGAATGCCCCGTGCCTTCATCTCGGCTGCCAACGCCTCCGCGACGTAGGGGGTTTCGACGAGAAAAAAATTAGCGCGGGAGGGGAACGTCCGCACCCCCGCCATGCGGCCCAGCGCCGTCTGCACGCGCTCGCGTTCGGCGCACAGTTCTCTCACGCGTCCGCTGAAGAGATCGCGCCGCTCGAGCAGGACCTCCGCCGCGGTCGCGGTCAGAATGCCGATGTTGAAGGGCGGCACGAGTTTACGAATCTCGGCGGCCAAACCCGGATGCGCGAGCAGGTATCCGAGACGGATCCCCGCCGCGCTGAAGGCCTTGGAGAACGTCCTGGAGAGGATCACGTGTTCGCACGCGCCGAGGACATCGCGGCGATCCTCGCCCGCGAACTCCCGGTACGCCTCGTCGATCACGAGGACGCCGGGACACGCCGCCGCCACGGCCCGGACGCCGTCGCGGTCCATGAAGGAACCCGTCGGATTGTTGGGCGTGCATAGGAACGCGAGGGCGGGCCGCGCGGAAGCCATGGCCGCGCACCAGGCCTTCGGGTCGTAGGCGAAGTCCGGTCCGAAGGGAATCGCCGTCAACCGCGCGTCCGCGACGCCGGCAAGCAGCCGGTACAAGGCGAACCCGGGACGCGGCGCGCAGACCGCCTGCCCCTCCCGCACCGCCGCCGCCGCCACCGCCGCGAGCAGCAAGTTCGAGCCGGATCCGAGCACGACGCCCTCGACCGGCCAGTCGTTGAGCTCGGCCAACTTGGCGGCGACGCGGCCGGGCACCTCCTGCGCGTATCGGTTCCACGGCCGCGCCCCGAGGCGCGCGAAGATCTGCTCCTTGACCTCGGGCGGCACGTCCCACGGCGATTCGTTCTGGTTGAGCTTCACCGCCGCGGTCTCCTCCACCAGGCGGTAGGCCGGAACCGCGGCCACGGCGCGGCGCACGAGATCCGACGGCTTCATGGCGCCGCCTCCGCCGCCCGCTCGGCGCTGCGCGCATGGGCCTCGAGGCCCTCGGCCCTGGCGAAGGCCGCAACGGCCCGCCCCCACCGCCGCGCGTACGCGGCCGGCGTTTGCACGACGTGCGTGCAGCGCATGAAGTCGGCTGTGTCGAGGCCCGAACTGAACCGCGCGGTGCCGCCGGTGGGCAGCACGTGGCTCGGCCCCGCGAAGTAGTCTCCGAAACACACCGGCGTCGTGGCGCCCAGCATCACCGCGCCCGCGCGCCGGACACGGGCGAGCGCCGCGCGCGGGTCGCGCACCTTGAGCGCCAAATGCTCCGGAGCGACGGCGTCGGATGCCTCGACGGCCGCGGCGACGTCGGGGAAGCTCCGAAACGTACCCGGCTTCGCGAGCACCTGCGCGACATGGGGAGGCAGGCCTTCCCCGAGGCGCACGGCGGCGGCCTGCACCTCCGCCAGGGACGCCCCACAGGCCGCGAAGCAGAACACGCGGGCCTCCGGGTCGTGCTCGGCCTGGGCGAGCAATTCCGCCGCGACCGCTTCCGGCGCCGCCGTCGCGTCGAAGATGACGACGACCTCGCTCGGTCCGGCCAGAAAGTCGATGCCCACCGTGCCGTACAGCAGCTTCTTGGCGCAGGTCACGTAGGCATTCCCCGGACCCACGATCTTGTCCACCGCCGGGATCGATTCCGTGCCGTAGGCAAAGGCGCCGATGGCTTGGACGCCGCCGACCTGGTACAGTTCATCGATGCCCGCGATGGCGCAGGCCGCGCAAACGAGCGGCGCCGCGCCCTCCGCCCCGGGCGGGCTGGCCACCGCGATCCGCGGCACGCCGGCCACCCCGGCCGGAATCGCCGCCATGAGCACGGTGGAGGGGTAGGCGGCGCGCCCGCCGGGGGCGTAGATGCCGACGCTGTCCAGGGCCGTCCACCGCCGGCCCAGGAGTTCGCCGTCAGGCCCCGTGAAGAATCCGTCCCGCGGGCGCGCTTCCTCGTGGAAGCGGCGGATGCGCTCCGCGGCCCCGTGCATTGCCGCGCGCACCGCGGGCGGCAGAGCGGCCTCCGCGCGGGCCAGAACATCGCGTTCGACGCGCAGGCCGGCGATGCGCACGCCGTCGAACCGGAGCGTATACCGCCGCACGGCCGCATCGCCTTCGCGACGCACGGCCGCGAGGATCGCTGCGACTTCGCGTTCGCGCTCGTCGTCCATCCGCGCGCCTCCCCCGCACCCGCGGGTCAGAGGATCACCTTATTCAAGGCGTACTCGATTATGTCGCGGGCGCCGGCGCGCTTCAGCTCCGGCACGAGATCGCGCACCTGGCGCTCCTTTAGCACCGTCTCCACCGCGTACCAGTCCTTTTCCCGCAGGCGGTTCACCGTGGGATCCTTCAAGGCGGGCAGCACCGCGAGCACCTTGGAAAGATCCGCGGCGTTCACGTTCATCTTCAACCCCACCATGCCCTGCGCCACGAGGGCGCCCTCGAGCAGCATGGCGAAGTTCTCGATCTTCCGGCGCTTGCCCGGATCCTTCAAGCTCTCCTTGCCGGCGATAAGCCGCGTGGTCGTTTCCAGGATCACGTCGATGATCCTGAGCTTGTTGGCGGCCAGCGAACGGCCGGTCTCGGTGATGTCGACGATCGCGTCGACGAGATCGGGCGCCTTCGCCTCCGTCGCGCCCCACGAAAACTCCACCTCGGCCTCGATGCGCCGCGCCGCCAGGTACCTCCGCGTGACGCCGACCAGCTCCGTCGCGATGCGCTTCCCTCGGAGATCCTCGACCGAACGGATCGGCGAATCCTCGGGCACCGCGAGCACCCACTTGCACGCATTCATGCTCGCTTTGCTGTAGACCAGCTCCAGCACCTCCTCGACGTCGGCGCCCGTCTCCACGACCCAATCGTGGCCCGTGATACCGATGTCGAAGACGCCCTGCACGACGTAGCGCGGGATCTCCTGGGCGCGCACCAGGCGCACCTGCAGCTCCTCGTCATCCACGGCCGGGGCGTAGGACCGCGGGCCGACGGTGAGGTTGAACCCCGCCTGGGCCAGCAACGCGAACGTCGCCTTCTCAAGGCTTCCCTTCGGAAGCGCCGCGCGAACCAGCATCTGGAACCTCCCTTCGTAGCGCGGAGGGAGCACCTATTCTACCGAAGGCGCCCGCCGCCGGAAGAGGCGCGCGCTCTTGGGCTCCGCCTCTTTCCAGGCCGCGATGCCCGCCCGCGCGCACAGGTTCTCCACGAAGGCGCGCCCGGCGCCGGAATCAGCCGTCTCCAATTCGATCTCGAACTCGTCGCCGCCGGGAAACGCCACCGCGTCCAGCGCCAGAAGTCCGGCGGGAAGCGCGTAGCAGCGCCGGTGCGTGCGGAGTTCGCCCGTGCAGGCCAGGCGTGCGGCCGCAATTCCGGCGAGAGCCTTGCGCGCCAGGGGCATGGACAGCGCCGCCAGGAAGCCGCCCGGGTCGGCGCGGAGCGCAGCGGTCTCGGCGGCGGTCAATTCGCGCTCCTCCTCGTCGGCGACGATGAGCCCCGCCTCGATCCGTTCGGCGATCTTGACGGCGAGCACCGCCCGTTCCGCGCCATCGAGGACCCGCAGGCGCACGAGCGCGCCGCGCCCCTGCAGGTCCAACTCCGGAGTGTCGAAGTACCAGTTCCGCTGGCGTTCGACCCGGGCCGGCGCGCCCAGAAGCGCCGCGAGCGCATCCAGCGCCCGCCGGTCGGACACGCGGTACTTGAGCTCTTCCTCACGCATCGTCGCCCTCGCCCCGATAGGCGACGAAGCACCGGTCGCTCTCCCAGACGCGCACCTCCTCCAACGGCAGGCCGTCGAGGGCGCGCCAGACCCACTGGGCGATCCGTTCCGCCGAAGGATCGGGCAGGACGGCGTTTAGATCGGAGTGATCCAGCGTGGAAAGCACGCGCTCGCCCACCACGCGGTCCAATTCCGCGAAATCGAAGGCGATGCCGCCGGCCCGGACGGGGGCGCGCACCGTGACCCGCAACCGCCAGGTGTGCCCGTGCAGGCGCTCGCACTTGCCCCGGTACTCCGGGAGCCTGTGCGCCCCGGAGAACGTGAACTCCCTGCTGACGCGCATGCCGCCCCTATTCGCGCCGCTCGATGAACCGCGAAGCGGCGATGGCCGCCATGCAGCCCGAGCCCGCCGCGGTGACGGCCTGGCGGTAGACGGGATCCTGCACGTCGCCGCAGGCGAAAACGCCCTCGACGCTGGTAGCCGTTCCGTCGCGAGTGATGATATAGCCGCCCTGATCCAGCTCGAGCTGGCCCTTGAACAGCGCGGTGTTCGGCGTGTGCCCGACGGCGACGAAGACGCCGTCGCAGGGGGCATCCCGCTCCTCGGCGGTGCGCACATCCTTCAGGCGCACCCCCGTCACGCGGCCTTCTTCGGCGCCGTGGATGTCCGCGATGACGGTATGCCACCGCACCGTGATCTTCGGGTGCGAGAGCACCTTGTGCTGCATGATCTTGCTGGCCCGCAGCTCTCCCCGCCGGTGGACCAGCGTGATCGCCGCGGCGAAGCGCGTGAGGAAGAGCGCATCCTCCGCCGCCGAATCGCCGCCGCCCACCACCACGAGGTTCTTGCCCCGGAAGAAGGCGCCGTCGCAGGTGGCGCAGGTGCTCACTCCGCGGGCCAAGAGGCGCTCCTCGTTGGGCAGTCCCAGCATGCGCGGGGAGGCGCCCGTGGCAATGATGAGCGTGTCGGCCTCGCGGCGCTCGTCCTCCAGCGTGATCGCGAAGGGCCGCCGGCGCAAATCGACGGAGGTCGCGTCCTTGCCGTCGATGAATTCCGCGCCGAAGCGCGCCGCTTGCGCGCGGAACTTCTCCATAAGCTCGGCTCCGAGAACGCCTTCGGGGAAGCCGGGGAAGTTCTCCACCTCGGTGGTGCGGGTGAGCTGGCCGCCGGACAACATGCCCGCCACCACGACGGGCGCCAAGTCGGCGCGGGCCGCGTACAGCGCGGCGGTAAGACCCGCCGGCCCGCTGCCGAGGATGACTAGCTTGGGCGTCATTACAGTTGCTCCCTTGCGGTTCCGGAACGAGGCTGCGCCGCCTGCGGCGACGGCGGCGCCACGATTGTACCTCAGGCGGGGGGCGCACCGCCACGGAAAGGCCGGACGGGAAGCGCGACGCCGGGGGGCAGGGAGGCGCTACACGTTTTCCGGGGTGCTGCGGTGCCCGCTGCGCGGCTCGTGCTCGCCGGTCTTGCGCTCGCCCAGGCAGGAATCGCGCTGGAGGGGGTAGCGGGCCATGTCCTCGTCGTTGTGATCCTTGTCAATCTCGTGCCAGTACATGACCTCCTTGTCGCCGGGCCGCCAGCACAGGAAGACGAGGCGGTTATCCTTCTCCGAGAAGAAATCGACCCAGCCGCGCTCCGAATCCTTCAGAATGCCCCCCAGGGATGCAATCTCGCGCCGGAGATCGTCGAGGTCGGTGTCCATGGCGCCGAGTTCCATCCGTATTCTCTCGACGGTCTCCTCGACCTCGCGGGACATGACTTTCCGGAAGCAGTTCCTGAAGTACGCGAACCGTTTTTCGTTGCGCTTGCGCTCCCGATGGACCGTGCGGATGTCCCGCACGATCCGCTTCACCAGCGGGAGCCGGTTATTGACCTCCACGGAGGAGAGGATCTCCAAGCGGTGCCTTTTTTTCATGCGAAACCTCGCTGTTCTCGGGCACTAAGCTCCATCGTAGAGGCCGCCCGGCAAAAAAGCAAAGCCTTTTTCAACCTCGCGTCCCTTTTCTACCCGCCGCCTTCGCGCCAAGACCGCCGCACGGCGCCTTGGATCCTGTCGTGAAGCGCCGCGGCGCGAAGGAGGCGGCCGCCTTGACGTCCTGTCATTTTTTTCCGGCGGCGCAAGCTCGCGACGATCCGCTCCGCGGCCGCGCGCCGCCGGTCCGGCGGCGCGGCGCGCGAACGCGTCTAACCTCCCGCCGGTCTAGGCCTTAGACCGTGCGCCGCGGCTGAACGTTGTCAGCGGCGCTGCGCGCCTCTATAATTGACCCTTGTCGCTCATGGGTCTGTTTTACGGCCGCCGTACGCTGTAGGCACGGCGGACGGCCCCCGCACTTGAGAGAGCATGTTTCGCAGAGGAGTGCACACCGTGAAACGAGCTTGGCTGTGTCTCATGGTCGGCGCGTCAATGGCGCTGGGCGCCGCGGGCGACCTGCTCGGAACGAAGTCCTTCCCGAACCAAAGGTGGAGCGATGTCGCCTTCGCCCCCGACGGCACCGTCTGGGCCTTGGGCGAAGCGGACGGTTTGATCCACCATTTATCCGCAGCGCTCGAGCTCACGGGAACGATTCCGCATCCCTTCGGCGCGGCCGCGCCCATGCCGCCCTTCAGGCCGGTCTGCCGCGGCCTTGCCCACGACGGCGCGCAATCCAATCTCATCGTCCTCAACGGCAGCACTTTCGAGATCGCGCGGGTCAATCCCGCCGACGGCGCGCAGATCGGCGCCTACGTCCTGCTCCAGCCTCCCGCCGGGGCCGCCCTCGCTGGTCTGGCCTTCGATGCCTCGGGCAACGTGCTTTGGTCGGTGGACTCGGAAAACGACCGCGTGCTCGGCTTCGATCCCGCGACCGGCGCGCTGCTCAAGAGCAATCCCTTCCCCGGCGATGCGCCCCCGGAGGCCTATCTGCACGGAACGGCGCTCGCTTACGTGACCCGGACCGAAGGTCAATTTCTGTACGTTCCCTGGGGCGACATCTTCGCGGGCCGCGCCGACACGGTGGCGATCCTCAACGCCGCGGACGGCGCGGCGTATCCCTTCGAAATCCCCTTGGCCGCCGCGGGCGCCGGCGCGATCCGCGGCATTGCCGTGGCCGGGAACAGCATCCTCGTTCTGCTCTCGCGCACGAACGAGACGGCGATCGCGAGTCTGAGCGGCGTTTGGCCCTCGTTCCTGCCGGTCTCCAATCTCGCCTGCCGCCCGCAAGAGAACGGCACGGTGGAGTTGACCTGGCGCAACAACGGCGCCGGGCCGGGCGGCGCCTACACGGAGCTGTCCATTCTCAGGAACGGCGCCGCCGTGGCGCAGCTCGGCGGCGGCGCCGCCGCGTACACCGACACCGCCGCGCCCGCCGGCGTGATCACCTACACCGTGCGCCCCAGGCAAGGGCTCGAACGCGGCCTCGATCGCAGCCGCACGCTGCGCAACGGCCGCGGCGCCGTGTTGAGCTGGATTCCCTTCCCCGGGGGCACCGTGTCCGGCATCGCCGTCGATCCCGACACGGGCGACGTCTGGGCGGCGGACTCCAAGGCGATCGACGCGAAGCTCTATCGCCTCCGGCATTTCACCCCGGATCTCGTCCAGGTGGGATACGTCGATGTGTCGCTCCTGTCGGGCGCGCCGTACGGACTCACCTTTTGGCCGAACGCGCCCATCGTCGATCCGCCCGAGACCTTGCTAATGCTGGGGAACGACGCCACCAACGCCGTGCAGAAGCTGCGCCGGAACGGAACGGCCGTGGGCGGCGCCGTGCCGCTGCAGCTCCCGGCGGGCGGACCCAACGACCCGCCGCCGAAAGTGGGCTCCTTGGCCTTCGACCCCGGCAACGGCGACCACTTCTTGAGCGTGCTGGATGACAATCTCCACCGCATCGTTTGGGTGGACCGCTACGGCTTCCCGCCCAACCCGGGCAACACGGAACTGCGCCGCCTGTGCACCCCGGCGGGGCTCTATCAGGCGACGCCCCACCGCGGCCTGGATCGGTGCCCCCAGAGCGGGCACTTGCACTTCGGCGTGGCCGGCGCGGCGATCCGCGAGGTCGACTCCCATTGCAACGTCACGACCTTCGATCTCCAGGCTTATGTTCCCGCCGGACACCGCCAGGCGGACCAGATCAGGGATTTCGCCTACCGCGGGAACATCGTGTACGTGGCCAGCCCCGCCAACAACGCGATCTTCCGGATTCTCGCGTTCCCGACGGGAAGGCCGTTCGTGCGGGGCGACGCCGACGAAAGCGGAGCCGTCAACGTCGCCGACGTCGTGTCCGTCCTCATGTATCTTTTCGAGAAGGGGCCCGACATTACCTGTAAGGACGCCGCGGATGTGAACGACGACGGCAGGATCGACATCTCCGACACGGTGTACCTGCTCTTTTACCTCTTCGGCGAAGGACCGCCTCCCCCGGCGCCGTTTCCCGAGCCGGGGACGGATCCGACGTTGGCCGATGAACTGTCGTGCTGAACGCGGCGCCTCGGAAAGCCGGCGACCCGGACGCGGCCGTCGCCGGCGGGTCCTGTATCCGTGAAGGCTGGGGAACCGGCATGATGCGAGGAACATTGCTTTTCCTAAGCGCGATGGTCTGCGGCGCCGCGTTGTGCGCCGCCGACACGCTGCGCTTCGGCGCGGTCGCCATGGATCCCGGAGACGAGGCCGCTCTCCCGGTCTGGGTGCGCAATGCCGAGACCATCCACGGCCTGTCGCTGGCGTTTTCCTACGACGGCAGGCAGCTCCGTGTGCGGGGCTTCGCCGTCAACGAAGAGTACGTTTCCGCCGACGCCGTCGAGTACATTCAAGTCAACGATGTTCCCGCCGAGAACCACGCCGTGATCGCCGTCCTCTTCATGTGGGGCGCGCCTTCGGCCTCCTCGGGATTTCCGGCGGCGCCCGACGGGGAGGAGCGCTTGCTCGGGTGGATCGTCTTCGGCAGCACCGAAGCCACGCAGCCGGCGCCGTACACGATCCTCCCGCGCAACAACCTCGGCGCCCCCCCCATCAGCAACACCTTCGCCGTGAACGGGGGGCACAGCGTGCTGCCGGCGCTGGCCGCCGGCGTCGTCGAGGTGCGCAATCACAACGTGTTGCGCCTGCGCACCGCCTACGCCCGCCCGGGCGGCTCGGCCCGCATGCTCATCGAGGTCGATCACGCCCAGCCCCTGGCGGGGGTTCAAATCGCGCTCGCCTTCGACAACGACGTCCTGCGCCTCCGGGAGGATGCGCCGCAGTCGGAAAACCCCTGCGAGCGCTCCATCAACTATTGCGGCCTCGAGGTCGAGGCGCTTCTCGCCCCGCAGGTCGTCGAGCAGTTCGTGCTGCGCGTCGAGAACGAACTCCTGCCCGGCCGCGGCTGGGCCGGCTGCGGCATGGTCTTCGATTACCGCCTGCCCTACCAGGATCACGTGTTGCCCGCCGGGCGGGCCCAGAGCATTCTCGCGGCGCATTTCCTCGTGGCCGGCACGGCGCGGCCCGGCGCGCGCCTCCCCGTGGAGTTCGCCGACGGCCTGGGCGAGCCGCCCATGGACAACAAGGTCCTCGTGGCGCTGCGCGACGACGGCGGCCGGGTCCTGGACATCGTCAGCATCGCGCCGGCGTACGAGCAAGGTACGGTGATCGTCGTCGCGGAAGAAGCGGCGTTCCGGCGGGGTTACGTCAACGGGGACGACCGCCGCAATGTCGGCGACGTGGTCGCCCTGCTGGGATTCCTATTCGCCGACGGCAGGGAGCCCGCCTGCCTCAAGGCGGCCGACGCCAACGACGACGGCAAGCTCAACGTGGCGGATGCCGTCCGGCTGCTCGCTTACCTATTCACCCCGGGCAGCCCGCCGCTGCCGGCGCCATCCGTCGCTTGCGGTTTCGATCCGACGCCCGACGGCCTGTCCTGCCTGGTCGGCACCCACGAATGCGCGCCGTGAAATCCTAGGCATCAAACCGCGCTTGTCTGTCTCGGCCCGGGTTCGCGGCCGGGGCGCCCCGGGGGATTCACGCGCCCGCGGGCGCGTCCAACACCCCCGCGGGATCATGAAGGAACCGGAGGTACTCGCCCCGCGTCCGGAGGCTCCGCACGGCGGGATGCGGCCTTTCCGGCCCGGCCGGAGGGGATGTTCGCAAAGCCCAAGTCCATACGGGCCGCAGCCCCGCTCTCAGCGCTCCCTCCACATCGACCCGGTAATCATCGCCCACATAAGCCATACGCTCTCCGCGCCCGGGGAGCCCGCGCAGAATCGCTTCGAAGCAGCGGGGGTCCGGTTTGGCGTACCCCACCTCCCGGGAAACGATGACTTTCGCGAATAGGCCGTGGACTCCGTCGCGACGGAGCACGCGGTGAATCGGTTCGGACAGGAGGTAGTTGGAGAGTAGGCCCAGGCGGCAGCGCGCCGCGAGAGCCGGCAGCGCCGCGCCGATCTCGGCGTCCACCCGCACGTGCCTGACGAAGCTTGCGACGGCGCAGGCCTCGATTTCGGCGCACAGCGCCGGCTCCGGCCCGCGGCCGGCGGCGGCGAGGACCCGCTGGAGACGCGCGCCGAAATCGTGCTCCTCGCCCGACAGCGCCGACCGCGCGAAGTCCGCTTCGCGCTCCGCGAGCCACAGAGCCGTGAACTCCGCCGCGTCGATGCCGGCGCGCCGTTCGGCGCACGCGGCGATATCCGCGGTGATCGACGCCGCTTCACCCTCGTTGAAGGGCGCCAGCGTGTTGCCGAAATCGAAGATGATCGTCCAGGATGCTTCCATGGGAGCCCTGCTCCGGCGCGAGACCGCGCGGCGCGCGCGCAGTCCGCGGTGGTCGTCCGCGGCGGAGTGTAGCCCACCGGCCCGCCGGCCGCAACCGCGCCGTCCGCCGAGAAAAAACGCCGCGGCGGAGGATCGGATCGTGTCCTTGCCCTCAGGCCGGCGGCGCGAAACGCGCGATGACCGCATCCGCGGCGCGCTTTCCGTCCAGGGCCGAGCTCGTGATGCCGCTGGCATAGCCCGAGCCTTCCCCGCAGGGATACAACCCGGCGATGCCCGCGCTCTCCCCCGTCGCGGTTCGAAGAACCCGGAGCGGCGAGGACACGCGCGATTCCACGCCGATGAGCACGGCGTCGCCCGCCGCGAATCCGCGGAGCAGCGTGTCGAAATGCGCCAGCGCGGCGCGGATCGACGCGCCCGCCGGCGAGGGCAGAAGCTCCGCCAGCGGCGCCGCGCGCAGCCCGAGCCGGTAGGAGGATGCTCCGGGCAGCGCGCGCGAGAAAGTCCCCGCCGTGAAATCCGCCGCCCGCTGCGCCGGCGCGCTCCAATCCCCGCCTCCCGCCTCGAAGGCGCGCGCCTCGATCCCGGCCCGGAAGGCGAGCACTTCCCGGTACGCGGCCGCGGGCGCCGCCAGCGTCGTGATCAACGCGCTGTTGGCGAAGCGTCTCCGCCGGTACGAATAGCTCATGCCGTTGGTGCCGAGCCTCCCGCGGCACGGCGCGATCGGTACGACCTCGCCTCCGGGACACATGCAGAAAGTGGTCACCCCCGGGAATCCCTTCTCTCGCCCGTGCCACGTGAGCCGATAGCTCGCGGCAGGGAGGGCGGAATGGCCTGCGCGCGCCCCATAGCGCCACCGGTCCACCGCCTCCTGGTCGTGCTCGATTCTCACGCCGATCTGGTAGGGCCGCGTGTCGACGATGCCGCCTGCGCCGGCCACGAGGTCGTACGTCTCGTCGGCATGTTGTCCGGGCGCCCAGATGACCGCTCCGGCGGGCATCCATTCCCCTCCGGCCCTCAACGCGACCAGACGTCCCGCCTCGACCTTGAGCCCATCGACCCGGCAGCGCCAGCGCACCTCGCCTCCCGCGGCCAGGATGCGCGCGCGCAGCTCCGGGACGACGACCCGGAGGCGGTCCGTGCCGATGTGGGGTTGAGCGTCGACGAGAATGTCGTCCTGCGCCCCGCAGCGCACCAGCAGGCGATGCCACGCGGACACCCCCGGGCGGCCGACGCGCGTGAACAGCTTCCCATCGGAGTAGGTCCCCGCGCCGCCCTCGCCGAAGAGAAGATTGGCTTCCGGATCGAGGACGCGGCGGCGGAAGAACCGCCTGACGGCGGCGACGCGGTCGGCGAGTGCCGGGCCTTGCTCGCAGATGAGCGGCCGGTATCCGGCGACGGCCAGACAGTAGGCGGCGTATAGGCCCGCGGGGCCGGCCCCCACCACCAGCACCCGGCCCGGGAGCGGCGTGTTCCCGGGCTGCGGCTTATCGTCGCGCGGCTCCGGCGCGGCGGAGGCCACGCCGCGAAACCGCGATCGGAGCCGCCGCTCGTCATCGACTTCGATCTCGAGGTTGTAAAGGAACGCGAGCGGACGCCCCGGGCGGGCATCGATGGATCGCCGGCAGGGCCGCAAGGAACGGGGCGGGCACCCGCGCGCGGCGAGCCTGCGCGCGACTCGGGCCAGAAAGTCCTCTTCCGGCTCGTCGAGCGGCCGTGCGACCTGCCGGAGAATCAGCGCCACGGCATGGAGCGGACCGCGCGGAGCCGCCGTCAGCGCTTCGAGAACTGGAAGCCGCGCCGGGCGCCGCGCCGCCCGTACTTCTTGCGCTCCCGCGCCCGCGCATCGCGGGTCAGGAACTTGCCATCGCGCAGGAGTTTCTCATTCTCCGGGCTGATTCTTGCAAGCGCCCGGGCGATGCCGAGACGGACGGCGCCGGCCTGGCCGTGCAGCCCCCCGCCGTCGACGTTGATCGTGATGTCGAAGCTCTTCTCGCTCTTGGTGGACACGAGGGGGGCGCGGGCGAACTCCAGGTATTTGGCGAGGCGGAAGTACTCCGCCGCCTCGCGGTCGTTGATGAACATGCGCCCGCTGCCATCGCTCATGCGCACCCGCGCAACCGCGTGCTTTCTGCGTCCGGTGCCCAAGTACAAGCTTGCCATGCGTCACTCTCCCATCGTTCAGCGCACCGCGGTGTCGAGCTTCTCGAGCTTCTGCGCGGCATGCGGGTTGTCCGGGCCGGCGTACACCTTCAGCTTCCTGAGCATCTGGCGGCCGAGCACGCGCTTGGGAAGCATGCGTTTGACCGCCAGGTACAGCACGCGCTCGGGCCGGCCGGAGGCCAGGATGGCGCCCATCGTCTGCGACTTGAGGCTGCCGTGGTGACGCGAGTCGCGCCAGTAGAGCCGCTGCGTCAGCTTACGGCCCGTGACCTTGATCTTCTCGGCATTGGTCACGACGACGAAATCGCCGGTGTCCACGTGGGGCGAGAAGATCGGCTTGTGTTTGCCCATGAGCACGCGGGCGATCTTGACGGCCAGCCGTCCCAAGATCTTGCCCTCGGCATCGACGTGGTACCACTTGTGCACCACTTCTTCCTTCTTCGGCCAGTAGGTGCGCATATCCCACCTGTCAGCGTAACTGCAGTCAAGACCGGGGAAAAGGACCGATCTTAGCCTCCTTGCGACAGGCTGTCAAGTAGGCGCCGGCGCCGGCGCGACGCCCTTGAAAGTACTTCGGGCGCGGAACCGGTCGGCTTGAGAACGCGCGCTACCGCCCCGGCAGGCTCTCTCGAGAGGCTTCCGCCTCGCCGGCGGGCCGCCGCCGGCGGCGTTCAGGCCCGCGGCCGCTTCGTCTCCCAAGCCTGCACGAGCACCGCGGCGGCGGCGGCGATCGCGGTCTCCGTTCTCAAGGTGTAGGCGCCCAGGCCCGCCGGACGGCATCCGGCCGCAAGCATGGCGGCGTGTTCTTCTTCCGTGAACCCGCCTTCAGGACCGACAATGACCTCGTACGGGGGGGCCGCCGCCGCGGCGCTCGCGCCGAGGGGATCGCCGGCACCGGTATCGGCGACGAAACGCGTCCCCCCCGGCGCATCGGTGACGAACTCCTCCAGAAGGCGGCAGGGTACGATTTCCAGCCGGCGCGCGCGTCCGCTCTGTTTGCCGGCCTCCGCGGCGATGCGCTCCCAACGTTCCGTCCTGGGCTCAAGTCCCTTGACGGTGCGCGCGGTGATCAGCGGCACGAAACGCGCGACGCCGATCTCGACCAGTCCGCGAATCGCATCGTCCAGCCCCTTCTTGACGAGCGCCGCGGCCACCGTGATCGGCGCCGGCGCGGGCGCCTCTTCGAACCCCTCGGCCAAGGCCACCTCGACGCGCCCCGCGGCGACGGCGGCGATGACGCCCCGGCGGCGACGTCCTTCCCCGTCGATGATTTCCACGAGGGCGCCTTCCCTCAAGCGGAGCACATCTCTTACGTGATGCGCCTCGCGGGCCGGAAGCGTAATCCGCGCTCCCCAAGCCGACCCCGGAACGTGGACACGCACGCGCCTCACGGCGTCTCTCCGTCCGGCAGCGCCCGCCGCCGTTCCTCCACCGCGCGCCGCTCGGCCGAATCCTCCGCGTTCGCGAGGTACGCGTCGTACGCGGCGCGGGCCTTGCCCGCGTCGCCCGCCGCCTCCCAGAGCTCGCCGCGGCGCCGGTTGATCTCGTTCGGCACGCTGCCCGCCTCGGCGGCGCGATCGTAGTGCGCCGCGGCTTCCTCGCCGGCGCCGTTCCGTTCCAACAGTGCGCCCATGGCAAGGTTCGCCTCGATCCGCGTGGCGCCGTCGGCGGCGGCGGCGGCCAGGCGCTGGTATGCCACAAGGGCCTCTTGCAGGTTGTCGAGGCTGCCCGCGTACAGATCACCGAGGTCCTTAAGGAAACGGGGGTCGTCCGGCGCCGCGGCCAGCGCGTTCCGCAGAACCGGCAGGGCCTCGACCGGCCGGCCGGCGCGCTCGAGGCTCCGCGCCAGGTACCTGAGCGCTCGGAGCGCCACCTCCTTCCGTCCCGCGGCCTCGGCGGCAATGTACGCATCCTTGAACGCGTCGATCGCGAACTCCCAGGCCCCCGCCTCGAGGTTCTCGCGTCCGACAGTCATGAGCGTGTCGGCATCGGGGGCGGTCCGGCGCCGTCCGGGCGCCTGGACCTCCAGGGCTTCCTGAAGCGCGATCTGTTTGGCGTACGCGACGAGCACCGGCAGCGCCCCGTGGCGCGCCTCGAGCGCGGCCAGGCGCGGCTTCACGTCGCGCCAGCGCCCCTCCTTGAGCTCCAAATCCATGAGACTGATCTCGGCGGGAAGCAGGTCGGGCTGCTCTCTCAGGAGCTGCCTAAGGAGGATGATGGCGTCGGCGCGCTTTCCCAACCGGTCGAAGATCTCCGCTCGGGCGTACTCGATCGCCAGACGCTCCTGCCCCTCGGCGTGGGGTCTGATCTCGTCGTAGATGTCCAGGGCCGCGCTCCATCGGCCCACCTTGCGGAGAATCTCCGCCAACTGGGCCTTGTACGCGAAGGCCTCGCGCCCATCCCCCGCGTCCTGCGCCGCCCGGAGGATCTGCCGCGTTCCCAGCGTGGTCTTCCCCCCCGCGAGGGCGATCATCCCCAGCCAGAAGCGCGCTTCCCGCGCCGCCGGTCCCGAGCTCTCCGTCAGCGCGAGCACCTGCCGGTACGCGGCATCGGCCCGATCGTACTCCTCCAGCCTGAAACACAGCGCTCCCAGGGACCGGTAGGCGCCGGCCGCGCCGGGGCCTTCGGCGAAAGGGCGGCCGTCGGCATCGATGCTCTCCAGGAGATACTCCCAGTCCGCGGCGGCTCGCGCGTAGCGCCTGCGCGCGCTATCCCTGAGGTCGCCGCGGCGAGGATCGCCGGGCGCAAGCTCGGCCAGCTCGGCCTTGAGCGCATCCCCGTAAGCCGCGTCGGCCTGGGCGCGGAACGCCCGGGCCTGGAGCGCGTTCCCGCGTTCGAGCGGGCTGGGGGACGGCAGCGTTGCGAGAATCTCGATGGCGCGATCGAGCTGCGTCGCCGCTTCCCGCCACCGGCGCGCGCCGGACAGGGCGAACCCGAGGCCGATGCGGGCCCGCGCGCACTCCGGATTGACCGCGACGGCGCTCTCCCACAGGGACATGGAGGATCTCCAATCATCGGTCCTCACGTGCGCGCGCGCGGCAAACGCCACGAGCAGGACAGCGGCGGCGACTTTCCCCGTCACGAGGGGGCGCAGGGCGTTGCACGCCATCGCCCCGGCCAGCAGGAGCCCCGCGAGCGGAAGGTACATGTACCGCTCGGCAAAGCGCTCGGGGTGCGGCACGATCTGCATGACCGGCGCCAGCGTCACGAAAAAGAGACACACGCCGAAGGCCCAGCACGATCGCCGCCGGAAAAACGCCCAGGCCGCCGCCGCCGCGCCTGCGGCCGCGGCGATTGCGGCCGGCAGCGTGGTCCACGGATCGAGCAGGCCGGCGGAGGGCCGGATGGCGGCGTAGGACCAGTCCGCCGAGAGCTTCACCGGCGCGAGGGCCAAATAGACGTACCGGAAGATCGCCCGCGCCTCGGTGAGGAGCGCCGCGCAGGGCGTGCCGCCCCAGTACGGCGCGCCGCCCCCGGGATTTTTCACCCCCAGTTTGAAGGCGATGTACGCGGCGCCCGCCGCGCCGAGGAGGGCGTAGCACGCCGCCGCGCGGCGATCGAGGCGCCTGCGCAGGAACATGTCGCTCAGCGCCATCGCCGCGGGCAGCGTCGCCGCCATCTCCTTGGTCAACAGGCCGAGCACGTAGAGGACCGCCGCAGCCCCGATCCGCCACCATTCGCGGGCCCCGCCCAGGTACAGCGCGAGGGCGCCGAGGTAACACGCCGCGAACAGCACGTCGCGGCGCCCCGACACGTACGCCACCGACTCGGTCGCAAGGGGATGGACGACCCACGTCAGGGCGAGGAAGAGCGGCAGCCCGCCCGTGCCGGGGAGGAGGCGCGCGAACACCAAGAGCAGCAAGACTCCGTTCAGCCCATGCAGGAGCACGTTGTGGGCGTGGAACACCGTCGTGCGCAGTTCCTCCTCGTTCGGCCAGAGCCATCGGGTCAGGTTCCAATCGATGGCGTACGAGAGGAACCGCAACGGGCGATAGTTGATGCGAACGCTCTCCCGCTCCCAGCGGTCCGAGAAGATGTTGAACGCCGCCGCGTTGTCGGCGAAGGAGCCCGCCCAAGGATTCTCTTTGATGAGCTTCGCATCATCGAAGACGAACTCCGGGCGCGCGCCGTCCTTGACGGCGAACATGCCCGCGTACACGAGCAGCGCCGCCGCCGGGATGCTGAGGATCGCGAGATACCCGGGAGTTCTCACCGCTCCTCCTTGAGGACCAGGAAAAGGAAGCTCAGCCCGAACAGCCGCGGCGCGAGCCGCGCCAGCGCCGAGCCGGCGGCGTCGGCCGCGCGGCACCAGGGGGGGATGATTCCGACCGCGCGCTCGGCGCGCACCGCCGCTCCGGCCGCAGCGAACAGCCGCCGCGCCGAACGCAGTCCGAAGTGCCGGAGATGGGGATCCTCCGCGCCGCCAAGGGGCTCGGCGCCGAGGAGCAACGCGAGGCGCCGCAGGAGGTGCCACTCGTTCGGCAGCGACACCACGATCTCGCCTCCCGGCCGCGCCCGCCGCATGAGCGCGGCGAGGGCCGTGATCGGGTCGGCAAGGTGCTCGAGCACTTCCAGGGCGATGACGACATCGAACGGCCCCGGCGGCAGCGCGTCGCTCGCCAGGTCGCCCTCGATGACCGTGATCCCGCGGGCGCGCGCCTCCCGCGCCGCTGATGGCGCGGGCTCGACGCCCGTCACGGCGAAGCCCCGCGCCGCGAAGAACTCGGCCGCGAAGCCGGGGCCGCAGCCCGCGTCGAGAAGCGCGCCGTTCCGGATCGTCAGCATTCCATGGGCGGCGCGGGCCCGCTGCAGGCTTCGCCGGCGCAGGCGTTCCCGAAGGGCGCCTTGGCGGGACTGCCAGTACCGTTCGTACGCGGTTACGGCGTCGATGGCGGACCTCCTCGGACGCTTTCCCAGGCCGCGAGCGTGCGTCGAAACGACGCGGCGGTCTCCCGCGCCGCCCGCACCTCGGCGCCCCGCGCGCCCGCGCGCCCGGCCAAGGCCGCCCGCAGCTCCGGCGCATCATACAGCTCCGCGATGGACTGCGCCAACGCGCGTCCGCCCACGGGCGGCGCCAGCAGCAACCCCTCGCGGCCCGAGCGCACCAATTCCCCGACTCCCCCCACCGCGGACGCAATCACCGGAAGCCCGCGGCAGAGCGCCTCCTGGACCACCAGCGGAGTTCCTTCGGATCTGCTGGGCAGGACGAGCACGTGGCTCGCATCCATCAGGGCCGCCACGCCGGCGGCGTCGAGATTCACGCGGACCTCGAAGCCGGCGCGCGCAAGCGCCGGCCCGAGCGGTCCGGCGCCGGCGCACACCCACCGCGCAAGCCGGCCGGACCCGAGCAGCCTCCGCGCGGCGATAAGCTCGCGCACGCCCTTGGCGGGGATGAAGTCGCCGCAGAACAGGATCGTGAACGGGCCGTCGGGACGCGGCGCCGGCGGCATGTTCTTGAATACGGAAGCGACTCCCACCGGGAGATGCGCCACCGCGGCGGCACCGAGGGCCGCCGCCTTCCGACACAGGCTTCCCGACGCCGCGAACACCCCCGAGGCCCCCCGCACGACGGCCCGCGCCGCCCCGCGCAGAAAGCCGCCTCGGGCGGCGTACACTTCCAGGTCTGATCCGTGCGCCCAGGCGTACAGCGGAATCCCCAGCCTTCGCGCCGCCCAGAGCGCCGCCGGGCCCGAGGGCAGCACCCAGTGGACCAGCAGCGCGTCGGCCGGCCGGGCGCGTCCCTCGCGCACACACGCTCCGGCGGCCGACATGACATACAGCAGTTGCAGCACGCGCGACGGCGCGGCGGCCTTCAGGCGCACCACCGGCGCGGGAAAACCGACGGCCCCCTCGACTCCGCCGCGGGCGCCGGGCGCCACGACCCGGACGTCGAAGCCCTCCGCGCGCATCCCCTGCGTCAGAACGCGGATGAACCCGCCCGCACGGGGGAAACGCCGGCTAGGCCATGCGGCCGTCAGTGTCAAAAGCCTGCGGTGCATGCTGCTCCGGGCCGCCCTCGGCCGTACGCGGAGGAATCACGACCCCCAGGTGATCGCGGAGCACGTCAAGGAGCTCCCAGAAGTTGCCGACGATCCAGTCCGGAGCGTACCCGGCGCCCTTGCCGACCGAGGTGCTGCCGCGGATGACATGGACCGTCAGCATTCCAATGCGTTTGGCCGGCTCGATGTCCATGGCCGCGTTGTCGCCGACATACATGGATTCCGCCGGCTTGAGATTCAGATCCGAGCACGCGCGCTGATACATCTTAATGTTCGGTTTGTTGATCCCGAGCTGATCGGAAATGAAGATGGCTCCGGGCGAAAGCAGCGGCGCGATTCTCAGGCGCACCAGCTTTTCGGCTTGCTTGTTGGCGAGGCCGGCGGTGATCACGCCGCGGATCAGTTCGGTCCGCGCCAGATCCCGCAGCACTTCGTAGGCATCTTCGTAGGGGCACAGATACCGGAACTTCGTGTCGTGGTACGCCGCCACGCCGGCGGCGACGATGATGGCGGGATTCACGCCGCGGTACAGGCGCCGGGGTAGCCGCTGGAGCAGTTGATCGAAGTGGCGTTCGTAGTTGGAGGAGAACTCCTCGACGACCTCGATCAGTTCCGCAAGCAGCGCGGAAGGATCGGCGCGCAGCCCCGCCTTGACCATGGCCTCGACGCTGTTGCGCCGGGCCCGCAGGGCGAACTCGCTGGTCGAGTAAAGCGTATCATCCAGATCGAAGAAGATCGCGCGCAGCGCGGACACGGCCATCTCCACATGGGCGGGCGCCGGCGGCGGCGCCCGCGCCGAAAGAAAATCATCCGGGAGGGCACCGGCGCCCCCCCGGATGATATCGGCGCCGAGCGCGACGCGCTACTGACCGAAGCGCTCGATCTCCTCATGCCGGAGATCGACCAACTTCGCGGTGAGCAGGATGATCAGGCTGCGCCGCTCGCGCAGCTCGGCCTTGCGGCTCACGAGCAGGTTCAGCAGCGGGATGTCCCCGATAATCGGGATCGAGGATTGGTACATGCGCTCCTCCAGGCTCCGGAAGCCGCCCAGGAGCACCGTGCCGCCGTCCGGGACGGTGACCGACGTCCACGTGCGCTGGATGGACATTTTCGGCAGCCCGATCGGGACCTGCATGGCGGCGGCCATGACCGTGCCGAGGTTAATGAGCACGGTGGAAATCACGCCGCCTATCAGGGTCGCGAGCGTCGGCTGGACGTCGATGGTGATGTACTTGCGGTCCGCGCTCACGCTCGGGCGCACATCCAGCACCACGCCTTCCTCGTTCACGTGCACCACCGGGTCCGCCACTTCCGTAAGGGTGTACGTCGTGCCGCCGGACACCAGCTCGTAATCGGCGATATACGATCGCTGTGTGATCACCGACACGTACACGCGCTGGCCGTTGTGCGCCGTGACCTCGGGCGCGATCACCGACTTGACCCCGCTCTCCTCTTGAACCGCGCGCACGATGGCGTTGATCTGGTACGGATCCACCATGGTCAACTGCAAGCTCAAGCCGCTCAGTCCGCCGGGACCGCCGAAAATACGGTCGCCGCGAATCAGGCTCGCGTAGCCGTCCAGGGTGTTCTGCAGGCGCCCGACCAACTCGGGGGGCTTGCCGTCCGCCTTTCTTCTCGCGATCGCTTCGATACTGTCGGTGAATCCCGGATCCTGCCCGCCCGTTCGGCTGTCGTGGATCCGGCCGTGGTACATGTTGAACCCGGTCGAGCTGCGCTGGCTGAGGTTGCGGTAGTCGATGCCGATATCCTCCAGAAAATCGCTGGTGATATCCACGAAGCGCGCCTTGACCACCACGAAGAGATCGGAGTCCTGCCGCAGTTCCTCCAGCACGCGGGCCACCCTCGCGTGCACCTCGGGGCTGGCTTCAACGAGGAGCTGCCCGCGGTGGATCTCGATGCGGTTGATCTCCCCGTCCCAGACGGAATCGCCGCCCGTGCTCTCTTGGACCAGCTTCTGAAGCTGCTCGGGCTCGAGCGTTTTGGATTCCTCGCCCTCGCTGAACTGGAAGCCCGTGCCGCCGGGCCCGCCGCCGGACTCGGATTCCTCGTCGGGAGATCTGATCTCGAGGCGCGGGCCGGGGAAATCCCTGATCTTGCTCAGGATGTCCGTCACCGTGTAGATCTTGAGGATGGCCAGGCCTCGCGCCCTCTCAGGCACCGTGATCGTCAGGACGTTGTTCCTGAAGGTGTAGGCCAGCCCCGTATTGAGCATCATCAGATCAAGCGCATCCTCGAGCTTCATCTGCGTGAGGTTGAGCTTGACCTTGGTCTCCTCGGGATCCACGTTCTTGTCGATGTGAATGTTGATCCCGGTGATCTTCTTAATGTAATCGATGGCATCGGCGAGGGGCTTGTTGTCGAAGTCGATGGTGATCCGCGCGGTCGCCAGGCGCCGTTTGATCTCCCTGACCTCCTCGGACTCCTCGATGACGCCGATTTGCACGTCGGCCTCGCGCGCCCTGATAATGTCCCAGCGCTCCTCGCCGGGAAACTCGAAAACGCTCGAGGGGGGTTTGGCCGCATCCGCGAGCCCTTCCCAGGTCAGCTTCGCGTGCTCCTTGAGCGCCGCGTCGTGCTCCTGCTCCCAAAGGGTCCTGTCCTTCTTTCTGGAGTTCTTGAGAAGGGCCCGCGCCTGGATCTGGCGCGGATTCTCCTTCAGGACCACTTCGCAGATCTGCATGCACTGCGTGTAATCCTGGCGGTGATAAGCTTCGCTCGCGGCCTCGACCAGCACCCTGATACGCTCCCTCTTCTGTTGGTCGCGGAAGGCCGCATCCTTCGCGATCGCCGCCCGGATCGCCTCCTCTTGCTGTTCACGGGTTTCGCCCGCGCGCCGCCGCAGCAGATCGTTCGTCTCGCGCAGGAGCTCCTCCAGGCGCCTCTGGCGCCCTTGCGTCTCGGCCGAGGCCTCGAACAAAGCCAGGCGGGCTTTCCCCTGCTGGAGCATCAACTGGGCTTCCTGGAGCTGGTGCTCCCCCATGGCCTTCGCGGCATCCTCGATGAGGCGGTCGATTTCGTTCAGGCGCGCCTCGCGCTCGACCTTCAATTCGGCGGTCCAGTCCTGCATGAAACTCCCGACGGACGCTTCGCGCTGGCCGAGCATCGTCTCGCACCGGCGCAGCTTGCTGAACGCTTCGTCGTTCTCGGGGTCGGCTTTGCGCGCCTGCTCGTAGAACTCCATTGCGGCCTTGTAATCCAACTCATCGTACTTTTTATCGCCGCGGAGGACGTACTGCGCCGCCAGTTGGCGGCTGATGCTCTTCTTCTCTTGGATCGCTTGGAGGATCTCGGCTTCGCCCTCCGCGGACCTTTCGGGCACGGCCGGCGCGGGCATGGGGGCTGCGGCGGGCGTCTCGGTCTCCCGGCGGCCCGGCTTCTCGTCGGTCTGCGCCGCCGCCGAACCCTCCTTCGAGATGTTGGTCCGCGCCGGGGGCGTCTTCTGCGGCTGCAGGCAGCCGGCGCCCGCGACGAGGGCTCCGATCGTAAGTACGGCAGTGAACCTTCTCATGCCCGTCTCCTTTGGATTGCTTCGTCCGTTCATATGCTTCTCGCAACGGTTCGCGCGCCGCGCGGGTGTTCGCCTTCGCGCGCCGCGACGCCGCCTCGTTCCTCCCCGCCTCCTCCTTATGCCCCGCTTACGGGAACGTGAGCTTCTCTTCTTCCTTGACGATCACGATGTCCGACTTGATCAACACGTACAGGCTGCTGCGCAGCCGCGACTGGCCCTGCCGCCCGAACAAGATGTTGAGAAGCGGGATCCGCTGAAGCAGCGGGATGCCGATGCTTTTGTCCTGCTCGATCACCTTCTTCAGGCCGCCCACGAGGACGGAGCCGCCGTCGGGAATGGTGATCGTCGTCTGAATCCGCGACAGCAGAATCACGGGCAACTCGACCTGTACCATGGTGAAGCCCTGGGCGAGGCTCAAGTCCGCGTACTTCGAATCGATATGCTTGGCCGTGGTGGGATTCACCTCAAGGATCACGAACTTGCGGTCGTGCGTCACCGTGGGGCGGATCTCGAGCAGCGCTCCCACACGAAACGAGCCGATCAGCGGGTTGATCACCGGGCTGACGCCGGTCTGGTTGACATCGACGTCCTTGATATACGCGATCTGGTCGATCACCATGGTGTGCGCCGTCTGGGAATCGAAGGCGAGGACGCGGGGGGCGCCCAGCGAGAGCATCTTCTGCTTCTTCTGGACCATGGAAAGGATGCCCTCGAGCTGGTAGTCCTCCAGCTTGTTGAACTGCAGCGCCATACCGCCCTGGGCCGTGATGTTGAACGGCGTGATTTCGGTGCCCATGACGCCGCTGTAGTCGGAAATGTTGGCGCCGATCATCCCGTACCGCTCGCGCCGGTCGAGGAACACATACCCCGACGCCAGCGAGGTTCCCAGGCCGTTCACATCGGGAATCGGATACTCCGGCGTGCTCTCCACCGTCCCGCCGATGTTGACGCCGATCTCCTCCAGCAGGTTGTCCTGGATGTCGATGAAACGGGCCTCGCTCGCCACCAGGACCCCGGACAGCTTGCGCAAGCTCGCCAGCAGGTCGCTGATCTTGCGATGATTCTCCAGGGACGTCCTGACGACAAGCTTGCCGGTTTGCAGCTCGGCGGTGCCGTTCTTGTCGTCCCCGCCGAGGATGCGTTTGCGAATCAGCTCGACCAACTGCTCGCCGGGAAGCCCGGTTCTGGCCGTTTCAGTCTGCTCCACATCCAGCGTGACGGCCCCGCCCTGCTCCTTCCCGCCCGCGAGGCTGACCGACAAGTCCGGCGCCGGATAGTCCGGATGCTGATTAGCGATGTCCTCGACGGAGTAGAAGGCCAGATGCATTTTCTCGGTCAGCGAGCTTCTCGGCCCGATAACCACGGCGCCGTTCTGAATCTGGTAGCCGTAGCCTTCGCCCACGGACTCCAGCACGATGTCCAGCACGTTCTTGAGCATGAGCCCCTGGACTTCCGGCAGGTTGACCTTCAGGTCCTCGGACTCCATGGCCTCGCGGGCGGCCTTGTTGGGCACGAAGCTGATGCCCGCGCCGACGCCCGGCCCCGCCAGTTGGCCCAGGTAATCGAGCACCTCTTGGAGCGGACGATCCTCGAAGCTGATCCGCGGAATCCTGGTGGTCTCCAGGCTTCTGCGCACTTCGCGGTTCGCGATGGGTTCTTCCGCCGCGACCTGCTCCTCGAGGGAGATGCGCTCCTCGCCCAGCTTTTCCCAAACCCTGCGCGGCGGAAACTGGAAGATGTGGTGGTAGGACACCGTCGTCTCCATGATGCCGCGCAAGACGAGATCCCAGTTCCTCCGGGTCTCGCGCTCGATCTTGTCCATGGTGAACAGGTGCCGCAGATACCGCGCCCGGGCGCGGATGGCCTGGGCCTCGGCGTCGCGGGGATCGATCTCGAGCACCAGCAATGCCTGCTGCTCCGCCTTGTCGAACCGGTTCTCCTGGAGGGCCTCCTCGGCCTGGGTCTTGTACAGTTTGATGCGGTTCTCGATGTACACCAACTCGCGGACGCGGTCGCCCTTGACGCGATCTCTGAGATCGGCCTCCAGCCGCCGCTGCTCCTCGGCCTTCTGATCGGCCCCTTTCCGCGCGCACGTGTCCATATGCGCCCGCGCGGCCTTGACCAGATCGGGCATGTTCAGGCTCCAGGGATAATGGCTGTCAATCTCCACCACGCGGGAGAATTTCTCGAGGGCCTGCTCGTACTTATTCTGGGCCATCAAGGCCTCGCCATCGGCAAAGAGCCGCTTGAGTTGGGCCTGCGCCTGCTCGACGAGCAGGACTTGGTCATCTTCGATCTTCCGGATGGTCTCCCGCCGCTCGCCGACGAGGCGCCCCAAGAGGAACTGCACCTCGTCCAGCTCGACCTGCGCGGCGCTCAGCGTCGGATCCAGTCGGAGCGCCTCCTGGAGCTCCTTCTCCGCGAGTCCGTATCGGAGCTTGTCCTTCAGCTCGCGAGCTTTTTCCAGGTGCCTGCGGGCGGTTTCCCGGCGCACCTCCACCGCCAACTTGGTCTCCGCGCTCACCGCCGGAATGTCGGTCGGCGCCGCGGGGTCGGGCGCCGCCTGCGCGACGGCGCTCCAGGCGAGCGCCGCCGCCAGCGCGATCGCCCGCCCGCCCGTCGGAAAGAATCTTCCTCCGCCCAGAAGCTCATGTGCGTTCATCGTCGCAACCTCTCTCCGGGACACGCGCCTCAAGAGCCCGTGCCATGCCGCTGTCTTCGCATTGGCGCCACAGGCGCGCTCTCCTTTTACCTGAAGGGACCGCCGCCGGCATCGTCCTCGGCGGCCCCGCCCGCTTCATCCTCCGCCGGCTCCTTCTCGGCTCCCGCCGGCTCCTCGGCCGGAGGCTCGTCGCCGGCCTCCCGGTCGGGCCCGGGCGCCTCGGAAGCCGCCTCCGCCGGAGGCGTTTCCTCCGGCGTCAAGGTCTCTTCGCCCTCCTCCTCCTGCGGCGCCGCGGGCAGCTCCCAGGCTTTGGGACACTCGATCGATTCCGGCACCCACACCCCCTGCGGAAGCTGGATCTCCCTGCGCGTGTCGATGTCCTTCAGCACCGCCACAAGGCCCTTCTCTCCCTGCTTGATGACGTTCAGGTAGTACCTCGTGCGCGGCAGGAGGTCCTTGTCCGCGTCCGGTTTGCGCATCAGTCCGAGCAGCTCTTCGCGCTTGATCATGGGCTCGGAGACGGGCGCGCCCGCCGCGTAGTCGTAGGCGTCGACTTTGAAGTACCCTTCTCCCGCGCCGGAAAGATCATCAGCGATCTTTCCCTGGACGAACATCACCCGCAGATCATCGGGGATGACGTAGCTGCCAAGATCGGCCTCGGGCGGCGCCGGCTCCCCGCTCGTTTTCGTGGGCCCCGAATCCGCCCGCCACTTCGATTTGCTCCGAGTCGCGGTGGTCGTCACCCGATAGGTGTAGCTTGAGCCCGCCTTCACATCGGCATCCACGCACGTGTAGACCTCCGTGCCATCCACATGGGGGATGGTCGCAACCACCCGCCACGCGGCGGCGCCGGCGGCGCGGCGTTCAACCCGGGCCGTCGCGGCGCTGACCTCGCTCAGCTCGCCGAACCTGAAGGTGACCGTGGCGACGGGTTTCTTCTTCTCCGCATCCCGGGTTATGGCAACGCTGGTGATGGCGGGCTCGCCGTGCACGGAGTCTAAAGTCGCCGCACGGCTGTAGATGCGCACGACGGCCGGCTGAACTTCCATGGCGAAGGCCGTCCACGCCTCCTTCGGTATCGACGCTTTGTCAGAGCGCCGCGTGATGGCCTCCCTCGGATCGGGAGGGGCCTCCGCGGGCAGCAGCTCGGCATCCTTTGCGTGGTCGTTGATCAACTTCAGATGCTGCGCGATGCGGTCCTGGCTGGTCTTGATCTTGTCCTCGCCCGTCATGGTGACGGCGATCATAGCGACGATGATCGCCGCCACGATGCCGAACGCGAGCCGGTCGCAATGGGCTGTAAGTCGCTCCTTAACCGACGCCATGCTTGCTCCTCACGCTCCTGCGTTACTGGGCGAATCCTTTGTATTTCAACACGCTCAGGGTGAGCCGCATCGTGGCCGTGGGCAGCTTCAGCTCGAAGTCCAACGGCGCCCGCTTCGCATCGTCCAGCCTCGGGAACGGCTCCTCCGCCTTGTAGGACGCCTTGAGCAGCCGATCCTTCTGCTTGGCCAGCACACACTCCTCGACGACGAAGAACACCGGGTCATCGGCATCCGCGGCGCGCAGTTCCAAGGCGTGCAGGAACGAACCGAGGTCTTCGAACCGAATCTCGCCGGCCGCCGTCAACCGCACGCGCTCGTACAGGTCGCGCGCGTCGTACTCGGGCACGACGGCGGCCTCCGGCGTTTTGGGCGCGGCCGCGCCCCTTCTCCCGGTCCTGGCGGGGGGCGGCGGCTTGGATCCCGCCGGGGCCGACGCCTTCGGTTTCTCCTCGGCCGCCCTGGTCCCCTTCTTCTTCTCGAAAACGACCGACGTCAGTCCGCCCCACCCAGCCTCGGTCGCCGCCGTGACGAGCGCCGTCGTGATGCGGCACATCTGCGCCGCCGCGATCAGGTCGGCTTCGTTGCTCGAGATCGTCGGGCTCAACGAAATCTTGGACTGCGACGCCTCGGGCGCCGCGGCCGCGTGGGCCGGATACACGCGCTTCACGTACTCGGCGCGCACATCGGAGTACTTCCGGTTCAGATCGTCCAGCGCCGTATTGAACGCGGAGCCGAACGCCGCGTCCTCATGCGCCGTGAACGTTTCGCCGCCCTTGACAAGCTGCAGGCGCGCGAGCTTCTCGGCCCGTTCGGCGTAGAACCGCTCGACGTCCGCAAGAATCTTCCGCAGCGTCTCCTGGAGGTCCGTGTCGGCCTCGAGTTTACGCTTCGTGGGAAGATCCTCGGGTTTCCGCTTGGCGTAGCCGGCCAGCACGCTTTCGTTCTTCGAGATCTCGCGCTGCAGGCTGTGATACTTGCTGATGCCCCAGCTCCAGGTGACGAAGTAGGCGAAGGCTCCGATCGCGGCGAGCATGGCGATCACGCCGACCAGGAATCCGTTCTTCTTCAAGCTCTCCATGACGACCTACTCCTCGACGGCGCCGTCGGTCTCCTCCCCGGGAGAATCCGGCGGGAGCGCCTCCGGTTCGCCGGCATCCTCGTGAATCTCCGCCGGACCTCCCGCGGGCGATTCCTCGGGTTCCTCGGACGAGGCGCCCGCAGCGGCGGCCGCCGCCTTCTCGCTGACCGTCCACGTGAGACTGAACAGGTAGTACTTGTCTTCCTCGATCGCGACGCCCTCTCTGGCTCCCTGCGGCTCCCGCTTTTTCTTCTCTTGGTCCCGCAGGAACCTCGGATCGACGAGGAGCCAGTTCCGCGCGAATTGGCGGTCTTCCTCCGCCACGGGATCGGCGAGCGCCGTTTGATCCAACAGCTGGAGCCTCGGCGCCGACGTGATGTGCCCGGCGAGGGTACGATTCTTCTTCAGGGCCGCCGAAAGGGGCGCCACCACCACGGCATCCACGAAGCGACGGCTCTCGTCGGGAGTCTCGCGGGCCAGCACGGCGCCCGTCAGGGTGAAAACGTAGGCCAGCGGGGCCGGCGCGGACTTGGCCGCCTGGTCTTTGGCGGTGGTGGCAGCCCCGGTTCCCGGGCGCTCGGTTTCAACGCCCTTCAGCGACGCCTGGAGGGACAGCAACCAGGCCATCTCCTTGTGCACGGAAGCCATGCGCCTCAGGGCCTCGGCCTCGGCCTCGTTTTCGTCCTCCTGCTTGGCGATAAAGATCGTCCGCGCCCGCGGAGGCTCGGCGCCCAGCGGCGCGGTGACGCTGCCCGGCGTCTCGCTCCGGTAGGCGTTTTTCTCGATGGCGGCGAAGAGCTTGTTGACCTCGGCCAGGGATTGGGAGAAGTACGGGCGCTCCTGTCCGATCTGCGCGAGGGCCTCGATCTTCGCCTTGAGCAGCGGAATGTCGCTCGTCTTCGCGAGCTGTTTGGCGGTGCCCTCGAGCTGCTTGACGATGTTGTCGCTCTTGTCGTTCGAGACGCGGGCGTTCTCGGCTTTCTTCGCGTAGGTCTGGCCGAGCACGACGAGCGCGCCGAGGAGGACGCCCCCGGCGATGAAAACCATCTTCCGCTTGCGGGTGAACGCGAGCTGCACCCGCTGCTCGCGCGGCATGAGGTCGACGTTCGTGGCGGCCAGTCCCAGGCCCTGCAGCCCCGCGCCCAGCGCCGGCGCCAGCGACGAGATTTGGGTCCTCAGCTCCGCCACATCGAGGCCATCCGCCGGCCGCATGCGGGCCAGCGCGGCCACGCGCTGCACCTTCCACCCGAGCCGCTCCTGGACGACCTGGCCGAGCCCCAGCGTGAAGCTGCCCTGTCCAAGGAGGTACGCCGTTTCGAACTCGGTCGCGGCGATCTGGCGCCGGTAAAACGCCACCGACCGCTGCACCTCCGTGGTGAAGTCTCCGAGCACCTTCTGCAGCCCCGCGAAAATCTTGTCTTTCTGCGGGCTCTTGGCGGCCTGGCGCTTCACGCGCTCGGCCTCGGCGAAGGTCAGCCGGAAGCGCTGGCTCAGGTCGCGGGTGATCTGATTGCCGGAAAACGGGAGCGCACGGATCCAAAACGCGCCGTTGTCCACCAAGATCAGCGCGGTGTGCTCGGCGCCGACATCGAGGATCACGCTGGGCGCCTTCGGCCGCAACTCGTAAAGCACGAAATTGAGCAGCCCTAGGTCGCCGCAGATCACCTGTTGGCCGCGGATCCCGTAACCGTCGAGTTCAAGCAAGAGATCGTCCACCGTCTCGCGCCGGGCGGCGAAGATGCCGACCTCCCGCTCCTGGCCGGCCGCGTAGTCGCGCGGCACGAGCTGCCAGTCCCAGACCACTTCCTGAATAGGGAAGGGGATCTGCTGCCGTGCTTCGAAGTTGACCAGTTCCTGGAGCTTCTTCTCATCGTCGGCGACGATCTTGATGAACCGCGGGAGAGTGTCCTGCCCCGGCAGGCAGACCACGAAGGGGTCGCGGGTCGAATTGCGGGAGGTGAAGATCTGCAGGGCTTCCCGCGCGCCCCCGATGGAGTCGACGCCCTCCGGACCGATGTCGTATTCAATCCGCTCGGTCCCTTGGACAATCACTTGCATGCCGACGCGGCGCAAGTGAACCGCCTTGAGGGCGAACTTGCCGATATCGATGCTCCAGACCGCGCTGAAACCCGCCATGAGTACCTCGACTGCGTGGGCTTCGTTTCGCTCTCCGCCTTCGCGCGCCCGGCGCACGAAGGACATGGTCGCTCATTCGCCGGGCCGGTTGCTCGGTGCACAATCGCACCCCGGCGCAGCACACTCTACGTCCGCGAGGGCAAGCATCGGGGAGGGACACAACAACTGATCATCCCAGCCGGACGCGCGGCATCGGGATCGAACCCATTGGGTTTCTCCTCCGTTACTTGCTTCTCGTAAACAATGTACTGCGGCTCGGTCAATACAGACTTCGATTATAAGCCGTCGCCTCTTGCGGGTCAAGCGGGCAGCCGTATGGCCGCCCGCCGCGCGCGCGTAACTCCCGGCTCGGCCGGCAGCCTCGGAAATGCGCCCGAGGGAGCTTCCGCGAAGAGATCGATGGTTCCGTCATCAGCGCGGTCCGAGGATCGCCATGGCAGCCTGCAGGTCCTCCCAGGCTTTCCCCTTCTCTTCCGGCTTTCGCAGGAGATAGCTGGGATGGAAGGTGGGAACAACTTTTGCCGTCCCGTAGGCGTGGATGCGGCCCCTTACCCCGCCGATCGTCACCGCGCTCCCGAGCAGCCACCGCGCCGCGTGCGCGCCGAGCGGCACGATCACCTCGGGAGCGAGCAACGCGAGCTGGCGCCGCAGGTAGTCTCCGCAGGCCGCGATCTCGTCGGGCTCCGGCGACCGGTTTCCGGGCGGCCGGCACTTGAGGACATTGGCAATGAATACTTGTTCACGCGTAAAACCCATCGCGGCGATCATGCGCGTAAGCAGCGCGCCGGCGCGGCCGACGAAGGGACGCCCTTCCCGGTCCTCGTCCGCTCCGGGCGCCTCGCCCACAAAGACGATGCGGGGGGCGCGCGCGCCTTCCCCCGGCACCACGCGGGTTCGCGAGGCCGCCAACTTGCACCGCGTGCATGCGGCCGCTTCGCGGGCAATGGCTTCGAGGGAATCGGAAGGCGCCCCGTCCGCGGGCGCCGGATCGGCGCGCTTCTCGGACGCCGCCGGGGGAACTTGCAGTCTGACGCGGCACCACGACCTTCCCGCCGCGTCCTCGGCCCACAATCTGTCGAGCAATCTGCGCGTCGCCATGCCTTGCACCGAACCTCGGGGGAGCGGCCGCCGAGCGCGGCTCATGCCACGATTGCACCCCACAGAAACCCCTGACGCAAGTCCTCCACGCCTACGCGGACGATTGAGCCCGTCCGGACCGCGCCCGGAGCGAAACGCACGCGGACGTACTCCGCGGCCAGGCCTTCCGCGACCTCGCCCGCGCGCTCGACGACCACCGCGAGGATGCGCCCGACCAAAGCACCGGCTTGCGCGGCAAAAAGTTCGCGCTCGAGAGCGGCCAGGCGCGCGCACCGCGACGCCGTCTCCGCGGCGGAGGGACGCCCCGCAAAATCCGCCGCCGGGGTGCCGGGACGGGGGCTGAAAGGAAACACATGCATCTTCAGGAACCCGATTTCGCGGCACAACGCCGCCGTGGCGGCGAAGTCTTCTTCCTCCTCTCCCGGGAATCCGACGAGGATGTCGCCGGTGAACATCACTCCGGGAAGCGCTGCGCGGCACCGCGCAATGCGCGCGCGGATCTCGCCGAGCCCGCACCGCCGGCCCATGCGGCGTCGAATCCGCTCCGACCCGCTTTGGAGCGAGAGGTGGAAGTGGCGGCACAGGCCGGCGTGCCGCGCCGCCGCGGCTAGCAACGGCGCGTCCAGCGCGTCCATGCCGATCGAGCCCAGCCGCACCCGCGCCGAAACGCCGTCAAAAAGGGGGCCGATGCGATCCAGCAGGGCGGGGAGCCCGCCTTCCCACTCGTCCAGATGTGTTCCGACGATCCAAATCTCGGCGACGCCGCCCGCGATCAGGGCGCGGCACTCCTCCGCGATTTCGTCCGCGGAACGGCTGCGCGACGGGCCGCGCAGGAGCGGCACGATGCAGTAAGTGCACCTGCGGCTGCAGCCGTCCTGAATCTTCACGTACGCGCGCGTCCTGGAACCGAAGGATCGGGGCGCGGCCCCGCCCGCGCACCCGGCGATGATCCGCGCCAGGCCGTCGCGCGCCGGCGGCGGCACCACCGCGCGCACTTGCGGCAACGCGAGGTACGCGGCCCGATCCCGCGCCGTCGCGCAACCCATGACGTACAGCCGCCGCCGCGGCGCCGCGCGGCAGAGGCGCCGGACGAGCCGGCGCGCCTTGCGGCTGCCCTTCTCCGTCACCGCGCACACATTGACGATCACATGGGGCGCGTCGCCGATCGCGACTTCCCGCCACCCGGCGCCGGCCAGCGCGCCGGCTAGCGCGCGGCTCTCGTACTGGTTGACGCGGCAGCCGAGGGACTGCACGGCGAACGCCGGCGGATCGCCGTCCCGGGCACCGACCGCAGCATCCGCCGTCATGCCGTCACGCCCGCGCGGCTACGGCCTCGATCTCGACAAGGGCGCCCTTGGGCAGCGCCGCCGCCTGCACGGTGCTGCGCGCGGGCCGCGCGCCGTCGAAAAACTCGGCGTACACCTCGTTCAGCGCGGCGAAGTCCGCCATGTCCGCCAGGAAGACGGTCGTCTTGACGACATCGCTCCGCGTCAGCCCGGCGCCCGCCAGCACCGCATCGATGTTCGCGAGGACCTGAGCGGCCTGGGCGCGGATACCGCCGTCGCGCATCCGCCCCGTCGCGGGATCCAGCGCAATCTGACCCGACAGGAACACGAGAGCGCCCGTGTCGACGGCCTGGCTGTAAGGGCCGATCGCCTTCGGGGCCTTGTCAGTCGCTATCTGACGCATGCCGGTTCTCCTTCACCTCGGCGTTCTCAGTCACGGCGCCCTGTTGCGCCTCTGCGTTCGCCGGCCCGCCGCAGCCGGCGTGTCACGAACGCGCGCAGGAGAGCGCGCGCTTCCTCGGGGACGAAGGCCTCGGCGGCCTGGACGTCGCCCCCGGCGATCAAGGCTCGCACGAGTTTCGAGCTTGCCTGCGCGCCGGTTCCCGTTGTCAAGAAGAAGATCGTCGGAAGTCCGGCGCCCAACGCCTCGTTTCCCAATGCGAGATCCCGCTCCGCGGCGAGATCCTCGCAGGATCGGAGCCCTCGGACGATGGCCAGGGCGCCCTCGGCGCGGGCGAAGTCCGCCGTCAATCCGGTATACGAGGCCGCCCGCACGCGCCCGAGCGGCGCGGCGATGCGCTCCAACAGCCGCACGCGTTCCTTCGCCGTGAACATCGGCCGCTTGTCCGGATTCACCCCGACCGCCACGATCAGCTCGTCGAAGAGCGGCGCCGCCTTCGCGATGATTTCGCGGTGCCCGCACGTCGGCGGATCGAAGGTTCCGGGAAAAAGCGCTTTCCGGCGGCAGGTTCCCATCGCCACCTCCCGAAGCGCGGCGTTCGCGCCGCGCCCGTAAGGAATTTTACCGGCATACCGTCCCGACGCCAGAGCCCGGGGCGCCGCCGGCAAGTCCGGACGCCCGCCCCGGCGCCGCGGCCCGCGCACCCGCGCTCACCGTCGAAGCTTCCCCCGCGCGGAGGTCCGCCCGCGCGCGGCGCGGAAAAAACAAACGATGTTATGCGCTCCGAGAATAGGACTGCGGTCCGCCCGCGCGCGGCGCGGAAAAAACGCGAAACTTCCCCGTGCCCCGGCGGCGTCTATAATAGCCGCAGCCCGATACGTTCCAGGTTGTATACTTCTCTGGTAGCGACCCGAGGGCGCTTGTCGTACGGCGGTGTTTGCAGCCGCCCCGGGCGGCCCTGGAGTTGCGGGCCGCGCCCGCGCGAGCCCCTGCGAATAGTGTTCTTCCGGAAAGGAGCCGTTGCCATCCATGCGCCGATTCGTGTTCGCACTTTCCGCCTTCGTGTTGGCCCTGTCCGCCTTCTTCTTCGTCGCTGCCCGGCACCGCTCGGCCTCCGGCGCCGAGCCCCCGCCTGAAGCCCCCGCGGCCGCCGCGGATGCGGCCGCCCGAACGGCGCCTCCCGCGGAACCCCGCATCGAGAACCTTGATGATCTCAAGCGGACGGTCGCGGAGATCCCGCCCGCGTTCGCCTGCCCCTCGACGGAGAGCGATCGTTTTCGCGCCTGCGACGCCATGCGCGTCAAGGCGCGCGGCGCTCACGCCGCGGCCGCGCGCCTCCTGGCGTCGGCGGCCGACTCCGTCCAGAAGGCCGAGCTGGAGGAGATCTCTAAAACCATCGCGCTCCGGCGCGAACCAATCGCCATCGCCTACTTGCGGGCGCTGTTGGAGGGAGTTCCCTCGGCGCTCCAGGACCTTTCCGCCGAGAAGATCGAGAACCTCAAACGCAACGTCGCCGTGGGCATCGAGGAGGGCGAACACTACATCGCGGCCTATCCCCAGTCCAAGGCCATCAGCGAGGCGCGCTTTTACCTGATGCGGCTTCTGTTCCTCAACGCCGAAGTCGCGGCGAAAAACTGGGCGGACGCCTTCGAGCTTGCGCGGGGCGCCGCGCCGACCTTGGCGGAGCGCGAGACGTTCCGCGAAAGCTACTTCGCGCGGATTTTCCACCTCATCGAAGCGATCGAGAAGGACGCGGCTCTGCCCGCGACCTTCAAGGAGCGCACCCTCAAGATCAAGGCCGATGCGTTTTCGTCCACCGGCAAGGCGGCGCAGGCCGCGGATCTGTACGTGGCGCACATCGCGGCGTGGCCGGGCTCCGACGACGTCAAGAGCGGCCTCTCTTATATGGCCGCGATTCAGCATTACCTCTACGCCGAGGTTCCCGAGAAGGCCGAGGCGCTCGGGCGCCGGGCCATAGCCGCTTGCGACAACACCAAGTTCTTTCCGCACATCGTCGACTTTTACTTCAAGGCGCTGACGGCCACCGGCAAGCTCCAGGACGCCGAGACTCTGTGGCTCAAGTACATGCCGATCTTCACGCAACGCGCGGAGGATGCGAAACGCGCCGATTTCGAACGCGCCGGCTACCGCACCTATGCGGAATGGGCCCTCTTCAGGCTCGGGTACGTGACCTTCGCGCTGCTGCGTTACGAGCAGGCCAGGGATTACTTCAGGCAGCACTTGAATTTCGTCAAGGACTACGGCAAGCCGCTGCCGCCGCCGCTCCAAGTCCACGCCCAGCGCAGCCAATACCTCTTGGAAGTCCTGCAGTCCAAGATCATGAATCCGGCCCCCGAGCTGCCCGCCGGCAATTGCTGGGCGGGCGGCCGGGCGTTCTCCCTCGCGGAGAACCGCGGCAAGGTCATCGCCGTTATCTTCCGCACCTACAGCTCTCCCCGCGCCGAGCCCGTGCTTCACTACCTCCAGCAGCAGTACGAGAAGTACGGGCAGGAGGCGGGCCCCTTGGCTGTCGTCAGCATAGCTTTCCCGCGAGGGACGGACAACCTCCCCGAGCAGCTTGGCGCGCTCAAGAAAGAGATGGACGAACTCAACCTGACCTTCCCTTCGGGATTCGATCCTTCGCCCGATCGCGCGCTATTCACCAAGGACTACGACGTTAACGTGGGCAGCGCCACGCTGGTTTTTGTCGATCCCGAGGGCAGACTGGCTTACTACGAGCAGGATCCCCGTCCCAATGCCTTCGGCCTTTTCACCCGGGTGATCGAGACGCTGCTCAAGGGATAGCGCCGGCTCTTTCACGACGCGGCGCGGCGGCGCGTTCCGGGGCGGGGAGCTAATCGGAGCCCCAACTCCTGAGCACGACCTCCTGGTCTCGGTCGGCGAGGATCACCGCGAGCGGCGCGCTCCTGATTCCTCGTCCGGCCAGCGCCTGCAGCGTGTACGCGCCGGGAACGAGCCCCTCGAAGCGGAAGCGCCCCTCGCCGTCCGTTCGCGCGCGCGCCTGCTTCTCGGGGCCGCTCAGCGCGACGACGGCCCCCGCGGCCCGCGCGCCGTCGGGCAACACAACGCTGCCCGAAAGCGCGAGCCCCTTGGCAAGCTGCAACGCCACGGGCTCGGGGGGGGCGTCCTCGCGGACCGCCAGCGCCGGAGAGCGCGCCGCCGCGTAGCCGTCGTGGTGCGCCTCGATCGTGTATTCTCCCGGCGCAATTCCGCGCAAGGTGAAGGCGCCGTCCTTGTCGGAGACCCCTTGGCCGGCGGCAAGAAAGTCGAAGCCCTCCGCGCCTCTGCGATGCTCGCGGCCCGAGCCGCGTTCCGCGCCCATTTCACGATCCGCGTCGCGCGCCGGCGCCGCGCGCACGCGCGCGCCCTCGACCGGGGCACCCGCGGGCGACCGCACCGTCCCCCGGACCTCGACGCCCGGCTCCAGCACGATATCGATGCCGGCGACACGCGCCCCTTCCCCGACCCGGAGCCCCCGCAGCACGAACTCCGGAAACGCCTCGGATTCGACTCGCAGATCGTAGACGCCGGGCGCGACGGCCTCGAGGAGAAACGCGCCGTCGGCTGCATCGAACACACGGGGCGCCTGCGGCCGCGCACCCGCGTCGCGCCCGCCGGAGAGCGTCATCCGCACCGGCCGCACCGGCGCCCGTCCCGGAAGGCCGCGCACGAAGCCGCTGAGCTCGCCGGGCAAAACGAGCGTGCACACCAGCGCCTCGTTCGAAACCACCGCGGCCCGCTCTCGAAACGGCAGGTAACCCTCCGCGCGGACCTCGATGGCGCAGCCCGCGCCGGGGCTCAGCCCCCCCGCCTCGAACCTTCCTTCCTGATCGCTGAACACGCGCCGCCTGAGCCCGGCGCCTGCCACCGCGACGGCGGCACCCACGACCGGCTCGCCCCGCGCATTCACGAGCTTCCCGCGCATCCGCGCCTCCGCCCGCAGCGCGATCGCTAGGTCCTTGACCTCCCCCGCGGCCAACGCTGCCTCGGCGCGATAGGGGGCATACGGCGCCTGATCGATCCAGACGAGGCAGCGTCCCGCCTCCAAGCCCCCGATGCGCCAGGCGCCTTCCCGGTCCGTCACCCGCTGCCGCGCGCGGCTCCCGTCCCGCGCGGCCGGGCCGCCATCTTCGCGCCACCCCTGGCGCGCCTGCACGCGGATTCCCGCCAGTTTTCCGCCGTCCGGACCCACCACCGTCCCCTTGAGCACCGCCCCGGGCATCATGACGATGTCCAGAGACGGCCCGTCGCGCGCCGGATCGCCGACGGTGAAGGCCGCGCTGGCCGCGGGCAGGTAGTCCGGGTGCGTTGCGCGCACCCGCGCGGCGGCCGCCGCGCTTCGAAGCGGCAGTTCCCAGGCCCCGTCGGCCGCCGACAGCACCGCTCGCCGCCCGCCGAAGGCCGCTCCGCCCGCCTCGCGGTTCCCGGCAAGCGCCAAGCTCGCGCCGGCGATGGGCTCTCCGTCCGCGCCGCGCACCTTCCCCCGCACGACTCCGGCCTTGCCGAGCACCACGGTGACGGCGGCATGCTCGCCCGGGACCAACGTGATTCTTCGATCGCCGGGAAGGCGGCCGGCGGCCTCCGCACTTAGCACATAGGCGCCCTCGGGCAGGCCGGCGAAGGCGAGCCTGCCGCGATCATCGGCCCGCGCGCTTCGGGGTCTTACCGCCCCTGGAAATCCCTTGCTCTTTTCCGACGCCGCATCCCCCGGACGGAGACTCACGAACGCCTCCGCCAGGGGACCGCCTTCTCCCCGCACCTCGACCGCGAGCATGGCGCCCCGCGCCAGAACCAGCTCCAGCGGGGTCGTTCCCGGCGCAACCCGCCTCACAAGCGGCGCGAAACCGTCGCCGGCGACCTGGAGCGTATAGGTCTCGGGGTACAGCGTCGTCAGGCGGAAGAAGCCCCGGTCGTCGCTCGTCGTCTCGATGCGGGGCACAACGGCGCCGTCGCGGGGCTTGATTCGCGCCGTGAGCGTCACCGCGGCGCCCGCCACCGGCGTTCGATCCGGCCCCAGGATCTTTCCGGCGAGCGGCAGCCCGCGGGCCAACTCGAACCTCTCCGGCGCGCGCATTGCCGCGGCGACGCGCACGCCCGGAAACACGGCCGTGACGAAATCCTCCCGGCCGACGATGGCGGTGTACGTGCCCTCGCGGAGATTCTCGATGGCGAAGGCGCCGCGCGCGTCAGTCTCTCCGCCCCAGCGCGTTGCAAAACGCTCCGGACGCTGGTAAACCGCCAGGGACGATCGCAGCGCATCGCGCGCATCCTCGAAGGCGAGCGTGATCTCGGCGCCCGCCAGGCGCGCGCCCTTCTCGTCGGTCACCTCGCCGTGCAGCACGGCGCCCGGCGGCAGCGTGAGGAGGAGGTCGTCGCAGGGAGCCTCGACGTCGAAGGCCGCGGCGCGGGCGTGCCCCTCCTTGACGGCGACCAGGTCGTAGAACGCCGGCGCCGCGGCGGAGAAGGCGAACCTGCCGTCCGCTCCCGTCAACACGTCCTCGGGCGCCGCCGCGAGGGCGACCCGCAAGGCTTCGTCCGGCGGCGCGGCGGCGCCGGGAGCGCCTTCGACCCCCCCCGAGCCCCGGGCCCTTACGGCGGCGTTCGCCACGGCGAATCCGCGGGCATCGACGACGCGGCCCGCGAGCTTCGCTCCGGGCGCCAGGGTGAGCACCGTGTCCACGGCGGCGTTCTCGGCGACGGCCAACACCGGACCGAGCCCCGGCGCATACGCGCCGCCGAACGCCGCCAGACGGCACGCCTCGCCTTCCACACCGTGAAAGGTGAAGCGCCCGTTGCGCTCCGTTGCGGTGCGCGCCCGGCTCCCGAGGATTTGCCGCGCGAGCCGCGCGATCTCGGCGGCGCGCTGGGGCCTGGCCGCCGGGCCTCCCGCGGGCGCTTCGCGCCCGGCCTGGGCACCCTCGAGCTTGGCATCGGCGCTCTCCTCCCACTCGCACAGAACGACGGTCGCGCCTTCGATCGGCAGCCCATCGGCATCGACCACGACGCCGGAGACCGTCGCCCCGCGCGGACCGAGCGCGTCGGCGCCGTGCGATCCGCTTGCCAGCAGCGCGACGGCGCAACACACGACCGCATGGATTCCGCCCGCGCCGGGCAGAAACGCCGACCCTCGCATAGGTCGCTTTCACCTCCTCTGCCTGAAACCCCGGCAAAGCCCCCCGGTGGCGGCCGGCCGCCGGGCCCGTGGCGCTCGCCGCCTTCACCGGGGCCGGCGCGGCGGCTCGATCTCAACCTGCAGCGAACTGAGCAGGACGCGGATGTCGCGCTCGACGGCGTTCACGTTGAGCACGTTCTCCAGCACGATGGGTCTTTGCTCCGAGGCCGGAAAGAGCGTTATGCGGCCGCACCGGAGCAGAGCGTACTCGAACACGTCGGTGATCTCCAACGTCGTTTTCAGGTTCGGCGATGGAAAGCGCCGGACCTGCCCGAGAAACCCCGTATGGTGCACGATCTCGTTGTGTTTGATTTCCCAGTAGTTGAAGCGGGTGTTCACCAGGACCCCGATGAAGATGAGGGCCAGGTACGTGAAGAGTCCCAGGTAGAACTCCGTGCTGGCGGCTATCCGCCGCCGGAGCACGAACTCCCGCAGGTACTGGATGATCGGCCAGCGCTCCCCGAGCCACAGAACCAGAAACACCGCCGCCAGGATGCCCAGCCCGATGGTCAGGGTCTTCATGCGGGAAAACTCGAAGGAAAAGACGAGGAGGTTGAGGCCGAACACCGTGAAAAACACCAGCCCGAGCGCCCAATCCCGCTCCGGCGACGGCTCGCCGGCGAAAGACTGGATGGCGCCGCACACCAGGGCGCACAACGCCAGCGGGTAGAGCAGCACCACCTTGGGATAGGGCCGGACGATGACGCTGTCGAGGTCTTCGTCCCGGGCGTGTTCTGACTTCACGACGATCTCCTCCGGTCGCGCGCAACCCGCCCGGCCGGCGCTCGCCGCGGCGCGGCGCCCGCAACCGCGCTTATTTTCGCGACGCTTTTGAGACTTTGCAAGCCTGCCTGCGCCCTTTTCCGGCCGAGGGGCGAGTTCGGCAAGTCTTTTGCTACGTGGGAAAGCCATGGATCCCGAGAGAAAGGGTGTTGCGCCTCCCGACGCGCAAGCGGCGAAAGCCCCGGTTCCGGGGGCGTGCGGGCCGCCCCGCGAGCTCGCCGCAAGCCCGCCGCCCGCGCGCGTGTCCGCCGCCAGGTCTCCCACTGCGGCGCGTCCCCCCCCGGCGGATCGCGGCGCTCGAATCCGGGCCGCGGCCTTCTCGCCGCCCGTTATCCTCGTCGCCTTCGCCGCCGGCATCGCCTGCGAGGGCGGCATTCCCTGGTCGGCGGCGGCGTGCGCCTTCGCCGGCGGTTTCCTTTGGGCGGCATGCGTACGCCGCGTGCCGGCCATGATGCCGCCGCTCCTTTTCCTTGCCCTCGGAGCCTGGCGCAGCGCAAGCCTCCCGGCGCGGCTTCCGCCGCCCGTGCGCGAGCCTTATCCCGCCGCGGTGCAAGGAACGGTGCTGGACCCGCCTCTACGGGATGCGGAACGCCCCCTCTGGCGTTTCAGCGTCCGGACGGACGGCATCCGCACCGACGTGCGCGCGCCCTTCCCCCCGAACCTGCGCGAGGGCGACCGAGTCCGGCTGATCGGCGCCTTCGCGCCGCACTGGTACGGCGGGAACCCCGGCGACGCCGCGCGCTTCGCGCGGGAGCGCGCTCGGTGGCGCTGCGGCGCGATGGCCCTCAAGGCTCCCGGCCAGATCGAGCTCATCGCCCGTGCGCGCGCCCCGGTACCCGTGGTCGCCGCCGCGGCGCGCGGGGCGATAAGAGAACTCTTCCCCCCTTCGTTGGAGGGGCTCGCGCTCGGGCTGTTCCTCGGCGACCGCCGCGGCATACCGCGGCGCCAGCAAGATGAATTCACGCGGGCCGGCACGGCTCACCTCCTGGCCATCAGCGGCCTCCACGTCGGGCTCTTCGCTTCGGCCATCTACTTCTTCGCCCTGCGCCTGCTCGGCTCGAGACTGCGCCGCGGCCGCCCCTGGGGACAGCGCCTCGCTCTCGGCGCCAGCGCGTCGGGCGCCCTATGTTATGCCGTCCTGTCGGGGTACTCGCCCTCGGCGGCCCGCGCCGCCATCGGCCTCATCCTGGCCGCGCTCGTCCTCCTGCTCGGGCGCCGCCCACGTTCCATGGATCTGCTGTGCGCGGTGGTCTTCACGGTCCTTTACCTCGATCCCGAGCTCCTCTGGTCGATCTCGCTGCAGCTTTCCGCGGCGGCGGTCGCCGGGATTCTGCGCTTCGGAATCCCGCCGCCCGTCCCGGCCCTCGCGCGCCGCATCACCCGGCCCACGCGCGCCGGGCGGGCGGTCGCGCTTCTGCTCTTCGCGCCGGGACGCATCTCCGCGGCGGCCTTCTTCGGCAGCCTGCCCCTCTCGGTCCATCACTTCGGCGCGTGCCACCCTTGGGGCATCGCCGCCAGCATGGCGACCTGTCCCCTCATGGCCGTGACGCTCACCTGCGGAGGCTGCGCGATCGCGTGCGCGCCGGGCTCCCTGCTCCTCGCCAAAATCCTCGCGCTGCCTTCCGCGCTCGCCCTGCACGGCATTGTCGCGTGCAACTCGCTCTTCGCGTCGCTGCCCTGGGACACCGTCCCCTTTCCCGCGACCCGATCCGCTTTGATCGGCGCCGCCGTTCTCAGCCTGCTTCTGCCCCGGGCCCGCGCGGCCATGGGCTGCATGCTCGCGGCCTTCGCGTGCGCGCTCCTCTTCCCGGCGCCGTGCCGGCTTCCCCAAGGGATGCTCGTCTGCGACTTCCCGGGGAGCCGCGCCGTCTTTTATCGCGCGGGCGACCGCATCGCGATCCAAGCGGATGGCGTGCGCGCGCGGGATCTCGCACCCGTCCTGCGCGCCCTGGCGCTCGATTCCGCCGATGTGCTCGCGGCGCGCCGCCCTCTCCCCGGCCTGCCCCTTACGGCCCGCATTATTCTCTCGGAGCCCGGCGCCGTCAGCCTCGACGCCGACCTCCGCGTCGAGGCCCTGAGGTCCCCTTCCGGAGGGCTCGAGTTGCGCTTCACGGAAGGCGGCGCCCTCGTCGCGCCGCCGCCGCGGGCGCCGCCCTCTTCCCGCGCCGCCCGCCCCCCGTTACCATGACGCTGGTCCGATTCGCGGCCAAACTGCTTCCGGGAGACGCAATGGCGACAGTCTCGCTTCCGTTTCGAACGTTAGCGTGGGAAGGCGGCATCGATGGCCGCTTCCTTATCCTGGACCAGCGTCGCCTTCCCCGGGAGCAGAAGGAGATCGAGCTCGCCACGGTTGCGGCCGTGCGCGACGCGATCAAGTCGCTCGCGGTCCGCGGCGCTCCCGCGCTGGGCGCCGCCGCCGCGTACGGGCTGGTCATCGCCGCGCGCGCGGGCGCCGACGCCGCCGGGGTAAGACAATGCCTGCGCGAGGGGCGGGCATGCCTCGCGTCCTCCCGCCCCACCGCCCACAACCTCTTTTGGGGGCTGGACCGCGTGGCTCGCGCCGGCGACGGCGTCGAGCAGGACCGCGCGCGGCTGTTGGCGCGGCTCCTGGCGGAAGCCCGCGCCATCGAACGGGAGGATGCCGCCGCCTGCGAAGCGATCGGACGACATGGCTTGACCCTGCTCCCCGACCCCGTGCGCGCCATGACGCAGTGCAACGCCGGCGCCCTGGCCACCTGCGGCATCGGCAGCGCGCTGGCGCCGTTGTACATGGCGCACGCGGCCGGCCGCGACGTGGCGGTGATCGCGCGCGAGACGCGGCCGCTCCTCCAGGGCGCGCGGCTCACGGCCTGGGAACTCGCCCAGGCCGGCATCGACGTCACGCTCATCGCCGATGCCGCCGCCGCCCACTGTCTCGCGCGCGGCAAAGCCAACTGCATCATCGTCGGCGCGGACCGCATCGCCCGCAACGGCGACACCGCCAACAAGATCGGCACCTACGAGCTGGCCCTGGCCGCGGCGCGCCACCGCGTTCCGTTTTTCGTGGCGGCGCCCCTCAGCACCTTCGATCCCGCCCTGCGCGCGGGCGATGCCATCGTCATCGAGGAGCGCCCCGGCGAGGAGATTTCCGTGATCGGCGGCAGCCTGCGCGTGGCGCCCGAAGGCGTGTGCTGCGCCAACCCGGCCTTCGACGTGACGCCGGCCGAGCTCATCACCGCCATCGTCACGGAGGAAGGCGTCGCGCGGCCGCCCTACGAGCGCTCCATCGATGCGCTGTTGGCCGGCGCCGCCGGCGCGCCGGCGTGACGCCGCGTCACCACACCGCTCGTCCGGCGGACTTGCGGGGCCGCGCCCTCACCCGCGTTCGGCCGGATCGCTCGCCAAGACCTTCTCCGCCTGAGCCTTCCGCGCCGCCAGCAGCTTGGCGCGCAAGGCCGGGTCGTTCAGCGCCAGGATCTGCAGCGCAAACAACGCCGCGTTCGTCGCTCCGGCGGCGCCGATGGCCATGGTCGCCACGGGAACGCCGGGGGGCATCTGCACCGTGGCGAGCAGCGCGTCGCGCCCTCCCAGCGGGCCGGCCGCCAGCGGAACGCCGATCACCGGCAGCAGGGTCATGCCGGCCACGACGCCCGCCAGGTGCGCGGACAACCCCGCGGCCGCGATGATCGCGCGGCAGCCTTCCTTTTCGGCGCCGGCCACCAGTTCCCGCACGCGCTCCGGCGTGCGATGCGCGCTGGCGACGTGCAGCGCGTACGCCGCCCCGAACTCCTTGAGCGTCCGCGCGGCGCCCCCCACGACTTCGAGATCCGAAGCGCTCCCGCAGAGAATCAGAACCTGCATGCTCACCCCGTGAACTCCTTCCCGATCAGGCGGCGGTAGATCGCGGCGTACCGCGCGGCCGTGCCCTCGACCACGTCGCGGGGGAGCGGCGGCGGCGGCGGCCGCTTGTTCCAGCCGGACCGCTCCAGCCAGTCCCGCAGGAACTGCTTGTCGAAGGAAGGCTGCGCCGCGCCCGGCGCATACTCGTCGCCCGGCCAGAAGCGCGACGAGTCCGGCGTCAACACCTCATCGGCCAGAATGCTCGGCCCGCCCGCGCCGTCGGACCCCCACTCGAACTTCGTGTCGCCCAGGATCACGCCGTGCGCCCGGGCGATCTCGGCGGCCCGAAGGTAGACCTCGATGCTCCGGTCGCGCAGCTCGCGCGCCCTGTCTTTCCCCAGCAGCGCCGTCATGGCCTCGAAGGTCATCTCCTCGTCGTGGCCCGCCGCGGCCTTGGTCGTCGGCGTGAAGATAGGCGCCGGCAGCCGGTCGGCCTCCCGCAGGCCGGGGGGCAGCGGAACGCCGCACACTTCGCCGCGGGCGCGGTACGACTTCAGGCCCGAGCCCGCCAGGTAGCCGCGGACGACGCATTCCACCGGGAAGATCTTGAGCTTCCTCACGAGCAGCGTCCGGCCCTCGAGCGCCGCCTCGAAAGGCCGGACCTCGGGGGGCATCTCCGCCGCGCGGTCCGTGATGACGTGGTGCGGCACACCCAGCCGCTCGAGCCAGAACATCGTCAGCGCCGTCAGGATTCTGCCCTTGCCGGGAATACCCTCCCCCATGACGACGTCGAAGGCCGAGATTCGATCGGTGGCGATAAAGAGGAGCGCGGCGCCCAGATCGTAGACATCGCGGACCTTGCCGCGGGAGAAGAGCTTGAGGCCCGGAAGCTCGGCCTTGAGCATCACGCCGTCCGTCATTGGCCACCTCGCCTGCCGCGGCGCGCGCGCCGCCGCGCGCCCATGCCCGCGAAGCGGGGATGGTACTCGATAGGGCGCGCTCCCGCCAGGCCTTCAGCGGGCGGCCGGGAAGGTCAGGCGATTGGCGTGGCAGAGGGCGCAGGCCAGCGCGTCGCCCGCGTCCGCCGGCCGCGGAGGCTGCGTCAACCGCAGAATACGCGCCACCATGGCCGTCACCTGGCTCTTGTGCGCCCGGCCGTTGCCCGTCACCGCCGCCTTGACCTCCGCGGCCGAGTAGCCGTACGTGGCGAAACCGCCCTCGGCCGCGGCCAGCAGGCACACGCCGCGGACCTCGCCGATGGTGAGCGCGCTCTGGAAGTTGCGGCCGTAGAACACCTCTTCCAGCGCCACCGCGTCGGGCGCGATGCGGGCGAGAATCGCGTCGACGCCCCGCCTGATCATGAGCAGCCGCGCGCCGCCCTTCAAATCGGGCGGCACGCGCAGGGCGCCGAAAGCGACGGCGCTGAGGGCTTGCGGGCCCTCCCAGCGCACGGCGCCCCAGCCCAGGACGTGCGAGCCCGGGTCGATGCCGAGAATCGTCGCCGGTTCACGGCGCATCGCGCGAGGTCCTCCGCCTGAACACGAGCCTGAGCGGAATCTCGGGGAACGGGAACCGCTCCCTGAGCTTGTTTTCCACGTACCGCCGGTACGCGGGGGGGAACGACCCCGGGTCGTTGACGAAGAACACGAAGGTGGGCGGCGCCGCCTGGACCTGCGCCGCGAAGTAGATGCGCGGCAGTCCGCGCGACCGTCGCCGCGAGGGAAGCTGCGTGATGGTCTCGGCGATCATGCGGTTCAGCTCCCCGGTCCCCACCCGGACCTGGGCCTGCTCCTTGAGGGCGAAGGCCACCTCGACGACGCTGCCCACGCGCGCGCCCTCCAAGGCCGAGATGCACACGATCGGGGCGAAAGGAAGCCCTGTCAGGCGGGCCGTGACGTACTTGTGGTAGTCTTCGGGCGTCGCTTCTTTCCGCCGGCCGCCCGCGGCCACCAGGTCCCACTTGTTGATCACGATGACGCAGGGCTTGCAGGCCTCCACCAGGAGGCCTGCAAGCTGCTTGTCGAGGCGCGCGATCTCGCGGGTCGCATCGATGAGGTGCAGGGCGACATCGCAGCGCTCGATGGCGGCGCGGGTGCGGTGCTGGCTGTAGAAGTCCACCGACCCGGCGACCTGCTTCCTGCGGCGCACGCCCGCCGTGTCAATCACCGTGACCGTCCGGCCGCCCCAGGCGATGCGCACGTCCACGGCATCCCGCGTCGTGCCCGGCGTTTCGCTGACAATGACGCGCTCCTCGCCGGCGAGGGCGTTCACCAGGGTCGACTTGCCCGCGTTGCGGCAGCCGACGATGGCGATCTTGAGCTCGGGCGGCGGCGGCGGCGCCGCCGGGGGCAGCGTCTCCATGACCGCATCGAGGAGGCGGTCCAAGCCGCGGCGGTGCGTTGCGCTCACGGCGATCGGGTTGCCCAGCCCCAAGATCCCGAACTCGTACGCCGCGGGCTCCATGTGCGCCGCGTCCACCTTGTTGACGACCACCGCGACGGCGGCGCCCCGGCGCCGCAGGCGGCCGGCGATTTCGCGGTCCTCGGGCGTGGGGCCGGCGGTGACGTCCGCGACGAACAGGATCATGTCGGCGCAGGCGATGGCGATTTCGATCTGGCCCTCGACATCCGCTTCCAGGTCATCGCGGTCCACCATGCCGATGCCGCCCGTGTCGATCAGTTCGAAGGTGCGGTCGAAATCCCTGATCTCGGCGCTGACCCGGTCGCGGGTCACGCCGGGCATCTTCGCCACGATGGCGAGGCGTTCTTTGGCAATGGCGTTAAAGAGGGACGACTTGCCCACGTTGGGCCGTCCGACGATGACCACGCGCGGGAGCGTCATTGCGTCTCCTCCTCGGCGCCGCGGCCCTTCGTCTTGAGCGCGACGAGCAGCGCGGCGACGTCCGCCGGTCTGACCCCCGCGATCCTGCGGGCCTGCCCCACCGAGTACGGCTTCACCTTCGCGAGCTTCTCGCGCGCCTCGCGCCGCAATCCGGGCACCGCGGCGTAGTCGAAGTCGGGCGGCAGGCGCTTGCGTTCCCAGCGCGCAAGCCGCTCGACATCCTTGCGCTGGCGCTCGATGTAGCCCCCGTACTTGCCCTCAATCTCGACCTCCTCGAACACCTCGGGCGCGAGCTCCGCCAGGGCGGGCGCTTCTCCGCAGAGCGAGCGCAAGCCGACCTCCGGCCTTCTGAGAATGCTCAACAGATTCTTCCCCTCCCGGCGCGTGTTGGCAAGGGTTTGGAGCGCCTCGGCGACGGCGCGGCGTTTGCCCGCGACCCTTTCCGCGGCCTCCCGAGGCTGCAGGCCCAGCGCCGCGCCGCGGTCAAGCAGCCTGAGATCGGCGTTGTCGTGGCGCAGGAGCAGCCTGAACTCGGCGCTCGAGGTGAACATGCGGTAGGGCTCCGCCGGCGACAGCACGCAGAGGTCGTCGGCCAGAACGCCGAGGTAGGCTTCGTCGCGGCCCAGAACGAAGGGCTCCGCGCCCCGCACCTTCAGGACCGCGTTGATTCCCGCCAGCAGCCCCTGCCCCGCCGCCTCCTCGTAGCCGGAGGTCCCGCAGACCTGGCCCGCGAGGTACAGCCCCTCGACGGCCTTGGTCTCGAAGGTGGGCCGAATTTGGATCGGCGGAAAAAAATCGTATTCGACGGCGTAACCCCACTGTTCGATCGCGGCCCGTTCCAGCCCCGGAATCGAGGCCATGATCTCCGCCTGGGCGTCGCGGGGCAGACTCGTCGAGATGCCGTTCGGATAGACCCGATGGGTGCGGCGGCCCTCGGGCTCCAGGTAGACCTGGTGCCGATCCCGGTCGGGGAACTTGACGACCTTGTCCTCGAGGCTCGGGCAATAGCGCGGGCCCGGGGCGGTGAGGGCGCCGCCGTAAACGGGCGAGCGCCCGAGATTGCGGCGCACGATGGCGTGCGTCCGCGCGTTCGTGTAGGTGACGCGGCAGGGAACCTGGCGCCGCGCGAGCCGCGCGGTCCCGTGGGAGAAGGGGCGCGGCGGCTCGTCGCCGTGCTGCGCCGCCAGGCGCGCGAAGTCGATCGTGCGGCCGTCGAGACGCGCCGGCGTGTCCGTCTTGAGCCGCCCCCGCTCAAGTCCCAGTCGGGCGAGGCTGTCGGAGAGCTCCACCGCGGATGCCTCGCCGATTGTGCCGCCGGGGGTCCGGTCGCCTCCGGTGTGCATCATGCCTCGGAGGTACGTGCCCGCCGTCACGACGACGGCGCGCGCCGCGATCAGACTCCCATCGCTCAGGCGCACGCCCCGCGCGCGGCCCGCCGCGGCCAGCACGTCGACGGCGCAGCCCCGGACCAGCGCCAGGCGCTCCTGCCGCAGAACGAGGCGCCGCATGTACGCGGAATACAGCGCCGAATCCACCTGGGCGCGCAGGGCCTGAACGGCGGGACCCTTCCCCGTGTTGAGCATCCGAAACTGAATCCCGCACGCATCCGCGGCCCGGCCCATGACGCCGCCCAAGGCATCGATCTCTCGAACAATTTGGCCCTTGGCCAGGCCGCCGATGGAGGGATTGCAGGCCATGGCGCCGATCCGGCGGTCATTGAGCGTGACAAGCACGCACGCCGCGCCCATGCGCGCCGCCGCCACGGCCGCTTCGATCCCCGCGTGGCCGCCGCCAATGACGACGATATCGGCCATGCTCACCCCACGCGGCCCAGCTCGGCCCAACGCGCGAAGAACCCCGGGAAGGACTTGTCGACCACGCCTGGGGCGGCGATGACGACGCCGGGGATGCGCAGCCCCGCCACCGCGGCGGCCATGGCGATGCGATGATCGTTCCAAGTGTCGATCAGGGCGCCCCGGAGCCTCCGCCCCCCCTCGATCGCGAGGCCGTCGGGCCGCTCCTCGACGTGCGCCCCGAGCTTGCGAAGCTCCGCGGCGACGCTGGCGATGCGATCGCTTTCCTTGATCCTGAGGTGCGGAACGCCGCGGATCTCGGTGCGCCCCGCGGCGAAGATCGCCACCGCCGCGATGGTGGGCACGACATCGGGAAACGCCGCCGCGTCCACCGCGACGCCGCGCAGCGGCCCGCCGCGCACGGTCGTCGCCTGAACGGTCCGTTCCGCGCGGCAGCCCATGGACACGAGCACATCCACGAAAGCCGCATCGCCCTGGCGCGTCCCGCGCCCGAGGTTTTCCACCGTCGCCGTACCGCCGGTGACCGCCGCGGCGGCGAAAAAATAGCTCGCGCTGGAGGCATCGGGCTCGATGGGATAATCGCGGCCGGCGTAGCGGCCCGGCGCGACACGGAACCGCAACGGATCCTCCCGGACCTCGATTTTGACGCCGAAGCCCTCCATGACGGCGACGGTGAGGTCGAGGTAAGGCCGCGAAACCACCGCGCCCGTCACCTCGAGCTCCAGCGCGCTCGCGCCGTAAGGCGCCGCCATGAGAAGCCCGCTTGCGAACTGGCTGCTTCGGTCGCCCGCAATCGCGACGGCCCCGCCGCGCAGGCGCGCCGGACCGATAGCCACCGGCGGGAAGCCGCGGGTGTCGCGGACATCCGCTCCGAGCGCCGTGAGCGCGGCCGTCAGCTCGCCGATGGGCCGCGCGCGCATGCGCGCCGTGCCATCGATGGTGTAACGGCCCTCGGCCACGGTGAGCGCCGCGGTTAGAAAGCGCATGGCCGTGCCGGCGTTGCCCACGAAGAAAGCGCCGCGCCGCACCGGAAACTCCCCGCCGCGCCCGCCCACCTCGGCGCCCTGATCGGTGAGCGCCACGTCCATGCCGCAGCCCGCGAGGGCTCGGGCCAGGTGTTCGGTGTCCTCGCAGCGCAGAAGCCCGGGCAGCCGGCTCCTTCCCTCGGCCAGCGCCGCCGTGATCAGAGCCCGGGCGCTGAGGCTCTTGGAGCCCGGCACGGTGCCGCGCCAGGCGATGGGGCCGGCGGGAGCGATGACAACGGATTCCTGCGAGCGCGTCATGTCGTCACGCGCGGCCGCGCGCCTAGGCGCGCAGCATAGCGTCCACCTCCGCCCGCGACGGCACCGAGGCCTGCGCGCCCAGGCGCGTCACGGAGATCGCGGCCGCGCAGTTGGCGAAGCGCACGGCGGCGGCCAGGGCGGCGCCCTCGGACAGCGCCACGGCCAGGGCGCCGTTGAAGGTGTCGCCCGCCGCGGTGGCGTCGACGGCCTCGACCTCGAAGGCCGGCACATGCCCCTCCGCCGTCCCGCCGGAGTACCACGCGCCCTTGTCCCCCAGCTTGAGGATCACGCAGCGCGGCCCCTGAGCTCTCAGGGCGGCGGCCAACCGCGGCGCCTCCGCAAGGGCCACCTCTCCGGGCGGCCGTCCCAGCAGCAGCAAAGCCTCGGTTTCGTTCGGCGTGAGGATGTCCACGTTCCCCAGCAGCGCCCGGCTCAACGGCCGCGCCGGCGCCGGATCCAGGATCACGGTCATGCCTCGCCCGCGGGCGAAGGCCGCCGCCGCCTCGACGGTCTCCTGCGGCGACTCGAGCTGCAGCAGCACATACCCTCCGGGGGTGAAGCAGTCCCCGGCGGCCTCGATATCCGCCGGCATGAACCGGTCGTTGGCGCCCGCGGCGATGACGATCATGTTCTGTCCGCCGCTCTCGACGAAGATCAGGGCCACGCCGGTGGCTTCGCCGGCCGTGCGCGCCACGCGTCCCGTGTCGACGCCCGCCGCCGCCAGGCTCGCTTTGAGCTGCTCGCCGAAGACATCGCCGCCCACCCGGCCCAACATCAGCCCCCGGCCCCCGAGCTTGCCCACGGCGCAGGCCTGGTTGGCTCCCTTGCCCCCCGGCAGGAGCTGAAAATCCCGGCCGCGCAGAGTCTGGCCCGGCGTGGGCAACGCCTGCATCTGCACGACGAAATCCATGTTCAGGCTTCCGGCAACGACGATCGGTGTCCGCATGCCGCCGCTCCCGCGCTTATGCCGCGCCCAGCCGCGCCCAGATGATCAGCGCCAGCCCCACCAGGTACGAGACGAACATGGCCGCAAGCAGCTTCCCGGTGCCGCGCGGCGCCGCCTTGAACTCCTTCCAGACGAACACCCCCCAACAGGCCGCGATCAGGGTTGCGCCCTGTCCCAAACCGTAGGAAACCGAGGGATTGGCGCACTTGGACGCCAGGATGTTCAGCGCCATGCCCACGCTCCAGATCATGCCGCCGAGCACACCGATGAGGTGCAGCCTCGCGTTCCCCTTTCTGAAGTAATCGGCGAAGGGCACCGGCGGACCGACGAAGGGCCGGCGCATGACAATGCCGTTCCAGAGGAAACTCGACGCGAGGAGCCCCGCGGAGAAGACCGCCACGGCGGCGTAAGGATACAATCTGCCCGCATCGACGAGGACGCCGTCCTGCTCGACGGGCATGGACCGCACCACGAGGAGGTAGAAAAGCCCCATGAGCACGCCGGCGATGATCGAGACCGCGATGCCTTTGCCGGCGGTGCGCTCGCCCTGCGCCGGCAGCCGGCGATACGCAAGCGCGTTGATGACGATCGCCGCGACGATGCCGGCGACGCCGAGGGCCAGCAGGACCGCGTTCACCTGGGCCGGATCGTTGATGTAGTTGACGGCCACGCCTTCCACCAGGGCGATGCCGATGCCGATGGGGAACGCGACGGCGAGGCCGGCGATGTCGATCGCCGCCACCAGGAGGATATTGGCGAGGTTGAAGACCGCCCCGCCCAGGAGCGCCCAGCCGATCGCGGCGGCGCTCGCCTGCCCCAGGTCTTCCAGAAACGTCCGCCCCTCCGAGCCCATGCTCCCCAGGGTGAAAGCGAAAACCAGGGCCAGCAGCAGCACGCCGATGGAGTAATCCCAGTAAAAGAGCTGGAACCGCCACTCCTTGGAGGCGAGCTTTTGGGTGTTGGCCCAGGAACCCCAGCACAGCATCGTGACGAAGCACAGCAACACGGCGACTTCCGGGGATTGAACGACGAACATGGCGCTCTCTACCTCCTCTCGGGAACGACCAGCCGCGCGCTCCGCCGCGCCCGGGACCCCGCCATGGTTTCAGAAAACGGCGGTCCTGTCAATGCGCCGCGCCGCCTCAAAAGGGCGCCCGGTCCGCCAGACCGATCTCGCGCAGGACCGCCGGGTGCGCCTTCACGTGCTCCAGGAACGCGAGGGGGCCGCCGCGGTGGGCCGGAAACCCGGCTTCCAGGATCAGCGCCAGGTCGATGCCTTCGGCGGCCGAAGGCGCGACCCCTTGCAGCCCTTGCCACATGGCGCACACCAGTTCGTAGGCCAGGTCGGGCGCCGCGCGCGGAACCGAGCCGTGAATGCGCCCCCGGCGGGCCGCCTCCCTGGTGGCGAACCCCATGGCTTGGAGCGACCCCAGGATCTTCCTCTCTCCCGCGCCGCTCTCGCGAAGGAGGCGCCACCGAGCCTCGAAGGCGTCCAGGCATCGGAAGACCGGCTCGGCGTCATGCCTCGCGAGCACCATGAAGCCCAGGCCCCGGAGGAAGGCCGCGGCGCGCTCGCCGCCGCCGTGCAGCACGCACACGCGGCTCGTCAGCGCATCGAAGCCGAAGGCGACCTCGGCGTCCTCGGCGCCGCTCGGTTCGGCCGCGCGCTTCCCGCGGTCGACCAGCACCACCGCTCCGGTTCCCAGCCGCCGGCGCTCCGCGGGGGTCAGCGGCGCCGTTCCGTCGACGACGACAAGGTCCCGGCCGGCGAAGCCCGCGCGCTCCTCGCTTACCGACAGGCACGCGGCCGTGCGCTCCTTCCGTTCGGGGGAGTACCGTTCGGCGTCCCGCATGATCCAGCACAGCCCGTCGCCCAGCGTCCGCGCATCCTTCAGGCACCACCTGACCTTGACGCCGCGCTGCGCGAGGGCGCCCGCCCACTGCCACCCGCCTTCGGCGGTCAACACCAGCGCGCGCCGCGGCAGCGCCCTCGGCCCGCCCAGGAGCGCGGCCTTGGCGCGTTCGACCCGGAGCAACTGCCGGCGTTCGGGATCGGCCGCAAGCTCGGCAATGGCGGCGGCGGCGAGCGCCGGGTTCGGCTCCTCGAAAAGCAGCCGCACCGCCGCCGTCATCGCCCGCGGCGCCGCGCGCGCCGCAAGCTCCCCGAGCGCCTGGCGCCGGACGATTCTGCGCCCGAGGCGGGTTCTGAAAAGCCGCGGCGGCAGGCGGCGGACAGGGGGCGCCATGGCCGCCGCGGCCTCGCGCAGCACCGGAGCCGGGGCTAGCACGTCGACCAACCCCATCGCCGCGGCGCGGACGGCCTCAATTCGCGCCCCGCGCACGACGGCGCCGATCGCTTCGCCCATGCCGCACAGCTCGCGAAGCCGCCATAGCGTCGCGCCCGCGGGCACCAGCCCTTCGCTCGTCTCGCTGAAGGCGAAGGCGCCTTCGGGCGCCGCCGCGCGGGCGCGACAGGCCAGCGCCAAGGCGGCCGCCAGACCGGACAGCTCCGCTGCGACGATCGCGACGGTGAACCCGGGAAGCGCGGCGAGAGCATCTTCGGCCTCGCTGCGCGCCGCGACTTCGCGCGCCTCTTCCGCCGGCGCACAATCCTCAGGCGCCATGCCCGCCGGCTCAACGAGGATCAAGCCCGAGAAACCCTCAAGCCGCGCGAGCGCCGCCGGCAGCGGCTCTCCGGCGGGATCGGGCGCCAGCGTCATGGCGCCGTCCCGCGGGCCGCCCGCGCGCCACAGCGTCTTCATCGCCGGGCCCCCTCGATCAGCGCCGCGCCGCAAAGCCCTCCGGCGGCGGCGGCCGCAACGCCCAGGGCACCCGGCTCGAGCCGCGCGCAGAGGCACAGGATGTGCCTGACCATGGTGCCCCCCGGCACGTGGCCCAGCGCAATTGCGCCGCCCGACCGGTTGAGCTTCTGCCGGAGGCCGAACCCGAGTTCCTTGAGCGCCGCGGCCAAATGCGCCGCCGACCGTTCGTGCAGTTCCAGCGCCTGCAGATCGCCCGGCGCGACGCCTTCGGCCGCCAGCACCGCCGCCACGGCGGCCGCCAGGCCGGAAGCCTCGGGCCGCGCGCCGGCGACCATGACGCGGCGAAGCAGCGCGCCGTGCCGCCCTTCTCCGGCGATCAGCGCCGCGGCGCCATCGCAGGGCAGCGCGATGTTCGCGTGCGTCGCCGTGCCGCCGCTCTTCATGGCCGGCACCGCGGCGAATTTCTCCGCCGAGGCCGACGCGAGGATGCCCTGGTCGTCCCGCACGTGCTCCTCCCAGTCCGCGCCGGCGAACAGGCCGAAGCTTTCGGCCCTGAGCACGCCTTCCGCGCGGGCGCGCGCGGCGTTCATGTGGCTCTCGATCGCCAGCGAATCGAGCGCCTCGCGCCGCAGGCCGTGGGCACGCGCGATCACCTCGGCCTCCTCGCCGATGAGCAGCCCCGTGTCGGGATCGGTGCTCTCGCGGTCGAGAATCGAGCGGCCGGCTTCCCGGGTCCCGATGGCCGCGCTGGCCGAACCCGCCCCGACGATGAGCGTGAGGCCGTCGCGCGCCAGAAGCCGATCGAGCGCCGTGAGCGGACCGGCGGCATCCTCCACCACGGCGAGGCAGGGCCGTTCCGGCGCCAGACCCAGTTCGCGGCCGAGCACGCGGGCCGGGTATGGCGGCCAGTTCGCCGCCGTACCCGTGCATAGGACAAGGGCCGCCACTTCATCGGGCGCCGTCTCGGTACGGGCCAGGGCCTCCTCGGCGGCCGCGCGCGCCAGCGCCAGCGGGGCGAAGGAGGCCAGCGCGCCTTTGGCCCGTCCGAAGGGCGTCCGCGCGCCGCCGCGAATCCGGATCGCTCCCACGCGCCTCCTCACCTGATGGGCCGGTATTTTCCGTTGTGTTCCTGGGAGAGCGTCCTCAGGAACTCCTCCTCCGCGCCGGGAAACCCGAGCGTGAAGATGCGCACGCCGCGGCGGAAGTTGAGCACCTTGACCCGGGCGAGGATCTCCTTGATGAGCCGGGGCGCATCCGAGGGCAGGCCCGGTCCCACCGAGCCCTGGTGGGTCGGCGCCCCGTCCGTGATGAGGTAGATCGTGTCCACGATCGGATCCTCGAAGGCGTATTCAAGCGCCAGGTCGGTCACGGTGATGCCATCGGCCTTGAGGCCCTCCACGAAATCGATCGCCTGGCGTTTGCGCGCCGCGTCGGCCGGCACGAGGTTGCCCTGCCAAGGCTTGACGTCGCTGGAGTAGGCAATGATGTTGAAGGATTTGTCGTCGGGCAGATCCCGGATGACGCGCACCAACTCTTCCTTGGCCCGGAAGATCCGCTCGCGGTTCTCGTCGATGATGACCCCGTCCTTCGTCCTCACGCTGCGCGGCCGCGGCCCGCCGTCCAAGGGCAGCGGATCCGTCGTCGTCATACTGCCCGATATGTCCAGGACGAAGGCGATATTCTTGCCCGTAATGTCCAGGCCGAAGATCACGCTGCGGCCCTCGGCCGGCGTCTCCACCGGCTTGGTCGGGTCGATTTTCGCCCCGTGGGCCGAGTAGTAGCTGCGGTACAGGGCCGGCATCGTCAACACCCGGCCGCACAGGCGCGCCAGCGCGTCTTGGAGCGCCACCGGCACCCGATCCCACTCCGGCGTCCGGTACCCCCCCGCCCCCTTGCCTTTGGACCGGACGGTGGGCGCGGCGCGTCCCATCTTCTTCTCGAGCCCCTCCCAGTAGTCGATGAGAGGCACGATCGCCTCCTTCTTGCGGGACACGCCCAGCGTGCGCACGGCCTCGACGACGACGCGCGGATCTTTCTCGGACTTCAGAATCTCCAGGCCCAACTTCACCGTGTCGATTTTCGGATTCGCGCGCGCCGCCGCGGCCAGCAGATACCGCGCCGCCCAGTGCTTCTCGGCCACGGCGAGGCGCCCGACGGCGATCAACGCCTCCTGGTCGGCGAGTCGCGCCACGCCGCGGGCCGCGGCGGTGAAAAGCCTGAAGCGGGCGTCCAGGCCGACGTCCGCATCGGGCAAATCCTCCGTCGCCGCGTAGTACTTGAGGATGACCTGGAGCGCGTCCAGCGTGTCTTCCTGGGCGCAGGCATCGAGACCGGCGACAAGGCCCCCCACGTTGCGTTGTTTGAGCGCATCGGCGAGGGCGCGCTCCGTCTGCATCAGCCGGACGGCGCCCCGTTTCGCCGCGGCGGCCAGTCCCGGCGCGGCCGCCGCGCACAGAAACGCCGCCGTCATGATCGCCGCTGGCAGCCGCATGGCCTCCGCTCCTTTCCCGGCGCACCGGCGCCGCGCTCAGAGCCGCAGAAAATTCTCGAAAAGCTGCGCCTCGGCCCGCCGCGACCAACGCCCCGCCTTGAGCTCGGCGGCCGTCTCGGGGCTGAAGCGCGCCCGGGAGGGCAGATCCTCCAGGAGCGTCAGCGGCAGGTCCGGAAGCTGCGGATACAGCACGACCTTGTTGGTGATCGTCGCCTCCGCCACGGCCTTGAGCCCCTCGTCGGCGGCGCGCATGCCGACCACCGCCGCCGCCGAGGCGTCGGTGTCGAGCTCTCCGCGCTCGACCTTCGCGAGCACCCGCTGCATGTCGAGGATGCGCGACCCCGTGTTGCCCGTCACGGTATGCTGGTCGTAGTGGATGTCGCCGAGATTCACGGGGCCCGTGCCGCGCTTGAGCCCGGCGAACACGTTGAGAACGCCGTAGCGGCCCACGTAGGCGCGGCAGTCCACCACGACCTGCGGCACCGGGGCGCAGGCCACACAGTAGTCGACGCCGTTCGGGGCGACCGCCCGCATCTCATTGTCGAAGAAACGCGACCGCGGGTCAAGCAAAACGAGCTCCGCGCCCGCCTCGCGCGCGGCGCTCCCCAACTGCCGTCCCACCGCGTCGAGCCTCTCGGGGCTCGGCTCGGAGACAATCACGTGGCGCAGCGCCGGCAGCGCGCCCGCCCGCTTCATCGCGAGGGCGCGCAGGACGTGCATCCGCCCCATCGGCCCGCCCCCGCCCAGCACCCAGAACGTCTCGTCGCCCGGGAGGAGATCGCAGCGGGCGTAGGACGCCTCGATGCACGCCCACGGCTCGACGAGCGACGCCGTCGAGTACCCGAGGGCGTCTCCCACCGGAATCATGTATTCCTGAACGCGGCGGTCGAAGACCCCGTACTGGCGCATGCCGCCCCAGACCGCGTAACCCACCGCGGTGTTGTACTTGTACAGGTCCGCCTGGACGATATACCGCCCGCCGAGGCGCATCGACGGCAAGGCCCTCGGCCCCACCGCGATGAGCGTCAGCGCGATCTCGTGGCCGAGGACGACCTTGTCCCGGGCCATGTCGTAGCCCGCCAGGCGCGGGTGTTCGGGCCCCGCGGCGACGACCTTGATGTCCGAGAAACACAGCGAGTTGCTGTCCACGCGGAAGGCCACGTCCTCGGGGCCGGGCTCCGGCCGGGGCAGTTCCGCCAGGCGCAGGCTCTCGAACCCGCGGCCCGCGAGCTGCCAGGCCAGCGTCGTCCCCGGGAATTCGTAAGCGCGGGCGCGGTAACGTTCCAACAAGCTCATCAGCGCATCTCCTGGCCGCCGGTCACGTTGTAGGCCTGGCCGGTCTCGTAATCCTGTTCCATGATGTAGAAGATCGTCCGAAGCACATCGGGCACGGTGCAGCCGCGGCCCATGGGAATCTGCCCCTCGTAGATCCGGCGGACCTCCTCCCGCGGCGCGTTGCCGTGCTTGGCGCGGTACTGGTCGAAAAGGCCGCCGGGCGCCGACCACAGGGGCAGGTCGAAAAAGTTGCCGGGGCAAACGGCGTTCACCTTGATCCCATCCTCGATCAGGTCCAGCGCGATGCTCGCCACCAGGCCCACGCCGCCGAACTTCGCCGCCGCGTAGGCGGAGTTGTACTTGCTGCCCTTCTTCCCGCTCTTGGAGTTGATCTGGATGATGTCCCCCGCGCGGTTCCACCGCATGACCTCGGCGGCCGCCTTCGCGCTTACGAAGACGCCCACCAGGTTGACATCGATGATCCGGCGCCAAGCCTCGGCGGGAAACTCCGTGATCTTGAAGGCCCGCAGAATCCCCGCGTTGGCAATCATGAGATCCAGGCCGCCGAAAGCCCGCACGGCGGCGCGCACGGCGGCGCGCATGGAATCCTCGTCGGTCACATCGGCGGGCGTGTCGATGACGCGCCGCGCGCCGAAGCGGCCGCGCAGCTCCTCGGCGGCGGTCCGGGCGCCCACGGCGTTCGCGTCGCAGATCGCCACGCAGGCGCCCTCGGCGAGGAGCCCCTCGGCGATCTCGCGGCCGACTCCCTGAGCACCGCCGGTCACCATGGCCGCGACGCCCTCGGCGCGCTTGCGTCCCCGCTCCCTCTCCATGAGCTTGCGCCGGTAGGCTTCCATGGACCAGCGCGCGATGTAACCGTACTCCCGTTTCGTCATCACCCGCGCGCCGCCGAAGGCCGCCGCATACTCCACGACCCGCAGAGCCTGGAGGAAGAGCTCGCGGACGGTCTCCGCGTATTCCGCCGTGCGGCCCACGCAGATCAGGCCGAAGCCGGGAATCAGCACGACCTGGGGGTCCGCGCCGCGGGCGGCGCGGAAGCGCGCGATGCGCTCCCGGAGCGCCGCGTGCACCCCGGCCGCGCCCCGAGTCCAGGGCAGCTCCGCGACGAGCGGCCTGGCGCCGCAGTACACCACCAGATCGGGATACAACGGACCGATCGCGAGGGCGGACCGCGCCGCCTCGCCCGCGAGGGCGCGATCGAGCAGCTTGTTGCGGCACGCGAAGATGACTTGGCGCCGGTCGGCGAGGGCGCCGCGCACGGTCGGCACGATGAGGCTCTCCCACGTCTCCCAATTCCCCGGGGGCCGCGGCCGGGCGATCGGACGCCCGAAGGCCGCGGCCATGGACCGCCGGCGCGCGGGGCGCGCCAGCTCGCGGCGCACGGCATCGAACACGCGGCGCGTCAGCCCCTTGATCTCGGCGATGGAATCGGCGGCGGCGATCAGGCCGTGCTTGGCCAGAAAGATCAGTTTCGGCGCCCCGCCCCGGCAGGCCGCGATCTCCCGAGCCACGCGCCGGGCGAGGGGGAGCCCCGGGTCGCGGTACTCGATCCACAGAAACGGCGGCAGCCCCAGCCGCTCGGCGGCCGCGCGCCCCCCGGCCGCCGAAGTCAGCGCCGCCGCGAGTTCCGGATGGGTGTGCATCACGAACTTGTACGGAATCGCGGCGTGCATCACCGCCTCGACGGACGGACGAATGTCCGGGCGGGGCGGATCGATCCGGGCCTCGAGCAGTTTGCGCGCCACATAGGCGTCGGCGGCCTCGCGCGTCGCGCCCGGGATGGGCGCCGAGAGCAGTTCCCGCACCTTGGCCAGGTCGAGGCGCAGCATGGCCTCCGGCGGCATCGCTCCCATGGCGTAGCCGCTTGCCTTGACCCACAAGTCGGCGCGGGTCTTGACGGAGGAGTTCCCCCCGCCCGCGATCACGATCGCGGGGTCGGCGCCCACCTCGAGGGAATAGCGCCAAATCCGGCGCACGTCGCTCCGCATGGCGGACCTCCGGCCTTAGAAAGAGCGAATGTACCCTCTCGCCCCAGGCGGGGCAAGAGCCGCGCTTCGCGGGACGCCGTCACTTCAAGCCGTGGACCATGTTGAAGGGCGTGGCGCCGGGGACATCGACGCCTTCGCGAAAGCGCCGCACCAGCGCGGCCGTGTCGCCCGCCGCGAAAGGCACGCCCGCCAGGACGATCCTGAAATGCCGCACGCCGAGCTTCGCCAGCGTCTCGACCTTGGAGAAGATGCAGTACGGCCGCCGCGAGTAAACCGTCACCAGGTCATCGCGCCGCGTCACGTGGAAGAGCTCGTTCCGGCCGTCCCTCACGGTATGCCCGCTCTTGGCCGCCGGCACGGCGCGCGACACGAAGAGCGGCACGTACGAGAAGGCCACAACCTCGATGCGCGGAAGCAGCGGAGCCAGATCCGCGAGCGTCGCCGCATCGCCCTCCAGCGGGAAGACCATGCGCTCGGCGCCGCGCGCCCGCAGGGCCGCCGCCGCCGCGCGGTTGTGAACGTAGAGAAACGGACCGGTTTGAAAGCGCGCGCCCGGGGGCAACAAGCCGAAGCCGCCCAAATTGTTGATCTCGAACAGCCGCACGCCCCACTCATGCAGCGCGCGCAGCCGGCGGCGCACCTTCTCCAGCCGCTCCGGCAGGGTCACCGGCGGCACTGTGACGCCGACCCTGGCCGGCAGCTTGCCGAGCGCCGCCGGCGTCAGCGCGTGCATCATGCGGTCCGTGAGGACGAGCATCACGCGGTCCACGCCCCGCGGCGCCGCGCGGGCCACGGCGAGATCGTCCGTCTGAACGGTGAACGTCCGGCCGGTGTCCGCGCCGCAGGACACCGTGAAGGCGCGGATGGCGGCGCGGGCCTTCACCGCCAGCGTGTTCGCCTTGCGCTGCCACGGCGGCGCTTTCCCATCCAGGCGCCGCACGGAGCGCGGCTCCTCCTCGACCGCGAACAGGAGGTCGCCCCGCTCGGTTCCGGGAGGGACGTTCAGCATCACGCGCTGCCGGACGCGGGCGCTGCGGACCGCGCGCCCGCCCACCCGCAGCCGCGTGACGGGATAGGCCTCGTCCTCCGCCCCCTGCACCCTGAGCCTCTGCCCCACGGCCACGTCCGCCGCAAGCCGCACCTCGGCCTCGCCCCCGGCCACGCGTCCCACCCGGCCCGCGAAGACGCCCGCAGGCCCCGGGACATCCGGGCACACCAGGCTCGCCGCCGGCGCGTTCCCTAGAAATCCGCTCGTCACCGGCCGCGTCTTGACGGCCTTGAGCGCGGCGCCCGCTTCCCCATCGGCGCCGTCGCGGATGGCGCGATAGCCCGCCACCGCGCCGCGCACGTAGGCGGCGCTCCGCAGGCGGCCCTCGATGACCCAGGCGGCCACGGGCAGCGACCGCAGGAGCTCCGCGCCCCGGGCGCACGAGAGATCGGCCATGCTGAACGCATAGCGCTCCGCGCCCCGAACCAGGTAGGGCCGCCGGCACGCTTGCAGGCACCGCCCGCGGTTGCCGCTGCGTCCGGACAAGAAGCTGCTCGTCAGGCACAATCCCGCCATGGAGAAGCACAGCGAGCCGTGCACGAAGATCTCCAGCTCCACCGGGCTGTCCAGCGCGATCTCGCGCACCTCGAAGGCCGTCAACTCCCGCGCGAGGACCACCCGCGAGCACCCCAAGCGCGCCGCCGCGCGCACGCCCTCGATGTTGTGCACGGCAAGTCCCGGGCCCGCGTGCAGCGCAAGGCCGGGACAGACTTCCGGGATCAGCGCGGCCGCGCCCAGGTCTTCCACGATGACGCCGTGGGCGCCCTGCGCCCCGATGGCGGCGACGGACCGCCCCAGTTCGGAGAGTTCGCTTTCCTTGAAAACGCGATTCAGCGTCACGTACACCTTGACGCCGCGCGCGCGGCAGTGGGCGATGCCGCGGGCCAGTTCGTCCGGGGTGAAACCCGCGCCCCGCCCGGACGCCTCGCGCGTCTTGAGCCCCGCGTACACGGCGTCCGCGCCGGCCTCGACGGCGGCGAGCAAGCCCTCGACATCCTGCGCCGGAGCAAGTATCTCGGGAATCATGCCGCACCTCGATTTCTCACGCCGTCAGTCTACCAGACCGCGGCGTCGCCCGCCTCAGTCCCCGCCAGCTTTTCTCCCTCCGGCGTCACCCAGGAGATGTCGTCGAAACCGATCTCCGCCTCGAGCGCCCCCGCCCTGACGGTTATTCGACGTTTGCTCTTGCTGACCCGCACGACGCGGCACTTCGCGCCGAGCACGGGAACGTAGACCTCGCTGTTGACCTTCAGGCCGCGGGCGATGGCGTCCCGGCGCTCCCCCAGCGGGGTCCTGGCCAACATGTTCTCCACCGCCTTCTCCAGGGCCGCGACATGGGGGAGAAACCGCGGCGGCGCGCTCTTGAGATTCGGGATGATCGCGAGCGCCTCGTCCCTGAAGGCTCTGACTCTGCGTTCGATCTCGTCGTCGGCCTCGCGGCCGGCCTGCGCCTTGGCGTCCTCCGCGTCCCTGAGCTTCTCGGCCAGCGCCCCCTTCATGACGGCGAGGCGCCGCCTCACTTTCTGCGCATTGCGCCGTTCCGCCTCCACCGCGCGGCGCGCCTCTTCCATGCGCCGCATGACGATCTCCAGAGGCTCGGGGTTCCTGATCGCCTCCTTGGCGGCCGCGATCAACTCGGGCCGCAGCCCGAGCCTTTCGGCCACCAGCAGCGCGCAGGACCGACCCGGCGCGCCGAGCAGCACCCGGTACGTCGGCGCCAACGCGGCGGGATCGAACTCCATGGCCGCGTTGGCGGTTTCGGAGTGCATGTACGCGTATTGCTTCAAGAGCCCCAGGTGCGTGCTCGCAACGGTGTGCACGCCGCGGCTCCGCAAATGTTCGAGCACGACCGTGCCGAGCGCGCCGCCTTCGAGCGGGTCCGTGCCGGCCCCAAGCTCATCGAGGATCGCCAGGTCGCCGCGCGCCGCCTCGTTGACCACCCGCACGATGTGGCGCATGTGCGCGGAAAAGGTGCTTAGGCTTTGCTGGAGGCTCTGCTCGTCGCCCGCGTCGACGAAAACCCGCCCGTAGTACGGGACCCGCGCCGGCGGCGCGGCCGGGATCGGGAGGCCGCACGCCGCCATCACCGCCAAGAGCCCGACGGCCTTCAGCATCACGGTCTTGCCGCCGGTGTTCGGACCGGTGACGACGAGCAGTCGCACGTCCTTGCCGAGGGTGAGGTCGAAGGGCATCACCTTGGCGCGGATCGCCGGAAGGTCGGGCGCCCGCAGGTCGCCCGCGGCGTGAAAGAAGACGAGCAGCGGGTGGCGCGCCCGGGACACGGCGAGCACATGATCCGGCGCGATCGCCGGCACGCAGAACTCGTAGACCCTGGCGAGTTCGCCCTTGGCATGGGTGAGGTCGGCCCACGCGACCAGATCGCGCGCCGCCCGGATTTCCGGCGCCCGCCCCATGATGGCCCGCGTCAATTCCAGGAGAATACGCGTTTCCTCGCGCCGCACGCTCTCGGCGGCCGCGCCCAGTTCGTTGCCTTCCGGCACGATCTCCTGGGGCTCGATATAGGCCGTGGCGCCGCTCTGGGAGTAGCCGTGAATCACGCCCGGCAGCCGGCCGCGGCATTCGCTCCGGACGGCCAGCACGTAACGATCGTTCCGCATCGACGGCTGCTCTTCCTGGAGGAGGCGCGCCACGGCCGGCCGCCGCAGCATGGCGGCGACCTTCTCGCGCAGGGTCTCCCGCAGGACGCGGGCCCGCTCCCTCAGCGCGGCCAGCTTCGGGGAGGCGGCATCGCGCACGAATCCCCGGGCATCGACCGTGTCCTCGATGCGCGCGGGAAGATCCGCCGGCAGGGTCGCGGCTGCGACCCTGCGGCGAAGATGGGGGCCCGCCGCGCGCTCACCGCCCAGCGCCGTCACCCGCTCCGCGGCCCGGACAAGGGCCGCGATGCCGGCGAGTTCATCGGGCTCGAGCGGACGATGGAACTCGCGCGCGCGCTCAAGGTCGGCGCAGCCGTCGCGCAGAGCGCCCAGGACCAGACGAGCGCCCCCCTGGAGGAGGGCCCCCATCTCTTCGGTTTCCTTCAGCGCGGCGGCGGCGCTCGCCGCGCTCCCGAGCGGCGCCAGCGCGCAGGCGGCGGCCCGGCCGAGATCCGTCTGCGCAAAGGCGGCGAGCGCTTCGCGGACCTTGTCGAATTCCAAAACCGCTAGCGTGTGGGCATCCATGGGCGGCATCGCGTGCACACGACGCGATTGTCGTCTATCGCGGGCGGCGGCGCAAGCCGCGCGCCCGGACCTATCACGCGGCGGCCGCCAGCGCTACCCCTTCAAGAGCTCGTCGAACTTCTTGTTGATGACGTCCCTGAGCTCGCCGATCAACGCGTCGTCCTTAAGCTGGCAGGCCGGCGGCGAGGCCGGCGCCGGGCGGGTGCGGCCGCCGGCCGGCGCCGGCGCCGGCGCCCCGCGCGGGGCGGCGGCGACGGCGTGAAGCTCGTGCGCCGGCGCATTCAGGAACGACTCGGCCGCGGATTCTTCTTCGGCCGCCTCGTCGAGAGTCGCCCGAGGCGCGGGCTGAAGATCTTCCTCTGCCGGCCCATCCGAGAGCGCGAGGTCGTCCTCGATGGCGTCCTCGATGGCGTCCTCAGCGAAGCCGCGGTTGATGACCTTCGTCGGACTATCCTCGACCGCAAAGCGGGCGACGCGCCGGCCGCGGCGCCCCGCGATCACGAGAGCGGCAAAGGAGAGCGTGAACATGAAGAGCACCGCGCCGCAGACCCCGACGATCACCCAATCCACCGTGTCGCCGGCGAAAGAACCCTTGCGGGCGCGTTCCCAACGGTTGGCCGCCATGCGCTTCAGGACCTCCCAATCGCTGAAGGCCGAGTCGGCGACGGCGAGGTTCGTGCCGGCGGCCTCGGCGGCGGCCTTGATGCCTGCCGCGCGCCGGTGCAGCATCTCGACATCCTCTCCCGCCTTGGCAAGCTGCGCCTCGAGGCTCGCCTTGGCGTTCGCCAGCGCGGCGATCTGCGCCTTGAGATCGGGGATCTGGACCGCCTCGCGCTCGAGCTGCGCGTTCCTGGCCCTCAGCTTGACGCGTTCGGCCTCCAGGCTTTCCGCCAGGGAGCGCATGCGGTCCGTCTCGGCCTGCGCCGCCGCGGTTTGCGCCGTCTGGTCCGCGAGGGTCCGCGCGGCCTTTTCGGCGTCGACCCGCCTCGCGTTCTCCAGCTCCGCCCCGGCCTGCTTGAGCGCCCCGATACGGCCGTTGCGTTCCTCGAGATCGCGCTTGAGTTCGTTGATCCGCTCGCAGAGCGTCTCGTAGCTCATCTCGAGGTCGTAACTCTTGTCCTCGGCGCGGGCGAGGGCGTCCGCCCGCTCCGCGGCCTCCGCGGTGCGCCGCTCAAGCTCCGCCGCGGTCTTCTTGTAGGCCTGCGACACCGCGGCCAGCGCGCTCTCCCGCGCCTTCAGCGTCTCCGCGAGACAGGTCTTCTCGTCCCGGAGCGCGACGCGGGCCGCCTCGGACTGCTGCCAGCTCTCCGACAACGTCTTGATCTTCTCGTCCTTCCTCGCCAACTCGGACTGGGAGCAGCCGCATGCCCACGCCAAGACGATCGCCGTTACCCACGCGAGCCGACGCACCCGCGTCACGCCGTGATTCCCCGGGTTCTTCATGGACGTTTCTCCAACCGTCGCCATCGAATCCGACGGCTCTTCCCTTCTCACACGCGCGGATTATCCTCCGTCAAAGTATACCTTCCGGCCGGGGCCGGGCAACATGGACGCGGCGCCGCATTCCCGTAACATCGCGCCGCCCCGCGGCGCGGTCCTCACCCGGCGGATCTCCCCCCCCGCCGCCTCCCGCTATGCGGGCAAAACGCCCCTGCGGCCCGCCTGGCGCAGCTCGGCCGCGAATTCCGCGTGGGCGCGGACCCACGCGCCGAGATCGGCGTGGCGGCGCGGCTCCGTCGTGAAGCCCGTGAAGTCCTCGCCGAACCCCTCCGCCGGCGCGCGCCCCAGGCAGCACAAAACCGCGCCCCCCGGCTCGCGGGTCCAGAACCCGTCCGGCCCCAACAGACGTTCGATCGCTTCCTCTCCCAGAGGCGCCCCGAGAAGCAGCACGCCCTCGTGCGACCGCGCCCGTTCAAGAAAGGCCTCCAAGGGCAGGAAGCCCGCGCCTGGAGCCGCGCGGCAGAGGAACTCCCACAGGCGCGCGCTCACTAGGGCGCCGATCCTCGACGCTTCCGGAGCCGGCCCATCGCGCGTCCGGAACAGAAGCACGGCACCGATCACCGTCGGTCCCCGCCGAAGCGGCAGGTAATCCGCGGCGGCGAACGCGTTCGGCCGGAACCGCGCGGGCGCGGCCTGAAAGAGCGCGCGGCCCGTGTCCATGAGAAATCGGCCGGCTTGGCGCCGGAGGACGGCGCTCTCGGCGTCGATCTCCAGGAGAAAGCCGCCGTGGTGCAGCAGCGCCGCCGCGGCGGGAACGCGAAAGTACGCCCGCAGGGCGCGCAACGTTTCTCGCAGAAACGCGGGCGCATCGACGGCGGGCGCAAGCAGCGCCTCCAGCAATTCCACGTACGCATTCTCCGCGGGGAGGGTCCGGGGAGGCGGGGCTGGCGGCGATTCGGCCGGCGCGCCCCGCGCCTCGGGCACTGCGCCGGGCGCGGCGGCCGGCGTCTGTCCGTCGGCTCCCAGCATCGCCACGCATTCCGCCAGCAGCGAACGCGCCCAGACGCCGGCGGGCGGCGGCACCTCGACGGGCGGCGACGCCGGATCGTCCCAAACGACGTAGATCGGCAGGTCCGCGCGCCGGGCGCGAAGGCGTTGGACGGCGCCCGGATCGTCCCGCAGCAACTCCCCCGCGAGCACGGCCGCCGCCGCCTGTCCGACCGCGTCTTCGGGCCAGGCGGCCCGCGCCGCCGCGATCACGCGGAACCCCCTCCCGCTCAACACCCGCGCAAGGGTCTCTTGGTCGGCGGCGAAGGGCGAGATTGCCAGCACCGCCGGGGCCGGCGCCGCCCATCCCTCGGTGAGCGCCGCGAGTTCCTCGGCGCTCAACAGCTTGTGCGGCCGCCCGTCAGCATCCATACCTGCTCCGATTATATGCCGGCGCCAGGCGCCGGTGCGAGCCCCGGCGCGGCTCACGCACGCCGCAGCACCGCGCCGCGGGAAGCGCTCGTCGCGAAGGCGGCATAACGCCGGAGCCACGGGCTCGCCGTCCGCGGCGCGGGCGGCGTCCAGCGCGCCCTCCGCGCGGCCAGTTCGGCCTCGGACAGCTTGACATCGAGGCGGCCGCCCGGAATATCCAGCGCCACCATGTCGCCGTTCCGCAGAAGCCCGATCGGCCCGCCCTCGGCCGCTTCGGGGGAGATATGCCCGATACAGGCGCCCGCGGTGCCGCCGCTGAAGCGCCCGTCGGTGATCAGCGCGCACTTGTCGCCCAGATTCATTCCCTTGATATACGAGGTGGGCGAAAGCATCTCCTGCATGCCGGGCCCCCCCCGCGGGCCCTCGTACCGAATCACGACCACATCGCCCGGCTTAACCCTGCCGCCCAGGATGCCTTCGCAGGCAGCCTCCTGGTTTTCGAAGATGACGGCGGGCCCGGCGTGGACCAGCATTCCCGGATCCACGCCGGCCGTCTTGACCACCGCGCCCTCGGGCGCGAGGTTGCCGTAGAGCACCGCGAGTCCGCCCGTGGCGGAATACGCCTTCTCGATGGGACGGATGCAGTCCGGGTCGGCAATGCGCGCCTGCGCGACGGCTTCCCCAAGGCTCATGCCCCCCACCGTCGGTGCGCCTCCGTGCAGAACGCCTCCGAGGCGCCCAAGCTCCTTGAGGATCGCCGACACGCCGCCCGCGGCCCCCACGTCATCCATGTGATAGGAGCCGGAGGGCGACACCTTGCAGAGGGTCGGCACCCGCAGCGCCAGCGCGCCGATCCGGCGCAGATCGTAGGCGAGGCCCGCTTCCTGCGCGACGGCCAGGAGGTGCAGGATCGTGTTGGTCGATCCGCCCATGGCGGCGTCGAGGGCGAAGGCGTTGTCGAAGCTCGCCTCGGTGAGGAAAGTCCGGAAACGCACCTTCGCTCTCACGAGATCCAGGATGCGTCGGCCCGCCCGAAGGTATAGGGCTTCGCGCGCCGGATCGACGGCGAGCAGGGTGCCGTTGCCGGGAAACGCGACGCCCAGCGCCTCCATGATGCAGTTCATGGAGTTCGCGGTGAAAAGCCCGCTGCACGAGCCGCAGGTGGGGCAACCCGACCGTTCCAAGTCCTCCAGCTCCCGCGCGTCCATGGCGCCGATGGCGCGGCTGCCCACGCCCTGGAAGATACTGATGAGATCGCATGGGCGGCCGTCGGGAAGGCTGCCCGTCGCCATGGGGCCGCCGCTCACAAACACGGCGGGGATATCGAGGCGCGCCGCCGCCATCAGCATCCCGGGAGTGACCTTGTCGCAGTTCGGGATGCAGACCATGCCGTCGAACCGGTGGGCCTCCACCATGGTTTCGACGCAATCGGCGATGAGCTCCCGGGACGGCAGGGAGTACTTCATGCCGGCATGGCCCATGGCGATGCCGTCGCACATCGCGATGGTGTTGAACTCGAAGGGGACGCCGCCCGCCTCCCGCACGGCCCGCTTCACCAGCAGGCCGACGCGGGCCAGGTGCGTGTGCCCCGGCACGACGTCGGTGTACGAGTTGGCGATGCCGATGAGAGGTTTGCCGAAATCGGCATCGGTAAGCCCCGCCGCCCTGAGGAGCCCGCGGTGCGGAGCGCGCTCGACGCCCTTTGTCACCATGTCGGAACGCATGCCTGCCTCCTATGGGCGCCGTTGGGGCGCCCGGACCGGGCCGTTTCAACCGAAGCTCGAAGACTCTATAATGAGCCCCGGGCGGCGCTTGATCAATACGCGGCGCCGCCCTTCGCCCCGCATTCGATTTTTTCCGGTCCCTCGGACAGGAGGCCATGTGAGAACCTTCGACATCGCCATCATCGGCGCCGGCCCCGGCGGCTACGTCGCGGCCATCCGCGCGGCGCAGCTTGGACTGAAGACGGCGCTCATCGAGCAGAGCCCGGCTCCCGGCGGCACGTGCCTGCACCGGGGCTGCATCCCCACCAAGGCGCTGCTGCACGCCGCGGGGCTTCTGGGCCGCCTGGCCCACGCCGCCGAGGAGGGGCTTGCGATCGGCTCGGCCGCCGTCGACCTTGCCGCCCTCATGAAACGCAAGAATCAAGTCGTCCGGCGCCTTGCGGGCGGCGTGGCCGCCCTGCTCAAGAAGAACGGGGTCGCGTATATCAACGGCAAGGGAGCGCTTCTCGGCGGGGGCCGCCTCCAGGTGACGTCCGCCGCCGGCAAGGAGGATCTCGGCGCCGAGCGCATCGTGGTGGCCACCGGCTCGACGCCGTCCGCGCTGCCGCACGTTCCCTTCGACGGCGTATCCATCGTCAGCAGCGACGAGGCGATCGCCTTCGACGCGGCGCCCGAGCGGCTGCTCGTGGTGGGCGCCGGCGCGGTGGGCTTGGAACTGGGATTCGTCTGGTCGCGCTTCGGAAGCAAGGTGACCATCGTCGAGCTCATGCCGCAGGTTCTGCCCGGAGGCGACGAGGAACTGTCCGTCGAGCTGGCCAAGGCCCTGGCGCAGCAGGGAATCAGGATTCTCACCCAGACGACGCTCGCCGCCGCCGCCGCCGGCCCCGCCGGCGTCGCCGTCAAGCTCCAACCCGCCTCCGGCGCCGCGATCGAGGAAACCTTCACCAAGGTGCTCGTGGCGGTGGGACGGCGCGCGTTCCTTGAGGGCGCGGGCCTGGAGGAAGCCGGCGTCGCCGTGGAGAAGGGGCGGATTCCCGTCGATCCTTGGGGCCGCACCAACGCGCCCGGCATCTTCGCCATCGGCGATGTCACACCGGGGCCGCAGCTCGCGCATCGGGCTTCCGCCCAGGGTCTCGCGGCCGCCGAGACCGCCGCCGGGCGCGCCGTCGCCCCCGTCAATGCGGGCGCGGTTCCGGCGTGCACATACACGGATCCGGAAGCGGCTTCGGTGGGCCTGACGGAGAAGGAGGCGCGGAAGCGCGGCTTAGACATCACGGTGGCTCGCTTTCCCTTCGCGGCCAGCGGCAAGGCCATGATCGAACGCGCGCAAACCGGTTGGGTCAAACTCATCGCCGACCGCGCGCACGGCCAGGTGCTCGGCGCGCACATTATCGGGCCGTGCGCCACGGAGCTCATCGCGGAAGCGACCCTAGCAGTGCAGCTCGAATGCACTTGCGAGGAGCTCGCGCGCACCGTGCACGCGCATCCGACGCTCTCGGAAGCCATCGCCGAAGCGGCCCACGCGGGCCTCGGCGCGGCGATTCACTTCTGACAGCGGGAGGCCAAGAACGGACCGGCCGCGCGCCTTGACATCATCCCCGCTCTCGGTACAATTGGAGGCCTTGCCCGCCCGGCGCTGCGCGCCGCGGCGGGCCCCATCAGCCCAGGTGGCGGAACTGGCAGACGCGCAAGGTTGAGGGCCTTGTACCCGTAAGGGCGTGGGGGTTCGACTCCCCCCCTGGGCACCAGCATCGCAGGCCGGTCCCGGGGACCGGCCTGGCCGTTTTCCGGACGGAAAGGGACTACCTGGTGGCGGGGGGAACGTAAATCACGGCGCTCGGGACCACCGGCATGCCGCCGTAGGTCAACACGCTGTCGCCTCCGCCCGCGAAGAGCATCCGGTCGTCCTCGTTGTCCATGACGCCGTCCATGCCGGGGAGGGGGGACACGGTGTGCCACGCGCGGCCTCTCTCCATGAAGCGCACGATGCGGTCATCGTCGTTGAGCGTGTCGGAGAGGGGCTGATAGCCCTCGAAACCGTCGCCGGGGACGTAACCGTCGGTTATAAGCCACGAGCCGTCGATCCCGGACGGATTCGGATGCACGCCCGGACTGTTCGGAGAGGGCAGCGCCACGCCGTTCTTGATGTGCCAGTACTTGCGCAACGTCATCAAGTCGTACGGCGTCGATTGCGGATTGAATAAGCCGTTGATCACGCTGAAGTTCGGGTCGAAATACTCGCCCGCCGCCACCGGGGAGCCGTCGTAGACCTCTATCTGTGCGCCCATCACCACGTAGAAGAAACCGCCCGCGCCCGTGAAGAGCATTCCCAGCGATTGCTGTCCGTAGTCCGTGTACACCCTGCGCAACACCTTCACGGTGTTCGTGTGCACGCGGTTGATCACGCCGGTGTCCGCCGCGGTCTCCGACGCGAAGTACTTGCCGTACCTGACGTCCACGTCCGCAAAGTCAGTCGTCAAGTTAAGGGCGGCGGCTATATCGCCCACCGTCGTATTCGGCGGCGACAGCCCGAGCAGCGAGATGCCGCCGCCGGGTCCGAGACCCGAGAAAGTGGCGGCGAAACCTTCGGAAAGGTACCGGCCCGTCGTCGGCAGGGAGTCGTCGCTCCCGCCGGAGATCAAGAACGTGTTCGACTGCCCGAGGTAGCCGTCGTACGTTCTGTTGCTGTGCCAGCCGAGGTTGTCCGCGTTGACGCCGTGGGCACAGGGCGCCTCAAGAAAGGTGCCGGGCGCGATGAAGCAGGTCTTGGCCGCCCCATCGTAGACGTCGATGGTCCTCTGAAGCTGGCTCTGACCCTGCTGCGTCCGCCGCAGCTTCATTACGGGCGCGTTTATCGGGCTGAGCGTCTGGATACCGGCGACGCACAGATAGACGTCGCCCGCGTTTCCGAGGATGTTGTCCGAGCCCGCCAGGCGCACGGTGGCGTGCAGGCCGCGGCCGTAGTTTCCGGGAAGCTTCACGACGGCCTTGTCGCCCCCCTTGAGCGGCGTGAAGTCGCCCTTGCCATCGTCGCTGGGCAGGCTCGCATCGTAGATCTCGATGCTGTTGGTGCTCGGGAACGTGTTGATCTCCCGAATGAAGCGCGGGTCGTTCGGCGGGTACTGCGGATCCACAATGGTCGCCTTCATGCTCACCTGGCCGCCGAAAAGGTAGATCTCGCCCTCGGTGACGGCGACGGCGGTATGGTGGAAGCGCGGGGCGCCGAGGGTCGCGGAAAGGACCTGGAACTTGCGCGTGTGCCGGCTGTAGAGCTCCGGATGCGGATAGGCCTCGCCCAGGACGCCGTCCGGCGCGCCGCCGATCACGATCACGTTCCCTTCCGTCGCACGAGTGACGGTGTGGAAGACGCGGCCGCCGCCCTCGAGGCGCAGATCCTCGCCCTCGAAATCCGTGTCGATCCAGCCGCCGCTCTTGCTGGCCGGCTCCGGCTCCACCAAAATTCTCTGGTCAAAAAGCTCGCAGGAGTCGATGCTCGAGAAGCAGCGTTCGTCCGTGCCGGAGACGATGAACGCCGTGCCATCATCTAGCGTCACAGCCTGGTGCTCGTAACGCGGAGTCATCATCTCCGACGTGCGGTAGAAGTACCCAGCTTCCAGCTCTGCGACGCGGTTGCGGCTGCCGACCTCGCCTCCTTGACAGCCCAGGAGGGTGATCAGCACGCACTTTGCAAGGACTGCGCCGGAGAACAACTCGCACCGCCCACTTCCTCTTTGCTTGCTTCGCCGCATGCCCGGCTCCTCTTGCACAAAACCTTCCTTGCGCCGCGCAACCGGCGCCGCGCGTTCGCTAGGCCAGGTCAGAGTACCTCGAATGAGGTCTATTATAGCCGTCCTCGTCCGGAATGCTACCTCCCGCCTTCGAGGACGACTTTCTCGGGCGCAATGCCGCGCCTCCGCGCCCCCCCTCTTCGGCTTGGCCGCGCGGCGCACCTGCCCGCGCGAGCGCCTCATTAATAGGCAGTCATTGGGGCGCGGCGGCTTCGAACTCCCGCTCCCAGAGAAGGTCTCCGAGTCTTTCGGTGAGTTCGCCGATCCGCTCCCGCCCGAGAACCGGATCCCGCAGCGCGTACTCCCGTCCTTCCCTGTCGCGGAATTTGAGCTCGCCGCCGGCGCTCGCCGTAAGCTCGAGCCGCCGGCGGCGGAGCAGAATGAGCGCGAGCACGTATCTGAGTTCGCTCTCGATGCCCTCGGGCGCCGCGGATTGCATCGATTCGAAGATCCGGCGGACAACCTCGATATCGAGCTTCGCCGGCCGCCGCCGCGGCGCCGCCCGCGGCGGCCGCACTGTGCGCCAGAACGCGAGCCCCCCGCCGCTCGATCCGGGGCTCCAACAGCCGGCGCAGAAATCGCGCCGCGCGAGCCCGCCTTCCGCCGCGATCAGCGCGGAGAAAAACGCATCGCCGAATTTCAACGCCGTGCCGCACCGCGAACACGCCCCCGCGGATCCGGCGAAGTTCCACGTCTCCTGCGCCATGTGCCTGCATATCCTCGATGATGCCCGCGCCCGCTCAGCCCGCGCCCGCGTCTCCCGCGCCGGCTCGCCGCGCCGAACGGACGGGGACATTGTAGCTTCCGGCGGCCGCGGCCGGAAGGCGTTGCGGCCTGCGGGCGATTGCCCCTCGACTCCGCCGGAGTATAATCGGCCGGCGGTCAACGGAGAATCGCGGCCGGCGCGGGGCGCCCCGGCGGTGCAACCGATGGAACGCAGCGATTTCGTGCATCTGCACGTCCACAGCCATTACAGCCTGCTTGACGGCACCTGCCGGGTGCCGGATCTCGCGCGCCGCGCCGCCGAGTTCGGCATGACCCACCTCGCCCTCACGGACCACGGCAACATGTTCGGCGCCGTCGAGTTCTACGAGAGCTGCCGCGGCGCGGGCATCACACCGATCATCGGCATGGAGGCCTACGTCGCGCCGGGTTCGCGCCACGATCGAACCAGGGAGCCGCCCGCCCATCTGGTCCTGCTCGTGTGCAACCCCACCGGCTACCGCAACCTCGTGCGGCTCGCCTCGCAGGCGTACACCGAGGGCTTCTACTACCGGCCGCGCATCGACAAGGAACTGCTGGCAGCCGCCCACGAAGGCCTCATCGGCCTCAGCGCCTGTCTGAGCGGCGAAGTCAACCGCGCGGCGCTGGAAGGCCGCACCGCCGAGGCCCAGGCCGCCATCCGCCGGTATCAGGAGGTTTTCGGGAAGGAGAACTTCTTCCTGGAGATCATGCGCAACGGCCTGCCCGAGCAGGAGGCGCTTCTGAAGACCCTGCCGGCCCTGGCGGCGGCGACGGGCGCGCCGCTGGTCGCCACCGCCGATGTTCACTACCTCACGCAGGAGGACGCCCGAGCCCACGACGTCCACGTCTGCATCAACACGGGCAGCACCATCGATGACGGCGCCCGCATGCGCCTGGCGTCGGAGAACTTTTTCTTCCGCAGCCCGGCGGAGATGCAACAGCTTTTCGCCGACTTCCCCGACGCCCTGCTGGCGACCCGGCGCATCGCCGAGCGCATCCGGTTCGACTTCGACTTCAACTTCAACGCGGGCTGCCTGCCGCGCTTCAGCATCGAGGGCGTCGCCGACAACACCGCCTTCTTCCGGGCCCGGTGCGAGGAGGGGTTCACGCGGCGTTATCCCTCGCCGCCGCCCGGCGCCCGCGCGCGCCTCGAGCACGAGGTGAGCGTCATCGAGCGCATGGGCTACGTCGACTACTTCCTCATCGTCTGGGACTTCATCCGCTACGCCCGGGAACACGGCATTCCCGTGGGACCCGGCCGCGGCTCCGCCGCTGGCAGCCTGGTGGCGTACTGCCTCGGCATCACTCAGATCGAGCCCCTCCGCTACGACCTGCTCTTCGAGCGTTTCCTCAACGAGGACCGGATCTCCATGCCCGACATCGACATCGATTTCTGCATGGATCGGAGAGGCGAGGTCATCGACTATGTCAAGCGCAAATACGGCGAGGACCGCGTCGCCCAGATCATCACCTTCGGCCGCATGGCCGCGCGCGCCGTCATCCGCGACGTCGGCCGGGTCCTGGGCATCCCCCTCCGGGAAGTCGACGCCATCGCCAAGAAGATTCCCGGCGGCCCCGGCGTGACGCTTTCAAAAGCCTTCAAGGAGGAACCCGAGCTGCGCCAACTCGCGCAGCAGGATTCCCGCTACAGGGAGCTCTTCGCCGTGGCGCAGAAGCTCGAGGGCGTCAACCGGAACTGCGGCACCCACGCGGCGGGGGTCGTCATCGCCGATCGCCCCCTCATGGACTTCGTGCCTCTGTACCAGTCCGGCGGCGTCGTTTCGACCCAGTACTCCATGGAGCACCTGAAGAAGCTGGGTCTGCTGAAGATGGACTTCCTGGGCCTGCGCACCCTCACGATCATCCGCCATGCCGGCACCATGATCGCCGCGCGCCACGGCCTCGACCTGCGGTTCGAGGAGATGGGCCTCGAAGACCCCGCGACCTACGAACTCCTGCGCCGCGGCGACACGGTGGCGGTTTTTCAGCTCGAGTCCGCCGGCATGCGCGACCTCATCAAGCGCATGGCCCCGGACCGTTTCGAGGACCTCATCGCGCTCCTGGCCCTCTACCGCCCCGGACCCCTCGGAAGCAACATGGACGGGACCTACGTGAGGCGCAAACACGGCGAGGAGGCGGTGCAATTCCTGCACGAATCCATCGCCCCCGTGCTGCGGGAGACCAACGGCGTCATTCTCTACCAGGAACAGGTCATGCGCATCGCCAACGTCATGGGGGGCTTCTCCATGAACGAGGCGGACAACCTCAGAAAGGCCATGGGGCAAAAGGACGCCGATCTCATGGGCCGTTTCGGGGAGAAGTTCGTTCAGGGCGCCGTAGCGCGCGGCGTGGAGCGCGCCCTCGCCGAGAGCATCTTCAAGCTCATGGAGGAATTCGCCAAGTACGGCTTCAACAAGTCGCACTCCGCCGCCTACGCCCTCATCACCTATCAGACCGCGTACCTGAAGGCCAACTACCCCGCCGAGTTCATGGCCGCGGTCCTCTCCAGCGAAATCAACGCCACGGAGAACGTCGCTTACTACCTCGAGGAGTGCCGGCGCATGGACATCCCGATCCGCGCGCCCGACGTCAACTCCTCCGAAGACCTCTTCGCCGTCGCCGATGGCGCCATCGTCTACGCCCTGGCCGCCGTGAAGAACGTCGGACTGAAGGCGGTTCGCGCCATTACGTCCTGCCGGGACCGCCTGCCGGACAAGCGCTTCGCGTCGCTCTTCCACTTCTGCGAGGAGCTCGGCGCCCAGGTCGTCAACAAGACCTTGATCGAAAACCTAGCCAAGGCCGGCGCGTTCGATTCCATTGACCCGAACCGCGCCCGCGTCGCGGCCGCGGCCGAAACCGCCATCGCGCGGGCCAACGCGCGGGGCAGGGAGCGCGCGCAGGGGCAGCTCACCTTCGAGGACATGTTCGCCACGCAGGGCAAGCCGGTCGTGTTGGAGGACAAGTGCCCCGACGCCCCGCCGTGGACGGAGCTCCAGACGCTGGCCTTCGAGAAGGAGGTTCTGGGGTTGTACTTGAGCGGGCATCCGCTCGCCCGGCACCAGGAGCTCATGGAGTCCCTCAGGTCCTGCACGCTCGCGGAGACGGAGGGCGTCCCCGCCGGCCGCGGCGTGCTCCTGTGCGGGCAGATCACGGCGGTGCGGACCTTGATGACCAAGAAGGGTGAGCGCATGGCCTTCGTGACCCTCGCGGACCTGACCGGATCCCTCGAAGTCGTCGTCTTTCCCGAGGCCTACCAGCGGCACAAGGATCTCGTCGCGCCGGAGCGGACCGTCTTCATCCGGGGCAAGATCGACACTCGCGCCGAAAAGCGCGCGCTTGTCGCCCAGGATGTCGTGTCCTTCGAGGACGCGCCCACGGCGCTGGGGCGCGTCGTCACGATCCGGCTCGACGCGGAGCGGACGACGGTGCAGGCGCTTTTCGGCCTCAAGAACGTGCTGGCGGAGCATCGCGGCGCCTGCCCGGTGAACCTGATCTTCCACCTCAACGACAAGCACAAGACGCTGCCGCTCGGGCCCGAATTCGGCGTCAACCCCGGGAGCGCCTTCCTGCGCGAGGTGAACGATCGGCTCGACGGCCCCTGCGCGCGGCTGCATCCCGTGCAGGCCGAGGAGGGCGTCAAAACCCCGTGAAGGGGCGGGGAGCGCGAGATGGAGCAGCACACGATCGAAGCGATCCTCGGCGCCAACTTGGCGTCGCTGCGGGCCCGCATCGGTGCGCGCTGCCGCGCCTGCGGCCGCGATCCCGCCGAAGTGTCCCTCCTGCCCGCCACCAAGTACGCCGGCGTCGCGGTCCTCCGCGCCCTCGCGGGGCTGGGAGTGAGCGCGTTCGGCGAAAACCAGGTCCTGGCGGCCGAACGGAAGGCGGCCGCCCTGCCGCCCGGCATCGAATTCCACCTGATCGGACACCTCCAGCGCAACAAGGTCGCCAGGGCCCTGCGGGTCTTTCGCGCGATCCACAGCGTGGATTCGCTGCGGCTGGCCGCGGAAATAGACCGCCGCGCCCGGGACCGCCCCGCGCGGGTGCTCATCGAGGTCAATGTCGGGGGCGAGGAACGCAAACACGGTTTCGCCCCGGAGGACGCCATTCCGGCCGTCGCGGCGATGCGCTCCTACGCCGGCCTGCGCATCGAGGGCTTCATGACCGTCCCGCCCTTCGAGACCGATCCCGAGAAGGTGCGGCCCTTCTTCGCCGCGCTCCGGCGCCTCAGGGACGAGGCGCGGCGCCTGGGGCTCGGGGATGGTAAACTGGCGGCGCTGTCCATGGGCATGAGCAACGACTTCGAGACGGCGATCGAGGAAGGCGCGACGCTCGTGCGCATCGGCAGCGCGCTGTACGCGGGGCTGGACGCCGAGGCGCTCGCGGGCTGAGGCGCCGGAGCGGGCGGCGCGTCGGGAGCGAGGAGCCCGGTGGCGAAACTCATCGTCGAACAGGGACCGCTCGCGGGCAAGGTCTTCGAGATCCTGAAGCCCGCCGCGTTTCTTATCGGCCGCGGGCAGGGCGCCCAAGTCGATCTGCCGGACCACCTCGTCAGCCGCCGCCACTGCCAGATCGAGGTGGCAGGCGAGTGCTTCTTCGCCCGCGATCTGGGAAGCGCCAACGGCACCTTCGTGAACGGCCAGCGCATCGCCTGCGCCGCCCTGGCCGACGGGGACCGCCTCCGGGCGGGGAGCTCCGTGCTCCGTTTCTCCGGGCATGCGCGGGTCGACCAGCTTCTGGCGCGGGAGATCGGCGGCTACCGCGTCGAGGCGCTCATCGGCCGCGGCGGCATGGGCTCCGTCTACCGCGCCGAGCAGCGCTCCCTCGGCCGGACGGTCGCCTTGAAGGTCCTCGCCCCGGAACTCGCCCGCGTTCCGGAGTTCGTGGCGCTGTTTCTGCGGGAGGCGCGGGCCGCGGCGGCCCTGGCGCACCCCCACATCGTCAAGATCTACGAAGCCGGCTCCGCCGGCGCGACCCATTTCTTCTCCATGGAGTTCGTGCGGGGCGGCACGGTGGAGGAGAAACTGGCAAGCTGCGGCGCCCTGCCCGTGGCCGAAGCGCTGCGCATCGCCCGCGCCGCCTGCGACGGCCTGGCTTACGCCGAAAGCAAGAAGGTCGTTCACCGGGACATCAAACCCGGCAACCTGCTGCTGGAGCCGGACGGCGCCGTCAAGATCTGCGACCTGGGCATCGCCGGGCGCATCGACGTGAAAGAAGAGGAGCCCTTCCGCGGCGGAGGCTCGCCCCACTACATTGCGCCCGAACAGGCGCTCGGCCGTCCCGTCGACTCCCGCGCCGACATCTACTCGCTCGGCGTCTCGCTCTATACAATGCTCTCCGGCCACACGCCGTTCACCGGCGCTTCCAGCCGCGAGATCGCCAAGAAGCATGTGACGGAGCCGCCGCCGCCCCTCGCCGCCCAAGGCGCGGGCATTCCCCCCGGCGTGTGCGAGCTCGTCGCCTGGATGATGGCCAAGGACCCTGCGGATCGGCCCGCCTCCGCGGTCATCGTCCGCGATCGCCTCGACGAGCTGCTGCGGGGGCTCAGCGCCCGGCCGCACCGCCGCCCTTTCCCGCTTTGGCTGCCGGCGTCGCTGGGCGCCGCGGCGGTGCTGGCCGCCCTCGCCGTCGGCGTGTATCTCGCCCGCCAATGGTACGCGCACACCCGCGCGGCCGCCTTCGCCGCGCGCGTCGCGGCGCTGCGCGCCGGCGCCGAAGAACTCCTGCGCGAGGCGCGCTACCCCGAGGCCGCGGCGCTCCTGGAGGCCTTCGCCCGGGACAACGCCGGCGCCGACGGTCTGGCGTGGATCCCGCAGAAAGTCGAGGAAGTGCGGCGCAGCGAGACCGCGCATGCCGCCCGGATCCGCGGGGCGGAAGCCCGGCGCGCCCTCGAGGAGCTCATGGCGCGCGATGCGTCGGATGGCGACTTCCAGGAGTTCCTGCGGCGCTACGGGGACACCGGCGCGGCGGCCGGGGCGGCTCGGGAACTCAAGGCCCGTGAAGACCGCCGGCGCGCGAGCGCGCAGTGGGAAACCCAGGCGCAAGCGGAATTCGACGGGCTCAAGCGCCGCAGCGACGCTTACCTCGGCGAGGGCAACTTCAGGCTTGCCATCGAGGCTTGGGCTTCCTTCCCGGCGCGCTTCGCGGGCTCGTCCGCCGCCGGCTTGATCGCCGGCGAGACTGCGCGCATCGAAGCCCTGGCCCGAGCGCGCCTCGACGCGATTCTCGCCGAAGCGGACGCGGCGGCGGACACCGGGCATGAGACCGGCGCGCTGCGGATCATCGCCGCGTACGCGTTCCCGCGCGCCTTCGATGAAACCATCGCATCGGCGCGGGCGCGCCTTGTCCAGCGCGCCGCCGCGGTCCGCGCGGCCGCCTCGCACGCCGCGCGCGCGGCCGATGGCGCCGCGGTCGCCGAGGCCGGCGGCGCCATCGCCGCGTTCCTCGCCGCCGCCGACTTCAAAGGGGCGGTGGAACGTCTCAAACGCCTGCGCGATACGGTCGCGGCCGACGATCTGCGCACGGCGGTCGCCCGCCGGATCGACGCCGTCGAGGCCGGCCAGCGCTTCTTCCGGCGTCTCTGCCTCGAGCAGGACCCGCCGCCGCGCCCGCTGGAACTGGCTCCGGGCGCGACGGTCGCCGTGATCCGCATTCGCGAGAGTTCCTTCGACTACTACGATGAGCCCGGCGAGCGCCGCGCCAAGCGCATGACCTGGCGGGAGCTGGGCCCGGTGCGTTTCACGGCGCTGCTGCGCGCCGCCGCGGCCGACGAGGACGAACGCGCGGCTTGCGACGCGCTGGCGCGGGAACTCGGGGTGTCCCCCGGCGGCCCGGCGCCGGGAGATCTATGACCCGCGCCGCGCGGCCGGCCACGCCGGTTCCCCCTCCCACTCGTGCGGCAGGACCGCCGCAACCGCCCGGCCCTCCGGCGCGAAGACCGCGCGCGCCCGCGTGCGCACATCCGCCAGCGTCACGCGCCGGAGCGTTTCCAGCGCCTCGAGCACGCCCGCCCGATCGACCCAGGCCCCGAGGCATAGGCTCGCCACGGACTCCGGCGCGTTGCAGCGCCGGAGCAGCTCGCCCTCGAACTTCCTGCGGGCCCGGGCGAAATCCTCTTCCACGAGGCTTTCGTCCCCGTGCGCGGCGGCATCCTCGACCGCGGCGATGAACTGGGCCGGGCGCGGCGTATCCGCCGCGGCGACGATGCAGCCGATGCGCGGATAGACGGCTCCGTAGGCGCTGAAGCTCTCGTCGACGACGCCGTTCTCGTAGAGCCGCGCGAAAAACGAACTTCCCCTCCCGAACAGCATCTCGCACAAGAAATCCGACTCGCACCGGCGCGCCACCAGCACGGCCCCTTCCTCCGCGCCGCGCGTCTCCTTGTAGCCCACGGCGATCTTCGGGCAGCCGATCGACATGCGCCGCGACGCGGCGGGATCGGCCGCGGCGCCGGTCTCGTCCTCGAACACCGCCGCGGGCGCGCCCGCGCGCGGCCCCGGCGGCGGCGCGGCGAAGGCGTCCTCGGCGACGGCCCGCACGGCCTGGAAGTCCAGGTCTCCCACCGCGATCACCGCCAGGTTCTCGGGGCGGTAGAAGGCATCGAAACACTCCTGGAGCAGACTCGGCGTCACCAGGGCGATGGAAGCACACGTCCCCGCGATGTGCGCGCCGATCGGGTGGCGCGCGAAGAGCGCGCCCATCAGCAGCCGATGCTGCACGACATCGGGCCTATCGTCATACATCCGGATTTCCTGCCGGATAATGCCCCGCTCCTTGGCGACGCTTGCCTCCGTGAAGTGCGGCGTCCGTACGAACCCGATAAGCATCGCGAGCTGCGCCGCGAAATCCTCCACGGCGGTGAAGTAATACGTCGTGGCGCGGTACGACGTCGCGGCGTTGATCAGGGAGCCGCGCCGCGAGAACGCGTCCAGCGCGTTGCCGCTCCGGCCCTCGAAAAGCGCGTGCTCGAGAAAATGCGCGCTGCCGTCCGGCGTCGCGCGGGCCGGAAAACCCGGCCGGCGGAACGTCCGATCAAAAGAGCCGTACCGCGCCGCGACCGCCCCGTACGTCCGGGCGAAACCGGGCTTCGCCGCGACGATGAGCGTCGTCCCGCACTCCAGGCGCGCGGTATGCACTTCGTCCCCGCACAAGATCTCACGCCGCGCGCGGTCTCCCACTATCCGCGCTCCTTCCCCCTCAGGCAGTAGACGGTATCCAGCCGCAGGCGCCCCGCCGCCGCGGCGACATCGGCGCCCGTCACGGAACTAATCGACCGCACCCACTCCTCCTCCGCGTAGCTCGCCCCGAAGAGCGACCATACGTAGCGCTGGACCAGCCTGGACGCCGGCAGGTCGCCCGCGCCGCGCGCCCGCCGGATGATGCCCGCCTGCGACGCCCGCACATCGCTCGCATCGAACGCCCCCCGCGCGAGCTCGTCCACCGCCTCGCGCACCATGGCCGCGGTCCGCTCGCAGGCGCCGGGGGCGATGCCCGCCGAGACCGTCAGCACGCCCGTCCCCGCATCGTACGCGGAGCCCACCGAGTAGGCCATGCTCTCCTTTTCGCGCACGCGCCGGAAAAGCTTGGAATGCGGAAATCCGCCGAGCATGCCGTTCGTCACCTCGGCGGCCGCATGACCCGCGCCGCCGATCACGGCGCCGTGCCGGAACCCCATGGCCAACCGCGCCTGGCGCACATCGTCCTCTTCGCACACCGTGCGCACGGCGCCGCTTTCCGGCCGCGGCGGAAGCGCCGCGCGCGGCGGTCCGCCCGCGCGGCCGCGGGCGAATGCCGCGCACGCCGCCGCCACGGCCTCGACATCCACCTGGCCCGCGACCAGCACATCGAGAGGCGCCGTCCGGATCCAATCCTCGTAGTGCGCCGACAGACGCTCGGCATCGATGCCGTCGAGATCCTCCGCCGCGCCCAGCTCGTTCCGGCCGTAAGGCTCGCCGACGAACATGATCTCGGCCAGCCTGAGGGCGGCATACTCGGCCTTGGAATCTTTCTGGCTGCGCAGGAGGCGGCGCAGGTTCTCCTTCTCCGTCGCCACGTAGGCCGGCACGAGCAAACGCCCGGCGCGCGCCGGATCGCGCACCACCTCGGCCAGCAGGGCCGCGGCTTGCACGGGCAGATCGGGCGTATCGGCCAGAAACCGGGGATCCGCCCCGTTGAGAGTGAAGACCGTAAGCTGCACGTCGGCGATCTTGTGCGTGCCCGCGCCCAGCGCCGCCCCGTACAGGCTGTCCAGCCGGCGCTGGAGCGCGGTCATGTCGGGGAAACGGCGCGTCCCTCGCAGGAGGACGGCGGCAAGCAGGCTCCGACAGGTCCTTCCGGCATCCAGGTCGGCCTGCAAGTGGACGCGCACCGACACCGTTTTCCACTTCGCCGACGGAAGGACAAGCAGCCGCGTGCCGTTGCCGAGGTCGCGGGCGATCACGGCGCCGTTTCCCCGCCGGAAGGGTCGCGGGCGCCCGTGGCAAGGGGTTGCATCGGGCTCATAGGCGATCGAAGTGCTTCCTCAGCTCCGCAAAGCCCAGCACGAGCTTCGTCGGTCGTCCATGCGGGCACGTGTCGACCCCCTCCATGCCGTCCGCGCGTCCCAGAAGATCCGCGGCTTCCCCGGCGCTCAGCGTCCGCCCCGCCTTGACCGCCAGGCCGCACGCGAGGCGCGCAGCCAACGAAGGCGCCGCGCCGGCGCCGCCCGCGCCCAGGTCCCGCAGCAGGTCGCGGAGCAGGCCCTCGGGATCGCCGGTCTCGCCGAAGGCCGGCACGGACAGGACCAACGCCGTCTCGGGGCCGCGGATCTCGACGCGCAATCCGCAGCTCTCCAGCGCCGCGCGCCGTTCCTCGATCTCCGCGATCTCCTCGGGCCGCAAGCGAACCGGCACGGGAAAGAACAGTTCCTGCATGGGGAGGGGCCCCTCCGCAAGGCGCGCGCTGATCGCCGCGAAGAGCATCTTCTCGTGCAGCGCGTGCTGGTCGACGATCTCGATCCCCTGGGCCGTCTCGCGCACCAGGTAAGACCGCGCAACCTGCAGGATGCGCGCCGGCGCCGGCGCGGCCGCCGGCGCCGCCGGGGCCGGCGGCGCGAGGGGAGCCGAGTCCGCCGGCGCGCGCCGCGGCGCGACACGCGCCGGGAGCCCCTCCTGCGCCGAGGCAAGGCGCGCGGAGAATTCCGCGCGCCCGCCGCCCGCCGGCGCCGCCGAGAACGCCGCCGTATCCGCGGGCCGGGCGGCCGCCTCGATGGCGCGCGGCCCGAGCTTCGCGAGGGCCGCCCTGACCGCGCGCACAACGGCCTGAAAGACCTCGGCGCCCGCCGCGAACTTGATCTCCGCCTTGGCCGGGTGCACGTTCACGTCGATGCGCGCCGGGTCGATGAGCACCCCGAGCACCGCCACCGGGAACCGTCCCGGCACCATGCAGCCGCGAAACCCCTCCGCGAGGGCTTGATTCAACATGGCGTCGCGGACATGCCGGCCGTTCACGAAGAAGTTGATCGCGCGCCGGTCGCGGCGCCAGACCTCGGGTCTGGCGACCGCGCCTCGGACCTCGATGGCGCCGCCGCCCTCCACGGCGAGAAGCTTCGCCCCGGCCTCGGGCCCGAAGAGCATGCTCACGCGTTCGGCCAGAGTCGCATCCGAAGGGATCTTCCACACCGTCTTGCCGTCGTGCTCCAAGGTGAAGCCCGCCCGCGGCGTGGAGAGCGCAATCCGCGTCACCCACTCCGCCGCCCGGGCGAACTCGGCGGCATCCTGTTTGAGGAACTTCCGCCGCGCCGGCACCGTGAAGAAGAGATCGCGGACCTCGACGATCGTCCCGCGCGGGCAGGCGGCCGGCCGCACGCCGCTCGCGACGCCGCCCTTCACGGTGATCGCCGCGCCCTCGCCGCCCCCCGTGCCGCTCGTGATCGTCAGTTCCGCCACCTGGCCGATGCTCGCCAGGGCTTCGCCGCGAAAGCCCAGCGTCGTCACGCGCCAAAGATCCTCCAGCCCCGTAATCTTGCTCGTGGCGTACCTGGCCACGGCGAGGGGCAGTTCACCGGCCGGAATGCCGGCGCCGTCGTCCTGGACCCGGATGAGATCCTTGCCGCCCTTGCGCAGGCTGATGGCGATGGCGGCGGCGCCCGCATCGACGGCATTCTCCACCAGTTCCTTGACGACGGAGGCGGGCCGCTCGACGACCTCGCCCGCGGCGATGCGCTCGGCCACCTGGGGAGGAAGCTGGACGATCTTGCGCATCGGCGCCCTCCCGTTCAGCGCTCCGCTTCCAGGGCGGCGCTCACCGCGCTCCGGAGCAGCACCGCCACCGTCACGGGGCCGACGCCCCCGGGCACCGGCGTGATCCAGCTCGCCCGAGCCCTGGCCGCTTCGAACCGGACATCCCCGACCGTGCGGCGGGTCCCGTCCGGGAGCGTGACGCGATTGATGCCCACATCGATCACGACCGCGCCCTCCCGGACCATGTCGCCGGTGATGATCTCCGGCCGGCCGGCGGCCGCCACCAGGATTTCCGCGCGCCGCGCATGGCCCGCCAGATCCCGCGTGGCCGTGTGGCACACCGTCACCGTCGCCCGGCGCTCGATGAGCATCAGCGCGACGGGTTTGCCGACAATCTGGCTGCGGCCCACGATGACCGCCTCTTTGCCGCGCACATCGATTCCGGTGGCATCGATGGCCTCGATCACCGCCTGCGCCGTTGACGGGCCCGCGCGCAGCCGGCCCAACGCCGTCAGGCCGAGGTTGCGGGGGTGCACGCCCTCGATGTCCTTGGCCGGACGAATCCTCTCCTGGACGCGCCGGACATCGATTCCATCCGGCAGCGGCAGCGCCAGCACGATGCCGGTCACTTCGCCGTCGCGGTTGAGCCCCTCCACCGCCGCGACCACCTCGGCTTCGGTGGCGGCGCCGGGCAGCTCCCGCACGAGCGCTTCGATTCCGGCCGCGGCGAAATCGGCGCATTGGCGCGCCACGTACATGCGCGCGGCGGCATCGTCCGTCGCCGAAACGACCGCCACGCGCACCACGCGCCCCTCGGCCCGCGCCCGCGCAAGCAGGTCGCCCGTCTCGCGCCTGATCTTCTCCGCGAGCGCCTTGCCGTCTATGACCTGCGCCTGGGATGCCATGGCGCACAGTATAGGGCATTTCCCCCCCGGCGACCACACGGCACCCCTCCCGGACCGCCTCTTGCCAGACGGGCCTGAATCGGGTATCTCCTTGCTGGTGCGCCCACGATCCGCCTCCACCGCGAACGGAACTGAAAGGCCCGCCGGCGCCTCCCCCCGGCGGCGCCTCGGTCTTTTCGGAGGCACTTTCGACCCCGTGCATCTCGGGCACCTCGCGGCGGCGAACTTTTGCCGCGAGCGCTTTGCGCTCGATGTCGTCCGCTTGATCACCGCTCGCAACCCGCCGCACAAGCTCGCCGGAGCGCGTCCTTCCGCCGCGCACCGGCACGCGATGGTCGCCCTCGCCGTCGCGCCATTCCCGCACTTGGAGGTCTCCGACCTCGAGCTCCGCCGCCGCGGCCCCTCGTACACGGTGGACACGCTGCGGGCGATTCAGGCCCGGGAGCCCGATGCCGACCTTTTCTTCATCGTGGGAAGTGATACCATCGCGGAGCTGCCCTCGTGGCGGCGCCTAGATGAGATCGTGCGCCTGGCGACCATCGTCACGGTGGTCCGACCGGGCGCGCCGCGGCGCTACCGCGCGGCCGCGTTTCCGGCGCTTGCCGCCGGCGAAATCGCGCGGCTCAACGAGTTCGTCGTCGCCATGCCGCTCCGCGGCGAGAGCTCGACGGACATCCGGGCGCGCATCGCGGCGGGAAAGCCTTTCCGGCATCTCGTGCCGCCCGGCGTGGCGGACTATATCGAGCGGCACGGCCTGTATCGGTGAACGCGGCGCGGCACAGAACGGGCGGATTCTCCGTTGCCGGCCGGAGCGAGTATGAACGGCATGACGCAGGAACCGACGCATTCCCGCGAGGATCGGCCCGAGGCGCTGCTCCCGGAGCTAGCCGACGTCGAGGAGGTCATTCGCCGGCTGCTGGCGCCCGGCGAGCCCTGCCTGGAGCCCGCGGCCGCCCACGCCCTCCGCTCGGCCGGCAAGCGCCTGCGACCCGTCGTGTTTCTCCTCCTCGCCAAGGCGCTCGGGCAACGCCCGGGCGTCGCCCATATCGTGGTCGCGGCGGTGCTCGAGCTGTGTCACACGGCATCGCTCTTCCACGATGACGTCTTGGACCGCGCGCGGGTCAGGCGCGGCCGGGAAACCCTGCACACCCTGCGCGGCAACCGCGAGGCCGTCCTCTACGGCGACCACGTGCTCGCGGGCGCCTTCCAACTGTTGGCCGACCTGTCGCGCCCGGATCTCGTCGCCCTCATGGCCGACCTCGTGCGCCGCGTCTGCGCCGGCGAGATCAAACAATGGTCCCGGCGGGGGCGCCTGTTGCCCCGCCAGGAATACCTTGCCATCATCGCGGCGAAAACGGCGAGCTTCTTCCACACCGCCGGCATTCTCGCCGGGCGCCTGGCAGGCCTGGACGCCGCCCACGCCGCGCGCCTCGGCTGCTTCGGGGAGAACTTCGGCATGGCGTACCAAATCGGTGACGACCTCTACGATATCGTCGCCCCGCCCCGCGCCGACAAGAGCACCGGGCGCGACTCCAAGGCCGGCATCCTCACCCTGCCCTGGATCTGCCTGCGCGACGCTCACGGGTCCCAGGCCCTCCGGGACCTGTACTTCAAGATCGACGGCAAGGATCGGGCGCGGGTGCTGGAGGATGCCCGCATGCGGGCCGCCCTCCGGGAGAGCGCCGAGATCGCGGCGGGGCTCTTGCGCGAAGGCGCCGCCTTCTTCGAGGAGCTGCCGCAATCGCCGGCGCGCGACGCGCTCGCCGCCCTCGCCGAAGACCTGCGCGCCAAGATCATGCGGTTTACCACCGGAAAAGGACCGGGGTTCCCGTGAAGCCGGCGTACCTCGGACTGCTTCTCGCCGCCGCCTTCGTTCTCGCGGCAGCTTCGGCCGCCGCTCGGCGGCGCCGGCTGCCGCGCGAACTCCTCGTCCTGGCCGCGTGCGCCGCGGCCGCCTGCGCCGGCGGCGGATTTCTCCTCGAGGCGCGCTGGGAACTCCGCGGCACGCTTATCGCGGGTTTGAACACCGCGCAGGCCGCTCAGGCCGCGCGGCTCTTGACGGCGCCCGAATACCTCGATGCCCTCGACGTCCCGCCGGAAGCGGCCGGTATCCTGGCGCGGAGCGTTCACGCGTGCGCGGACGAGGGCGGCGCGAGGATCGAGTACCTTGTTCGCGGCTTCGGCCGCGGCGGCGCCCGCGCCGCCGCCGGAGCCTGGATCGCGGGCTCCCGGGCCGAGGCGGCGGGAATCGCGCTGGCCGCGCGGCTTCAGTGCGCGCGGACGCCGGAGGATGTCGCGGCGGCCCTGGCGCCGCCGCTGCCGGCGCTGGGCCGGCCGAGCCGCCTGGTGCTGCGCCAGATCCTCCCCGAACTGCGCGACCGCCTTCCCGCCGCGCGCGCCGCGCTCGACGACTTCGGGCGCGCCATCGGAGAACCCGAACGGGCTTGGTTTCCTCCGCGGGACCCCGCGGGGCTCCTCACGCCTCCGGCCGGGGCAGATCCTTGATGCCCCGCAGGCCGAATTGCTCCAGAAACTTCCGCGTCGTCCCGTAGAGAAACGCGCGGCCGAGGCTCTCGTCCCGGCCGGCCACGCGCACCAGCTCCAGTTCCATCAGGCTGCGCAGCACGCCGTCGCACTGAACGCCGCGGATGCTCTCCAGGTCGGCCTTGCTGACGGGCTGCTTGTACGCGATCAGCGACAGCGTCTCGATCGCCGCCGGCGACAAGGTGATCGTCCGCGGGCGGCCGAGCACCGCCGCGACCGGTTCGGCGAGTTCGTGCTTGGTCACGAGGCGCACGCCGCCGGCGACCTGCTCGATGGCGATGCCGTGCCCGTCCGCCGCATAACGCCGTTCCAGGGCCTCGACGGCTTCAACGACCTTCTCCCTGGGATAGAAGCTTCTCAAGCCCTGTGCCAGCTTGGCCGGCGCGATGGGCGCGGCCGACGCGAAGAGGATCGCTTCCAGGACCGCCTCAACGGAGGGCAGGCCGCTGGGGTACTCCGGGACTAAGCGGCGCTTCGCCCGGCGGCGGCGGGCCAACAACCTCAACAGGGAATTTCTCCCCGAGCTTGGCGAGGACGTCCTGGATCTCCGCGGCTCGGGGAGGCTCGCCGGCAAGCTCCGCGGCCATCTTGTCGCGGCACTCCGCGTACGGTTCCGCCGGCGCCTTCTCCGCAACGCTGAACACATGGTAGCCAAAACCCTCCTCCCACACAGGCTCGCCGGTTTCGCCCGGACCGAGGGCGAACAGGACGCGCTTCAGATCCCCGGGCATGTCGGCCCCTTCCCCGATCCAGCCGCAGTCGCCGCCCAGCGCGGCCGGCGCGCCGCGCTCCGGCTCGAGGACCTCGCGGGCGACGGCCGCCCACGCCTCGCCCCCGCGCAGCCGCCCGACCACGCCGTCGGCGCGGCGCCTGAGCGCGTCCTTGTCCTCTCCGCCGCCGGGGAACGCGAGGTGCAGCACGTGCACCCGCGTCTGGGCGTACGTCTCGCGGTAGTAGTCCTCGAGAGCCTTGGCATCGATCACGCGGGACGCCGCGACGACCTTCGCCATCAGGATTTCGCGCCGGGCTTCTTCCTCGAACCCGGCGCGCACCTCCTCCCGCGACAGCCCCTCGCGAGCCAAATGCCGGCGCATCGACTCGGCATCGGCGAACTCGCCGCACCAGGCCTCGAAGCGCTCCTCCGCTCCGCGGCGGATTTCCTCGGCGCTCACGTCGATGCCCAACGACTCGGCGCCCAGGTGCAGGAGCTCATCGCGCGCGATGCCGCGGAGCAACTGCCCGCCTCCGAAGCGATCGACCACGCGGCGATACGCTTCCCCGCGGGTGATCACCCGCGGGCCCACCCGCAGCACGGGCGCGTCAGGATCGAGCCACGGCTCCCGCAGATCGACCCGCACCACCTCCCGGGGGCGCTCCAGGGGCGCGCAACCCGCCGCCAGCGCCGCCATGACCATCGCGAGGCGCCTCATGACTGCTCCTCTCCCGCCGGCTTCCGCTCGTAGCACCGCAGGATCTCGAGCAATTGCGCGCTCGTGATCATGTTCTCCTGCAGCATGACAATGCCGAGCAAGCGGTGCGGCCGGCCCGCCGCCACATCCTCCTGCTGCTTGCGCAGCGCGCGCTCGATATCCTCGCGCCGCACGAAGCCCAGCTTGAGCGCGACCTCCCCGAAGAGGTTCGCGCTCGTCTCCTCCGCCGCCAGCCGCCCGGACTCGGGCGCTTCCTGCGCCATCCGGCACGCGAAGCGCCACTGGGTTTGGAGAATCTCTTGGATCCCGCTGTGACGCGGCTCCCAACCAAGCGCTTTCTGGATCTTCTCGATGCGGCCGACGCGAACGCCGACCATGGGCGCGTCGGGCGTCCCAAGCACGACGGCGGCGCTTTTTGCGGCCGCGCGCTCCGCCGCGGCGATGACCTCCCTGACGCTCGTGCCGCGCCCCGTCGCCACGTTGTAACAAACATGCCCGCGGCGCAGAGGCCCCTCCAGGCAGAGGCGCACGGCCTCGGCCACATCCAGGACGTGCACGAAGTCGCGCACCGCGGAGCCGTCGGGCGTGGCAAGGTTCGCGCCCCACACGGGAAGCCGCGCGCCCTTCAGAAGCGCCGTGATCACGTTGGGCACGAGATGGCGCTCCGGTTCGTGCGCCTCGCCGTTGTCGCCATCGAGGCTCGCGCCCGCCACGTTGAAGAGGCGCAGGACATGCAGTCCGAAGGCGCCTTCGGCGGCGTAGCCGCCGAGAATGCGCTCCAGGCACAGGTCCAAGTCGCCGCGGAGGCATCCGGGCCGTTCCGGCGAATCCTCGAGCGCGCCGTCCAGGCCCGTGTCGCCGTAGACGGCGCCGCTGGAGAGCAGGACCACGTTGGCGACGCCGAATCGCGCGCACAATTCGCCGAGCACCGCCGCCCCGCCCACGCAGGCGGGAATCATCCGCGAGGCCCTGAGGCGCTGCGGCCGCGCCTCGAGGGGCGGCGCGACCGCGAAGACCGCGGCGTCGAAGGAGAAGTGCTCGAAAACCGCCCTGGCCTGCGGCCGCTCCTGCGCCTCGGCCGTCGCCAGATCGATGCCATCGACGCGCTCCGGCCGCCCGCTGCTCCAATTGTCCATAACGACCGGTTTGTGGCCGGCCTTGACGAGGTACCAGGCGACGTGGCTGCCGATGTAGCCCCCGCCGCCCGCGATTAGCACCTTCATAACGACTCCTTGTCCGATGCGTCGCGGCCGGCGCGCCGGTCCCCGCGCGCGAGACAAGCATGATAACCACTAAGCCCCGCCGTGCATAGACCGGAACCCGCGCCGGTGCGCCGCGCGGCGGAATTGCGGGACCGGCTCCGAGCGGTCTCTTCCTTATCCCCGCGGGCGCGGTATAGTATGTGTCTGGCGCGGGAGCCCGCGCCGCCGCGCGGCATGCGCGCGGGGCCGCTGCGACCGGAAGAGCCGATGCCGAAGACCCGCAACCGCACAGCGATCATGTTCGTCGCGACCCGCAACCGCCACAAGCTGCGGGAAATCGGCGCGCTCCTGGCGCCCATGGGCTTCGAAATCCGCTCGTGCGCCGAGCTCGGGAACGACGACGTCGCCGAGAACGGCGCCACCTTCCTCGCCAACGCCCGCGCGAAGCTTGCCGCCTACGCCGCGCGCACCGACCAGTGGGTCCTCGCGGATGATTCCGGCTTGGAGGTGCCGGCCCTGGGCGGCGCCCCCGGAGTGAACTCGGCGCGCTACGCGCGCCCCCACGACGATGCGGCGAACAACGCCAAGCTCCTGGCGGCGCTGGCTCCTTTCAGGGGCGCCGAGCGCCGCGCGCGTTTCGTGTGCGCCGTGGCCCTCGGCCGCGACGGGCGGGAGGTCTTCGCGGCGGAGGGCGCCGTCGAAGGGGTGATCCTGGACGCCCCGCGGGGCGCCGGCGGCTTCGGCTACGACCCGCTCTTCCTCCACGCACCTTCGGGCGCAACGTTCGCCGAACTTTCCGACCGGGACAAGAACCGCGTCAGCCACCGCGCCCGCGCCCTGGAGGCGGTCGCCGGTTTTCTGCGCGCGCGCACCGCGCAGGAGCGTTGAGAGCATGGCCTCCCTCTCCGCGCAAGCCGTGGTGCGGTCCATCCGCGATAACGCCGAGTCGCTCCTCACCGCCATCGCGCTGGCCCTGATCCTCAGGTATTTCACCGTCGAGGCCTTCAAGATCCCGACGGGGTCCATGGGCGTGACGCTCTTCGGGCTGCACGCCTGGAAACAGTGCCCCAACTGCGCCATGCAGCTCCCGGTCTCTCTGCCCACCGTTCGGGACGGGGCCGTCGACGGGCGCGCCTTCGAAAACCTCGCCTACCAGCGCGTAACCTGCGGCGCCTGCGGCGCCCCGGTCGTCGTCTACCGCGACCTTCCCGGCGCCCGCTGCACCTGCGGCGCGACGGTTACGGCGCACGGAGGGGCATGGATCCAGCGCCGCGCGCATCGCGGTCTGCAAACGAACCAAGGCATCCGGGGATTCTACATCACCTGCCCGCAGTGCCAGTATCGCTTCCACGACTGCGTCGCCGCGAACGAAGCCGTGGGCGGCGACCAGCTTTTCGTCGACAAACTGTACTACAAACTCGTGCCGCCGCGCCGGTACGACGTTTTCGTCTTCCGCTTCAATCGGGAGCTGAACTATATCAAACGCCTCATCGGGTTCGGCGGAGAGACCATCGACATCCGCAACGGAGATGTGTACGTCAAGCCCCCGGGTCCGAACGCCGAGTTCGCCATCGCGCGCAAGCCGGGCCCGGCGCAGGACGCCGTCCTGCGGTCTATCCACGACAGCACACGCCGCGAGAAGGGCTACAACACCGTGCCGGCCTGGATACCGGAGCGGCCTCCGGACGATCCCCCGGAGGCCCCGCTCCTGGCCAAATGGCTCCCCGAGGAGGGCTTGCTCGACTTCAACGCCATGCCGCTCCCCGCCCCCGCGCGCGACGCGCCGCGGCCGGCGGCGCGGGCTTTGGTCCGGTTCGGTCGCCAGTCGACGGATTTGAGCCCCTACAACGCCTTTATGGAGCGCGCCGGACAACCGGTCGCCGACCGCCGCGTCGCCTTCACCGCCGGCCTCGCCGCGGCCTGGGAGGACGCGCTCCTGACCGTCGTCATGGAGGACGGCCCTCACACCTTCGAGTTCGAGGTGCCCCTCGGGGATTCCCCGGGGCGCGTGTTTCGCATCCTGCAAAGGACGGGTGGCGCCGCTCGCACGCTGCATGAAGCGCCGGGGTTCATCCGTGCGAAACGGGAGACGGCGCTCGTCTTCGACAACCTCGACGATGCCCTGTCCGTGCGGGTGGACGGCGCCGTCGTCGTCCAGGCCCTGGTTGCCACCGGTTCCCCCGAAATCACGCGCAACGGCCTGCGCATCGAGGTGCGGAATGCGCAGGCGCGGCTCAAGCGCGTCGCCGTCTGGCGCGATGCACACTACCGCCGCGAGTTCGGACACGCCCTGCCCTTCGAGGTGCCCCCGGGGGATTACTTCGCGCTGGGCGACAACAGCCCGAACAGCGCCGACAGCCGCGTGTGGGGCCGCGTCCCCCGGGCGAATCTCGTGGGAAAGGCGTTCTTCATCTTCTGGCCGCTCAAGCCGTGGGACCTGCGGCTTCAGTTTATCCGCTGAGGAAAGCATGATCGAAAAAGCAATTGCGAAGACCGCCGTCAGGAAGGATCTCCGCCAGACCTTCGACGTGATCCTCAAGGTCGAAAACCTCGTCAAGCAGTACGGGGGCCGGCGGGTGGTCGACAAGGTCAGCTTCACGGTGGGCCGCGGCGAGATCGTCGGGCTCCTCGGGAAGAACGGCGCGGGCAAGACCACGACCTTCCGCATGACCATCGGCATGATCACCCCCGACGAGGGCGCCGTGTCTTTCTTCGGGCAGGACATTTCGCGCCTGCCCATGTACCGCCGGGCGCGCCTGGGCATCGGCTACCTTTCCCAGGAGTCCAGCGTGTTCCGGGGGCTCACGGTCGACGACAATCTCGAGGCGATTCTCCAGATCACGCCGCTGTCTCGCCGGGACCGGGCCCGCCGCAAAGAGGAATTGCTGGCCGAGTTCGGACTCACGCGGCTGGCGTACAGCCGCGCGACGGTGCTCTCGGGCGGCGAGAAGCGGCGCCTGGAGATCGCGCGGTCCCTCATCACCAACCCCCGCTTGCTGCTCCTGGACGAGCCGTTCTCCGGCGTCGATCCCATCGCGGTCGCCGAGATTCAGGAGATAATCTACGGACTGCGCGACCGGGGGATCGGGATTCTCCTGACCGATCACAACGTGCGCGAAACCCTCGCCACGACCAACAAGTCCTACATAATCTTCGAGGGCAAGATCATCGCCGAGGGCGGCCGCGACGAGATCCTCGCCAACGCCGAGGCGCGCCGGTGCTACCTCGGCGAGAAGTTCAACATGTGAGGCTGCGGTGCGGCACGCAAGCAACGCGTTCTGGGCGGCGCTGGGGTGGCTTGTGCCCGGCCTCGGGCATATCCTGCGGGGGGAGCGGACCAAGGGGGCCATCTACGCCGCCACGCTCCTGGGGTGCTTCGCCGCCGGCGAGATCATGTCGGAACGGCGGGCGGTCTCGTACACCGAACACGACATCGCCTTTTGGGCCCAAATCGGCGCCGGCGGCCCGACGCTTCTCGCGGCGTGGTACGACGACAGGTACCATCCGCGCGAGACGCCCGAGCACCCCATCGCGGTGCCCTGGCTGCTGGACTGCGGCATCATGTACACCTGCGTGGCGGGCCTCCTAAACTTCGTTCTGGTCGTCGATCTCCTCTTTCCGCGTCCCGGAGGCGACCGCGCGGCCGGGCAGACCGGGCGCGCCGCCCCGGCTCCTTCGCAGGGAGGCGCCCGTCGTGACTGACATGCCTATTTGGCTGAGCTTCCTCCTGATGCTGCCCGTCGTCTTCGCCTGCGCCCTCATATCGGCCTGCCAGCGTCACGAGGACCTGCGCGCGGCCCTGGAGAACACGCTGCGCCTGACCGCCCTGATCGCCGCCGGCATCGCCGCCCTGTCGCTCCTGGCTTTCGCCCTCCACTATCTCTTCGCCGGCGGCGTCGTGTGGGGGTAGGAGCCGCCGGGCCGAGATTCTCCGGTTTTCCCTTGCGCCCGCGCCCGCCATGGTGCCTAATGGAATCCATGCACACGCGGCGGTGGCGGCCGCGGCCGGTCTCGGGGCCGGCCGAGGAAAGTCCGGACTCCGCAGGGCGCAGTGGTGGGTAACGCCCACCGGGGGCAACCCCAGGGAAAGTGCCACAGAAAACAAACTGCCTAAGCGCGGCTTGCGCCGCGCCGGCGAGGGTGAAACGGCGGGGTAAGAGCCCACCGCGGGTGTGGCGACACACCCGGCACGGCAAACCCCACTGGGAGCAAGGCCAAATAGGGAGGCAGGGGCGGCCCGCCCCGCGACGACCTCCGGGTAGGCCGCACGAGGGGGACGGCAACGTCCCTCCTAGATGAATGACCGCCGCCCCTTCGGGGGCAACAGAATCCGGCTTACAAGCCGCGTGTGCACCTTGGCGGTGGCCTGACGGCGCGCGCCGGCCTCGCGGGCCGCTACTGCGGGATGTACAAGATCCGCTGGCAGCTCTTGCACGTCACGATCTCGGCTCCCACCATGAGCGTGCTGAGCATCTGCGGCGTCACGCTCATGAAGCAGCCCTGGCACGTGTCGTTTTCCACCGCCGCCAGCGCGTGTCCCCGCAGGTGCTCCAGGACCCGATCGTACTGCGTGAGATGCTTGGGGTCGACCGGTTTCACCGCCTCCGCCCGGGCGGCCGCCAGCTCCTTGAGACGCCCCTCGATCTGCGCGATCTCGGCGGCGACCTCCTGCTCGGCCTCCGCCAGTTCCTTCTGCGCCGCGTCCGCCTCCTCCTTCACCCGCTTGATCTCCTCCTGGACCTGCTCGAGCTTGCTCAGAAACCCGAGCCCCTCCCCCTCCTGGCGGTCGATCTCCTCCTTCAGCTTCGCGATCTGCTCCTTGAGCACCTGGAACTCGGCGTTCGTCTTGGCCGCGTTCAACTGCACCTGCAGCTTCCCGATGCGCTCCTCCGCGCCCTTGATATCCGCTTCGATCGCATCGCTCGCAATCCGGAGCCGCTTGAGTTCATCCCTCAGGAACTGCAGCCGCGCCTCCTTCTGGGCCGCCAACGTCTTGAACGGATCGAGCTGCCGCGGCCGGCCGGCCGCGATCTCCCGCAGGCTGTGGATCTCATCATCGATCTCCGCCAGGGCGCGCAGCGCCTTCAACTGCTCTCGCATGCCTCTCCTCCGCTGCGGCCGTCCGCCGGAAAACGGACTTCCGGGGCCCGACGGCCGCGAAAACCCGCGCGCCCCCCAGAAACGGAGAGAGCCGGGGACCCCCCGGCTCTCTCCGCGCGCGCCCCCGCCCGTGAACGCGCCGCTCGGCGGCGACCGCCGCCTGTCCGCGCCTTACACTGCGGCTTCTCAGACGCCATACATCCCCACGAAGCCTTCCAGCAGCCGCGCGCGCTTCGGGTGCTGCAGCTTGCGGACCGCCTTGGCCTCGATCTGCCGCACGCGTTCCCGCGTGACCTTGAAAATCTTGCCGACCTCTTCAAGGGTATAAGTATACCCATCCCCCAGGCCGTAGCGCAACTTGATGATCTCCCGCTCTCGGTACGTCAGCGTGCTCAGCACCGACTCCAGCTTGTCCTTCAGCATCTCGTGGGTGGCGGCGTGAATCGGGCTTTCGACGCTGGGGTCCTCGATAAAATCCCCGAAGAACCCGTCCTCGCCGTCGCCGATGGGGCGATCCAGCGAAATCGGATGCCTGGAGATCTTGATGACCTTGCGGGTCTCTTCCTCGGACAAGACCAAGTCTTCGGAGATCTCCTTGATGGTCGGCTCGCGCCCCAGCTTCTGGACAAGCCGTTTGGTCGAGTTCCTGACTTTGCTCATGGTCTCGATCATGTGGACCGGAATGCGGATCGTCCGGGCCTGGTCCGCGATCGAGCGCGTGATGGCCTGCCGGATCCACCACGTCGCGTAGGTCGAGAATTTGTAGCCGCGCTTGTACTCGTACTTCTCGACCGCCTTCATCAGCCCGGTGTTGCCCTCCTGGATCAAGTCGAGAAAGGACAGGCCCCGGTTCCGGTAACGTTTGGCGATGCTCACCACCAGCCGCAGGTTGCCCCCCGACAAGTAGCGCTTGCCGCGGTCGTACGCCTCGTACCAGCGCCGGATCGCCTCCGCCCGGGCGATCATGCTGGGGATGCTCTCCTGGGCCTTGATTTCCCAGTCCGTCAGCACGGCCTTGATCTGCGCGACCTTCGCCAGTTCGCTCCCCCGCAGGCGCCGCTTCCCGCGGCGCTTCGCCGACATCACCCGCTCGATCTCCTGCAGGCACCGGTGAACATCGGCGACCGCCCCGGTGAGAAGCTCCCACACGCGCCGCAGGACATCCTTGCGCAGGCGCATCTCGCCCAGCAGAATGACGCTCTTGGCGCGCCGGGCCGCCACGCGTTGGTACAGCCGCCAGGCGGCGCGCTCGTTGACGCCGCGCGCCTCGACGACCTTCAGGAAATCCCTGCGGTTCTCCCGGCACAGCGCCTTGACGGTGTCGCGATGCCCATCGACCAGGAGCGCGACCTCCGCGCGGCCGGTTTCCTCGGGCGTTGCGCCGATCTTGACCACTCGGTCCAGCGGAATCTCGCCGGCGGCCGCTTGCCCCAGGATCTCCACGATCCGCTCCTGGCAGAGCCCCGAGCCGGTGATCAGACGATCCATGCGCGCCCGCGCGATCTCGATCTGCTTGGCGAGGAGCAGTTCCTCGTTGCGCGTCAGGAGCGGGATATCGCCCATCTGCGTCAAGTAGATGCGCACCGGATCGTCGATGCGCTCCGCGGGATCCGCCGCGATCTCGCGCTCTTCGTCGTCGTCCGGCTCCGGCTCGCCGGCCGGGGCGCCCGCGGCGCCCTCGCGGTCGCTCCTGAGCTCGATCCCCTCGTCGTCCAGCACGGCGAAGATCTCATCGAGCGATTCGTGTCCGGTGTTATCCTCGGGAAAAGCCTCGTCGATCTGGTCGTAAGTCAGGAACCCGTCGCGGCGTCCCTCTTCGATGAGCGTCTTCAGCTTGTCATCCATGTCCCCGCGCCTCTTCCTGTCCTGTCCCGCGATCGCTGGACGCCCGCTCTCATGTGGGCGCCGCCGCGTTCTTCGCCCTGCTCCCCGTCTTCGTCTGCCGCAGGAGTTGCTGGTACCGCGCCATCAGCTCCCGCACCTTCTCCGCCGCGCCCTCGCTGCGCGCGGCATCAAGTTCGCTTTTCACCGCCCTGCGCTCCCGCTCCGCCGCGAGGCGTTCGATCTCCTCCCGGCTCTGCTGCGCGATTCGCCACCAGTCGAGCAGTTCTCCCACCCCCTGCATTTCTTCGATGCGCGCAAGCACCCCTTCGAGGAGCCGGCCCGCGGGCTCCTGCGCGAACCGCGCCATAAGCGCCTCGATCGTCGCGTCCTCCCCCGCCTTCGCGCACAGCGCCCGGCACAAAGCACCGGCATCGGCATTCGCGAAGTGCGCGGGCAGGGCGATCTTCCGGCGCAGCGCGGGTTCGGCGAGCATCGCCGCGGCGAGCATCTCCTCCGGCCCGGGATACGGGTTCGGCGCTGCGCGCGGCTCCTCGGCGGCGCGCGCCGGCGCCGCGCGCAGCGCCTGCGCCAGAACCTCTTCGCCGATGCCGAACGCCTCGGCGATGCGCCGGCGCACGAGCTGCCTGAGCAGCGGGTCATCCACCTCGGCGAAGGGGGCCCAGCAGCGCTCGATTGCCCGCCGCTGCGCGCCGGGCGCGCCGGTCTCATCCGCGGCGGAGGCCCGCGCCGCGAGAAAGACGACGGCCTCGCGCGCCTCCTCCAGCGCCGCCGCGAAGGCCGGCCCCCCCCGAGCCGCCAGGAAATCGCACGGATCCGTTCCGGCGGGAAGCGCCGCCACGCGCACATCAACGCCTTCCGCCATGAGCGGCCCGATGGCGCGCTCGGCCGCCTTCACGCCGGCATCGTCGCCGTCATACGCCAGGACGACGGTGTCGGCGTGCCTGCGAAGCTCCCGAGCGTTCTCCCGCGTAAGCGCCGTGCCCAGTCCCGCGACCACGCCCTCCACGCCGTGCTGCACGGCCATGATCACGTCGGTGTAGCCCTCGACGAGGCGCGCCGTGCGGCTGGCGCGGATCGACTCCGAGGCGCGGTGCAGGCCGTACAGCAGGCGGCCCTTGCGAAAGAAGCGCGTTTCGGGGGTGTTCAGATACTTGGGCTCGTCCCCGCCGAGCGTGCGGCCGCCGAAGCCCACGACCTGCCCGCGGGCATCCATGATCGGAAAGAGGACTCGGCCGCGGAAATAATCGTACCAGCCCGCGCCGCTCTTGCGGGGCAAGACCAAGCCCGCCGCGACCATGGCCTCGGGGCTGATGCGCTCCCGCCGCAAGTAGTTGAAGAGCGCATCCCAGGCATCCGGCGCCGCGCCGATGCGAAAGCACTCGACGGACTCCTTCGTGAACCCGCGCTGCTCGAGGTACTCCCGCGCCGCGCGGCCGAATCCCGGCGCATCGAGCTGCCGCTGGTAGAAGCCGCAAGCACGCTCGTTGGCCCGGCGCGCTTCCTCGATCAGCGAGTTCGGGACCCCGTCCTCGGACTTGATCTCGATGCCCGCCAGCGCGGCCAGGCTCCTGACCGCCGTCGGGAAATCGACCCGCTCCATCGCCATGACGAAACCGATCGCGTTGCCGGATTGCCCGCATCCGTAGCACCGGTAGATCTGTTTATCCGGGTGGACCTTGAAGGACGGCGTTTTCTCCCGGTGAAAGGGGCAAAGCGCTTTGCGGTTCCGTCCGTCCGGCAGCAGCATCACATAGCGGCCGACCACATCTTCGACGCGGTTGGCCGCCAGAATGCCGCGAATGGTCTCCTCAGGAATCCGCGCCATAACTCATCCGGCGCCGACTGCCCTCAACGTGCCCGCGCACGGGACCCGCCCGGCGCCGCGCGCGCCCGGTCCCCCCGCGTTCGAACCCGCGCCGGCGCGATCCTTCGGTCGCCGCCTTCGCCCGACTCCATGGCCCGGCCGGATGCGCTCGTCCGCCTCCGGGAGGAGGCCCATCCGGGGGCGCCGCCCGCCGCGCACACACGGCCGCGCCGCGCAAAGCAACCGCCGCGACGGGCGCGCAAGGGAAGCACCCGACGCGCGTCGGACAAAGCCTCAGATTTTGACCCGCCATCAAAGGCGATTATAGGGCGCAAACGAATCCGTGCCAAGCCGTAATTCTCCGCATCGACTGCACTTACTGTCACGGCCGGCGCCTTCCGAAACGCCTCGGCCACCCGTGGTTGCATGGCCGCGAATCCGCGCGCGCCCGGGCCATTCCACCGGCCGCTCCTTCGGGTTCGCGCGGAGGCGGGACAGTCGGCGCAAGAACCACCGGCGCGCCATGGCCGCGAGGTGAGAGCGAGCTTCGAGCTTGCGACACCCGCGCTGATACCGCGCCGGAGGCCTTCCCGGATCCGGAGCCGCAGACCGCTTGGCGGCGAAACCACGCCGGCGCGCGACATCCTTCGTCAACGCCGCGAGATCGTGATCCATGCGCGGCGAGATCGCCTTTTCTTGCGCGGCCTCGCCTCCCACCGCGCCGCGATAGGATCCGCCCGCTTCGCCTCCAAGATCTCTTGAAAAAGCCGCGCGGCGTGGATGGGTCCGCTTCAATTCCCCCGCCGGACGTGACATTAACCCCGGCTCGCCGGCGCGCGCGAGCGCGAAGCGCGCTCCCTTCACGAAGCGCGAAGGCCGCCCCGCGGCTCGACCGCGTTGATCGCCTCGGCGAGGGCGAGGTACACAGCGGGAGCGATCTCCTCCGGGCGCGCCCGGGCCGGGCAGGCGCACGCCGCGCCGGGCCATTTGGAGGCGACGCGCGGCAGGAGCTGCTTGCGGCGCTGCGAGAACGCCCAAGCGACGAGTTCCTTGAGCACGGTGTAAACCGCCTGCGGCGGGCGCTCGACCCGCGGCGTCACCCGCAGCACGGCGGCATCGACCTTGGGCGGCGGGGAGAAAGAGCGCCCTTCGATGCGCAGCAGCTTCTCCGCCGCCGCCAGCGTCTGAGCCAGCACCGAGACGCCGCCGTACGCCTGCGCGCCGGAAGCGGCGATAAAGCGGTCCGCCACCTCGTCCTGCACCGTGACGACGGCTTTCTCCATGTCCGGACACAGCTCGAGCAGGAGCAGGAGGAGCGGGGTCGCCACGTTGAAGGGCAGGTTCGCGACCAAGCTGAAAGCCGTCCCCGGCGCGCCGATGCCGGACAGCACCGCGGGGTTGAGCGCGTGTTTTCCGGCCAGGATGTCGCCCTCGATGAGGGTCAGACCCTCCCGATCTCCGAACTCCTCGCGCAGGACGCCGCACAGGCCGCGGTCGAGCTCGACGGCCGTCACCGCCGCCCCCGCGGCCAGCAGCCTGCGCGTCAGCGCCCCGCTGCCGGGCCCGACCTCGAGCACCCGCGCGCCCTCTCGGAGACCGGCCTGGGCGATCAAGTACTCAAGCAGCCGCGGATTGAAGAGAAAATGCTGGCCGAGGCGCCGCCGGGGCGCGAGCCCTCGGCGGCGGAGACGCGCGCCTTCGCCCGTTCCTTCGGGCCGGGCGCGCCGCCGCGCGGATCCCATGCCCCCGCCCGCCGCGCGCCCTCCCGGGCTTACCCCCCGGCCCGGGCCGAGCGCTCGGGACGCGCGATCTCCTTGACCACGCGCAGCTCGACCCGCCGATTCGCCCGCGACTCGATCTTGTTCTCCTCGCCCTTGACCGGTTGCGTGTAACCCGGCGACGTGAGAACGAACTTCTCCTGGGCGAACTTGCACTCCGGATCATCCCGCAGGAAGACCATGATGGCGTGCGCACGCCGCATCCCGAGGAACCAGTTGTCCGGATTCTCGCGGATGCTCTTGTCGATCTTCTGCCGATCCGTATGTCCATCCAAAAAGATGTAATGGTCCGGGAACTTCGCCTTGATCTCTTGGGCGACGCGGCGCAGCACCGGCTTGAAGCTCTCCTTGAGGACCGCCCGGCCGGAATCGAACAGGACGTCGCCCTCGAGCATCAGCCCCCCCGTCACCGGGTTCACCGCCACGCCGTTCATCCCGCGCAGGTCGAGGCGCGTGAGATCGACGGGCGGGTTATCCGTCAATTCGCGGATCATGTTCTTCAGCCGCGCGATTTCATCCTCCAGCTCGCCCACATCCCGCCGGGTCCGAAGCTGAGCCTTCAGACGCTCGTAGTCCGCTTCGAGCTGCTCGAGTTTGCGCCTGAGATCCGCCACGATCTTCTCCGCGGTGTCGGCCCGCAGCTTCGTCTTCTCGTAGTCCTCGAAACTCACGCACCCCGCCAGGCCCGCCAGGAGCCACCCGCACATCGCGCACACGCTCATGCCTTTCAACGTCATGATCTTCACCTCACGGACCAACACGTTCGCCTAAACCGATTTCGACGCGCCGATTCCGAGGATCTTTGGGATCTTCCTTGAACATCGGCCGGGACTCGCCCATGGAGCGGATAACGAGCCGCCGCCCATCGACGCCGGCGCGCGCGAGGGCTTCCCTGACAAGGCCCGCGCGGCGCGCCCCCAGAATCCAGTTGTCCGGATTGAGTTCACGGTTGTATGTCACGGGCCGCGCATCGGTGTGGCCATCGATGTACACGACCCTGTCCCGGTAGCGGGGCAGATTCAACGCTTCCGCGAGGAGCACGAGGAGCCGGCCGCCCATGTCCTTGAGCTTCAGATCCGCCGGCTCGAACAAGACGTCGTGCTCCAGCACCAAGCCGCCGCTCTCGGGGTTGATCTGGAGCTTGAGCTCTTCCCGCAGATCCTCCTTGAAAAGCACGACGAGCTGACGCTCGCGCTCGCCCGTCTGATCGAACCGCCGCAGGGACTCCTCGCGGAGCTCCCCGGCGGTCTTCTGGAGCTGCACATTCTCGTCCTCGAGCAGACGCAGCCGGTTGAGCTCCGCCGCGCTGGTCGTCTCCATGTCTTTCAACTTGCGCAGGAGCTGCCGGTGGCTCTCCTCGGCCTCGCGACGGCGCTGCTCTTCATGCCGCAGCGCGAACTGGACCTCTTCGTAGGCCCGCGTGCTCACGCACCCGAAGCTCGCGATCATCGCGAGCGCGCACACCGCCGACCCCGCGGTGCGGACGCGCCGCTTTCTCGACAACACCGCGTCCATGTTCTCAACTCCTCCCTGCTCGCAGCGCGCCGCCGTACGTTTGGCCGGGGCACCCGCCCTCGGCCCCGCCCCTGCGAATCGGCCTGCCGGCAGCATCCCGGCGCCCCCCCGCGGGGCTTCCGGGAAAAGACATAGGATGGCACATATCGCCGGAAAAGTCCAGCGGGTTTCGGAGGGATTCGCGGGCACCCGAACAACGGCGCGGCCCGACGCCCCGCGCCGCGGGGTCCGCCGGGCCGCGCCGGCCTCACGCCGGAAGGGCGCGGTCGATCAGAAGAGTTGCACGATACTGTCGATGATTCCGTTCAGGAACGACAGGTTCTCGCCGATCCAATCCGGATAGGTGCCGTCCCGGCCTCCGGCGAGGTTGACCAGCACCGCGCCGGGCAGGATCATTAGGGCGCAGGCCGCCACCGTGAGCACCGTCATCACCGGATCCGCTTCCTGCGCCTTCGCCTTGATCCGCCGAGGGCCCGAGCGCACGTCCTCCTCGAGGGCGAGCGCATCCGAGTCATCGCCCAGGCTCAGATCGTCCTCGACGAGTTGCGACTCAAACACCGTGTCGTGTCCGGTTTGGGCGATTACGCCGGCGTCCAGGCCCAACGCCGTTTCGTCCGCCGCCGCCTGCCCGTCCTCCAGCAGCCCGTCCACGCTCAGCACGGTCTCGCTACTCTGAAGCGCGTCGTCCGCCGGGCCCGCCTCCAGCAGCGGCTCGTCCAGCGCCGGATCCTCCAGAATCGAGGTTTCGAGCTCGATCGGAGCGTCTCCACCGATGATTTTGTCGGCATCGGTGTCCGACAGGATGATCGTCGGTTCGGTTTGCAGGCGGTTCTTGAGCTTGCTCACGTCCTCGCGCTTGAACCTGAGCTCGCCGCTTTCGTGAAACGCGCGGATCTCGTTGTCCGCCACCATGCGCCTGAGCTCTTCGGCCCCGATGCCTAGCTCCCGCGCCACCTCATCAAAGGACAGGTCAGACATGCTCGCCTCCCACTTGCTTCTTCATAATCCAGACGCCGGCGCTCGGCCTCCTTCGCATGGGCTACTTCTTGGGGACGCTGCCGGCGCGGTCGATAGTCTTCTTGATCTCATCGTACGAAGGCCGCATGCCCCGGCCGTACTCGCGCACCGAGAACTCCTGCGTGATCGTCCGTGTACCGACCAGTTCCAAGGTCTCCGGCCCTTTCATGACGTAGGTACCGAGGCGTTTCTGGTCGATGTCGAAGAGAAACACGACTGCCGCGCCTTGCGTGGTCGATGTCGCCATGAGCCAGGCGGGACTGGTCGCGGCGGCGGTCTGCCCCGCGGCGCCGGGCGCGCCCTGAAGCTGGAAGATGACGACGATCAAGAGCCCTGCAACGACGCCCAACACCCCCGCCACGAATCCATCTCGCTGCTTCATGACCGTTTCTCCTTGCCGGCGTCTTGCTGCGCGACGATCGGCGGACGACGCATTGCCATCCGCGGCACGCTCGTGAGCGATGGACACACCCGCGCCCACACAGCTTCGATTATACGGGTGGTCCACGCCGCCGGCAATAGGCGTCCGGAAAGGCCCGCACGAGGGCGGGCAGCGGGTCGGCCGGCGCTACGCCCCCAGCCCGAGCGCGCCCGCGATGCGCGCGGCGGCGGCGGCCGCGGGGCCTTCCCGAGCCAGTTCCGCCTCCACGTCCCTGAGAGCGGATCTGACCGTGGAGGCCTTGCGCCCTCCCACCAGGGCCCCGATTTCACGCAGCGAGAAATCCCCGTGAGCCCTGAGCAGGTACATGGCGAGCTTACGGGCCGACACCAATCGGCGCCGCCGCGACGCGCCGCCGAAGTCCTCCGCGCCGACATCGCACTGCCGGCAGACCTCCGCGATGATCTGGGCGCCGAGGTCGTCCTTCCCCGTCCCGCCATCCAACTGGTCCGCAAGCAGCGTGCGCGCCTCCTCCAGACCGATCATGCGGCCCTCCAGCGACGCGTAGGCGCCCAGGCGCGTCACCCCGCCGATCAGATCGCGCATGTTGCGGGTCACGCGGCGGGCAAGATAGACGAGCACGTCCTCGGGCAGTTGCCGGCGCATGCGCGCGTTCTCGTTCCTCAGGATCGCCAAGCGCGCGCGGAAGTCGGGCGTCGAAAGCTTCACTACCAGGCCGGCGACCAAACGCTGCCGCAGCCGGTCGCCGATGCCGGCCAGATCGCCCGGGTGGCTGCCGCTGGCGATCACGACCCTGCCGCCGCGGTTGCACAAGGCATCGAAGGTATGGAGAAACTCCTGCTGCGTCTGCTGTTTCCCCGCCAGGTGCTGGAAGTCATCCACGACGAAGAGGTCGAGCGATCGATAGTACGCCCGGAAGCGCTTGATCTGCTTCTGCCGCAGGTTGGCGCGGAAGGCGCCGCTGAACTCATCGCCTGTCACGCACGCGGTCTTTTGGCGCGGCTTCTCCTGGCGGTACGCGCTGGCCAGCCCCTGCAAGAGGTGCGTTTTGCCCGTGCCGGACGCCCCGTACATGACCAGCGGATTGAAGGCGAAGCGCGGGTCGTGGAGAAGCTGCGTCACGGCGCGGTAGGCCGCGCGGTTGCTGGCGCCGGGCACGAAGGCATCGAGCCGCCGGTGCCGAGCCGCGCGCGGCGCATCCGGCGGGCGCGGCGCCGCGGCGCGCTCGCGGGAGAAAAGCGCGCCGGAGACGGCGAGCTTCACCTCGGTGCCTTCGCCGAACGCCGCGCGCACGGCCTTCGCGATCTCCGCCAGATAACGGCTCTCGATCCACTCCAGCACGAAACGGTTCGGAGTCCCCAGGGTGAGCGTCCCGTTTTCGTGGCGCACGGGCGCGAGGCGGTCGAGCCAGTGTTGAAAACGCTGGGCCCCCACGGCCCGGAGCAACGCGGCGCGGACCTCGTCCCACGCCCGGCCGATCTCGCTCGCGGTCTCGATGGCCGCTACTTCTGATCGTTCCACCTGCTCACCACCTGCGCGGCGCGCCGCCGGACACGGGGCGATGCACCCGCACGCGCACCCGTTCGGCCGACACCGGCGCGGAATAGTAGCAGAGGCCGCGGCGCCTGTCAACCCGGAAGCGCGGCCCGCGCGAAGGCCTCTCCGATGGCCTTCCGAATCTTCGGTTTTCTGCGCGCCGCAACCGGCGCAGGCCGATCGAGCGCTCCGCGCCTGCGCGGCGCAGGGGCGGCAAACGAAGCTTCTTTCCCCTTCTGGCACGGTGCTTTCTACAGTCTTCTGCCGTTGGACGCCGGCGGCCGGCAGCGGCTCAAAAAAGCGCCAACGCAGGAGCTTGCCCGCCTGCCGCGGGCGCAGACATGCGCCGCCGTCAGAACATCAGCCCCGCGAGGAGCGCATCCACCTGGGCGTCGAAGGACTGATCCCGTTCCGCGCTCTTCTCCCAGTGCGCATAGATCTCGACCATGAACACCTTGCCGCTCTTGAGCGCGCGCCGGCAGAGGTGAACGACATCGAAATACGCGGGCCCCGGGCGCACGGCGTCCTCGGTCTTCACGTCCCGCCCGGCAGACTGCTTGATCAGCTTCCAGCCTTCCCAGTTCTTGAAGCGCGTCTCGGCCTTGTCGTGAATGATCTCGGGCGCCGCCTTGAGCGCGAAGAAGCGCCAAGGCGGGACCGTCTGTTTGAGCTCGGCAACGCCGGCCTCGAGCTTGAACTCCCGGTTGATCTCCACCGCGGTGATCACGACCGCCGTCGAACGGTCCGCTTCATCCTCGACGACGATGCGCACCTGGTTGAAGAACTTGTTGATCTGGCCCGTCGCCGCGGCGCAAATCTGCACCTGGCGCTCGATCTGCTCCCGGAGCGCGGGGTCGATCTTCGCCTTGCCGGCTTCCACATCTTCCAGAATCTTGGCGAGGCGTTCCCGTTCGTTCTCCACCGGAGCCAACGTGCGGGCCTTCTTGTCCTCGACCGGCGCGAACACCCACTTGACGCGGGCCGGGCCCTTAGCGCTCTTCTTGGGCGCCGGCAGCACGAACGCCATGGGGAGGTCCTTGTCGCGCACCTGCAGCCTGCGCAGCGCGCGCACGTCGGGCTCCTCCTTCCCCTTCGGCGCGGCGCCGCAGAGCAGCATCCCGCAGACCGCCGCCGCGCCCGCCAACACCGCACCCGCCGCCTGTCGCGCCATGGCTGCCTCCTTTCCATCGAGGAACCGGGACACACCCCTATGATATCCGCGATAGGGAGGCGGCCGCCAGACCGCGGTCGGCCCGGGTTACAGGGCGGGATCGGAGGCGGTCCGCGCCGTCCCGTCGGAATCCGGCGCCGCGCTCTTGCCCTCGGCCCCGGCGGCCGCGGCCTTTTCGGCCGCCTTGGCGGCCTCTTCCGCCGCGGCCGCCTCGTGGAGCTGCGCCTCGTACCACGCGTGCCACGCTTTGACGGCCTTCTGTCGCCGCGCCTCGGGGCCGTCGAAGTAGAACTCGAAGTCCTTGCCCGTAATCTTCACCAGCGCCTCGTTGGCGGTCTTGCGGACGTACTCGTTCTCGTCTTCCAAACGCCCCAGCACATCCTTGATCACCAGGTCGGTGCCGTTCTTGGCGAAGATCTCCATGGTTGCGATGCGCACCTGCGGATTGGCGTGGGTGACGACATCGAGGAGAAACGGCAGGGCCGGCTCGCCGATTTCCATGAGCCGCTGGGTGGCCCGGACGCGGAACTTGCGCTTCTCCCGGGTGTAGTCGTACATCTGGCGCTCGATCTCGGCCCTAAGCTCCGGATCGACGTCGGTCTTCGTGCGGTAGCGCTTGACCGCGAATGCGTCCGCGGACGGCGCAGGCGCGGGCTGCTTCTCGCCGTCGGCGGACTCGGCCTCCTCGACGAGACGGCGCACGCCCGCGAGGGCGAGCGCCGAATCGGCCGCGGAGCCGTCGCGGTCGTTCTTCTCGATGGAGTCGATCATGTCCAGCGGGACGAAGATCCGGCCGATCTTGCCGATCTGCAGCTCCAACGTGCGCTCATGCCGCGCCTTGATGACGCCGTCAATGGCGGTCTGGTTGTTAAGGAAGACCGTGTCGGCGCCCGCGGGGGCGACCAGGAGGCATACAAGCAACCCTCGAATCATATTCTTCCCCCAAATACAAAAAGGTTCCCGTGAAACTATAACGTGTTCCGGCGCAAGGGGCAACCGCCTCGGAGGCCGCGCCGCCGGGCGCTTACGTTCCGGCCGCCGGCGCGTTCTTTCCGGCCTCGAGCCTGAAGCCTTCCTCGAGGGCCTCCAGGCCTAGGGCCAGCGCATGGTTTACCGCCACTTGGCGGACCGTTTCCCTTCCGCCCGCGACCCACACGCGACGGACGCGACAGCCCGCCGCGGTCGCCGCGGCGACGTAAACGGTGCCCACCGGATCCCCGCCGGCGCCGCCCCCCGGCCCTGCATATCCCGAGGTCGCAAGGCCCAGTTCCGCCCCGTGACGCCGGCGCGCGGCGGCCGCCAGCGCCTCGGCCGCGGCCGCGCTCACGGCTCCATGAACCGCAAGGATCTCCGGCGCAACCCCCAGGGCCTCTTTCTCGGCCTCGGCATAGGCGATGGTTCCCCCTCGAAAGGCGCCCGAGGCGCCGGGCACCGCGGTAAGCGCAGATCCGAGCCCTCCTCCCGTCAGCGACTCGGCGACGGCGCAGGTCGAGCCCCGGCGGACGAGAGCCCGCACCAGGACCGTCGCGAGGGTGTCGTCGTCCTCTCCGAACACGTTCGGTTCGAGCGCCGCTCTCACGTCCCGCGCCCGCGCCGCGCACCATCCCGCCAGATATACGGCGACCACCCACGCCTCGGCGCAGATTCCGATCTCGCCCGGCCGCGCCGCGGGGCACACGGCCGCGACGCGGCGCTGCACTTCGCTCTCCCCCAGGCCGAAACAGCGCAGGATCTTCCAGGCCGGCGCGGCGCGCTCCGGACATTCCCTCGCCAGCAGCCGCGCGACGGGCAGGCGCCACATGGCCTCCAACTCCCCCGGGACCCCCGGCAGCGCCACCAGCAAGGCGCGGCCGCGGCGGCACCAAAACCCGGGAGCGGTGCCCGTGGGATTGGGCAGGAGCGCGCAGCCGTCGGGCAACAACGCCTGCCGGGCCTGAAGCGGCGTGTACGGCCGGCCGCGGGTCTCGAGGCTCCGCCTTACGAGCGCGGCTGCGGCGGGGCTCTCCCGCAGGACGACGCCCAGCGCCGCGGCGACGGCTTCGCGCGTTAAGTCGTCATCCGTCGGCCCGAGCCCGCCGGAGAGGCACACCAGATCGGCTTCCCCGAGCGCGCGCCGGATCTCCTCGGCGAAGGGCTCGAGCGCATCTCCGACAAGCACCGCGCGCACGAGGGTGAATCCCACGCGGAAGAGATCGCGGGCAAGAAAAGCCCCGTTCGTGTCCAAACGTTCGCCGCGAACCAGCTCATCGCCCGACGCAATCACCACGGCGCACAATGCCATGTTCCGCGTTCGCTCCTCCTGCGCGCCAGGCGCGGACCCGTTCGCCGGGGTTTACGCCTCGTCATCATCGTCCTCCGGCTCCTCGGGCACCGGTTCCCGCCCCCGCTCTTCCTCGGATTTGCGCACCGCCGCGCGGCTGCACAGGACGCCCACCTCGTACAGCACCAGCACTGGAATAGCGAGCATGCACTGCGTGAAAGGATCGGGCGGCGTCAGCAAGGCGCAGATGATGAAGGTGGCGAGAATCTGGTAGCGCCGCACGCGCGTGAAGGTCTCCGGCCGGACCAGCCCCGCCCGGGCCAGAAAGAACATGACGAGCGGCACCTGAAAAATCAGGCCGAGCACCAACGTCAGGGTCAAGAACAGGCTCAGGTAAGCGCCGATGCTCAGCATCGTGTCGACCAGCTCGGGGTCGCCGTACGAGCCTAGGTACGAGAGCCCCCAAGGAATCATCAGGAAATAGCCGAACACGCAGCCCGTCACGAAAAGGACGAAGGAGAACGGCACGAACACCAGCGCGATGCGCTGCTCGTGTTTGTACAACCCCGCGCCGATGAAGCGCCAAAGGTTGTAAAGGATGAACGGATTGGCGATGAACAAACCGGCAATGAAGGCGATTTTTATGTACGTGAAAAACTGTTCCGTATACTGCAGCGCCACGATCTTGGCGCCCTTGTCCTTTTCCATCGCCTCGACGCCTTCATCGATGCGCGCGAGGCCCTCGGACAACACGGCATAGAGCGACCGCGCCCGGAGACGCGCGGCTTCCGCCGGCGGCCAGGCGGCGGCAAGGGCTCGAACCCGGGCATCCGCCATTGCGGCGGCGATCTCGGGCAGCAGATCGGCGAGGGTCTCCGCCGAGCTCCGGCTCAAGAATCCGCGCACGCGCCCCGCCTGGGTGTCGCACAGGCGTTTGAACCGCTCCTCCACCAGGGCGAAGCGCGTCGCCGCCCCCTCGGGAGTCTCCGATTTCGCCATCTCCCGGCGGATCGCGGCGCTCACGTACTTCCCGAGGGCCTCGGCGAAGCCTTCCGCGCGCTCTTTGAGCCGCCCGGCATCCCGCCCGTCCCGCAATTCGTCGAGGACCGCGCCGAGCGGGACGGTCACCTGGCCGGTCAAGTCCCGCTCCCGCTCGATCTCCGGCAGGAACGCGAGACAGGTCGCGGGGGACGCGTCCCGCAAGGCGGCGGGAAACCCGCGCAAGACCGCGTCCGCCCGGGCAAACATGTGCAGCGCCGCCTTGGTGACCCGTTCCGCGCTCGCCTTGCGGTGCGGCCCCAGCACGATCGCCATGAGCGGATCCTGGAAAAACAACGCGATCAGGATTCCGCCGCATGCCGCCAGAAGGGCGTTGATGAGGCGCCGGCGCAGCTCCTCGAGGTGCTCGCCGAACGTCATGCGTTCTTCGTTGAGGTAGAGGTGCGCCCGCATGCCCATGTCGAGCCGTGCCCGCAGAATCCCACGCGGCGGCGCGCTGGGACCCCGCGCCGGCGGGCCCCGCGCCCCTTCGCGCCGCAACGGCGGCACGTCACATCATACCCGGGTTCGGCCGCACCCGCACCCGCCCCGCCGCCGCGCGCACGGGTTATTGCAGGACATACGGCAGGATCTCGGACTCCTTCAGGATCATGACGGCGTGCGTGCGCGCCTTCTCGTAGACGGCGCTGTCCAGATACCCCTCGACGGCGATGACGTAATCGGTGTCGATGTCCACATCGGGCGTCACCGTAACCCCCGCCTGGGCCAGCTTGCGCTTCATGAGATCGAGCGACAGGACCGGTGTGGCCAGCTTATCGCCGGCGATCGCCACGCGCGGCGCCTGTTCCTTCCTGTAAAAGGGGCTCCAGATCTTGTCGCCGGCAATGATCGGCTCGAGCTCGCTTCCGGACTGCGTGATCGTGACCTGGCTCCACGTGTCCTCGACGCGGTTGATCTCGACCATGCCCTTGGGAAACCGCGTGACGCCGCGCTGCTCATAGACCTGAAACACGAGGCCCGGCCGGACGAAGTCGCGCCGCCCCAAGTCGATATACGCCAGATGCTTGTCCGCAACGCGCAAGACCGAGCCGTGCGGGGCGGCCTTCGCGAGGTCCTTCGGAGGGATTCTCTCGCTCTGCAGGCGGTTGATCGTATCGGCGAGCCGAGCGATCCGCTGCGCACTCAGCGTCTTCTCCCTATCCAACTGGTGGACGGCCTGCGTCAGGTCATCGTCCTTCTCCGCGAGCTGCTTGGAGAGCCTTTCCTCCTGGACGGCCTTGGTGTTCTCCATGTCGGCGATCTCGCTGCGGACGCGCTGCAGTTCCTCGTCCCGGTCCAGGATCTGCTTCTTCAGCGCCTCGACTTCCGCCTTGTGCTTTTCCTCGCGTTGTACGGCCCGCTGGTTGGTTTCGTGGCCGGACCTGCCGGCCTCCTCGATGCTCAGCATGAGCCGGGCCACCGCCGCCCGATAGCTGGCCACGACATCGAGGAAATTGCCGCCCTTTTTCTCGACGGCGGCCACGGCCCCTCCCGCCGTCTTCGCGTCGAGATCCTTGACAGCCTGCGTGAGGTAGTCCTCGATATTCGCCAGTTGGACGGCCTCGATGCTGCCGGTGATAAACTCCCGCAGCTCGGCACGCTCTTTTTTAGTCAGCTCGTGGGCGGCTTCGGCGTCTTTTTTCGCCTTTTCCATGTCGGCGGCGAACTTTTTCGCGTTCTTGAGGGTCTGGTCCTGTAGAACGAGACCGAAGATGAGACCGAGCACCACCACGCTCAACAAGGCAATGACAAGGACGTTCAACGAACTCCGTGCGGCCATTGTGGACACTCCTCATTCACCGGCGGCTCGCGCGCGACAAGTCATCGCCCGCGCTGCCGGCCGCCTCGATACGGATCGAAGACCAAGGGCGAAGGAGAGCCGCGGATCCCGTTAAAGGCGGGTCTGATCGCCGCTTCCTTCTACCTGCCTCATTACCTGTCGATTATACCGGCGCAGTCGTCAAAGTCAACGGGAAGCCCAACCGGCCGCGGGCTTTGCGCTTGACACGCGCCGCCGCATATGGTAAACAATCACAAGCTGCGGAACGGCTGCCGGAGTGGTCTCGCGTCGCGCGCGCCGCCGGCGCCCGGCGCGGCGGGCCGGCGGCGGAAGCCCAAACCGACGGAAGCGGCTGGCGGCAGCGCCCGCTTCGAGCCTTTCAGAGTCCCTGCCTTTGGTTCGCATTCCCTTGCAGCGGCGCCTCGGCGAAGAGCTGCATCGGGCGGCGCCGGCGGCCGGGGCCGAAAGCGCGGCGACCGTCTCAGGGCGGCTTCAGGCTTCCGGGACGGCATGAACGGGAAAGCAGCCGGACGATGAAGAAAGCCTCCAGCGGCCGCACGGGCGCGGCATTCGGGCCGCCGGCGCCTCGGCGCAGTTCGGGCCGCCGCTTCGTCCTGGGGCTCCTGGGAGGCATCAGCGCGGGCAAGACGACCGTGGCGGCCTTGTTCGCGGACCACGGGGCCGAGGCGGTGTCGGCGGATGCCATTGTCCACCGGCACCTCGCGCGGAGGGCGGTGCGCGCGCAGCTCGCCCAACGCCTGGGGGTCGCGCTGCCCGCGGCCCTTCCGGCGTTCAAGGCCGCGCTGGCGCGCATCATCTTCGCGTCGGCGCAGGCCCGCAGAAAAGCGGAGCGGGTGCTGCACCCCCTGGTCGACGCGGAGATCCGCCGGCGCCTCCGGCGCCCGGGCGGCGCTCCGCTGATCGTCCTGGATGTGTCGCTGCTGCTCGAGACGCGGATGAGCAGATACTGCCATGCACTCGCCTTCGTGGACGCGCCGGCGGCGGCGCGGGCCGCGCGGGCGGCCAAGGCGCGCGGCTGGACGGCTCGCGAGCTCCGGGCTCGCGAGCGGTGCCAGGCGCCGCTTTCCCGCAAGCGGGCGGCGAGCCGCTGGCGGATCGACAACGGACGCGGGCTTGCGGCCACGCGCCGGCAGGTGGCGAGAATCTGGCACGAGCTCCTTGAGCTCGACGAATGAGGAGTTTTCGGTATGGCACGCGAGAGAATGGCGAAACGCAGGCGCCCCCAGCATCACCGGCCCATGCGCCGGCAGAGTCCTCCCCCGCAGCAACAGAGGGAAGAGCCCGTCTACGAGGGGCTGCCCGTGGATGAGCCCGAGGAGCACGTCGAGGAGCAGGGCATGCTCCCGGTCGCGGAGCCGCCGGAGCCCGGCGCCGATCCGCTTGCCCCGCCGCCGCGGCTCGGCGACGAGACCGAGGAACCGGCGCCGCCCCCTCCGCCGCCCGGCACGCCGACGCTCAACATCACCACGCTCCAGAAGATGGCGATGTCCGAGCTCCAGGAGCTGGCGGTCTCCCTTCATATTCACGACACCGCCGGACTCAAGAAGCAGGATCTGATCTTCAAGATCCTGACGGAGACCGCGGCCCGGAACGGCGTCATGTACGGGGAGGGCATCCTCGAGATCCTGCCGGACGGGTTCGGGTTCCTGCGCTCCACCAAGTACAGCTACTACCCGAGCCCCGACGACATCTACATCTCCCCGTCGCAAATTCGGCGCTTCGGCCTTCGGACCGGCGTGGCCGTGTCCGGGCAGATCCGGCCGCCGAAGGACAACGAGCGCTACTTCGCGCTCCTCAAGGTCGACGCGATCAACCGCGAGGAGCCGGAGATCCTCATGAACAAGGTCGTGTTCGACGACCTCACGCCCCTGTACCCCGAGGACCGCTTCATCCTCGAGACCGACCGCGACGCCATCGAGATGCGGATCATCGATCTGATCACGCCCATCGGCAAGGGCCAGCGCGGCCTCATCGTGGCGCCGCCGCGGACGGGCAAGACGATTCTGCTGCAGAAGATCGCCAACAGCATCGCGCGGAACAACCCCGAGGCGCACCTTATCGTCCTGCTCATCGACGAACGCCCCGAGGAAGTCACCGACATGGAGCGCAGCGTCAAGGGCGAGGTCATCAGCTCGACCTTCGACGAGCCGGCCAGCCGGCACATCCAAATCGCCGAGATGGTCATCGAGAAAGCCAAGCGGATGGTGGAGTACGGACGCGACGTCGTGATCCTCCTCGATTCGATCACCCGCCTGGGCCGGGCCTACAACACCGAGGCGCCCCACAGCGGCCGCATCCTCTCGGGCGGCATGGACGCCAGCGCGCTCCAGAAGCCGAAGCGTTTCTTCGGCGCGGCCCGCAACGTGGAGGAGGGCGGCAGCCTGACGATCCTCGCCACCGCCCTCATCGACACGGGCAGCCGCATGGACGAGGTCATCTTCGAGGAGTTCAAGGGCACCGGCAACATGGAGCTGCATCTGGACCGCCGCCTCGCCGACAAGCGCGTCTGGCCCGCGCTGGACATCACGCGCTCCGGCACCCGCAAGGAGGAGTTGCTCCTCGACCCCGAGGAACTGAAGCGGGTCTGGGTGCTCCGGAAAATCCTGAACGAGATGAATTCCGTCGAGGCCATGGAGCTCTTGAAGAGCAAAATCAAGTCGACGGCGAGCAACGCCGAATTCCTCGTGGCGCTCAACCCCGACAAGGCCTGAACCGCGGGGCGGCCGCGAGCCCCGCGCAGCCCGCCCGCGGCGCGAGCGCTTACGTGTTCGTCTTGGTCGCCATGCGGATGATGCGCTCCAGGCGGTGGGCCAACTTGCCCTCGCGATCGCTGATAACCATGGTTACGCGCAAGGCGTGGGGCAGATAGGCGGCTTTGTAGCGCAGGCCCGTCTTGTCGTTCCGCCACGAGCTTGTCTCGATGGGCTCGGCGAAGCTCAGCCGGCCGTTGGCGATGTTCCTGATGGTGAACTCGCCGCCTTCGAAGGGCTGTTGGCTGCTCATGTCGGGCCAGATGTAGATCGTGTCGCCGATCCCCAGTTCCGCGAACTTGAGGTTGCTCACGTAGAAGTACGGCAGCACCGGGTTGCCGCTGGGCATGCGCGGGTCGACCTTGATCCCTTTCCTGATGATGCCTCTGGGCGGCTTGACTCTGGGCTGCAGCCGGCTGGATCCGTAGGCGAATTCCTTGATATAGATCTCGCCGCCGCCGTCTTGCGTGCGGTAGGTGGGGAGTTCGACCGCGCCGCGGCCGTAGTCCTTCGCCGGGGTGAACCAGCCCGCCTTGGCCCCGCGGACTCCGGAGCCGGCGACTCCGTAGGGGTTGCGCAGGTAGTACTCGATGGAGAACTCGACCACGTTGGAGGCCAGCTCCGAAACGTGGGCGCGCATGAGGGATTTCAAGTCCGTTCTGACGAGCGTCTCGATGTCCCGCTCCATGTACCTGACCACCCTGATGAGCGACAGCTCCGTGCCGGTCGCGACCCGCGCCACGGGCGGCAGGGACGAGCGCGAGTAGGTGAGCACGGCGCCTTTCTTCGCCGTCGCCAGCAGCGCGACCAGGTCATCGGCTTTGACCAGGCGGTACTCGATGTTGGCCTGGCGCATCTTGCCGCCGAGCATCACCGGCCCGCGGAAGTAAATCTCGAAGGCGGGGCGCGGAGTCTCCTCGCCCCGCCGGTCCACTTGGATGTAGTAGCGCTCGACGATCTCGGGCGCCTCGTGATAGTACGTCTCCGGACCCCAGCCGCCCGCCAGGTTCACCGGGGTGTCGATCTCCTCCTTCTCGTCCCAGTGCCGGTTGCTCTTATCCGGGCTCGCCTGGGAATCGACGAAGAACTCCATATCGCAAGTGGCGCGCATGCGGGCCAGCTCGTTCTCCATGATCGTGAAGGCATACCTAAGGCGGGAGTAGAGCTCGACCATGGCCACGGAGCTGTTGTAGATCCTCGTCGTCGCAACCGCGACCCACATGATGGAGCCCGACAGGGCCATGGCAAGGCCGAGCGCGATCAGGAGCTCGACCAGCGTGAAGCCTTTGCGCGTCATGGCTCACCTCGAGAGCAGAAACGTTGAAGAATAAACCGGCTTGGCCAGGGTGGTGTCCTTCTTAAAAGCCTTGAACACCATGACTTTGACCTCGAAGAGCTCGTTCGCCGGCACGTAGCGGCGTCCCTCGCTGCTCAGGTCGCCGTCCTCGAAGGCGCGCCTGATCGCGAAGGCGTAAGAATACGACGCGTAGGGGTCCTTCACCTGGCCGGCGCTCTCTTGCGTAATCCGCGTGTCGCTCCGAGACTCCGCCGCCAGCGTGTAGAGCGTCGTTCCGTGAGGGCCCGGCTCCGACACGAGGTTCCCCCGCGAGTCGGTCTCGATGCGCGGGCCGTACCGGTACGTGCGCGTCACCCGCAGCGGCCACTCCTCGCCGGGGCGCATCTTCTCGGCCCACTCGGCGACGTACTTCTTGTCCGAGGAGTCTTCCTTGAAGTCATCCTTGTCGTCGTCGGCGGCGGCCGGATTGCCGGCGCCGTTTTGTATCCGCGCGCCGGCCGACTCTTCCGGGTCGCCCTCGGGATACACGAATACCTTGCCGGTCAGGTACGCCCGCGCGCGGGCCTCCAGATCGCTGTTGCCGCGGTACCCGACGCCCAGTTCGGCGTTCTTGGAATTGTCGATGGGCAGCAGGATGACATTGTCCAGCGCCCACGCCGTTCCGTAGGGAGCGCCCGCCACGCTGTGGCGCAGCACGTCCTCGGCGTTGGCCGGCACGGGATCCTTGCGGATCTTGTGGTCGCCGTATTCGTGGTGATCGTACACGCCGTCGTGCTCGTAGATGAAATACGACAGGACGTGCGTGCGGTCGCCGCTCAGGGTGTACGCCACCTTACGGTTCTTGATCGCGCTGCGCAGCGACTCCTCGACCGAACGGGTCAGATTGGCCGCCAAGGAGTCGGTGATCGCCTCGCCGCCGACCTTGATTGCCACCGGAAAAAGACTGAGCACCCCGACGATCCCGACCACCAGGATCGAAATCGTGATGAGGATCTCCATGATCGTGAAGCCTCGTGGCGTACGCACGGCCCTCATCCCTCCTTGGCGGTTTCCTTGCGCGGCCTGAGATCCGGCGCCCCTTCCGCAATCCGCGTGTCCACGTTGCCGGTGGCGCGGATGTCGATCCAGCCGTGGGTGTCGTTGCTATCCTCCGCGACGATAATGTCGGCATCGACGGGCGGCGTGGCCCAGAACCCCACCGAGAGTATGTCGCCCGGCCCGTCCGCCGAGCCGAACTCCACGGTGCCCTCGCTCTTGAACAGCAGATAGACCGGCACGCCCTCGAAGACGCGCCCCAGGAGCACGGTCTTGGCCGCCAGCGGCTTGGTCCAGTCCTGCGCCACGGCGGCCGCCGACGGCAAATCGCTCGCGAGCAGGTCGGGCGCGTTGGGGGCGTGCTTCACCAGCACGTCGGCGAAACGGAAGGCGATGGTCATCTTGGTTTTCTCGACGTCGTCGGCGAAGTAGGGGAAGAACTCCGGCGGCTCCGGCCGCGTGGAAATGAACACCATCCGGTCATGGAGAAAGAATGCGTACACGTCGAGCTGCTTGGTGATGGCCTTCATGCGGGCCGAGAGCAGACCGCGCGCCAGCCTGCCCGTTACGGCCTTCACCTTCTTGCCGGACATGAACCTGGCGATCACCGGCGCCGCAAACCCAAACATGATCACGATAATCGACACGACGACGAGAATCTCGACCAGCGTGAATCCGGGACGGCCTCCTTCTCGGCGGATCATGGTCCCTTCTTCCCCGGCGGCTGCCAGTTGCCGATGGTTTCCCGGAGCAAGGCCGCCGCATCTTCCTCGCGCTCCGGGGCCTCGTGTCCATGGCGGCCGTGCGACCACACATCGTAGCGCCCTGGATTCTGCCCTGTCCCCGCCTCCGCGACCGCGACGCCGGGCACATCGCGCGGGTCGGGCCCGTGGTATTCGGGCGGCACCAGATGCACATCCGGCGTGTTTTGCGGACTATAGGAATCATCCCCCTCGAGCCGGTCATAGTGCAGCGGCCCCCCCCATGCATCGGTGATCTCGGCCACATCGGCGCTGTCGCCGGGGACGCGCACCAGCTCCGACTCCTTGAGCCCCCGCATCACCGGGGAATCGTAGCGCTCGACGACGACCTTGCCGCCCGCGCCCTGCTTGATGACCTGGAGCGGGCGGCCGAGAAACTCGTACAGGCACGCCGCGGAGCGGATCTCGAGGCCGCCCTCCCGCGTCGTCACCGGCGCATCGAATCCGTCGGGGGGGCAGAACCCCGTCAGATCCTTGTACTTATCGATGGAAAGATCGATGCGATCGAGCAGCGTCCGCGTGGAAGCCTCGTAGGCGCGGTGGCTCAGATTCAGCGTCAACGCCACCAGCGCCGTCACTAAAAACGTCATCAAGGAGATGACGACCAGGATCTCCAGCAGGGTGAAGCCCCCGCGGTCACCAGTTGCCGATATCGTCATTGCCCTTACCCTCGGTGCCCAGCACCGTGTCGTCCTCGGCGTTTTTGCCCTTGGAGTACAGGTCCATTCCATCGCGGTTGCGCATCCAGATCTCCTTGCGCTGCTTGGACTCGTTCTCCCGGGCGATGTAGATCTCACCCCACGGGTCGACGACGACGATCTCGGTGTCCGGATCGGCGCGCTCTTCGGCGGTGAGCGGCCTGGTTCGATCTCCGTCCATGACGACCTGATCCGCCTCGTTGATCCTGACGAGCCCCTTCCTGACGAGGAGCGTCACGACGGCCGCGATCACGTTGGAAGCCGGATCTTCGGGATCCGCCGGCGCATCGAAACCCGGGTAGTAGCCCGCGTCCTCGCGGTACACCCGCAGGCCGTTGTCCAGGGCGTTGACCATGGCCTTCGCGGCGGCGTTGCTCGCCCTGTCCCGGACCAGACTGATGCCTCCCAAGACCAGACTGGCGAGAATGCCGATGATCAGAATGACGATGAGAAGCTCGATAAGCGTGAAGCCCCATCCAAACCGGCGTGTCATGTGCGTCATCGCTGCCCACTCCTTACGTTCAAATGCCCTGCGCGGCGAGCCGTTTTCCCGCCGAGGAGCCGGTCGCAAAGGTCACGCTCGCAGGCGCGGCGCAGGAACCAAAAGCGCGGAAACCGCTTCGCCCGCGGTTCTTGCGCGCTTTCCGCTCCGACGACGCGGTCGCCGGGCTTCGCAGCCGGTTGCTCCCGAGGCGGGCGTTTGCGCCAGGCTCGAAGAGTCAAGTATAAGCTTGCGCCTGCTCCGAGGCAACCGGCGCCTGCCGCGCGCGCCGATCTCCCGCCGCGGCGCGGACATCCGCAAGGATGGACGGGCGCCGAGGGCGAGCGTTGCAGTCAAATCCGCGGCCGGAGCGCGCCGCGGAACGGCCTCAGGGCATGAAGTACTCCTGGATGAACCCAGTATCCACCTGCCCCTTGACGTAGTTCGGGTGGGCCATGATCTCGCGGATGAGCGGGATCGTCGTCTTGACGCCCTCGACGGTGAATTCCGCCAGCGCCCGGCGCATGGTGGCGATCGCCTCCTGGCGCGTCGGCCGGTGCACGATCAGCTTGGCGATCATGGAATCGTAGTGCGATGGAATCGCGTAACCGCCATGCACGTGGGTGTCGACGCGGACGCCGACGCCTCCGGGGAGGATCAGGCGCTGGATGACGCCGGGATTGGGCTTGAAGTCGTTGAAAGGGTCCTCGGCGTTGATCCGGACTTCGATGGCGCAGCCCCGCAGGACGACATCGTGCTGGGCGAAGCCCAGCAGATCGCCGGCGGCGAGGCGGATCTGCTCCTTGACCAGATCCAGGCCGCACACCTCCTCGGTAACGGGATGCTCCACCTGAATCCGCGTGTTGACCTCCATGAAGAAAACATCGCCGGTGCGCGGGTCGAAGAGGAACTCGACCGTGCCCGCGTTGCGGTACCCGGCGGCTTCGGCCAGGCGGCAGGCGTAGCCGCCGACCTTCTGGCGCAGCTCCGCGGTCATGACGGGCGACGGGCTCTCCTCGATCAGCTTCTGGTGGCGGCGCTGCAGGCTGCAGTCGCGCTCCCCCAGGTGGACCACATGCCCGTAGTGATCCGCGAGGATCTGGATCTCGATGTGGCGCGGGTTCTCCAGGTACCGCTCGACGTACACCTCCGGCGAGCCGAAGGCTTTTTCCGCCTCGACGCAGGCGGACTGGAAGTTCTGCGTGAACACCCCGGGATCCCTGACCACACGCATGCCGCGCCCGCCGCCGCCCGCCGCCGCCTTGATCATCACGGGAAACCCGATCTCGGCGGCCAAGCGCAGCGCGTCGTCCTCGTCGGCCACCGAGCTGGTGCCGGCCAGGAGCGGAATGCCGTTCTCCGCGGCGAGAGCCCGGGCGCGCGCCTTGTCCCCGAGGAGCCGGATGTTGTCGGCGCGGGGGCCGATCAGCGTCAGGTGGCAGCGCTCGCAGATCTCGGCGAACTCGGCGTTCTCCGCCAGAAAGCCGTAGCCGGGATGGATCGCATCGGCGCCGGAGATCTCCGCCGCGCTGATGATCCGCGCAATGTCCAGGTAGCTGCCGGCGCTGGGCGCGGGGCCGATGCACACCGTGGAGTCGGCGAGCTGGAGGTAGGCGGCGCCGCGGTCGGCCTCGGAGTAGACGGCCACGGTGCGAATGCCCAGCTCGCGCGCCGCGCGCAGGATCCGCAGCGCGATCTCGCCGCGGTTTGCCACGAGGATGCAGGAGAAAGTCTTCATCGCGCCTTCAGATCCCGCGGACGCCGCCTAGTCGGGCCGGATCACGAATAGAAGTTCGCCGTATTCCACCGGGTGCGCGTTCTCCACCGCGATCTTCTCGATCGTGCCCGCCTGCTCGGCCTTGATCTCGTTCATCACCTTCATGGCCTCGATGATACAGAGGACATCGCCTTCCTCGACGTGGCCGCCCTCCTCGACGAAGGGGTCCGCATTCGGGCTCGGCGCCCGGTAGAAGGTGCCCACCATGGGGGAATGAAGCTCGAGCATCCCGGCGGGAACCGCGGGCGCGCCGGCCGGCGCCGCGTGGGCGGGCGCGGCGGGATGCGGCGCATGGGCGTGGGAGACCGGCCCGGCGCCGGCCGGGTGTGCTTTCCTGAGCCTGATTTTACGGCCCTCCTCGACCAACTCGATCTCGAGCAGGCCGTGGCGCTCCATGAGCGCGATCAGCTCCTTCAACTGGGGGACGTTCGTGTCTTTTCCGTTCGCCGCCATGCGGATCCAGTCTGAAAATCCAAGGCAATTGCAGAACCCGGCGACGTCGAGACGGCTCGGCGCGGGCCCGAGCAACCCGTCCGTGTGCGCCGGAAACGGCTTGTAGTCTATCGCGATCCCCGCGCCGGGGCAATAGCCCGAAGGCGCAGCGCTGCGGCGCCCGCGGGTCGCCCCGGCTTACCGGGGGTGGGGAGCGCGCCGGCGGCGGGGTAAACTTCTTGACATGCGGAGTCCGCGCGCAACTTCCCCGGCCGCCGTCAGGGTCGGCGTGGCCGGCTGGTCTTACGAGGACTGGCAGGGCATCGTCTATCCACGCGGGTTGGCCCCCGGCGCCCGGCTCCCCTACCTCGCGTCGTTCTTCGACTGCATCGAGATCAACAGCTCCTTCTACGCCCTCCCGCGGCCTGAGACGGCCGCCCGCTGGGCCGCGCAGGTCCGGGACGCCCCAGGCTTCCTCTTCACCTGCAAGCTTTTGAGCTCCATCACCCACAAGGGCTCCGACGAGGCCCTCGCGCCCTTTCGCGCCGCGGTGGAGCCGCTGCGCGCGGCCGGCCGGCTCGGCGCGGTGCTCGCCCAGTTCCCGTGGAACTTCGAGGACACCGCCGCGGCGCGCGACCGGCTGCGCCGCCTCGCCGACGGGCTCGAAGGCCTGCCCCTCGTTCTGGAACTCCGCCACCGCTCATTCCTCGAGGAAGGCTTCCTGCGGTGGCTCCGGGAACGCGGCATCGGACTGGCCAACATCGACCTGCCGGCCGCGGCGACGAGCCTCCCGGCTTCGGACTTCGCCTTCGGGCCGGCGGCGTATTTCCGCTTCCACGGCCGAAACCGCGCGGCCTGGTTCGACGCGTCGGCGGGCCGCGATCGGAAGTTCGACTACCTGTACTCCGACAGAGAGCTCGCGCCCTGGATCGCGCGCATTCGGCGGGCGGCGGCGGAAGCCCCGGCGGTGTTCGTCATTGCCAACAACCATTACCGCGGCCAGGCCCCCGCCAACGCCATTGATATTGCGCATCTCCTCGGCCGCGTCCCCTGCGCACCGGCGCCGCTCCTGGCGGCGTTTCCCCACCTGCGCGGCCGCGCCGCCGCCGAGCCCGGGGAGCTGCCCCATGCCTGACGCGCCCTCGAATCCGCCCTTCGAGACCTTCGCGCTCCAAGCCCGCACCACGCGCCGGCCGCGCTGCGATGTGTACCTCCACGCCCATTTCCCCTGGCGCAGCCGGACGCAGATCCAGGAGATGCTCGCCCGCGGGGAGATCACCATCAACGGCCGCCCGTCGAAGCCGTCCTATCGCATCAAGCGCGGAGACGCCATCGCCTTGTCGGCCCCGGCGCGGCCCCAGCCCGCCCTCGGTTTCGCCCCCGGCGCCATTCAAGTCCTTTACGAAGACCGGCACCTCGTCGTCATGAACAAGCCCAGCGGCATTCTCACCCACCCGACGGCGGGGCACCAGAACGACACCCTCATGAACTACGTCGCCGCGGCCTACCCCCATGCGCCGCCCCTCACCTGCCACCGCCTCGACCGCGAGACCAGCGGCGCGATCCTGATCGTCTTCGATCTTCTCGTCCGCCGCCGGATTCAGCGCCAGTTCGAGCGCAAACTCGTCGTCAAGGAATACCTCGCCCTCGTGGCGGGGGCCTTTCCCGAAGGCCGGCGCGAGGTGCGGCTCCCCATCAGGCCGGCGACGACGTTGGCCGCGGCGCTCGGCGGCGATGCGCGCAAGGAGAGCCTGACGATCCTCGAATGCCTCGCGCGCGGCGCCGAGGCAAGCCTCGTGCGCGCCTCGCCCGTCACCGGCCGCCAGAACCAAATTCGGATTCACTGCGCGGCGCTCGGCCATCCCCTGGTGGGCGACACCCGCTACGGAGGGCCGGAATGCCCGCCCACGACCGATCACTTCCTGCTCCACGCCGCGCGCTTGTGCTTCCACCACCCCGTGCTCAAGCTGAAGGCGGAGATCACGGCGCCGCCGCCCGCGGATTTCCTGGCGACGCTGGCTCGCTACGGGCTCCAGGGGCGCGAGGCGTGACGGCGGGGCGGGCCGCCCGGGCGGAGCTCAGTACTCCGCCGGCATGCGCGCCACCTGCTCGGCGGTGAACACCGGGCCTTCCTTGCAGATGTAGATGGCGCCCACGTTGCAGCGGCCGCACTTCCCCAGACCGCACTTCATGCGGTTCTCCATGGTCGTGTAGACGTCCGTCCGCGCGAAACCGAGGCGGTCCAGCACCGGGAAAGTGAACTTGAGCATGATGGGCGGCCCGCACACCACCGCGATCGTGTCCGCGCTGGGCGGCGCGGCCTTCTCCAGCACCGTTGGCACGAATCCGATCTGGCCGCGCCAGTCGGGAGTCTCGCCCCCCGGATCCACGGTCTGGATCAACTTCATATCGGGCCGTTCGCCCCATTCCCGGAGCTCGTCCTTGTAGACCAGGTCCCCGACGGTGCGCGCCCCGTAGATCACCGTGATGTCCTTGAATTTGTCCCGTAGATCCAGGCAGTTCCAGATGACGCAGCGCATGGGCGGGAGGGCGATTCCTCCCGCGATGAAGAGGACGCTCTTGCCGTACCAGGACTCCAGGGGGAAGACGTTGCCGTAGGGGCCGCGGAACCCCATCGTGTCGCCCACCTCCAGGTCCCGCAGCGCCTTCGTGACGCGGCCGGCCTTTCTGAACGTGCACTCGATGTAACCGGCGCGCGTGGGAGAGTTGGCGATGCAGAAGGTGCACTCGCCGGCGCCGAAAACCGAGTACTCGCCGAACTGCCCGGCCTTGAAGCTGAAGCCGGCGGCATCCTCGTCGCGGGCGAATTTCAGGCGCAGGGTGCGCACATCGCGGGTCTCGTCGCGGACGCCGTCGACCTTCATCAGGTACGGGAGGTAGATGTTGTCCCTCGCCATCGCTTCGTGACTCCTCATGGCTGCGCCCCCGCGGGCTCCGCGGGCGCGGCGGCCGCCTCGCGGCCGATCAGAACGAGCTTGTCCAGAATGCTGAGGCCCACCGGGCAGTTGCGGATGCAGCGGCCGCAGCCCACGCAGGCCTCGTAGCCGAACTTGCCGGGATAATAGGCGAACTTGTGGCTCAGGCGCTGGCGCCAGCGCGAAGCCTGCGTCGGCCGCGGATTGTGCCCCGACGTGTGCCGTGTGAAGAGGGCGAGCTGGCACGAGTCCCAGTTCTTGCAGCGCTGTCCGCCGTGAATGTCGCCCTCATCGACGATATCGAAGCAGTAGCACGCGGGGCATTGGTACGTGCAGGTGCCGCAGCCCAGGCACGCGAGAAACTCCTCGTTCCAGAAGGGGTGTTCGAAATTCCGCTCCAACCAGGGCTTGATCGCCGCCAGTTCGAACTTCTTCTCGGGATAAGCGACCTTTTCGGCGCCCGGCGTCCCCTCGGTGAAGATGTCCGCGAGCTCGGCGACGAGGGCGCCGCCCTTGTCGGTCACCACCTCGACGAGGTACGCGTCGCCCTCGACGGGCACCAGCAGGACGTCGCTGCCCTCCGGCGCCCGGGGCCCGAAGCCCAGCGACGTGCAGAAGCACGCCTCGTCGAAGCGGTCGCACGCCAGCGTGATCACGCAGGTCGCCTCGCGCCGCGCGAAATAGAACTTGTCCTTGTAGTCCCAGCCGAAGAGGCGGTCGAGCGCCACGAGCGACCGCGCGTCGCAGGCCCGCCCGCCGATGAGGACCGTCCGCGGCGCGGCGAAGTCGTCGGCCAGGGCGACATCGTGCTTCCCGAGGGCGTACTTCAAGATCGGTTCGGTCTTGGGGAAAAAGAACTCTTTGACGGAGTTCTGGGTATTGAGCTCGTCCAGGCACAGCGCCGCCGGATCGGACAGCTCGCCGAAGAGGACGATGCCGTGCTCCCGCGCCGGACCCACCACGCGGTACTTCTTGTCCATGGCGCCGCGGATCAGCGCGCCCAGCTTTTCTTTCGCAAGCAGCCTGGCCATGGCTTCCTCCTACTTGATGAATTCCTGCTTGTCGTCGGTCCTGAAGCTCGCCATGGGCGGCGGGACCTCGTGGTCGAACCCCGCCTCATACCCGAAGCTCTCCTTGACCTCCCGGGCAACCTTGGCGTTGAGAAGGTCCAGCGGGATGTTCGCGGGGCAGGCGCGCGCGCAGGCGCCGCACCCGATGCAGCGGCCCGCCAGGTGGAAGGCGCGGATAACGTTCCAGAAGTAGTTGCCCAGGGGCCGCGGGCTGGAGGGAATCCACTGCGGCTGGTTCTTTTCGACGATGCAGCTCTCGCAGTAGCACATGGGGCAGGCCTGGCGGCAGGCGTAGCAGCGGATGCAGCGGGAGAACTCCCGCTCCCAGAAGGCGAGGCGCTCCTCGGGCGTCATGGCCTCCAGCTCCCGCAGCCTCTCGGCGACATCCCGCCCCGGATCGCGGCCCTGCAGGCCCTGGGCCGCCTCGGCCTCCAGCTCCTTCAACGTCCGGCCCTTGAGCAGTTCGCAGGCCGCGCCTTCCTTGCCCGGCTCGGCGCAGGCGACCCCGATCAGGACGACCCGCTCGGGGTCGAACTGCTGCTCCTGGACCAGCACGGCGACGCTCCGCACCTCCTCCGGACGCGCGACGAGGCCGACGGCGCCCTTCGGCATAATGTCCTTGCGCGTCAGGTACACGGCCAGGTTGTTCCGGCAGAAGGGGTTGAAAATCAGCCGGTCGACCTCCTCCGCCTTCTTGATGAAGACCGGGAAGGTCGTCCGCGGCGAAACTCCCTGGCCGTAGCCGATGACGAGGGCGACCTTGCCCTGCTCGAGGAGCTCCCGGGCGCGCTGGCGCAATTGCTCGATCATGCTCTCCCCCGCTATGCCTTGACGATCCGCTCGAAGCTCGTGAACGGTCCCAGTTCCCGGACCTGCGCCGTGATCTCGTCGATCAACTCGGACCACTTCCGGCCCTCCGCCGCCGAGACCCACGAGAAGAGGACGCGGCGCGGGTCGATCCCGCTGAACTCCAGCAGCTTGCGGAAGATCGTCCAGCGCCGGCGCGCGTGGTAGTTGCCGCTCGTGTAGTGGCAATCACCCGGGTGGCACCCGGAAACAAGCACCGCATCGGCCCCTTCCTGGAAGGCCTTCAGAAGGAACATGGGCTCGATGCGGCCCGTGCACGTCAGCCGGATCGCGCGGATGTTGGCCGGGTACTTGAGCCGGCTCGTTCCCGCCAAGTCGGCGCCGGCGTAGGTGCACCAATTGCATACGAAGGCGATGATTTTCGGCTCGAACTCCGCCGTCGTCGCTGCCATTACTTCAGCCCTCCGATCTGCGAGAAGACCTGCTCCGCGCTGAAACCGTCCAGGTCGATGCTGTTGGATCTGCAGGTCGCGACGCACGCCCCGCAGCCCTGGCACAACCCCGCGTTGACTTTCGCCACCCGGGCGATGAGGTTGCCCGCCTTGTCGCGCTTCTCCTCGCGCTCGATGGCGTGATACGGGCAGACCTGTTCGCAGTAGAAGCATCCCACGCACTGGCTCTGGTTGACGTGCGCCACGATGGGCTCGCGCTCCAGCTCGTCGCCGGAGAAGAGGCCCAGAACCTTCGCGGCCGCGCCGCTCGCCTGCCCCACGGCCTCGGGAATGTCCTTGGCGCCCTGGCAGGCGCCGGCCAGGAAGATGCCCGCCGTGTTGGTCTCGACGGGCCTGAGCTTCGGGTGGGCCTCGGAGAGAAACCCGTACTCGTCGTAGCTGATGCTCAACTTCTGCGCCAGGGCCTCGATGCCGTACTGCGGCCGCATCGCGGTGGCCAGGACGACCAGGTCGGCCTCGATTTCGACGCGGCCGCCGCCGGTGCCGCCCAGCAGCGTGTCGGCGCCCACGACGACGAGCTTGCCCCCGCGCTTGTAGATTCGCGACACGCGGCCGCGGATGTACACGGCGCCGTCCTCCTCGATGGCGCGCCGGACGAACTCATCGTAGCTCTTGCCCCCCGCCCGGATATCCATGTAGAAGACGTACGCGGTTCCGTGGTGCACCTTGTGCTTGTACAGCATGGCGTGCTTGGCGATGTACATGCAGCAGATCTTGCTGCAGTAGCTCAGGCCCTTGGCGCAGTCCCGCGAGCCCACGCATTTGATAAAAACCACCTTTTCGGGGGGCTTCCCATCGGAGGGCCGCAGGATTTCGCCGCCCGTGGGGCCGGACGCGCTGGCCAGGCGCTCGAACTGCAGGCCGTCGATTACATCCTTATACTGCCCGTACCCGTACTCGCCGTAACCCTCGATGCCGTAGTCCTTCTCGCCGTTTCGGAAGTCGTACAGCCGGTAGCCGGTCGCCACCACGATGGCACCCACCTTCTCCTCGATGAAGGTGTCCTCTTGGGTGTAGTCCACGGCGCCCACGGGGCAGATCTTCTGGCAGATCCCGCACTTGCCATTCAGGAACTTGGTGCAGTGCGCCCGGTCGATGACCGGCTTGTTCGGCACGGCCTGGGCGAAGGGCGTGTAGATCGCCGTGCGCATCCCCAGGCCTTCATCGAACTCGCTCGGGATCTTCTTCTGCGGACATTTCTGGGCGCACAGCCCGCAACCGGTGCATTTCTTGATGTCGACGGAGCGCGCCTTCAGGCGGATCTTCACATCGAAGTTGCCGATGAAGCCGCTCACGGACTCGACCTCGGCGTAGGTGTGGAGCGTAATGTTGGGGTGCGTGGCCGCCTCGACCATGCGCGGCGTCAGGATGCATTGCGAGCAGTCCAGCGTCGGAAAGGTCTCGCTGAGCTGGGCCATGTGCCCGCCGATGGAGGGCTCCTTCTCCACCAGGACGACCTTCTTGCCGCCGTTGGCGATGTCCAACGCCGCTTGGATGCCCGCGATGCCGCCGCCGATGACCAAGGCGCGCTTGGTGACCGGCACCTTGATGGGGAAAAGGGCCTCGTTGCGTTTGACCTTCTCCACCATCACGCGCACGAGCTGCACGGCCTTGGCCGTCGCTTCGCCCCGGTCCTCGTGAACCCACGAGCAGTGCTCGCGGATGTTGGCCATCTCGCACAGAAAGGGGTTGAGCCCCGCCTCGGCGCAGGCCCGCCGGAAGGTGGACTCGTGCATGCGGGGCGAACAGGCCGCCACGACGACCCCGGTGAGCTTCTTTTCCCTGATCGCCTCCTTGACCAGACCCTGGCCGGGGTCCGAGCACATGTACTTGTAGTCGACGGAGTGCACGACGCCCGGAAACTCGGCGGCCTCGGCCGCCACCTTGGGACAGTCGACGGTGCGGCCGATATTCTCGCCGCACCAGCAGACGAAAACGCCTATCCTGGCCACCGTCAGTCCTCCCGTTCCGGCCGCCGCGGCGTCGCGAAGCGCATCGGGCGCCTACGCGAGCGCCGGGGCCACCGGCGTGATGTGTTTTCCAAGTCCCAACGCCTTCGGCGCCACTCCCACCGCCAGCCCCACCAGTTGGGACAGATACACGATGGGCATCGCCATGCCCTTCGGTTGCCGCATGTCCAGATTCGCGTGGCACAGCGGGCAGGCCACGATCACCATGTGGGCCCCCTCGCTTCGCGCGTTGTCCAGGATGCGCCCGCACAGGCGCACCACCGACGCGGTGCTGCTCATCGCAAAGGCGGCGCCGCAGCATTCCGTCCTGAAGCCCCAATCGACCGCCTCGGCGCCCGTCGCCGCGGCGACCTTCTCCATGGTCACGGGATTCTCGGGATCATCGAAGGCGACCACCTTGGGCGGCCGCACGAGGAGGCACCCGTAGTAGCAGGCGACCTTCTTGCCCGTCAGGGGCTTGCGCAGCGCCGCCGTGATCTTCTCGATATGGGGCAGCAGGAATTCGATGCAGTTCCTGATGGGCAGACGCCCCGCGGGCAGCGGCATGCCGATGGCGTGCTCGATGTCTCCGCGCAGGCCGGAGTTGTCCAACCATTCCGCCTGGGCGGCGATCAGACGGTTGGAGCAGGCCGCGCAGGGCGCCACGATCTCCTCCATGCCCTGGGCGGCGGCCAACGCGATGGTGCGGGCGGGCAGCGCGAGCCCCAGGAGATGGTTGGTCTGGTGCGCCGCCGAGGCGCCGCAGCAGTTCCAGTCCTCGATCTCGGTCAGAGGCAGCTGGAGCGCCTCCGCCAACGCGCGGATCGACATGTCGAATTCCGCCGCGGTGCCCTCCAGGGAGCAGCCCGGATAGTAGCCTGTTGCCATGCGTCACTCCTCCGCGGCGGCAGGGCCTCCGCCCCGCTCGCCGCATCACTTCGCGCCGGCGGTGCGCTCGAAAATGCGCGCCACGGCCTGACGGTCCTTGACCGGCTTGCCGAGGAGCTTGAGCTTCCCCTTCACGAACATCACCGGCGCCAGAAGCACGTCCGAAAACAAGTCCCTGGCTCGGGTTTTGTACTCCATGACCATGCTGATTTCATGCACCCGCCCCGCGCGCCTGATCCCGCCCAGGAAAGATTTCACAAAAGCAATGATCTTCCGCGCCCGGGGGTTCACCTTCTTCGCCTTCAGGGATCGTTCCCTGAGGGCATCCATGAACTCCGCGATCTTCACCTCCTGGGGACAGCGCGTCGAGCAGGTGAGACAGGAAGCGCAATACCAGATCGTCGCCGAGCGCAGGGCGGCCTCGCGGTCGCCGATTTGGACCAGGCGCATGATCTGGCTAGGCGTGTAGTCCATTTCCGGCACCATGGGGCAGCCGGCGGTGCACTTGCCGCACTGGTAGCACTTGCGGACATCGATACCGGTCTCCGCGGCCATCTGCTCGGCAAAGGTTTTCTCCGGCGAATCTTTGCGCTGCGCGCTCATAACTCTCTCGGGGGCTCGCGCCCCCCCTCCAGGCGGGCGGCTCCGGGCCGAAACCAAAGGACGTCGTGGACTGGGCTGTGCATGCGTACCGTTTTTCGGAGACGCGATCATAACAAACCGCGGCCGGAACGGGAAGCATGACTCGGCCTACGGCGCCGCCGGCTATCTACGTAATCTCTATAGACATTATACCATATGTGTCAAGCCGCCCCGCCGGAGGCAATCGGCCCGGCGTCGGAGAACCCGGCGCGCGCCGCCACCCTGGACCCTGCGCCGGGGTTTATCTATAATGGCGGGACACGCTTGTCCCGGCCGGCAGCACTTGAAAGGAGGCCCCATGCCGCAGTTTTCCCGCCGCAGCTTTCTGAAGCGCTCGACCTTCGCGGCCGGCGCCGCGTTCACGCTGGGAGGTCCCTTGTCCGCGCGCCGCGTTCTCGGCGCGAGCGATTCGATTCGCATGGGCGTCGCCGGGCTCAACGGCCGCGGCGGCACCCACGTCGGCGAATTTCTCGGCATGGAGGGCGTCGAGATCACGTATCTCATCGATCCGGACACGCGGACCTTCAAGCGCCACGCCGAGAAGATCGAGAAGAAGACGGGCCGGGAGCCCGCGCTGGTCCAGGACGTGCGCCGGGCCCTCGAGGACAAGAACCTCGATGTCCTTACGATCGCCGCGACCAACCACTGGCACGCCCCCATGACGATCTGGGCCTGCCAAGCCGGCAAGGATGTCTTCGTCGAGAAGCCGTGCAGCCACAACGTGCGCGAGGGCCGCATCGCCGTGGAGTGCGCCCGCAAGTACAACCGCATCGTCCAGCACGGAACGCAGGGCCGCAGCGATAGGCGCTGGGCCCGGCTGGCCGAGATCGCCCGACAGGGGCTGCTGGGCAAACTGCTGGTGTCTTACGGCCTGTGCTACAAGCCCCGGGACAGCATCGGCTTCCAGCCAGCCTCGCCGCCCCCGCCGGAGATGGACTTCAATCTCTGGCTCGGTCCGGCGCCCGACCAGCCCCATCACGCCAACCTGGTCCACTACAACTGGCACTGGTTCTGGGATTTCGGCAACGGCGACATCGGCAACCAGGGCGTCCACCAGTTCGACATCGCCCGCTGGATCATCCCCGGCGCCACCTGGCCCACCAGCGTCATCAGCGTGGGCGGCCGCTTCGGCTACGAGGATCAGGCGCAAACCCCCAACACGCAGATCTCGGTGATGGATTTCGGCGAGACGAAGCTCGTCTTCGTGGTCCGCGGCTTGAAGACCGGCGACTTTTACGGCGAGAAGATCGGCAACATCGCCGTGTTCGAGAAGGGCGTCGTCGCGGGCGGCGACAAGTTCTTTCCCACGGGCTCGACCGTAGCGGAAAAGCTGCCCGATGTCTCGGCCCAGCGCGGCCCGGGCGGCAACATCTTCCGCAACTTCATCACCGCCGTCCGCAGCCGGAGGGTCGCGGACCTCGATGCCGACATCCTCGAGGCGCACTACTCGGCGGGCCTGTGCCACCTGCCCAACATCTCCTACCGATTGGCCGAGGACGTTCCGTTCCGCCCCATCACCAAGTCCTTCGGCGACGACAAGGTGGCGGCGGATACGTTCGCGCGCATGGAGGAGCACCTCGCGGGCTCGAACCAGCTTCCGCTCGAGAAGATGAAATACCGGCTGGGCAGGATGCTCAAGTTCGACGGCGCGAAGGAGCGCTTCATCGACTGTCCCGAGGCCGACGCGTTACTGACTCGCAACTACCGGGCGCCCTTCACGATCCCCGACAAGGTGGCGTGAGGCGCCGGCTCGCGCGCGGCCGCGTCGGGGCGGGCGGACCTCCCGGCGCGGCCGCGGCGGCGCTCGGCGCGTGGTATCATGGTCGAGCCGCAGGTCCCGCACGAAAGGAACCGCTATGAGCATTTGCAGACGCAGGGAATTCCTCGCCGCCGCCGGGACGGCCGTGTGTCTCCCGAGCTTCGTCCGGGCCTCCGCGGCCGCCGCCGAGGGCGCGGTGCCGCCTCCGCCCCTCGTGCCGCTGGGCGCCACCGGCATCACCCTCTCGCGCATCGGGCAGGGCACCGGCATGCACGGCGGCAACCGCCAATCCAACCACACGCGCATGGGCTTCGAAAAGCTCGTCGGCCTCATGCGCCACGCCTACGACCGCGGCGTCACCTTCTTCGACCTGGCGGACCTTTACGGGACGCACGTCTACTTCCGCGAGGCGCTGCGCTCCATCCCGCGGGACAAGGTGGCGATTCTGACGAAGCTCTGGTGGCGCTACGACGGCCCGCTCTCCGAGACGCCGCCCGAGTTCCAGAAACGCTCGACGCGCATGGCCATCGAGCGCTTCCGGCACGAACTCGCCACCGACTACCTTGACATCGTGCTCCTGCACTGCCTCGATAGAGGGAGCTGGGACTCGGAATTGGCCGCCTACATGGAGGCGCTCTCCGAGGCGAAAGCCAAGAAGGCGGTCAGGGCCGTCGGCGTTTCGTGCCACGGATTCGAGGCGCTCAAGACCGCCGCGGCCTGCCCCTGGGTGGACGTGATCCTCGCCCGCATCAATCCCCGCGGCGTGGCGATGGACGCCCCCACCGATCAAGTGGTGCCGGTCCTCGCCCAGGCCAAGCGCAACGGCAAGGCCATTATCGGCATGAAGATTTACGGCGAGGGCCGTCTCGTCGCCCAGCGGGAAGACTGCATGCGCTTCGCCCAGGGGCTCGAGTTCCTGGACTGCATGACCATCGGCAGCGAGGCGGTGGAACATGTGGACGACAACCTGCGGCTGCTCGCCAAGTACGCCCGCGCCGGGTAAGCTCCGCGGCGCGGCGGCGGGACCGCGCCGGCGGCCGCAGAACGAGACGATCGCCCATGACAACCCTCGCGCCGCGCTTCCCACAGGCGTCTCTGCGCGCCGCCCTCGCCGCCCTCGCCGCCCTCGCGGCCGGCGCCGCCGCCCAGGGCGCCCGCGCGGACTATGACCGCGCCGCGGCGCTCAGAGAGCGCTTCTCCGGCAAGGTCTTTCGCGAATCCGTGCGGCCCCGTTGGCTGCCGGGCGGAAACGAATTCTGGTATCGCGCGGCCACCGGGCCCGGCACGCACGAGTTCGTGTTCGTCGACGCGCTGAAGGGCATCCGCCGGCCGGCCTTCGACCATGCCCGCATGGCCGCGGCGCTGGCCCGGGCCGGCATCGCGGACGCCAAGGCCGAGGCCCTTCCGCTGGACGGCCTGGGCTTCGAGCTTGCGGCCGGCGCGGTGACGTTCCGGGCCGGCGGCGCCTGGTGGCGCTGCGACACGGCAACGTTCGAGTGCGAGACCTTCACGCCCTCGCCAAGGGCTTTAGCCGCGGACCGCGGCCGCCGCGCTCCGCGCGCGACCAGGCACACGGGCGCCGAGACCTCCGTGACGTTCATCAACGCGACGGGCGGCGAGATCGAACTCTTCTGGCTCGACCCCGAGGGGCGGCGCCGCTCCTACGGGAAGATCGCGCCGGGAGCGCGGCGCGATCAGCACACCTTCGCCGGCCACGTCTGGCTCGTCGTCGACGCCGCGGGAGCGCCGCTCCTGCGCCTGGAAGCCGAGGAGGAGGCGTTCTCGGTCTCCGTTGAACCCCTTGCGGCCGGCGCGGAGCCGCCGGCCCCCCGTCCCCGCCCCGGCCGGCTCGGGGCGTCGCCCGACGGGACCCTCGAGGCTTTCATCAAGGACCACAACATCTGGCTCCGAGACCCCGTCACGCGGGAGGAGTCCGCCCTCAGCGCCGACGGCGCTCCCGGAGAGGCCTACGGCGAACGCTTCGCGTGGTCCCCGGACGGAAGGCACATCGCCGCGATCAGAGTCGTGAGCGGCGACGACCGCAAGGTGTTCGTGATCGAGTCCTCGCCGCGGGATCAGCTCCAGCCCAAGCTCCGGTCCTACCCCTACCTGAAGCCCGGCGACCGGGTGCCGCTCCACCAGGTCCGCCTCTTCGATGTCGCCGCCCGCGCCCCCATCGCGGTCCCGGACGCGCTCTTTGCGAACCCCTGGGACATCACCGGCCTGCATTGGGCCCCCGATTCGAGTTTCTTCACCTTTCTCTACAATCAGCGCGGCCACCAGGTTCTCAGGGTCATCGCCGTCGATGCCGCGACCGGCGCGGCCCGGGTCGTTATCGAGGAAAAGAGCCCGACCTTCGTGGACTACGCGGGCAAGTTCTTTCTTCACTACCTGGACGCCGCCGGTGAAATCATCTGGATGTCCGAGCGCGACGGCTGGAACCACCTCTACCTCTACGACGGCGCCGGCGGCGGCGTCAAGAACCAAATCACGCAAGGCGCCTGGGTCGTCCGCGGCGTCGAGCGCGTCGATGCCGAGGCGCGCCGGATCATCTTCCGCGCCGGCGGCATCGTCCCGGGCCAGGACCCCTACTACCTGCACACTTGCGCCGTCAACTTCGACGGCTCCGGGCTGGCGGTTCTCACCGAGGGCGACGGCACCCACGCGGTCGAGTTTTCACCCGACGGCAGGTTTCTCATCGACGCCTGGTCGCGCGTCGACCTGCCGCCCGTGACCGAACTGCGGCGCGCCGCCGACGGCGGGCGCGTCTGCGAACTGGAGCGCGCCGATCACCGGGCCCTGCTTGCCGCCGGCTGGCGGGCGCCGGAGCGCTTCAACGCCAAGGGACGCGACGGCGCGACGGATATCTACGGGGTCATCCACCGGCCGACGACCTTCGATCCGAAGGGCAAGTATCCCATCATCGAAGCCATCTACGCCGGGCCTCAAGACTCCTTCGTCCCGAAGGCTTTTCGCTCCCACTTCGACGCCCAATCCATGGCGGAGCTGGGCTTCATCGTCGTTCAGATCGACGGCATGGGCACCAGCAACCGCTCCAAGCAATTCCACGACGTGTGCTGGCGGAACCTGGCCGACGCGGGCCTCCCCGATCGGGTCCTCTGGATCAAGGCCGCCGCCGCGACGCGGCCCTACATGGATTTGGCGCGCGTCGGGATCTACGGCGGCTCCGCGGGAGGCCAGAGCGCCCTGGGCGCGCTCCTGACCCACGGCGACTTCTACCACGCCGCCGTCGCCGATTGCGGCTGCCACGACAACCGCATGGACAAGATCTGGTGGAACGAGCTGTGGATGGGCTGGCCCGTGGGGCCGCATTACGCCGAGAACTCCAACGTCACCCTGGCGCACAAGCTCCGGGGCAAACTCCTCCTCATCGTGGGCGAGCTGGACGACAACGTCGACCCGGCCTCGACCATGCAGGTCGTGCGCGCGCTCATCGACGCGGACAAGGACTTCGAGCTCCTCGTGATTCCGGGAGCCGGCCACGGCGCCGCCGGGACGCCCTACGGCCACAGGCGGCTCCAGGATTTTTTCGTGCGCAACCTCTTGGGCGTGGAACCCCGACGCGGGCCGGACGCATAGAAAGGAAGCCATGAACCATCTTGCCATTCTGCGGCGCTCCCTCGCCGTTTTGGTCTTGACCGGCGCCGCCCTCGCGGCGCGCGACGACCTTCTCGTCGCCGACTTCGAAGGCGCGACTTACGGCGCCTGGAAGACCACCGGCGAAGCCTTCGGGCCCGGTCCCGCCCGCGGCACCCTTCCCGGGCAGATGGAAGTGAGCGGCTTCGAGGGCCGCGGGCTGGTCAACAGCTTCTACAACGGCGACCGCTCCGTCGGCACCCTCACGTCGCCGCCCTTTCGGATCGAACGGGACTTCCTCGTGTTCCTGGTGGGCGGCGGCATGCATCCGGGGGAAACCTGCATCAACCTGCTCATCGGCGGGAAAGTCGTCCGGACCGCCACGGGGCCCAACGACAAGCCCGGAGGGAGCGAGCGGCTCGAACGGCATTCCTGGGAGGTGCGCGCCCTCGCGGGCAAGGACGCCATCATCGAGATCGTCGACCGCGCGACGGGCGGCTGGGGCCACATCAACGTGGATCACATCGTGCAATCCGACCGCCCCGCCGGCGTCGTCCAACACGTCCGCCCCCTGGTCATCGACCGCGACTACCTCCGTTTCCGCTTCCCCGCCCGCGCCGGGAAGCGCGCGCAGATCGCTTTGTTCGTCGACGGCCGCATCGCCAGGCACGCCGCCGGCGCCGACCGCGACGCTCCGCAGGCGCTCACGTGGGACGTGTCGCGGCTCAAGGGCGCGCACGCCGAACTCCACATCAGCGAGCCCCTCGGCGGCGATCTGTCCAGTCCCCTCGCCGACAGCGTCTCCCTCGGCGACCGCCCCGAGGGCGGCTTGATCGTCGTCGACCGCCTCTACCGGGAGACCTACCGGCCGCAATTCCACTTCTCGGCTCGAACCAATTGGCTGAACGACCCCAACGGCCTCGTCTTCTTCGACGGCGAATACCACCTCTTCTTCCAACACAACCCCTCCGGCATCGATTGGGGCAACACGACTTGGGGTCACGCCGTCAGCGCCGACCTCCTCCATTGGAGGCAGTTGGAGCACGCGCTCTTCCCCGACGAGCTCGGCACGATGTTCTCGGGCTCCGCCGTCGTCGACCAGGGCGACACCGCCGGATTCCGGACGGGCGCCGGGAAGGCGCTGGTTGCCATCTACACCGCGGCGGGCGGCACCAACGCGGCCTCCCAGGGCAAGCCCTTCACGCAATGCATCGCCTACTCGAACGATCGCGGCCGCACCTGGACCAAGTACGGCGGCAATCCCGTGCTCGGCCATATCGTCGGCGGCAACCGCGATCCGAAGGTCCTCTGGCACGCGCCGGCGGCCCGGTGGATCATGGCGCTCTATCTGGACGGCTCGGATTTCGCGCTCTTCGCCTCGCCGGATCTCAAGCGCTGGGAGAAGCTCTGCGACGTGCCCATGCCGGGCACGGACGAATGCCCCGACTTTTTCGAGCTGCCCGTCGAGGGCGATGCGCGCGAAACCAAATGGGTGTTTTGGGGCGGAAACGGCAATTACCGCCTCGGCGCCTTCGACGGCCGGCGGTTTATGCCCGAGACGCCGCCCCTGCGGTCCTGCTACGGCGCCAACGATTATGCCGCTCAGACTTACAGCGATATCCCCGCCTCCGACGGGCGCCGAATCCAGATCGCCTGGATGCGCGGAGGCCGGTATCCGGGCATGCCCTTCAACCAGCAGATGAGCTTTCCCCGCGTTTTGACCCTGAGGAAAACGCCCGAAGGCGTGCGGCTTTTCTTCGAGCCGATCGGGGAGATCGCGGCCCTCAGAACGGAAACCCGGGAATGGCGCGGCCTGGCCCTGGCGCCGGGAAAGAATCCCTTGGCGGAGTTCCAAGGCGAGCTGTGGGACATCGAGGCCGACCTCGAGCCCGGAAGCGCCTCGGAGACAGGGTTCGTCGTCCGCGGCGCGCGCATCGCCTACGACGCCGAGGCGCGCGAGCTGCGCACGCCGGGCGGCGCCGCGCCCCTCGCTCCTGAGGACGGACGCATCGCGCTCCGCCTGCTGGTCGACCGGACGTCCATCGAGGTTTTCGCCGGCGGCGGGCTCCGGCTTATCTGTTTCTGCTTCCTGCCGGATCCCGCCGACCGCGGGCTGGAGCTCTACGCGAAGGACGGCGGCGCCGCCTGCCGGACGCTGCGCGTTTCGGCGCTGCGCTCGGCCTGGCCGGAGTGATCCCCGCGTCCGCTAGGCCTCCTCGACGACCTTCCAGCCCAGCGCGTCGGCCAGGGCGTAGACCGGGTCCTTGAGGTCGCCGTACATCGTGACGCGGTGCCAGCCCCAGTGATCCCACTGGGTGAAGAGCTTCTCGATGTCTCCCAGGGGCTCCACGACGAGCTTCGTGCGGCAGGCGCGGTCGTCGGGATCGTTGGCAACCGCCTTCCCGCGGTGGAAGAGGACTTCCTTGCGGCCCTGGTCGAACTCGGTCGTCGTCGTCATCCAGCCCAGCGGCAGGCGCGAGCGCACCGATGCGCCCTGGCGATCCTCCGAATGCGTCAGGATCTCGAAGGGATTGCTCGCCCCCTGCGGGCCGAACACGCGGTTGGAGGCCACGCAGTGGGCGTAGATGATCCGCCGCTGCGCGGTGTCGATGACCGGATCCGAGATATAGCCGGGGCGGCCCCGGCTCAAGGCCGTCATCGCCACCATCGTCGCCGTCGACCTGATATCGCACTCGCAGGCGCCCACGAGACCCTCGTTGCAGAGCTCGTGAAATCCGAGGCAGGGATAGGCGTGAATATGGTTGCCATAGAATCCGCCCAGGCAGTTGATCGTGATGGCGTTGGCCCCGTGCTTCTTGAGGAGCGCCTTCTCGGCCAGGTACATGGCCGCCGACTCCTCGAGGGTTTGGCGCGAGACCCCCTCGATCCGCGCGGCGGTGGCCTGCCACCGGTCCGCGATCGCCCGAGCTTCATCCTTGTCCGCCGCCTTCCAGGCCTCGTTCAGCTCCGCGAAGGGCAGGTAGACCAGCGGAATGCCCATGATAGGGCCCGCGGTCTTCGCCGTCTGATCCAGGAAGGCGAGGATCTTCGAACCGCGCATGCGCTCGAGGCATTCCGCCGCCGAAAGCGTCTTGAGATCGTCGGCGGCGCAGGCGAGGTCCCCCGGCGCCGGTGTCGCGGACCTGCGCACCCGCGCCGTCGCCGCGACGAAATCGGCCGCCGAAGCGCCCCGCTTCACCATGGTGAAGCACTTCGCCGCCTCGACGAGATCCTCGAGACGCGAGGAGCCGACGAAGCCCACGTTGGGGGTCTTGGCCCGGAGAAAACCCGCCGTGTACACCAGGAACCCGCCGCTGCCCGCGTACTGAAAATCCGCGTACAGGACCGGCTTGCCCGAGGCCGCCATGGTCTGAACGACCCGGTTCCAGCAGTTCATCTGGACGACGATGTAGCCGTCGATGCCGCGGGCCGCATCCTCTCCGAGAATTTTCTCGGCCTGTTCGGGACCGGTGGCCATGGAGGAGAGGAACTCGATTCCCGCGCAGCCCCGCGCCAGCGCCCCGTCGATCCGTTCCATCACGGGCACGAAATCGAACCCCTTGTTCGGCCAATCCGGCACCGTCTGCTGCGGGCCGTGGAGGGCGTAGACCACCCGAACCCGCACCGCTCCGGAAGGTTCCGCCGCCCGAGCCTCGCCGCGCAGCGCCGCCAACCCGGCCGCGCCGGCGCAAGCGGCGGATCCCACCGCCAGAAAACGCCGGCGGCTGAGACTGCAGCCGGCACAACCGGAGGGAAAACCTCTCTGCCTCATGGGTGCTCCTTTCTTCGTGCCGCCACCATCTTAACTCAGGCGCGGCGGACCGCCAGCCCGCCGCCTTCGCCGCGCTTCCGCGCCGAGGGTTGAACGCGCCTCATTCCGGCGCGCATTTCAGACTCAGTTCGTCCAGGCGGCGCAGACTCTCCGCCGCCTCTTCCGGGCGGCCGCTCTCCAGGAGCACGAGAAACATCGGCTGGAGGCCGGCCCGGGCGGCCCGCCGCAGAAAACGCTCCCCCGGCCCGCCGGCGCGCAGCTCCGCCCGCGTCCCGCCGCGAAGCTCGAAGACCTTGACGCGCCCTCCCTGCGCCGCCAGCGCCTCGGCGGCGGCATCGCCTCCGCCGATCCAGCGCGCCAGATCGCCGCAGATGCCCGCCCGGCGGCCGCCCGGCGCCCCGAGCACCTCGCGCCCGGCGCCCTCCTCCCAAGGCGGCGGGCCGCCGCCCTGTCCCCTGACCGCGCAAACCAGGTCGTGCGTCTCGCACAGCTCGCCCAACAACTCCGGCGCCCCGGAAGCCTGCTCGGCGATGATCGTCTCGACGCCCATGGCGCGGGCGAAGGCGAACGCCGCCCGCAGATCCTCCGCCACGGCCGCCCGCGGGTCGAGGCGATACGCAAGCAACCGGACGCCGGCCGCATCGAGCTTCAGGCGGATCGCGCGCCTCGCCTCGGCCGAAAGACCCGGGGCAAGAGCGCCATCCACCGCCCCACCGACCTTCTGCGCCCCCGATCCGCAGACGTACCCCGCGCCCAAGGCCGCCGCCCGGTCGATCGACTCAAAGAAGGTTTCCCCGCCGGGATCGACGGGGCCGGCGGCGATGCGCCAGCCGAGCCTCTCCCGAGCGAGCGCCGCGGGGGTCAGCCTCGCGCTCGGCGTCGCCGGAGCGGCCAAGTCGCCGAGGACGTACTGCGCCGCTCCCAGGTAGAAGGCGAGCATCGCCGGGTCCATGAAGTCCGCCGGAGAATGGGCAATGGTGCAGTAACAGACCCGCCCCCGACCGTAGCCGCGCACCCAGGCAAGGGCGTAATCGCCGTCGGCGCGTTCGGGCCGCGCGCCGCCGGCCGCCAAGTCCGTGCGCTCCGTGTCGATGCTGAAGAGAACCCGGACTCTCCCGCGGGAATAAGGCTCGCCGACCCGGAAGAACTCGCTTGCATACTCGAAGGGCTTCCCGCCGAAGCCCACATTGAGAGGATGCTCGGGGCTGTCGAGCTTGACGACGACGCGCTCGTCGGCGGCGCGGTGGCGCGCGCCGCGCCCCCCGAGCATGATGCCGAACTCGGGCCAGTCCTCCACCGCGCCTGGCCAGCGCGTGAAAGCCACCGTCGCGCCGTGGACGCCGAGCAGCCCGCCGCCGCGGTAGACGAATTGCACCAGGCTCTCCCGGAGGGACGCATCCTCGAAGCAATTCCCCACCGTGTTGTTGAAAAACACCGCGTCGAAGCGTTCCAGGCTCGCGGGGGCGAAGACCGCGGGATCGCGGCTGATCTCGACGGCGAAGGCGCCGGTCCTCGCGCCCATCAGGGCGAAGGCCGTGTTCGCATGGCCGATGGACGGGTGACCCGGATAGCCCACGTTCAGATCGAAGATGAGGAGCCGGCGCGGCGCCGCCGGGGTGACCCGCGCCCGCGCCGGCAGAGCCGCCTCGATGCGCCCGCGCTCGGCGTCGGAGACCTGGAACTCCGCGCCGAAGGCCGCCGCCGCCAGGCCGACGACGATTCGGAGCGCCGCGGCGCCGCTCGCGGCCCTGGCGACCCGCCTCGCCCGCATCACCGCGCGTCCCGCGCCCGCGCCATTCCGCGCCGCACCGCCTCGGCGACGCACGCCGGCTTCGGGCCTGAATCCAGCAACGCGTACAGCGCCAGCGCCTGGCCGGGCTTCTCTTCCGCGAGGAACCGTTCCGCGCAAGCCAGCAGCCCATCGGCGATGGCGGCCCCCAGGTCTCCGGAGGCCCCCTCGCGCGCGGCGGCGAGCGCTTTCGCGGCCGCATCTCCCCCGATGTCGCCCAGCGCGGCGGCCGCCGCGGCGGCGATTGCGGGCGATTCGCCGCTCAGGCACGCCGCCAGGGCGGGAACGCTCTCGGCTTCGCTTCGCGCCCCCAGCGAGTTGATGATGCCGATCTTCTCCGCGGCCGGCGCGGCCGCCAGAGCCGCGCGCAGGGCCTGCCCGGCTTCGGGCGCCGTGATACGTTCCAGCGCGTAGCGCGCGACCGACGCGGCCTCGCCGCCCCTTGCGAGCAGCGCCGCCAGCGCCGGCACGCAGCCGGCCCCGCCCACGCGGCTCAGGTGCTTGCAGGCAAGCAGCAGGCCCGCGCGCGGCGCCCCCTTTTCGATCACCGCCGCCAGGCGCGCTTCCAGCTCGGCCCGGAGCCGCCCGTCGCCGAAGGCCGCGGCAAGCGCTTCCTCGACGGGCCGGACCGCCTCCGCGTCCGCGCCCCAGTCGTACGCGGCGAGCGCCTCGAAGGCCCGGGCGAGCGGCGCGGCGGCCGGCGCCCCCTCGGCCTGACATTCCACCGTGGTCCGCATCAAGCGTCTTCGCATTCTCGGCATCCTTTTTTACACGCGCCACGGCACCCGCATGGGGCGCGAGCGCATCCGGTTGGCCTCATCGTCCTGGAGGAACTCCTCCTTCACCGGGTCCCATCTGAGGCGCCGCCCCGTCCAATGGGCGATGCCGCCCAGGTGCGCCACGTTGGCCGAGCGGCCGCCGACCGCCGCATCGCAGGCCGTGCGCCGCCGCGTGCGGATGCACTCAAGCCAGTTCTTGTGGTGGTCGAGCACCGGACGGCCTGCCCGCAGGTCGTCCGCTTCCTGCGCCAGGATCTCCGCGGGATGGGATTTGAGATACCCCTCGCGGCCCACATGGATCCAGCCGTTCTCACCCACGAACACCGCGCCGAAGGCCTGGATCGCCGTCGATGCATCCCAGCCCGGCGGCACGAAATGCTTCCGCGGGTCGAGCTTCCATTCGACTTGCAGGACCGTCCCGTCCGCGTACCTGTACGTCAGCGACGGCATGCCGTCGACCCCGGGCGGCGTCACCTCGACGGGTCCGCTCGCATCCATGCCCAAGCCCCACTGGACCACGTCGAAGGCGTGCACGGCGTTGCTGGTCAAGTTGCCGCCTCCGAAGTCGGGGCAGAAATGCCACGGCACGACATTCTTGGGCTCGCCGTACTCGTGGTAGCGATGATTGAAGGGCCGCCACGGCGCCGGACCGAGCCACAGATCCCAGTCCAGGCCCTCGGGCACCGGCTCTCCGGGCAGATTCACTTCCCGGACCGTGCCGGGAAAACACACGTACACGTGGGAGATCTTTCCGAGCCGCCCGCGCCGGACCAGGTCGCAGGCCAGGCGGAACTCGAGCGTCGTGCGTTGTTGGAGCCCCGTCTGGAACACGCGCCCGTAGCGCGCGGCCACCTCCCTCAGGACGCGCGACTCGCGAATGGTCAGCGACACCGGCTTCTCGCAGTAGACGTCCTTGCCGGCCTTCATGGCCAGCACGCCGGCGGGCACATGCCACCTGTCTCCCGTCGCGATCAGCACGGCATCGATGTCGCCGCGCGCGAGCAGCTCGCGCAGATCGTTGTGGGCCGCGCAGTCCGCCCCCGCGCCGTACGCGCCCTCGACGGCCGCCTGCGCGTTCCGGCGGCGGATCGGGTCGACGTCGCAGACGCCGCGCACCCGCACCTGCGGATCCCGCAGGAGGAGCCCGAGGTGTCCCTGTCCCATCCGCCCGATGCCGATGAAGCCCAGACCGATGCGGTCGCTCGGCGCCGGGGCGCCCTCGATACGCGGTGCCGCGGCCCTGAGGGCCAGCGGAGCGGCGATCGCGCCGCCCGCCGCCAGGCCGAGCGCGCGCCGCCGCGTGATCCGTTTCGGGGATGAGCGCATCGCCTTCCTCCTTCTTCGCGCGTTTTCAGGACGGCTCCAAGGTACCGCGGGCGCGGGCGCCGCGTCAACGAACCGCGCCCGGCGGCGCCGGCGCTTTCTTCTTCAAGAGCTCCGGCATGGCGTCGGCGCCGTCCGGCGGCTGCTCGTGCGCGTACCGGTCATCGTCCCCCACCTCGGCCTTGAGGCGCCGCAGCTCGGCCTTGAGGGCGGCGACGGTGTCCGCGTAAGCCGGATCGCCGAACACGTTGCGCAGCTCCGCGGGGTCTTTGGCCAGGTCGTAGAGCTCCCATTCATCGGTCTTCCAGAAACACAGCAGCTTGTGCGTCTCGGTGCCGACGCCGTAGTGCGCGCGCGTGTTGTGGTGCCCCGGGTCGTGGTAGTAACGGTAGTACCAACTCGCGCGCCAGTCGGCGGGCCGCTCCCCGCGGCACAGCGGCGCCAGGCTCCGTCCCTGGATGTCCGGCGGGATCGGCAGCCCCGCCGCTTCCAGGAACGTCGGCGCGATGTCGATGTTGAGGGCGATGGCGCCTTGCACGGATCCGGGCGGCGCGGTTCCCGGCCAGCGGACGAGAAAGGGCATCTTGATCGATTCCTCGTACATGAAGCGCTTGTCGTACCAACCGTGGTCCCCGAGGAAGAACCCTTGGTCGCTGGCGTAGATGACGATGGTGTTCTCCGCCAGGCCGTTCCGGTCCAGATACGCCAGCAGCCTGCCCACGTTGTCGTCGATGGACGCCACGCAGCCCAGGTAGTCCCGCATATAACGCTGATACTTCCACTTGAGGAGCGCGTCGCCGGTCAGCGTCGTCCGGACGCCGTTCGCCTCCACCGTGACCTCCATGGGGACGGCGCTCAGCCAGCGTTCTCTGTCCGCGCCTTTCAGCTCGGCGGGCGGCTCGAGCTTGAGGTCGCGGCGATTGAGGTGCCGCGCCACGGTCATGGTCGCCTCGCGCGCGGCGCTCGCGCGGCCCGCGTAGTCGTCCCGCAGCGTCGCCGGCTCCGGAATACCGCCGCCGCCGTAGGTTTCCGCGTGCTTGGCGTCGGGCTGCCAGTGGCGGTGCGGCGCCTTGTGATGGCACATGACGAAGAACGGCCGGTCCTTGGGGCGCTCGTCGAGAAACGCGATCGTCAGGTCCGTGACGATATCGGTCACGTAGCCCTGAAAGTCGACGCGCCCCTCGGCCGAGTAAAACACCGGGTTGTGATAGACGCCCTGGCCGGGAAGGATCATCCAGCGGTCGAACCCGGTGGGATCGCTTCCCAGGTGCCACTTGCCGAACATGCCCGTGAAGTAGCCCGCCGCCTGGAGGTACTTGGCCACGGTGGGCTGCGAGCCATCGAAACGGTTGAAAACCGGCACGCCGTTCTTGTGGCTGTACTTGCCCGTCAGGATCGAGGCGCGGCTCGGCGTGCAGATCGAGTTGACGGCGTAGCAGCGGTCGAAGCGAATGCCCTCCGCCGCGAGGCGATCGATGTGCGGGGTCTTGTTGACGCGGCTTCCGTAAGCGCCGATGGCATGGGCCGCGTGGTCGTCCGCCATGATATACAGAATATTGGGGCGCGGCCGGACCGACGGCTCGCCGGCGCCCGCCGGCGCCGCGAGCAGCGCGGCCAGCAACCCCGCCCGACAGACCCGCAAACACCGCTGAACATCGCCGTATCGCATGGCTCGTCCTCCGATCAAGGTCGTCGTTCCCCCGCGCCCGCCCCGTCGGGCGCCGCCGGGGGCGCCGCGGCGCCCCCGCGCTCGCCGCGGAAACGATAATCCGGCCATAACGGACAGTTGAGATCGATCCAGCACTTGACGGCGTGGAGTTCATCGCGCGCCGGCGCGGCGCCCTCGTGGCCGGCTTCCAAAAGGCGCCACAGCGGGCTTTTCACCGTGCCGAAGGCCAGCGGCGCGGCTTTGGCATGCTCCCGCCCCCAGGTGAAGTCGAAATAGTGCACGAACCCGCCTTCGATCAGCGTCCGGTACGACGCCGGCACGTGCGCGCCATCGCGGGCCGCGCTCAGGTCGATGCCGCGGGAATCCGCGGAATCGTGGCAGCGCACGCAATGCGCGTCCCAGACGGGCTGGACCGCGCGCTCGTAGGAGAAGGGCCCCGCGCCCCAGGGCGGCGCCTGGAGCTCGGAGGCGGGGCGCGCCAGCGCCAGCGGCATGGGCCGCCCCTCGTGGCAGCCGATGCAGCCCCGCTCCTCGCCCGGCTGAAGCTGGACGACGCTCCGCATGCGCTGGACCTCGTTCAGATCGCCGTCGAGAACCTGAAAATAGAGCACCTTGCCGGCGGGCGCCCAGAAATGGGCCGAGCCGTCGGCCTCCACCGGGGCCAGTCCGAAGACGCCTTTGGCGACGTAGCTCGGCCAGCCGTGCGGGCCGCGCACCTTGTGAGTCGGCGTGGCGTACCAGTCCTCGAAGGGCTCGTGATCGCTCTGGTACTCCCCGTTAGGCAGCCGCCGCAGCTCGGCCTTCTCCTCGCTGCAAACCCGGAGGTACTTGACGCGGCCGCGGGGCACCTCCGGCCCCAGACCGATGTGAACATCGCGGACGAAGAAACGCCCCCGCGGCGGCGCCTTCCCCGCGAACGCCGCCGCCACCGCCGGGGGCGGCGCCACCGCCCGGAGCGGCGCCGGCGCCATGCTGCCTATCGCCGGATCGAGGTACAGCAGCTCGCGGTTGCCCCAACGGTCCACCGCATACAACCCGAAGATCTCCGCCGGCGCGTGGCTGCACAGATAGTAATCGCGGTCGATGGGAAAAGGATCGCGGAAGCAGCGCTCCCTGGCCCAGCTCATGTGGTAGTGCGGGGCGACGTCAGGGGTGATCGACGTGATCGCCGCGGGATTGAAGCGGCCTTTCGTCGGGTCGATGAGCGCCAGCGGTCCGTTGAGATCCCCTCCGTGGGAAACGAGCGTGCACAGGATCTCCGCCGAATCCGGCACCTCGCACCCGTTGGCGTAGCAGTTGAGGGTGTTGTTCCCGAAAACGAGGTCGGCGTGGGTGCCGTCCGGACGGATCGACCACAGGGTATGCCCGAAATCCGCGCCCTTGTCGAGGTACTCCGAGCGCATCCAGAGAATCCGGCCGTCGCGCATGAGCGACGGCGTCCATTCGCTCAGGTTGGCGTGGGAAAGCGCGCGGAGATTCCCGCCGTCGGCGTCCATGCGGAAAAGCACGAAGGCCTGGGGGCGCCAGCAGAGAAAGCGCGCCTTGCAGCGCGTGCTCACGAAGGCGAGCCCCCCATCCGGCAAGGGGCACGGAAAGTAGTCGTGGAAGGGGCCGTCGGTCAGCGCCGCGGCGGGGCCGCCGGCGGCGGGCACCGCCATGAGGTGGAAGTAGTCGTTCTTCGTCTTTCGGTACCCGAAGTAGATCGTGCGCGCGTCGAAGGACGCCGCCGGATCGCGGGCGATGCCTTCGCCGGCATCGAAGAGGACGCGCAGCTTCGCGCCCGCCGGGGCGAGGCGCCCGTCGACGCGGGGGATCTCCAGGACGCAGACGCCGCCGCCGGGCCCGCCCTCGGCATCGAAGATGACGCTGTAGTTGTGCGAGGGCGTGTAGGGGTGGCGTTTCACGAAGAGGATGCGCGCCGCGGCGGCCAGCGCGGGTTCGCGCAAGAAGAGCCGGCGCTTGGCCGTCCGCGCCTCCCGCCGCAGCGCATCGGCCGCACCCGCCGCCGGACGCACCGCCTGCCGGCGGCGTAATTCGGCCAGTTCCGCCCGCTCTCGGCGGACATCCAGGCCGCGGGCCGCGAAGCGCGCGATCATGTCCTCGAACTGCGCCAGAATGCGCGCGGTCGAGTCCCGGCCGTCGATCTTCCGCCAGGCCGCGTCCTCCCACGCGAAGGCGTACTCGAGAAGGTCCTCCTCGGTCAGGGGCCCATCGGGAAGGCACGGAACGTCCCCCACGCGCGCGGCTACGGTCCAGACCGCGCCGTCCAAGCTGAGGTGGACCTCCACGGCGGCCGGCATTCGATCCTTGTACCGGCCCTCCCGATCCCGTGAAAAGACCACTCTCGACACCGCGGCCGGCGCCGCGAGCTCGATCTGCGCCCACTCGCGGCCCGTGCCGGCGGCGATCCAGCTCCACGCGTTGCCGTAGCGGCCATCGTTAAGATGCGCCACCTGGTGGATCGCATACCCCGGGAGGAGCGATGAGGCCGACGCCTTCGCTCCCCCGGCGGCGAGCGCCAGGTTGAGGGAGCCGTCCGGCCCGTAGATCTCGAGCTCGTCGATGCAGGGCGCGCCCTGCTCGCTCCGGGGAATGACGAGGCGCACATAGCGCGCCCGCGCCGGCGGGAACTCGACCGCGTTGGGCCGGTCGGGCTCGAAGGCCGCCGCAGCTCCGCAGGGGAGGAAGAGAGCGAAAACCAAGGGAAGCCGCCTCACGGTGAGTTCATTATAGCCCGGCGCGGAGCGGCGAGTCTCTAGAGGGCGCCCGGCTCGGAGGCGCGCGGCGGGCTCCTGTCTCGGCGCCCGCGGCGCGGCCGGCCGGAAGAACAATAGCATTGTCAAGCGGCGGCTTGGCGTTTATGATGGATTTGAAGGTTTGGTTCCACGGCGGCGGCGCCGCTGCGGGCGGCGGCGCACGGCAAGGCGTTTTGAAAGCTCGGGAGGTGTTCCATGCGTAAAATAGTGCGCGTGGCGGCGTTGGTGTCGGTCTGCGCGGCGTTGTGCTCGGCGGCACCTTTCCGCCGCGGCGATGCCAACCAGGACGGAAAATTCGACATTGCGGATTCCATCACGATCCTGGGCTATCTGTTCGGCGGCGGGACCTCGACCTGCCTCGATGCCCTCGATGTCAACGACGACGGCAAGGTGGACGTCGCCGATCCCATCAAGCTGCTCGGGCACCTCTTCGCGGGCGACCTCTTCATTCCGCCGCCTTTCCCCGACTGCGGCAACGATCCCTCCGAGGACAGCCTGACGTGCGCCGTCTACAACGGGCCCAATTGCGTGACCCTCGCCGTCGGCGGAATAGAGCCGGCGTCCGGCCCGGCCGCGGGCGGCACCGCGGTGGTCATCACGGGGCAGGGCTTCGAAGGCGGCAATTTCACAGCGACGCTTTGCGGCAACCCGCTCACGAACATCGTCGTCGTGAGCGACACCAGGGTGGAAGCCGTGACGCCCGCGGGCGCGGCCGGCACGGTCTGCAACTTAATGATCAGCACCTCGCAGGGCTCGGCGGCGCTCCCCGGCGCCTTCACCTACGAACTGCCTCCTCTCAAGGTTCTCGGCATCGCCCCCTCGAACGGCCCGTCCGAAGGCGGGACGTTGGTCACCATCACGGGCGAGGGCTTCCAGGGCGGCAATCTGAGGGCCACGCTGTGCAGCGTCGCCCTCACGGGCGTCCATATCATAAACGACACGACCCTGGAGGGCGTCACGCCCGCCGGAACACCGGGCGCCGTCTGCGCCCTCAGGATCACGACCCTCGCGGGCAGCGCGACGCTCAGCAACGCGTTCACCTACGACCAACTGCCGCCCCCCGACTGCTACACCGACGCGGAGCTCAAGCAGCTCATGGAGGATCAGCTCGGCATCCCCTTCTGCCTGCCCTCCCCGGCGTATGATGGCGACGTATCCAGCTTCCACGTCGTCGCTTGTCCTCCCGACCGCGCCGGAACCTGCGATGACGGTTCGCTCGGGTGCAACGCCGTCATCGAGTCGGCCACGCCTGTGATCGACTACGCCAACGGCAAAGCGCAGGCCGACCTTACCGGCAGCTCGAAGCTGCCGATCGACGTCAACTCGACCCAGTGCACCATGGACATCACCCTGGCCGGGCGCGTGTCCATGGACGTGATCTTCGCGGACACGCAATGGCCGGGCATCCGCCGCGTCGCCGATGTTCGCAACCTCGCGATTCAGGTCCTCGACCTGAAAGTCAAGGCCTCCGGCGGCTTAATCTGCTCGCTGCTCGCGGCGGCATCGGATTCGATCAAGGGCATGCTCCAGGACGAACTCGACGCACGCGCGCCCGAGTTCGAGGCGGAGATCAAGGCGGCGCTCGTCGGGCAGTACATCTGCCCGTGATGGCGCCGCGGGCCCGGGAAGGAGGCGCGCGCCGTTCCGCGCGCCTCCCGCGGCCCGTTTTTACGCGCCCATGAGGCAACGCTCGGTGGCGTCCATGACGCCGCGGAAATCGACGCCGCCGATGGCGCCGCCCCGGGGATATTCGGCCTTGAGCTTGACGACGCCGCGCCGCAGCTCCGCCGACTGAACGCCGAGGGCGAGGGAGATGATCGCCTCGGTGAAGGCCGCGAGGTGGTCGCAAGCCTTGACCGCCGCGCCGTCGATAGTGTTCCAGCGGTCCTCGTTGTACGCGGCCGGGTCGCCGATGAGCGCGACTTCCCCCCCGGCGCGCACGCGGTTCTTGAACTCCCCCTTCCGGCGCACGCCGCCTTCCTCGTAGAGCCCGAGCAGATAGCTGAACTCGCCGCGCAGCTCCTCGGGAACGAGCGGCAGGATATCGCGGTCGATCATATTGATCTCGTACTCCCCGATGAGATCCTGCAAGCCCTCGACGGACTGCTTGACCGGCGAGATGATGTCGCGCGTGAGCGCCTCGGGCAGATCGTGGAAGAGCGCGCTGTAGAAGGTGTTCGCGGTGCGGGCGGGGCAAGCGCCCACGGCGCGGCAGTAGAAGTACGCGAAGATCGCCACGATGAGCAGATGTCCCAGGACGGACGTTCTGGGAATGCGGGGGGTGTGCGCCCACCGGATCTGGAATCTGAGCCGGCCGTTAAGGTCGATGATGCGCGCGAGCGGCAGATTGAGCCCGATATCCAGCACGCCGCGGTAGTGCTTGTAGCGCTCGATTTCGCGCTCGACCTCCTGCTTGAGGCGCTCCGCATCGGCCAGGAAGGTGCTGCTCTGGTACACGATGGCGAACTCCCAGCGCGTCGCCATGTAGTGGGCGGCCTTGAGGAGTTCGCGTTCTTCCCGCAGGAAGCTCTCGTCGGTGAAGTAGCGCTCCAGGCGCGCCAGGAAGGCGCCGTCCTCCAAGGCCCCCGCCGACTCGCGGAGCTGCGCGATCACCCAGGCGTTGATCGCGGCCTCCTTCTCCGTGAGAACGCTCCGGAAGACATCCGGGCGGATGTCGGTCACGATGACGCGCCGGAGGAACTCGAAAATGCCCGCCTCGATGAGGCCGAGGAAGTCGTACGGCCGCGCCTCGCACTTGGCCAGAAACCACGCGATGATGAACTTGTGAGCCTGCTTGTCGAGCTCGACCAAATTCACCATGCGGGGATAGTCGTTCCAGCGCTCCATCGACGCCGAGTCGTAGAGGATGCGGATGAGCTCGGGCGTGATCCAAAGCCCGCCTGGCGGCTTATCTGAGGGGCGCATAACCCCAGCCCCGCAGCACCACGGTCTTGATCTCGAAGGGACGGAACTCGAGCTTGAGGAGATCCCCTTCCGTCGTCAGCGGCTGTTCGTTGCGCTCCAGAAGGTTAGTCTCGAACGCCCCCCGCAGAAACCAGTGCGAGAAGAGCTCGGCCGACACGGCGCGCCCCTCGGTCTCCACCAACCGCAGCGCCAGGCCGTCGCCCGCTTCGGCGCGCTTGACCGCCGTGAGGGCCACCGACGCGGGCGTCACCCTGAAGAACGAAGCCTGGGGCGGCAACGCGCCGCCGTGGGGCGGCACGGGCATCGCGATCGGCGGCGCGTTGTACTCCTGGGCGCGGCGGTGCACCGCGCCCTCCTGCCACGAGCCGAGGTGCGGGAGCAGCGCGTACGCCACCAGGTGGTTGCCGCCGTCGTCGCTGCGCGCCGGCGACACGGGGCTCCTGAGCAGGCTCAGCCGCAGGGTGCCGTCCTTCTGGACGTCGTATCCGTGCCGGGTCTGGTTCAGAAGCGCCGCGCCGCGGCGATTGTCGCCGACGTCGACCCAGGCGGCGGCCGGCCGTTCGAGGCCGTCGTTCGAGCGCTCGACCGCGCCGTAGGGAACTTCCCACGTCGAGACGCCCGCGGCGATCCCCGTGGGAAAGGAGGCCTTGACGAACTTGTTCGCCGCGTTCCATTCGATGCTCGTCCTGAACTCGACCCACGGGATGCCGTCCGTCGCGTACACCTCCCGCACGAAGGTCGTCCGCTCTCCGACGAGCCGGTTGCGCACCCGCAGCCCGACGCGCACGGGCCCCTTTTCCACCACCTGCACGGCGCCGGCGGGGCCCAGCGTCCAGGACTTGCCGCTGAACTCGGGCCTGCCGTCCGAATCGCCCAGATCCTCGTAGATCTGGATCTGGTTGCCCGCCCCCGCTAGAACCTGCCAGGCCAGCGCCGTCGCTTCGATCTGGGCGGCATCGCCCGTCGCCGCATCCAACGTGATCGTGAACTGCGGCGTCCGGATCAGGCCGTCTTCGGCGCTGCAGGGGTTGCTGACCTCCTCCGGACTGGGCAAGAGGGAGTACGTCCGATAGCCGAAGGGCGGCAGCTTCCTGGCGACAAAAAGCAGGTTCGTCGTCTCGGTCTGAGGATCGTAGACCGCCTGCGTCCGGCTGAACGCGCCGTCCCCGTCGCGCACGACCCACTGGGCCCGGGCGTCGGGACACGGCACGTAGACGGCGCCGTCGCGCTCCCAACTCAGGGGATTGAACACCACGACGGGATTCTGGAAGCCCGTCGTGTCGACGTGGAGCAGAATCGTCCTGAGGGCATCGTTGAGCGTCCGCCGGAGCAGTTCCTCCACCTGGCCGTAGAGGGCGAGCGCGTCCTCCGCCGCGGCGGGAACCACGCGGCCGCCGAGAATCCCGTAGGCCTGGTTGAACAGCGCGCAGCGCCAGGCGCGGTCCAGCGCCGCGTCGGGGTACGGCTGGTAGCGCGAGGCCACGGACGCGAACTTCTCCGCCGCCAGCAGCATCTGCTCGCAGACGCGGTTGTGCTCCTTAATCCTGCCCAGCGTCGTGTAAGCGCCCGGCAGCTCAAACCCGAGTTCCCCGTGCACCACGGGGAGCTTGTCGATCTCCCCCAGGCACAGGGCGCTGAAGGCGTCGGCGCGGCCGAATCCCACCGCGATCGGCGCGGCGGCGAACGCCGCCTGCAGCTCCTCGATATCCTTCTCCGCGAGCCCGCCGCCGTGGTCGCCCGCCCCGACGAGGAGGCAGGTCTGCGTGATCCCGTCGGCGCGGAACCGCTCCAGCGCCGCGGCGACGGCCTCGGGCACACCCGCCCCCGTGAGCGGCCGCACGGCGAGCACCTTGCTCCCATCGATGCCTTCCCAAAGGAAGGTCGGGCGCGGCGCGCCGCGCAGAAAAACATAGGTGTCGATCTCGCTCTTGCGCAGGATCTGGGGCAGCGTCCAGGGGTGCGCCACGGTGCCCAGGGACCAGCAGATCCGCGGACCCTGGCCGAGCTTCCCGCGCAGGAACTCCCTCCCCGCGGAGAACTGCCGGACGAGCGCCTCGCCTCCGACGCAGGCGCCATCGAACTCGAGGTAGTTGCCTCCCGCAACCTCCATCCGGCCCGCCGCGACCAGCGCGACCACGCTCTTCCACAGGTCGGGCGCGCGATTCTCGAGGGGCTCCAGCAGCGGCACCTGGGCGACGCTGAAGGAATACGACGGGAACTTAGCGAGGTTCCGCACGGCGGCGGCCAGCGCCGGCACGGCGCATTCCTCGATCGCCTCGGGATCGTAACGCCACGCCCCGGCCAGCTCGATGGCCGCCTGAGGGATGACATGCACCCGGAGCGCTTTCTTCTCCGCCGCCGTGGGGACGTACGGATCGACCGCCGCGCCGGCGACAGGGGCCGCGCCGATGACCGCGGCGCACAGGACGCCGATGCTCCAACGCGTGTACGCACACATGCTCGCACCTCCCGAAAGTCGCGCAACACCCCTGACGGCCGCGCGCGAGGACGCGGCCTTCCTTATCTGAGCACAAGGAATCCGCGCCCGCAAGCTACCGCGCCGCACCCCCGCGGCGGAAGGCGAGGTAAGGCAGGCGCGCGGCCAGCGCATCCGCGCGGTCCCGGGCCTCCTGAAGCACGGCGAGCACATCCCAGGACCCGTCCAACAGCCGCTGCCTGACCGACTCGTCCATGGCCAGCGGGTATTTCCGCCGGCGGAGCCCGACGGTGCGCGCCGCCAGGTCGATCGTCGCCTCGGAGCGCGGATCCCGTTTCGCGTCGGCCAGGAGCTTCTCGATGACTTCGCGGGGCAGGCATGCGCAGACCATGCCGCAGGAGGTCGCGTTGTCCAGGAAAATTTCGGCGAAGGACTCGCCGATCACGGCCTCGAGGCCTCGGCGCTTGAGGGCCTGCGGGGCGTGCTCCCGCGACGAGCCGCACCCGAAGTTGCGGCCGGTCACGAGAATCTTCGCGCCCGCGTAGCGGGGATCGGAAAAGGGATGTCCCGGCGACTTCCGGTCGTCCTCGAAGGCATGCTCGCCCAGTTCCGCGAAGGTCGTGCACAGCAGGAATCGCGCCGGGATGATCCTGTCCGTGTCGATGTCGTCGCCGCCGAGGGGCACGACGCGCCCCTTCACGCGTTGAATCGACTGAGCCGTCATGCGTCCGCCCCCATCATCGTCCTAATATCCACGATCTCGCCGGCGAGCGCCGCCGCCGCCGCCATCGCCGGGCCGGCGAGCACGGTGCGCCCCTGAGGATGGCCCTGCCTGCCCTTGAAGTTGCGATTGCTGGTGGCGACGCACAGCTCGCCGGCCCGCAGGCGATCGGGGTTCATCGCCAGGCACATCGAGCACCCCGGGAGCCGCCATTCGAACCCCGCCCGGCGGAAGACATCGGCCAGGCCCTCGGCCTCGGCCTGGGCCGCCACGCGCTCCGAGCCCGGAACGACGAGGGCGCGCACGCCCGGCGCGACCCGGCCGCGGCGCGCGACCCGCGCCGCGACGCGCAGGTCGCTGAGACGGCCGTTCGTGCAGGAGCCGATGAACACCACGTTCACCTTGAGGCCGGTCAGGGGTTTGCCGGGCGTCACGCCCATGAAGTCCTGCGCCTCCTCGGCCTGGGCGCGCTCGGGGCCGGGGCACGCGGAAGGCGAGGGGACGGCCTCGTCGATCGCGATCGCTTGGCCGGGCGTGATGCCCCACGTGACCATCGGAGCGAGATCGCCCACATCGAGCGCCACCTCGTCGTCGAAGGACGCGTCGGGATCCGAAGCCATCGTGCGCCACCACGCCGCCGCGGCGGCGAAGTCGGCGCCGTCCGGCGCGTACCGGCGGCCCGCCAAGTACGCGAAGGTCTTCTCGTCGGGGTTGCAATAGGCGATGCGCGCGCCACCCTCGATCCCCATGTTGCAGAGCGTCAAGCGCTCCTCGATCCCCATGCGCTCGACGACCGGACCGGCCAGTTCGTAGGCGAACCCGACCCCGCCCTTGACCCCCAGGACGCGGATGATATGCAGGATCACGTCCTTGGCCGCGACCCAGGGGCCGAGCTTGCCGGTCAGCACGATGCGCCGGACTTTGGGCCGCCGGGCGGCCAGGCACTGCGTGGCGAGCACATCGCGCACCTGGCTGGTGCCGATGCCGAAGGCGACGGCGCCCAGGGCGCCGTGGGTGCTCGTGTGGCTGTCGCCGCAGGCGATGGTCAGGCCGGGCCGGGTCAGGCCGAGTTCGGGCGCCGCCACGTGGATCACGCCCTGGCTGCCGCACCCCGGCGGAAAAAAAGCGATGCCGCACGCCGCGGTGTTGTCTTCGATGGCGCAGAACATCTCCTCGGCGAGCGGGTCGGCCAGCGGCCGCCGAACATCGTCGGTGGGCACGACGTGGTCGACCACGGCAAAGGTGAGGTCCGGGCGCGCGACCTTCAGGCCGCGCTCCCTCAGAGCCTCGAAGGCCTGCGGGCTCGTCACTTCATGGATGAGGTGCAGCCCGATGAAAAGCTGGGTCGCGCCGCCGGGCAGATCCCGGACGCGGTGCAGATCCCAAACCTTCGCCAGCAGGTTCCTGCCCATTGCGAGTCCTCGCGAAACACCGGCTCCCCGGCGCGCCGGAGGGTCCGCCTGCCGGCGCGGACGCCGGCCGAACGGACACGCCGGAACGTGCGGCCGGCCGGGGAGCGCGTTATTATATCGTTTTTCCCCCGAGGAGAAACCGATGCGATCGCCTCATCTTCCGGTCATCGCGGTCACGCTCGGCGAGCCGGCGGGCGTGGGCCCCGAGATCGTCGTGGAAGCCGCGGCCGATCCCGCCGTCCGGGCCGCGGCGCGCTGCTTCGTCGTGGGCGAGGAGCGCGCCCTCCGCGCCGCCGCCGATGCCCTGGGACGGAACCTCAAGCTCGAGCACGCCGCCGATCCCGCCGCGGCGGCGTTTCCCGGCGACGCGATCACCTTGGCCGACACGGCGACCCTCTCCGCCCCCGTTCCCTGGGGCCGGATCACGCCCGAGGGCGGCGCCGCCTCCTTCGCGGCCATCGCGGCAGCCTGCCGCCTCGCCGCCGCGGGCAAGGTCGGCGCCGTGGCCACGGCGCCGATCCACAAAGAATGCCTGCGGGCGGCGGCCGTGCCGTACATCGACCACACGGCCATGTTCAGCGCCCTGACGGGCAGCGCCGGCGTCATGACGATGTTCGCGACGGGCGCCCTCAGGATCTTCTTCCTCACGCGGCACCTGGCGCTCCGCGATGTCCCCGCCGCCATCACCTTCGACGGAGTGCGGGAGGGTATCATCGCGGCCGCGCGCCATCTACGTTCCCTCGGCTTCGCGCGGCCCAGAATCGCCGTGGCCGCGCTCAACCCGCACGGCGGGGAGCACGGCCTTTTCGGCTCCGAGGAGGAGGAGATTATCGCGCCGGCCGTCCGCGCGGCGGCCCCCGAGGTCGCCGCGGATCTGGCGGGCCCGGTTCCGGCGGACGCGGTTTTCCACAAGGCCGCGACGGGCGCCTACGACGCCGTCCTGTCCCTCTACCACGATCAGGGACACATCGCCGCCAAGACGCTCGACTTCCACGGCACGGTCAGCTTCACGCTAGGCCTGCCTTTTCTGCGCACATCGGTGGACCACGGCACCGCCTTCGACATCGCGGGGCAAGGCATCGCCGATGCGCGCGGCATGAAGGCGGCGATTCTCGCGGCGGCGGGCTTCGCGGCGTCCTATCGCGGCGCCCGAGCGGGACAACGCGGTTCAGGTTCCCCGGGAGCGGGGGGGACGACGATTCCGGAGAAGCGCGAACGCCACTGATGCGCGCCGCCGGCCGGCGGCGCGCTGAGCTGCGAAGGGAGAAGCGCCAATTGGACGGAGCACAACTCAGGCGGGCCGTGCTGTCGGCGGCGGCGTTGAGTTCCTTTCTGACCTCCTTCATGGGCGCCTCGGTGGTGATCTCCCTGCCGGCGATCGGGCGCGACTTCGACCTGAACGCCGTGCTGCTGGGGTGGGTGGCTACGGCGTACCTCTTGGCGGCGGGAATGTTCCTGGTTCCCTTCGGGCGCTTTGCGGATATCCATGGGCGCAAGCGGGTGTTCACCGTGGGCATCGCCATCAACACGCTGGCGTCCATCGCCCTGGCGGGATCGACATCGCCCGCGATGATGATCGCGCTGCGGTTCGTGCAAGGCATCGGGGCGGCCATGATTTTCGGGACGAGCATGGCCATGCTCATATCGGTGTACCCGGCGGACGAGCGCGGCAAGGTCTTGGGGATTTCCGTGACCGCGGTCTACTTGGGGCTGTCGCTGGGCCCCCTGGTGGGCGGCTTCTTGACGCACCACCTCGGTTGGCGGAGCGTTTTTCTGTCGCACGTGCCCCTGGCGGCCGCGGTGTTGTACCTGATCCTCCGCCGGCTCAAGGGAGAATGGGCCGAGGCCAAGGGCGAGCGCTTCGACCTGGCCGGCGCGATTATCTACATGATCGCGGTGGCCTTGTTCATGAACGGGCTCGCGCGGCTGCCGAGCACGCCCGGGATCGCGATGACGGCGGCGGGGCTGGCGGGTCTGGCGGTCTTCGCCGCCTGGGAGCTCCGCACGCCCGATCCGCTCCTGGACATCGGCTTGTTTCGGCGCAACACGGTGTTCGCGTTCTCGAACCTCGCGGCCCTGATCAACTACAGCGCGACCTTCGCCGTGGGGTTTCTGCTCAGCCTGTATCTGCAGTACATCGGGAAGCTGACGGCGCAGTCGGCGGGGCTGGTGCTGCTGTGGCAGCCGGTGGTGCAGGCGCTCTTCTCGCCCTTCGCGGGCCGGCTCTCCGATCGAATCCAACCCCGGATCGTCACGTCCATCGGCATGGGGCTGACGGTGGCGGGGCTGCTCCTCCTGGGATTCGTCGGCTGGACGACGTCTTTGACCTACGTCGTGGCCTGCCTCGTGCTACTGGGGCTCAGCTTCGCCCTGTTCTCCTCGCCCAACACCAACGCCGTCATGAGTTCGGTGGAGCGGCACCACTACGGACTGGCCGCGGCCATCCTGGGATCGATGCGGTTGACGGGGCAGTTGCTGAGCATGGCCATCGCCATGTTGATTTTCTCCTTGTACGGCTTGGATCGGGCGCAAATCACCCCGGCGTCCTACCCGGTCCTGCTCGCCACCGTGAGGATGGCGTTTCTGATCTTCGCGGGACTGTGCCTCGCGGGGGTGTTCGCTTCGCTGGCCCGGGGCAAGCTGGGCCGCAAGGCGTGGAGGGCGGTTGAAGGCTGACTCGGTGCAGCGCTGCGCCCGCCGAACCGCGGGTTCTCGCCGGCTTGCGCCGCTCCCCGCGCCATCGTAGACTTGCTTCGCTCCCCGGGGAGAGGCGGCGGCGCCCTTCGAGGCCGCCGGCCCGGTAGAATGACAATGAAACGGAAAGCGACAATGGAACCGTTGCTCTGGGTGCTCGGCGTTCTGGGCGTGTGGCTCCTGCTCCAACTCGTGATCCTGCCCAAGCTCGGCGTCCCGACCTGAATGCGGGGCGCGAGCTGCCGGGACGGCGGCCAAACGAGCGTGGAACAGCCTGCCGAGCCTCCGGCGGCGCGCGATGCGGCGCCCGGCGGCTCCGCCGATGCGCGGCCCCCGGAGCGCTAGGGCTCCCTCGGCCTCAGGCGTTCTTTTTCCTGAACTTCTCCATCAACGCCACCAGAGCCTCCACGGCTTCCATGCCCACGGCGTTGTAGAGCGACGCCCGGAATCCGCCCACGCTGCGGTGGCCCTTCAGTCCCTTGAGGCCCGCGGCGTTCGCCTCACGCGCGAAGGCTTCCGAAAGCTCGGACCGCGCCAGGACGAAGGTCACGTTCATCCGCGAGCGGCTGTCCCGGTCGCAGGTGCCGGCGAAGAAGCCGCCGCTGCCGTCGATCGCATCGTAGAGCAGCCGCGCCTTGCGCTCGTTCCGCGCGGCGACCGCCTCCAGGCCGCCCTGGTCCCGCACCCAATCCAGCACGAGCTTGATCATGTAGATCGCGAAACAGGGCGGCGTGTTGAAGAGCGAATTGCCCTCCACGTGGGTCTTGTAGTCGAGCATCGTGGGCGTGCCCTCGGGCGCCTTCCCCACCAGGTCCCGCCGCACGATCACGACGGTGACGCCCGCCGGGCCCAGGTTCTTCTGCGCCCCGGCGTAGATGAGCCCGAAGGGCTCGACATCGAAGGGCCGCGACAGGATATCCGACGACATGTCCGCCACGAGGGGCACGCTCCCGGCTTCGGGAAAGCGCCGCCATTGGGTCCCGTAGATCGTGTTGTTGCTCGTCAGATGCACGTAGGCCGCGCCCGGCGTCAGCCTCAGTTCCTCGGGGCGCGGAATGCGGCGGAACTTCTCCGCCTTGGTGGAGGCCGCCACGTTCACGCGCCCGACCTTCGCGGCCTCCTTGATGGCCTTCGACGACCACTCGCCGGTCTCGATGTAATCGGCGACCCGGCCGCGGCCGAGCAGGTTGATCGGCGCCATGGAGAACTGCAGGCTCGCGCCGCCGCCGAGGTACAGGATCGCATAGGCATCCGGAATGCCCAGTAGGGCGCGGAGCCCCGCATCGGTCTCCTCGAGCAGCGCCCCGAACTCCGCCGAACGGTGGCTCACCTCCACGATCGACATGCCCGTGCCCCGGAAGGACAGGAATTCGTCGCGGACCTTCTCGAGGGCCGGCAGCGGCAGCGCCGCCGGACCCGGATTGAAATTGTACACGCGCATCGCCATAGCCTACTCCCCTTGAAAACATCCGCGGCGCCCGGCCGCCGCATTGCCTGCTTCCTTCGCGCGGCGCGCGCCACGGCATCAGGCGCGCAATCGTACCGCAAGGGTCGAAGGGACGCCAGGCACGCCTTGCTTCCACGACGCTTGAAGGCCGCGCTTTCCCCCGGCCGCGGCGGTTCACACGGGATCGAGGAACAAGCCCTCCGCGAGAAGGATTTCAGGGAAGCCCTCCCACGCCACGTAATCAGCCGCCGTAAAATCGTGCCGACGGGTCGACTCGAAGGGCACCGCCACGCACATGCCGCAGCCGGCCGCCTTGATGGCCGTCACCCCCGAGGTGCTGTCCTCGAACCCGATCACGGCGTCGTAGTCCTCGGGCGCAAGGCCGAAGCGCTGCAGCGCGATCGCATATAGATCGCGATGCGGCTTCAGCCTGATCTCGCTGGAATCGCTCGCCGTGATGAAGGCATCGTACAGGCTGTCGGTGTCGCGGAAGAGCGCGTGCGCCCGCTCCTTGAGGCCGGCGCTCGCGTCCCAGCCCCGGACCTGGCCGCGGATGACCCGTAGGACCTCCTTGAGCACGATGCGGGCCTCGTAGGCGATGGAACTCGTGACGATGCCCACTTTCGCCGGCCGCGCGGCGAAACGCCGGCACAGGGCGAAGAACTTCTCCGCCGCGCCGGGCGGCGCGCCGTCCCCGCGGGCGCGCAGCGCCGAAAAGGCCGCCTCGGGCTCCTCCCCGAGAAGCCCCTTGACGAGGGCGAGGAACACGGCCGCGCCCGGCATGGGCTCGATGAGATCCGCGCGGTCCTCCTTGAGGATGCGCCGCGCCAGGCCCTCGGTTCGGCCCTCGTCGAGCTGCTCCAGGATGTAGTGGTACCGCTGGTAATAGATCGTGACGGCGCACCTGACCCGCAGCGGAAAGGGCGCCGCCCAGAGCTTCTTGGCGAGCACCGGCACGAGACGGGCCGCCGCCGCCGGCGGCGGCGGCTCATCCTCGGCGCCCCAGGCCAGAAACGCCTGATCCGCCGCCAACTCGCCCAGCCCCAGCGCCACGGCGTCGGACACGGTCTCCGCCCTCCGCCCCGCGTCGCGCCCCCGCGCGCAAGTCCACGCGGTCGTCCACAGAAAGCGCCGGCAGAACGTCTCGGGGTCCAGGCGCGGCGCATAGGCTTCGAGGAGATGCTCGACGTGCCGCGTCGTGCTGTTGCCGACGACGTAGGGCAAATCCTTCTCGCCGTCCAGACCCGCCCACGTCTTCCCGTCGCGCATCGTCGACCGCACCATGTGCTCGAGGGAATGGAGGCAGAGGGGCTCGGTCGTCGTCGTCGTGCCGTCCATGTCCATGACGACGGCGCGCAGGTCGCGCAGTCGCCGCAGCCTCGGCGCGAGCGGGTAAAACTCGCAGGGCGCGTAGACGCCCTGCGGGTTGCGAACCACGGCGATCTCCGTCGCCCCCAGCGCCGACGCCATCTTCGCGAAGGCCTCGGCGGCCTCGGCGACGGTGACAATGCTTCGGGCTCGTTCCATGTCCCGCTTTTCTTCTCTCTCCGCTCGCGGCCGGGATCACACCGCCGGCAGCTTCCAGGGAGCACGGAACGTCTTTTCGAGCAGCTTGTCCGCCTCGGGATCGTTGACGAACCGCTCGGTCTGCGCGTTCCACTCCAGCTTCCGCCCCGTGAAGAACGACAAGAGCCCGAGGTGCATGGGGATCGTCATATTGTGGGCGTACGGCAGATTGCTTTCGGTGAGCTTGCGCGACCGGACGCATTCGATGAAGTTGCGCTGGTGGCCCGGCGAGCGCGCCACCGACTGGGGGACCTCGGGGACATCGCCGTTGGGCACCTCCTTGCCGTCCAGGAAGATGGCGCGGGACCCGTAGTCGGTCACCAGATGGCCCTTCGTGCCGATGAAGCACGCCCCGATGCCGCGTCCGGCGGCCCCCGGCACGTCGGGAATCGACGTCGTCCAGAAGTACTTGACGCCGTCGAACTCCAGGTCCACGTCGATCCACTCGTGGGTCTCGGCCATGCCCTCGGTGTTGAGCTTGCCGCGGGCCTGCACCGTGCGCGGAGCGCCGAGGTTCAGCGCCCAGAAGGCGATGTCGGAGATATGGCACCAGAAGTCGGCGTACGTGCCGCCGGAGTAGTCCCAGAAGTAGCGGAAGTTGAAATGCACGCGGCTGCCGTTGTACGGGCGGCTCGGCCGCGGACCCAGCCACATTTCGTAGTCGAGCTCCTTGGGCGCCTCGCCGTCCGGCGTCTTCGCGATCACGGGCGCCCCGCCGGTCTTCCACACCCGCACCGTGTGAATCGTGCCGAGGATGCCCGAGCGCACGAGTTCGACGACGCGGTGGTAGTTCTCCTCCGCGTGGATCTGCGTGCCCAACTGGAAAACGCGCTTCTTGGCGGTGAGCGCGTTGAGCATGGCGCGCGATTCGGGAATGCTGTAGCTGAGAGGTTTCTCGCCGTACACATCCTTTCCGGCGAGAAACGCATGGGTGGCGATGAGGGCGTGCCAGTGGTCGGGCGTCGCCACGGTCACGGCATCGATGTCATCGCGCTCCAGAATCCTCCGAAAATCGCCGTACGCGTCGATCGTCGCGTTCGGACGCTTCCTTTTGAGCTTCGCCTGCGTCTGCGCGAGGCGGTTTTTGTCCACATCGCACAGCGCCGCCGTTTCGACGTCCGCAAAGCCGGAAAACCAGTCGACGTGGCTGTTGCCCATGCCGCCGACGCCGATGTGGGCGACGACCACGCGGTCGCTCGGGGCGACGGCGCCCCGCGCGCGGCGCGTACTCCCCAGGCCCAACGCCGCCGCCGCGACGCCGCAAGTCCGCAAGAACGCTCTTCGTCTCATGACGGGCTCCTAGTTCATCCTCGAAGCCGCCGGGTTCCTTGGGGCCGAAACGACGCTTAATGGTATCCGAGAAGCCCCCGGCGGTCAACGCGCCCGCGCGGAGGCTAACGCTTCCTCCGGATCCGCGCGGCTTCCTCGACGATCACCGCCGCGGCGCGGTCCGCCTCCTCGTCGGTCGTCCCGGCGCCGAGGCTCACGCGCACGAAACTCGCGCGCCGCGGCTCCGGAACCCCCATCGCGGCCAGCACGTGCGAGCCTTTCGTCTTCCCGGCGTGGCAGGCGCTGCCCGCGGAGATGAAGACGCCGCGCCGGCTCAACCGAACCACGAGAGCCTCCGCGTCGACGCCGTCGAGAATGCACCCGATCGTATTCGGCAGCCGTTCGGCATGGGCCGCGAGCACCTGCGCGCCCCCGCCGGACACGAGCCGCTCCTGGAGCGCATCGCGCCGCGCCGCGATGCGCTCCTGCTCCCCCGTCCGCTCGCGCGCCAGGCGGCAGGCCTCGCCGAAACCGGCGAGGCCGGGCACGTTCTCCGTTCCAGACCGCAATCCGCCTTCCTGCCCGCCGCCCGCGATCATGGGCACGCACGGCGCGCCGTGCCGCACGCACAGGCACCCGGCGCCCTTGGGCCCGTTGAGCTTGTGCGCCGCGATCGGCAGGTAGTCCGCGCCGATCGCGCGGGCCGTGACCGCGATTTTCCCCACCGCCTGGATCGCGTCGCACAGGAACCGCGCTCCCGCGCGCGCCGCGATGGCGGCCGCCGCGGCAGCGGGCTGAAGCGCGCCGACTTCGTTGTTGGCGAGCATCACGGCGACGAGCGCGGTCGTCTCGTCCACGCGGGCGCGCAGCGCCTCGAGATCGACGCGGCCCTCCCCGTCGACGGGGCAGACGACGACTTCGGCGCCTTCGGACGCAAGCCCCCGCGCGGCCTCCAACACCGCCGGGTGTTCAACGGCCGACACCACCACCCGCCGCCGCCCGGCTTCCCGCCGCCGCCACGCGCTCGCCACGGCGAGCGCGATGGCTTCGGTGCCGCCGCTCGTAAACACGACCTCGGAGGAGTCGACGCCTACCAGCCGCGCCGCTTCATCCCGTGCGCTCTGGAGCGTTTCGCGCGCGGCAAGTCCCGGCGCATGCACGCTCGAAGGGTTCCCCCACGCGACCGCGAGCGCGCGACCCACCGCTTCCATGACGCGCGGATCGGGCGGCGTCGTCGCGTTGTGGTCGAGGTAGATGGCTCCGGCCGGCATGGAGACTATTGTACGCCCGGCGCGGGCGCTCCTGAAGCGGTCCAGATCCCGCGTATCGCCGGCGAACGACGCGCCGCAGGCGGCTTCTACCTGAAACGCGCCCCGCGCAGCGCCTTCGCTCGGAACTCGGGACGCTCCCGCGCCGCCGCCGGTAGGGCCGCGCCGGACACGCCGGCCGCCCGGACCGCCGGGCCGCGCCGGAAATCCACGAACCCGCCCTCGCTGGCGAAGGGGCATGGCGCAAGCTGGTCGAACGCGGCGGGGCAGCACTCGCTCATGTAACAGTAGTCGCACGTCTTCATAGGGTCGATTTTACCACAAAGGCGCGCTTCGTCTTCGCCGCGGCCCGCGCAGGCCCCGCGGGCGCCGCGACGCCGGCCCGGGGCGCGCGCGGCGGGGATCCCCGGCGCCCGGAGCCTAACGCGGCAGGTAAGTCCCTCCGGCATCACGGGATACGGACAATCGTGGGCGCCCCGCTTGATATTATCGGCCCTTCGGTCTATACTGTACCTTTATCCTTACCTTGAAGACTGTTTCTTCGACCCTCTCGAGGAATGGCGACAAGGAAGGGAGCATGGGTCACGTGGTAGTCCGGCCTATTCACCGAGCTACCACTTTTTTGTTGGGGCGCGCGGCGCTCCCGGCGCGCAATTGGGCCGACCCGCCTCCGCGTAGCGCCCCAGCAGTTCCAGCCCCGCCGCGGCCACCTCGCCGGCCTCTATCTCCGTCATGCAGCGGTGATCGGTCGGACATTCCCTGAAGTGGCAAGGTCCGCACGGCACTTTCTTGGCGATCACACGCTGGCGCTCCAGACAATAGGCCGTGTACCGCGGATCGGTGGGCCCTACCACCGTCACTACCGGCGTGCCGAGCGCCACGGCGATATGGCGGGTGCCGCTGTCGGTGGAGAGGAGCAAAGCGCAGCGCGTCATGAACGCCTTCAGCAGTCCGATGGAGAGCAAATCGTTCGCCGTCGAGATGATCGGCGAACGCGCGGAGCGCGCGATTTCCGCCCCAAGCGCCTCCTCGCCCGGCGCAAGGAACACGATAGCGCGCATCCCCGTCGCGCGGTGAAGCAGCGCGGCCGCCTCCGCGAAGCGTTCAGGCAGCCACAGCTTGCTGGGCCCGAACGCGGCCCCGGGACTGATCCCTATCAGGCGCTCATCTGCGCCCAGGCCGAAGGCGCGCGCCCTGGCGGCCGCGCCCTCGCGCTCGGCGTCCGTCACCCGCAGTTCGGGCGCGTCGCCCTGCCACGGGAGGCCGGCGGCCTCGACGATTCGGCGCCAGTACCAGGGCATGGGCTCCGGCGTCCGGCGGCCGCGCCCCGCGCCGGGCGGCGCGAGCCTGGCGGTCAGAAGGAACCCGCGGCCCTGCCCGCGGTAGCCGATGCGCCGCCGCGCTCGCGCCGCGAAGGGCATTAGCGCCGAGCGCAGCGAGTTCGGGAGGATCAACGCCAGGTCGAACGCCCCTCGCCGCGACCACCCGAGCCTGAGCGCGCCGGCGAGGGACTGGTCGTCGAGCGGCACGAACTCGTCCATGAAAGGCAGCCCCGCGAAGAGCTCGCCGAGCTTCGGGCGCGCCGCCGCGGCGATCCGGGCGCCGGGCGCCCCGGCGCGCACCGCGCGCAGGACGCACGTCGCCATCACCGCGTCGCCCAGCCAATTCGGCATGCGCACGAGCACGCCCGCCGGGCCGTCGCCGCGCGAACCCGCGTCCACTACGATCCCCCGTCCCGACCGCGGCGCCTACTTGCCGCTCTGTTCCCGCTCGAGGAAGCCCTCGAAACGCTTCTTGTCCAAGGCCCACAGGTGCGCCGAGCGCGCATCGATGAGTCCCGCCTTGTACCTGACCATGATCGAATCGTCCATGAGCTGCATGCCTTCGCCGCGGCCGGCCTCGATCAGCGACACGATCTTGTACACCGCGCCCTCGCGGATCATGTTGCCGAGGCTGAAGCTCCAGAGCAGGATTTCGTTCACGGGCACGCGTCCGGCGCCGTCGCGCGTCGGGATGAGCAACTGCGCGATCACGCCCTTGAGCGCCACGGACAGCATCGTCCGCACCTGGTTCTGCTGGCTCTCGGGGAAGACGTCGATGATGCGGTCGATCGTCTTCGCCGCGCTGTTGGTGTGCAGGGTCGCGAAGACCAGCGCCCCGAGCTCCGCCGCCGTGATCGCCAGGCCGATCGTCTCCAGATCGCGCAGCTCGCCCACCAGGATCACGTCCGGATCCTGCCGCGTGGCCGCCCTGAGGGCCGTGGCGAAGCTCTCGGCTTCCTCGCCGACTTCGCGCTGGGTGATGAAGCTGCGTTTGTTGTCGTGGACGTACTCGATGGGCTCCTCGATCGTGATGATGTGCTTGTGGAAATTGCGGTTGATGTAATCCACGATCGCGGCCAGGGTCGTGCTCTTGCCGCTGCCCGTGGGGCCCGTGCAGAGAATCAGGCCGTTCCGCAGGTGCGCGTAGGACTCGATCACCTCGGGCACGCCCAGCTCCTTGCAGGAGCGAATGACCCGCGGGATCAATCGGAACACGGCGCCCATGCCGCGGTGCTGGACGAAATAGTTGACGCGGAAGCGCGCCACTCCCGGCAGCGAGTAGGCCCAGTCCAAATCGCGGCGCTCGAGGAAGATCCCGCGCCGGCGCTCATCGAGCATGGGCACAAGCAGCTCCTCGACCCGGGCGGACTCCCACGCCGCCTCGTCCGGCACCGGGTGCAGTTTGCCGTGAATCCTGAACTTCGGCACGGTCCCGGCGGAGATATGGAGATCCGTCCCGTTGCAGTCGCTGAGCTTCTGTAGGTAACGGTCCAGCGGAAATCCCACGATGCCTCCCGGCCGAGCCTACGGCGTTGCGCCCTTCCGCCGCCCGAATCGTTCGGGCAGGTTCGCGTAGTGGCGCGCGGCCTCCTGCGTGATGAGCCCCTTGTCCAGCAGTTCCTGGATCGAATCGTCCATCAGCCTCATTCCCTGGCGCGCGCCCGTCTGCAGCACCGACGTGAGCTGAAACGTCTTGCTCTCCCGGATCATGTTGGCCACCGCCGGCGAAGAGTACATGATCTCGAGGGCCGGCTCGCGTCCTTGGCCGTCGCGCCGCGGGATCAGTTGCTGCGAGATCACGCCGCGCATGGACTCGGACACCATCGCGCGGATCTGCGGCTGCTCCTTGGGCGGGAAGACATCGATGATCCGGTCGACGGAGCGCACCGCATTGGTGGTGTGCAACGTTGCCAGAACCAGGTGCCCGGTCTCGGCGGCGGTGATGGCGATCGACACCGTTTCCAGGTCGCGCATCTCGCCGATGACGATGACGTCCGGATCCGCGCGCAGCGCCGACCGCAGCGCCGTGGCGAAGCTGTTCGTATGGATCTTGACCTGGCGCTGGTTCACGTTGCACCGGCGGCTTTCGAAGAGATACTCGATGGGATCCTCGACGATCACGATGTGGTCTTGCCGCTCCTCGTTGATAAGCTGGACCAGGGCGGCCATGGTGGCGGACTTGCCGGAGCCGGCCGGGCCGGTGATCAAGACGATGCCCTGCGAGTACCGCGTGAAGCGTTTGATGTGGGCGGGAAGATGCAGTTCCTCCACCGTGGGTATCCGCGCCGGAATCACGCGGAAAACCGCGTCCGTTCCGAGCCGCTCCTTGAAAACGCTGGTCCGGTAGCGGCCGTGGTCCGTCTCCAGGCAGAAGTCCACATCCCAGTGCTTTTGGAAGATAGCGCGCTCGTAATCCCCGAGAAGGGCATCGATCAGCCGCGCCAGCTCATCGGCCCGGTACGGGGGGTGCTTCAAGTAGACGAGCGCGCCGTGCAGCCGGACGAAGGGCGGCGCGCCCACCTGGCAGTGCAGGTCGGAGACTCCGCAGGCGCGCACTGCCCTGAGAAGCTCGTGCAGACTCCGGCCGGCGAGATGCCCGAAATCGCGCTGCGCCATCTCCGCCGTCGTGACGACGGGCACGTCCGGCGCCGGGGACGCCGCGGACGCGGCCGCGGGCGCATCGGCCTGCTCGTGGTTCTTCCTGCGAACCCGCTGCGCGATGAGCTCGACCTGCTTCTCGCTGAGAATTCCCTTGGCGCGCAGCACCGTGCCCAGATCCTTGCCCTCGCGCTCGGCGATCGCCATGGATTCCTTGACCTGGGAATCCGAGGCCAGCTTGTTGTGGACGACGATGCGCCCGAACAAGACCTCGTCGCTGCTGAGGGCCATGCCTGGTCTCCTTCTTGCTTCCCGCGCCGGCGCGGCCGCCGCGTTACCGTGGATGATACCACGCGCTCACCGGCCCAGTAAGCGACCCGAACGCCGTCGCCGCCGCGCGGGCGTCACCCGCGCGCCGTCCCCGTGCGCGCTCGGATGAGCGCCCAGAGCGCCGCTTCGCCCTCGAGGATGCGCGTCTCGATGGCCATCACCACCCAGGGCATGCGCGTCCAGCGCGGATCGATCTTCGTGGCATCCTTCGCCGTCGTCAGCACGGCCCCGGCGCCGGACTCGGCCGCGTGTTTCTCGATCGCCGCGGCATCCTTGGCCCGCCACCGATGGTGATCGCCGAGCGCGGCCCGCGCGGCCACGCTCAGCCCCTCCCGCGCCGCCCGGGCCACAAAGGCGCCGGGGTTGCCGATCCCGCACGCCGCCGCCACCGGACCGGCGGGTCGCGCGCAGGGCAGGCCAGCCAGATCCGTGTACGCCCGCACCGCTTCTCCCGCGCACGCGACGGCGAGATTAGGAAAACTCGCGCGCACGTACCCCGTCACCCGCGAGAGCACGCCCGCCGGCACGAGGTCGGCGCGCGTCACCACCACGGCGTGCGCCCGTCCCAGCGCGCGCACGTCCTCGCGCAACATGCCCGCCGGAACGACCTTGTCGTCCTCCGGCGGGCGCGTTGCATCGATCAGCACCAGATCGACATCGCGGTGGAGCGCCCAGTGCTGGAACCCGTCATCGAGAATGAAGATTCCGGGCGGTTCGGGCTCCGCCAGCGCGGCCGCGGCCCGGCGGCGCCGGTCGCGGCCCACCAGAACGCGAACCCCGGGAAGCGCCTCCGCGATCTCCCGCGGCTCGTCGCAGCCCCCCCCGCCGCTCCGGTAGCCGCGCGTGAGCACCGCGGGGCGCAGCCCCTCGGCCGCCAGCCGCCGCGCCAGATAGACGACGAACGGCGTTTTGCCCGTGCCCCCGAGGCTGATATTCCCCACGCTCACCACCGGCCGCGGCAGCGTCCGCCGCCGCGTCAACGCCCGATCGACGCGCATCCCGAGACGCCACGCCTGCGCCAGCGCCGCTCGGAGCGGCCCGGCGGCGCGAGGCGCGGCTCCCGGCGGCTCGGCTGCCCGGAGCCGCTCGCCGGAAGGAGCGCGCGCGCCGGTCATCATGCTCTAGAATGTCCGTTTGCTTCGCGCTCGGCGCCGCACTCCGCCCGGCCCGCCAAAGCCCATGCGCACCGCCGCGCCGCCGCGCCGTCGCACACGGCCTGGGCCAGGCCGGCGGGAATCGCGGCCTCGCCGCCGAAGGCGCCGGCCAGCGCGCCGCACACGAATCCCGCGGCGCAGCCGCCTCCGCTCTTCAGCGCGATCAGAAGAGCGCGGCCGCAATCATACGGGCTCTTCACGAAGCTCATCAAGCCGGCAAACACCGGCCGCATGGCCGGTGCGCGATTCCCTAAGGGACAGGCCCCGTCGCGCTCCGCCCGAAAAAGGGCATCCGGGATCGCGTCCACGCCGGCGGCGACCGTCTCCGAGAACTTCCGCGCCCCGTCTCGCGCCGTGTCGAGGATGGCGCCGAGCACGATCTCCCCGGCGTTCAAGCAGTGGCGGACGGCCGCCAGAAAAACGGCGGCGGCCGCAAGAACCTCAGGCGCATCCTGCCCGGTGCAGCGCGCCGCCGCCGCGAGATCGCGGTAAAGGGCTTCTTCATGCGGAGATCCGCACAGGGCAAGCGGCAGGAGATGGATCGGCGGCTCGGCCTCGGCCCGCGGGGCGCACGAACCGCCGCGCGACCAGGCATCCAGAGCGGCCAGCAACCCCGCGGGCGGTTCCACAAGGAGCCGATCCCGCGCCGGCGGGAACAGGAAGCGCCCCACCGTTTCGCCGGGAGCCTCGCCGGAGGTATCGGCCAACGCCTCGGCTGCCGCCAGCAAGAGCTGGGTGAACGCGGTCGTGCGGCCGGCGGGGTACCTGCCGGAGCGATGGGCGTGGAAGGCCTGCACCGCCTCGCGCCCGAGCGCCCCCGTGAAAACCGGCGAGAGGCCCTGGAAGGGAAACGCGAGCGCATCTCCCACCGCGGCTCCCAGGAGGGATCCGACCACCTTGTCGGCACTTATCGGAAACATAGCGCTCATATCATATCGGCTCTCCCCTTCAGATCGGAAGATCGCGGTCCTCCGCTTCAATCGACTTGCGCCGCCCCGGCAAGGGCCGTTATATTCGAACGCGCGCGGCCTTGCGGCCGGCGCGGATTATCGGCGCGCGCGCCGGCGTTAAAGAGGCCGCTGAGAGGATCGGCGCGCCCCGGGAGTTCGGCAGGTGAAAATCGCAACACGCGTGGTTCGATCGGGGGCGCTGTCCGTGGGCGGCGACGCGCAGCTTCTCCTCATCGCCGGCCCCTGCGTGATCGAGAACTGGGAAACACTCTGCGCCGCGGCCGACGGCCTGCGCGCCGCCGCCGACGGTCTCCCCTTCACCCTCGTTTTCAAGGCTTCCTACGACAAGGCCAACCGCTCTTCTCCGGACTCCTACCGCGGCCCCGGCCTGGAACGAGGCCTGGAAATCCTCGCCCGTCTGCGCGAGCGCAGCGGGCTGCCCATCACGTCGGATGTGCACACGCCCGAGGAGGCGGCGCGGGCCCGGGAAGTCCTCGACATTATCCAGATTCCGGCCCTGCTCTGCCGCCAAAACGATCTGATCGCCGCGGCGGCGCAGAGCGGCCGCATCGTCAACGTGAAGAAGGGACAGTTCCTGGCGCCCGCCGAAATGCCGAACCGCCTCCTGGCCGCGCGCGGCCCCGATGGCTCGGCCCGCGCCATCGCCACGGAACGCGGCACCTTCTTCGGCTATCACAACCTCGTCAACGACTTCAAGGGCGTCGCGGCGATCCGCGCCGCGGGGATCCCCACGATTTTCGATGCCACCCACAGCGTGCAACTGCCCGGCGGCCGCGGAGCCTCCAGCGGCGGAGAGCGCGAGTACGCGCCCGCGCTGGCCCGCGCGGCGGCCGGGGCGGGAATCGACGGCTTCTTCTTCGAGGTGCACCCCGACCCGGAAAAAGCCCGCTGCGACGGGCCGAACTGCCTGGCTCTGGGCGGATTGCGAAGGCTGCTGGAGGAACTGGCGGGAATCGACGCGCTGGTACGGCGCGGTCCATAGGCCGAAAGCACGCCGGGGGAGGCGGCCGGCGCGGCGCGCGCGGGCCGACAGGCTCAATCAGGTCCGCCGCGCCCGGTCCCGGCGCCTACTTCTTGTTCGGGGCCGCCTTTTCCCGCACCGCCTCGGGTACTTCGGGATCTTTCGCGAGCAGGTCGTTCACCGCGGCGGCGATGCCGCTCTCGCCGATCTTGCCGAGCCCCCAGGAGGCGGCGCTCGCATCGGCCTTGATAAGGGCCTTGAATCCCGCCGCGATCTCCGCGGCCTTGCCGCCCGCCACCGCCGCCAGGAACTCCTTCTTGGACTTCACGCGCTCGGCCTGGAGCTTCAGCGTGTCCTTCCCCGCGAAGGCGGCGAACTCCGCCGCGCGCTTCGAGGTCTCGAGCTTCTGGATTCCCGCCGCGCACAGGTCGAACTGTTCCAGGGCCTCGAGCGCGGCCAGGTAGACGCGCTCGGTGCTCCACAGGTTCTCGACTTCCTTCTCCGTGCCGTCCAGCAGGACCGCCTGCCTGAGCTTCGCGATGTCATCGCCGCCCAGAATGTCGACCGCCGACTTGTAGCGCTTCTGGCGCGCCAGCTCCGAAGCCACGATGCCGGCGTTCGCGACGGAGCCGCGGCACAGGAAAACGACCTTCTGCGTGAGCGCCTCGGAGAACGCCGCATCGCCGGCCTCCAAGTAGGCGGCATACACCCCGGCCGCTCGCTCCAGCGCGCCGGGCTTCTTCGAGCTGCCGATCAACCACACGGCGTTGACCGCCGCCTGGACGACATTCGGGCTGAGCTTCGTGCGCTGCGCCATCACGGCGGAGAGATCGGCCAGCAGGTCCTTGTCGCTCAGCTCGCCGAAGGCGTTGATCACGAAGACCGCCATGGCGGGATTCTTGTCGAGCGTCTTTTCCAGCAGCTTGCGCAGAAACGTCTTGACGTCATCGACGCGGTTCGTCTGGCCGCCGATCTTGCCGAGCGTGCGCACCAGCACCTGGCGGAAGGCCTCGGCATCCGCGCCCGGCCGGTTTTCCTCCTGCGCGTACAGGTCGAACAGCGCGTCGACGAGCCCGTGGGTGAGATCGACATCCAGGCCGTCGGCAATGAACCCGATCTTGCCGAGGGCCGACAACGCCGCGGCCAGGACGTCGAGCCCCGCCTCGTCCATGCCCTTCAGCACGATGCGGCAGATCGGCGCGCGGAGCGCCTCCATGCCGAGTTCTCCCGCGGCCTTCAGGGCGCCGATTCGAAAGGCGCGCTCTTGCGCTCCCTTGGCGACCGCGTCGCTCAGGAACTTCGCCACGGCCTGGTCGCCCGCGGCGACCGGCCGCAGCGTCTCGAGGACCCGCAGGGCCTCCATGCGCACCGCGAGGGGTTCGTAGCGAGGGGCCGCGCCCGCCCCGAACACGTCCAGCAGCACGGGGATCTGCGCCTCCAGGAGCGCTTTCTTCTTCGGATCCGGACCGGCCTTGGCCGCCAGCGCCGCCAGCTCGCGGCACGCCCGTTCGCGCACCGCGGCCCACGGCGAATCGATTCCGCGCCGGGCGAACTGCCAGTGGGCCGCGACCGACGCCTCATCGCCCGCCGAGTTCCGCAGCGCTTGGCAGCATTCGTCCCACAGCGCAAGGACCTCCTCGATGATGCGCGTTCTCAAGAAATGCGTCTCGCGCAGCGCCGGCATCGCGCCGCGGTTTTCGCGCCAGTACTTGTCCCACGCTTCCGCGCCCGCCGCGCGGTGGTGCAGGTAGTCGGCGAGCACCCAGTGGTGCGCGGCGGCGTCGCGGCCGGACTTCTCGCGCCCCGCCAGCCCCTCGATCAGACAATCGACCGTCCTGGCCGGATCCCGCGCCCACAGGATATAGCTCGCGTCCTCGACCTGCGTTCGGGACGCCTCGGTTCCCGTGAGCAGTTTCTCGAGCTGCGCCGTGAACTCGTTCGGCGAGGAGGACACCGCGGCAAGCAGGCCGTCGCGCAGCACGGTTCTGAACTTCTCCGTGTCGGTTCCCAGCCACGGGAATAACATGCGGACGCCGTCCAGATAGACGCTGCCGCCCGGAACGATGCTCGTCAGGGCCTTCACGACGGCCATGCGCAACTGCGCCGGCTGCTCCGGGCCCGCCCAGGCCACCAGCAGGCGGTGGAAGGGGTTTTCCTCGGGCTTGCACTTCTTCTCGGCGGCGTACTTGACGGCGTTGTCAATGCAGGCCTGCAAGAGGAGGAGGTACCGGTCCGGCTGCGCTTTCTGGATCTCGGCTTGAAGCTCGGCCGCCAGGTCGGCATGGTTGGACTCCGCCTGCGCCGCGACGCCCGCCGCGACCGCGCACGCAATAGCCATTATGAGCACTCTGAAGGCAGCCGCCACGCGAGGTCGATCCATGTTCGCCGCTCTTCCGCGCTCTGCCGCGGCGGACCGGCGCGAGTTCCGGAAACCTTGTCCGTTGAGAGTATAGCACGCGCCTTGAACGCCGCAACAAACCCGCGCGGAAACGGCTCTCGCAATGCGCCGCCTCCCGCGGACCGTTTCCCGCCGGCCCCGGCGCGCTTTCTTCCCGGCGCCGCCCTTGGTATGCTTTCGGCAGGAGCGGAGGCTCGACCCCATGCAGGAACTGACGCTCGCCTTCCCGCGCGGACCCGTCACGACCAAGGTTTTCTCCGGCGCCGGCATGTTCGTCCGGGCCGCCGGTTTCATCGCCGCGACCTGGCCGGGGCGCAGGGTAGCTGCGATCGCCGACGCCGCCGTCGCGGCGCTCTACGGGGCTGATCTCATCCGCGCCTGCGAAGCCGGCGGCTTGAGCGCGCGGCTCTTCACGTTCCCGCCGGGAGAGGCTTCCAAATGCCGCGCCTGGAAAGAACGCATCGAGGATGAGATGTTCGCCGCCGGATTCGGCCGCGACAGCGTGGTCGCGGCCCTCGGCGGAGGCGTCACCGGCGACCTTGCCGGCTTCATCGCCGCCACCTTCTGCCGCGGAGTCCCGTACGTGCAGATTCCCACGACGGTTCTCGCCATGGCGGATTCCTCCATCGGCGGCAAGACCGGCCTGGACGTGCCCGCCGGCAAGAACCTGATCGGCGCCTTTCACCAGCCCGGCGCCGTGTTCATGGATCCCGGCCTGCTGGCGAGCCTGCCGCTCCGGGAGGTCCGCGCCGGCCTGGTCGAGGTCGTGAAGCACGCCTTGATCCGGAGCCGCGAGCTCTTCACCGAGATCGGGGACGGACTGCCCGCCCTCCTGGCTCCGGACGCCCGCCCGGACGCGTTCGGGCGGCTGCTCCTGCGGAGCTGCGCCATCAAGGCCGAAATCGTGGCGGCGGACGAAACCGAAGGCGGTCTGCGGCGGATTCTCAACTTCGGACATACGGCGGGCCACGCGCTCGAGGCGCTCTCGGGCTGGGAGCTCCTTCACGGCGAGGCCGTGGCGCTGGGCATCCGCGCGGCCCTCGACCTGAGCGTCGAATGCGCCGGCTTGGCCCCCGGCGAGGCCGCCGCCGCCGCCGCGCTGCTTGACGCCCTCGGCCTGCCGTCTCGGCACGATTTCCACATTCCGGCCGCCGCGGACCTGATGCGCGCCGACAAGAAGGCGCGCGGCGGCCGGGTGCTTTTCGTGCTCTTGGAAGCCATCGGCCGCGCCGGGGAGCGCATCGCACCGGTTCCCGATGACGCCCTCCGCCGCGCTCTCGCCGCCATCGGCGGCCGCTGCTGACACGCCAGTAGACAAAGCCTTCCGCCGCCCTTACCATCGGTTTTGGAGGCCTTCCATGGGGACGCGGGAGACGCGGCGCGGCCGGGGGGACGAGCGTGTCGCGCCGCAGAAAAGGCCGAGGTTGCCATGAAACACTGCTGGCTTGCGGTTTTGTTCCTGCTGGGAGCGCCGGCGTGCGCCACCGCCGCCGACGGAACAATCACGGCGACGCACGCCGTGACGCTGGACAACGGCGCGATCATTCGCGGCACGCTGATCGCCGAAGATTCGGCGCGCATCGTGCTTGCCATCGGAAACCTCGGGAAGGTCGCGTTGACGCGGGACCGCATCGCCGGAATCCGCGCCGAGGAGGCGGTCATCGCTCTGCCCGCCCCACGCGCCGTCGAACCGGCCGAAGCGGAGCCGCGGGCTCCCGAGCGCCCCGCCCCGCCGGCGCCCGCCGTCCGCGAGGCGGCCCCGAGTCTCACCCCTCCGCCCGTGCCCGAGGAACTGCGCGCGACCATCGACTTCTGGCTCTATCACCTCGGCCGCATGAGGCACAAGTACCGGATTCAAGCCGAACGTCACCTGAAGGCGCTCGGCCCGGCGGTGGTGGGTCCCGTACTCCCCTACACGCAGCGGCCCGAGTGGCTCATCCGCTGCGCCGCGCTCAGGATCATCGCCGAGACGCGCCACCCCTCCGCCGTCCAGGCTCTCTGGAAGGCGCTCGGTGACGAGGAGATCAACGTGAGACTGGTCGCCCGCGACGGCCTGGTCAAGGTGACGGGCCTGGACATCCACTTCAACCCGGACGGCACCGTCCGTTCGCGCGCCTACTGGATCGAGCGCTGGCGGGAGGCGCTTGCGGAGGCCCGCCTCCTGCCGTAACCCCGCCTTCGCCCGCTGCGCGCCTCTGGCATTCTCTCGATAAAAGCGTACCATTCTCTTGGGGATGGCGCCTGGAGAACCATGACCGAACCGTGGCGCGAACGCATTGGCGACTACCGTCTGACCCGCGAAATCGGGCGCGGGGCCTTCGGCATCGTCTACGCGGCCCGCCAGATCAGCCTGAACCGCGAGGTCGCTCTCAAGGTGCTTCCCGCCAGCCTCTTTCCCGATCGCGACACCATCGAGCGCTTCCGCATCGAGGCCGAGGCCGTGGCGCGCCTCCGCCATCCCCACATCGTCACGGTCCACGAGGCCGGGCAGGACGGCGACGCGCACTTCTTCTCGATGGACCTGATGGGCGGCCGCTCCCTGGCCGGCGTCATTGCGGAACGCGGCGGTATGCCCCTGCCGAGCGACCTCGAGGACTCGCACTTCACCGCGAGCATGGACGCCGTCATGGCGCGGCCGCCCGAGCCTTCCGCCGAGCAAGCTCCCCCCAAACGGCCGGATCCGCCTTCGCAGGAGGAATGCTTCGATTTCGCCGCCAAGTTCGTCGGCGTGGCCGAGGCGCTCCACTACGCGCACGAGAAGGGCGTCATTCATCGAGACGTCAAGCCGTCCAATCTCGTTTTCGACGAAGAAGGCCGCCTCTGTCTGCTCGATTTCGGCACGGCACAGACCCGCAAGCCGCCCCACGCGGCGGCCCCGGCATCCGGCGTGCTGGGAACTCCCTTGTACGCGAGTCCCGAACAGCTTGATGCCGGCCGCGGCGTCCTCGGGCCGCAGACCGACATCTACTCTCTCGGCGCCACCCTGTACCAATGGGCGACTCTTCGACCGCCGTTCGTCGCCGAGACCTACGACGAACTCAGACAGGAGGTGCTCTCCGGCGTTCCCGCGCCCGCGCACGAGTTGAACCCCGCCGTGCCCCGCGAGCTCTCGGCCATCCTCGCCAAGGCGCTGGCGCGGGACCTCGGCGAACGCTACGCCTCCGCGAAGGACTTGGCCGACGATCTGCGCCGATTCCTACGGCGCCGGCCCACGCTGGCCGGAGCCGCCGGCCCTTGGCGCCGGCTCGCGCTCTGGAGCCGGCGAAGCCCCGCGCTGGCCGCGACCCTCGCCGCGGCGGTGCTTCTCGGCCTCGCCGCCGCGGCCACCTTGATTTACATCCTGATATCGCACCAGACCCTGATGGACCGCGTCCGGGAGTGTTTCGCTCTCGGCGCGTGGCCCGAATGCATCAACCTCGCGGACCAGATTCCCTCCGATGCTCCCGATTGGACCGAAGCCATGCTGCTCAAGGCCGACTGCCTCAACCAGCTCAGCCGCCACGACGAACGCCTGGCGCTGTACCTCGAGCTGCTGGCGCGCGGCCCCGCGCTCGCCGACCGCTCGCAGCTCCTTGTGGGCAAGGGCAAGGCGCTCGCGGATCTCCGCCGTCAAGCCGAGGCCGAGCAGGCCTTCCGCCAAGCGATCGACGCGGCACGCGGCGTCGCCGCCATCGCCACGGCGCACTACGAGCTCGCCAAGTTTCTCGAAGACTGCGCCCGAGATGACGCCGCGCTCTCGCAGTACGCGCGCGCCGTCGAGCTCGCCCCCGATCTGGCCAAGGCGCAGTTCGCCTACGGGATGCTGCTGGTCAAGAAAGGCAGGCACGCGGAGGCCGAGCCCCACCTCGTGCACGCCGTGGATAAGTCCGGCAAGGAGAAGCCCAAGTACCTGGCGGGAATCGCCGAGTTCTATCTCGCCTGGGGACGTCCCAAGGACGCGCTTCCCTACGCCGACGGGGCGATCGCCCAGGCGCGCGAGTTCGGCCGCACCCGCCGGACCGCGGAGTACCAGCTTCTCAAGGCGCGCATCCTGGCGGCGCAGCAGGACTACAAGGGCGCCATCGTGCTCCTCCAGAATGCCGTCGATCAAGCCGACAACCGCTCCGAGGCGCTGTACCTCCTCGCCATGGCTCAGCTTCGTACGGGAAAGGACGCCGATGCGAGAACGACGGCCAACGAGTTCCTCAAGCCCAAGGACGCCATCTACCCCGCCATGCTCTGGACCTCGCTGGGGGAGCCGGACAGCGCGCTGCGTTATTTTCAGTTGCTCGGGCCCGACGACCTCGCGCGCCTCAGGGAGACTTCGCCGGCGCTCTGGCAGGAGTTCCGGCGCCTCATGGCCGACCTGGAGACGAAGAACCCCGCCGCGTACCGGAAGCTCGCTCCGGCGATCGAGTCCTATTTACGCTGAGGGCCGGCGACGGCGGCGGATTCCCCCGCCGCCGCATCCGCGCCGGGCGTGGGTTCAATCCGAATCGTCGACGGTTCCTTCGCTCATCAAGTAACCGCGCCCGCGGACGGTCCGGATCTGCGACTCTTCCTTGTCCCAGATCTTCTGGCGGAGGTGCCGCACGTAGACATCGACGAAGTTCGACTCGCCGGTGTAGCTCAGCCCCCACACGTCGCGGGAGATCTGCTCGCGGCTTAGCACCTCGCCCGGGTGGCGGATGAAATAATCCAGCAACTGGTACTCGCGCTGCGTCAGGTCGATGCGGGTGTCCTTGAACATCACCCTGCGCTCAACGCGATCCACCGAGAGATCGCCGCACCTAATCGAGAGCTCTCCCTCGATATGCGAGCGGCGGATGAGCGCGTTCAGGCGCGCCACCAGCTCTTCGAGCTCGAAGGGCTTGACGACGTAGTCGTCGGCGCCGATTTCCAGGCCCAACACGCGGTCCTCGGTCTTGCCCATCGCCGTCAGGAAGAGGACCGGCGTCGAATCTCCCGCCGCGCGCAGGGCCTTCACTAGCTCGCGACCATCCACCTTCGGGAGCATGATGTCGAGGATGTAGACGGCGTACCGGCCCTTGCCCGCCTTCGCCCGCGCAAGGCCGTCCTTGCCGTCCACCGCCAGATCCACCTTGAAACCGCGCTCGCTGAGACCGGCGCTCAGAAAAACGCGCATGCTCTCGTCGTCCTCGACGACGAGGAGTTTGCTTTCCGTTCGCTCGCTCATGCACACCTCCACCGCGCATTTGAATGGTTCTGCAGAACGTCGCCAGATGCCGCCGCTGATCTTACCATGATCATGCCCCAAAATGAAAGTGCGCGCCACCACAAAATTAAGAAAAAATTATGCCTCAATCAGGAATTGCCCCCGGAAGCCGTTCGCCCGGGGCGGCGGGCGGGTTCGGACGGCCGTTTTTCGGCGTAAACCCTTGCCGGAGCAGGAGAAAACCCGGCTCTGCCCTTGAACGCGGAGCCTGAAACCAATAAATGTTAGACTACATCAGACACGCAAGGCAGCCTGTAAAGGCCGCGGCGCCGAGCAGCTTGAACGCGCTTGCACGGCCGCAAGGAGCTCCATCATGAAAAAGATCCTGCTCAACGAAAACGACATCCCGAGGGCCTGGTACAACGTCCTCCCCGACTTGCCGGCCCCGCTTCCGCCGCCGCTCAATCCCGGCACCGGCAAACCGCTCACCCCTGACCTGCTGCAGCCGCTCTTCCCGGACGCGCTGATCGAACAGGAGATGTCGCCGCAGCGCTGGATTCCCATCCCCGAGGACGTTCTGAACGTGTACCGCCTCTGGCGCCCGACCCCGCTGGTGCGCGCGGAGCGCTTCGAGCAGGCCCTCAAGACCCCCGCGCGGATCTATTACAAGAACGAGAGCCTCAGCCCCGCCGGCAGCCACAAGCCCAACACGGCGGTGCCCCAGGCCTACTACAACATGAAAGAAGGCGTCAAGCGGCTCGCGACCGAAACCGGCGCCGGCCAGTGGGGCAGCGCGCTCGCCATGGCGTGCTGCTTCTTCGGCTTGAAGTGCCTCGTTTACATGGTCAAGTGCAGCTTCGAGCAGAAGCCTTTCCGCCGGAGTCTCATGCACTTGTGGGGCGCCGATGTCCATCCCTCGCCCAGCGCGACCACGCAGTGCGGCCGCGCCATTCTCGCCGTCGATCCCCACAGCCCGGGCAGCCTCGGCATGGCGATCAGCGAGGCCGTGGAGGTCGCCGCGCAGAATCCGGACACCAAGTACTCCCTCGGGTCGGTGCTCAACCACGTCCTCATGCACCAGACCGTCACGGGCCTGGAAACCAAGAAGCAGCTCGAGATGATCGGCGAGCGGCCCGATGTGATCGTGGGCTGCGTCGGCGGCGGCAGCAACTTCGCGGGCTTGGTGCTGCCGTTCTGGCCCGACAAGGCCGAGGGCCGCCCGATGCGCTTCCTCGCCGTCGAACCGGCCGCGTGCCCGACCATCTCGCGCGGACCCTACGCGTACGACTTCGGCGACACCGCCAAGCTCACGCCGCTCCTCAAAATGCACACCCTAGGCCACGGCTTCGTTCCGCCGGCCTTTCACTCGGGCGGGCTCAGGTACCACGGCATGGCGCCGATCGTGAGCGCGCTCGCCAGCCACGGCGCCGTCGAGGCCGCCGCGCTGCGGCAGAACGTGTGCTTCGAGGCGGCCCAACTGTTCGCGCGCACCGAAGGCATCGTGCCCGCGCCGGAAACGAGCCACGCCCTTCGGGCCGTCGTGGAGGAAGCCCTCGCCGCCAAGCAGTCCAAGCAGGAGCGCGTCATCGTGTTTCTCTTCTCCGGGCACGGCCACTTCGACCTGAATGCCTACGATGCGTATCTCGCCGGGCAGCTCGCCGACGACGAGTATCCCCAGGAGAAGATCGCGAAGGCGCTCAAGGATCTGCCCGCCGTGTAAGCCCGCGCCGCCCGCCGGCAGGCTTTTCACGCCTCCTTTCAAGGCCCAGTTCGCCTTGCCACCGCGCGGCGCCGGGGGTACGATCGCTCTCGATCCACGCGGTCCCGGAAGCCCATGAAGATCGACGAAACCCTCGCCCCCGACAGTCTGGCGCCGAAGATCCGGCGCCTGTGGAGGCTTTCCGCGCCCAAGATCCTCGCGATCGAGCGCACCTGCGAACCGAGCCGCGGCGCGCCCGTCTTCACGGTGGACGGCGTCTACACATCCCGGGGCTGGACCGAATGGACGCAGGGTTTCCAGTACGGCTCGGCGCTGCTGCAGTTCGAAGCCACGCGCGACCCCGAGTTCCTCGCCATCGGCCGAGACAACACGCTCCGCAAGGTGCTCCCGCACGCGACGCACATGGGCGTCCATGACCACGGCTTCAACATTGTGAGCACCTACGGCGCGCTCCTACGCATGATGCTCGAGGGGACGCTGCCGCCCGAGGCCTGGGAACGCGCCTGCTACGAAACGGCCCTCAAGTGCTCGGCCGCGGTCCAGGCCCGCCGCTGGACGCGCCTGCCCGACGGCGGAGGGTTCATCTACTCGTTCAACGGCCCGCACTCGCTCTTCGCCGACACGATTCGTTCCCTCAGATCCCTCGCCCTGGGGCATCTCCTCGGCCATGTCCTCTTGGAGGAACATGACGAGCGCGTGTCGCTGCTCGAACGCCTCCTCCGGCACGCGGCCGCCACCGCACGCTATAACGTCTACTACGGCAAGGGCCGCGACGCTTACGACGTGCGCGGCCGCGTGGCCCACGAAAGCATCTTCAATCTCAACGACGGCCGTTACCGTTGTCCTAGTTCGCAACAGGGCTTCTCGCCCTTCTCGACCTGGACGCGCGGCCTGGCCTGGATCATGTGCGGCTATGCCGAGGAACTGGAGTTTCTCGCAACCCTTTCCGAGGAGGAGTTCGCCGCCTGGGGCGGCCGCGCCGCCGTCGAGGGCTGGTGCCGCGCCGCCGCCGAGGCCGCTTGCGATTTCTACATCGAGCACACCGCCGCCGATGGAATTCCCTACTGGGACACCGGCGCGCCGCATCTCGGGGCGCTCGGGGACTGGCGCGGGCGGCCCGCCGATCCCTTCAACGACCATGAGCCGGTCGACAGCTCCGCCGCGGCGATCGCCGCCCAGGGCCTCCTGCGCCTCGGCCGCTTCCTAGGGGCCAGGAACGAACCCAAGGGCCGCACCTACTGGCAGGCCGGGCTCACGGTGCTCGACACGCTCTTCGACGAGCCGTACCTGGCGGCCGATCCCCGCCACCAGGGACTCATCCTCCATTCGGTTTATCACCGGCCGAACGGTTGGGACCACATCCCGGAGGGGCGGCGCGTTCCCTGCGGCGAGGCGAGCATGTGGGGCGACTACCACGCCCGGGAGGCGGCGCTCTACCTCCAGCGCCTCTGCCGCGGCGAACCGTACCTCACGTTTTTTTCGAAGCCGCCGGGCGGCGCGCGGGAGGCGCAGACATGAACTGCATCGATCTGAACGCGGTGGAGGGCCGGCGGTATCCCGCCGGGCGCGTGACCAAGAACGTGGTCGGCGGCGCCTCGCCCATCGCCTCGGAGCATTTCGCGATGGGCTGGGTGGCGCTGGACCCCGGCGGCGGCCAGGTGCCCTGGCACAACCACGATCAGGAGGAGGTTTACCTCCTCCTCCAGGGCGAGGGCGAGGTGTGCGCCGGCGACGAACGCCGCGCCGTGCGCGCCCCCGCCGCCGTTCACGTCCCGCCGGGCGTCTTCCACCAGCTTACGAACATCGGCGCCGCGCCTCTGATCTTCGTCTACTGTTACGCGCCCGCGGGCGAGGTGGCCCATTGGCGCCGGGAGCTGGCCGGGACGCTGCCCCGCGCCGGCGTCGATGCGCCGCCGCTGCCCGACGGCGCCTGCCCGCAGCGAACGCACGGACCGGAATGACGGAGGACCGCCAATGACCGCCGCCGGCGCCCGCACGATCGGCATCATCATGAACGGAGTCACCGGACGCATGGGAACGAGCCAACATCTCACGCGCTCGATTCTCGCCATCATGCGCCAGGGAGGGGTGCCCATCGACGGCGGCCAGACCATCATGCCCGATCCCGTGCTGGTCGGCCGCAACGCCGTCAAGCTCCAGCGGCTCTGCGCGGCGTCGGGCGTGACCAAGTGGACGACCGATCTGAACGCCGCCCTCGCCGACCCGGCGAACCGCATCTACTTCGATGCCCAAACCACGGGGCGCCGCTGCGCGGACGTTGCGCGCGCCATTGCCGCGGGCAAGCACGTGTACTGCGAAAAGCCCACCGCGCTCACGCTCAACGATGCGATGGACCTCTACCACCGCGCCGTCCAAGCCGGCGTCAAGCACGGCGTCGTCCAGGACAAGCTCTGGCTGCCGGGGCTCGTCAAACTCAAGGCCGTCGCCGACAGCGGTTTTTTCGGGCGCGTGTTCGCCGTGCGCGGGGAGTTCGGCTACTGGGTGTTCGAGGGCGATGCGGCCCCTGCTCAACGCCCCTCCTGGAACTACCGGAAGGAGGACGGCGGCGGCATTATCCTCGACATGTTCGCCCACTGGCGCTACGTGCTCGACAACCTTTTCGGCAGGGTCAAGGCCGTGTCGGCCACCGCCGCCACGCACATTGCCCGGCGCTGGGACGAGGAAGGCCGTCCGTACGAATGCACCGCCGATGACGCGGCCTACGCCGTCTTCGAGCTCGAGGGCGGCATCGTGGCCCAGTTCAATTCGTCGTGGGTCACGCGCGTCCGGCGCGACGATCTGCTCACGATCCAGGCGGACGGTTCCAAGGGCAGCGCCGTCGCCGGCCTCAGGAAATGCTTCATTCAACCCCTGGCCGCCACGCCGCGTCCCGTCTGGAACCCCGATGTCGACAACCCCATCGATTTCCGGGCCGGCTGGTCGGAGGTGCCCTCCCACGGCGAGCACGCCAACGCCTTCAAGGCGCAGTGGGAGCTTTTCCTCCGCCACGTCGCCGCCGGCACGCCCTTCCCTTGGGATTTGTTGGAGGGCGCCAAGGGAGTGCAGCTCGCCGAACTCGGCCTGGAGTCTTGGCGCCGCCGAACTTGGCTGGACGTCCCGCCGTTGGCGTGACCGCTGGCCGGAGGAACCAGGGTCCGCCCCGCCGGCCGGACCCCCGCGGCCCGCCCGCGCCCTTGCGAAACCCTCCCCCGCGCGTTTTGATGGTTCCCTATGGCGGCGCAACAGATCTTCATCGGCATCGACGCCGGCGGCACGCAAACCGTCGCCGCGGCCGTCTCGGGCCGGGCGCGGACCTTGGTCGCGGGCGGTCCGGGGAACTTCCTCGCCGTGGGAAGCGCCGCTTTCCACGCCTTGCTGCGCGGCCTCGTCAAGGCCTTGCGCGCGCGCGCCGGGATCGACCCGCGGAACGTCTCCGCGGTCTGCGTGGGCGGCGCCGGTTTGGGCCGGCGCCGGGAACGCGCCGCCGCCGGGCGCGTCGCCGCGCAGCTCTTCCCCCGCGCACGCATCGCCGTCGTGGATGATGGCACGCTGGCCCTGTGGGCCGCCTTCGGCGCCGAACCCGGCATCGCCCTCATCGCCGGCACCGGCTCGTTCTGCGTCGGCCGCGATGCCGCCGGCCGCGTCGTGCGCGCGGGCGGTTGGGGCCCGCTTCTGGGCGACCCGGGCAGCGCCTTCGCGCTGGGCCGGCGCGCCATCGCCCACGCATTGGCCGTGCGCGACGGCCTGGAAAAACCCACGGCCCTGGCCCGCGCCGTCGCGCGCCACTTCGGCGCCGCCGACGCCCTCGACGTTCTGAGCCGCATCGGCGCGGGCGGCCCGGCGGCGGTGGCGTCTTTCGCGCCGCGTCTTTTGCGGGCGGCGGCCCGCGGCGACCGCACCGCCGCGCGAATCGCGGCCGAGGAGGCCGCGGCGCTCGGCTACCTCGTCAAGGGAGTGGCGGCCCAACTGGCCACGCGGCCCCGCGCGGTCGCCTGCGCGGGCGGTCTTTTTCGAAACTCGTACTATGCCCGAAGGGCGATGCGCGCCGTTCGCGCCGCCGCGGGCCCCGCCCGGGTTTTCGCGCCGCGCGCCCGCCCGGTCGACGGCGCCATCGCGCTCGCCCGCGCACAGGTGACCCATGCCGCGCCTTGATTCGCTTCACGGATGCGTCGAGATTCCGGCCCTGCCCGATTCGGACAAGGGGCCGCCCCGGTGCGGGTTGGACAATCTGCCCCGATTGCTGGAACTGGTCCGCGCCCGGCGCGCCGGCTTGATCCTCAACCACACGGCGGTCACCGCCGCCGGGACCCACATGCTCGATGCGCTCTCGGCGCTCGGCGCCGACGTGCGCGTCATCTTCACGCCGGAGCACGGCTTGTTCGGCACGGACGAAGCGGGCGCGCGCGTCACCGACGGCACCCACCGCGGGATCAAGGTCGTCAGCCTCTTCGGCGCCAAGCGGGCCCCCGCGCCCGCGGACCTCGCGGGCCTCGACCTTCTCGTTTTCGACATCCAGGACGTCGCCTGCCGCTTCTACACCTACATTTCCACCATGGCCATGGCCATGGAGAAGGCCGCGGCGGCCGGCCTGCCGTTTCTCATTCTCGACCGGCCCTGCCTGGCGGGCGGCACGGAAGTGGCCGGACCGGTGCTCAGACCCGAGTTCAAGTCCTTCGTCGGCTATCTGCCTCTGCCCATCGCCTACGGCATGACGGCCGGCGAACTCGGCGCCATGGCGGTCGCCGAAGGCTGGCTCGGCGGCGGCCACGCGCTGACGGTCGTCCGCCTCGCCGGGTGGCGGCGCGGCGCGCCCGCGCGCACCGCCGGGGTGCTCGCGCCGCCGCCCTCGCCCAACCTGCCCACGCTGGATGCCGTGATCGCCTACTCGGGCATGTGCCTTTTGGAAGCCACGAACATCTCCGAGGGCCGCGGCCTCGACACGCCGTTTCTCACCATCGGCGCGCCCTGGATCGACGGAAAAGCCCTCGCCGCCGATCTTGCCGCCCGGAACCTGCCCGGCGCCGCGTTCAGCCCCGCGGTGTTCACGCCGCGCCCGATCCCCGGCAAGGCGCTCGCGCCCAAGCATTCCGGCCTGCGGTGCGAAGGCATCACGCTGGCGATCGCCGACCGCGCCCGCTTCCAGGGCGTTCGCACCGGCCTCGAGGTCCTGAGCGCGATCTTCGCCCGCTGGCCGCAGCGGATCGCCGTCGACCAACGGGGCTTCGCGCGGCTGGCCGGCGTTGGGGATCTCGCAACACGCCTTGAGCGCGGCGAGGCGGCGACCGCCATCCTCGCCTCCTACGAGAGCGAGCTGGCCGCCTTCCGCGCGCGGAGAAGCAAGTACCTGCTCTACCCCGGACCTTGATCGCGGCCCTTGGGAGGATCGCATGCGACCTTTCGTTTCCACGCTTTTCTTCGGCGCGGCCGCGGGGCTCGTTCTCGCCGGCGCGGCGGGCGCCCCGGCGTTGCGCGCCCCCGCGACCCGCGGCGGCAAGACCCTCAGGGAATGCCTCGCGGCGCGGCATTCGACCCGTCAGTTCGCCCCCACGGAGCTGCCCGCCGGAGCTCTCGACCAGATCCTGTGGGCGGCGGACGGCATCAACCGGGACGATGGCAAGCGCAGGACGCACCCTTCGGCCTTCGAGTGTTACCCCGTGGCGCTCTACGTCGTCGAACGGACGCGGATTTCGCGCTACGATCCCGCCGCCCACGAACTCGTTCCGCGGGAGGCGCCCGGCGCCGCGGAGGATTTCCGCGCCGCCATCCTCGGCCCGTCGTCCTTCGCCGCGGCGCCGGCGGTGCTCGTCTTGACGGTGAACCTCGCCGCCTTCCCCGACAAGGCGCCCGCGGCCATGCGTGCCGTCTGGGCCCACGCCGAATGCGGCGCCATCGGGCAGAACGTGTATCTGGCGTGCGCGGACCTCGGCCTCGGCACCGTCTTCGCGGCCGCGGGGAACCCCGAGAAGATCGCCGCCGCGCTCGGGTCGGCGGCGAACGAGGCGCCGGCCTACGTAATGCCCGTCGGAATGCCGCTCTGAGGGCGCCGACGGCGCCCGTCCCCTCGGCGCGGCCCCTATCGCCCCCGCTTCTTGCGCCGGCGTTCTTCCTTGCGTTTCTTCCTGAGGGCCTGCTTGTCGATCTCGGGCTTGGCGGCGGCCTTGGCGGCCGGCCGCTTGCCATCGGCAAGCATGCTGTGCATCATCTCCGAAAGGCGCTCGGGACGCATCATCTTCTTCAGGTTGGCCAGCGACTTCAGCTTGCCGAACGGCCCCCTGCCCCCCGCCTCGCTGAACTGGCCCACGATCTTGCGCAATTGCTTGAACTGGCTCAGGAGATCGTTGACCTCGCTCATGCTCCGGCCGCTGCCCCGCGCGATGCGCTCGCGGCGGCTGGTGTTGAGGATCTCGGGATTGCGGCGCTCCGCGCGGGTCATCGACTGCACGATGGCCTTGGCGCCCTTGATCTCCTCCTCGCTGTCCGGCAGGCCGTCGAGCTGGTGCCCGAGGCCCGGGACCATCCCGAGGATTTCCTTGAAGGACCCCATGCGCTGCACCCGTTCGATCTGATCGAGGAAGTCGTTCAAATCGAACTTGTCCTGGACCATCTTCTCCAGGAGCCGCTCCTGCTCCTCGGCCGAGACCTGTTCCCTGGCCTTTTCCACCAGGGAGACGACGTCGCCCATGCCCAAGATGCGCGACGCCATGCGGTCGGCGTGGAAGGGCTCGAGGCGGTCGAGGTGCTCGCCCACGCCGACGAAGCGGATCGGCTTGCCCGTGACGGCCTTGACCGACAGCGCCGCGCCGCCGCGCGCATCGCCGTCGAGCTTCGTCAGCACCACGCCGGTCAAAGCGAGCTGTTCGTCGAACGCCCGGGCGCTGCGCACGGCGTCCTGGCCCGTCATCGCATCGCACACCAGCAGGATTTCGTGGGGCGACACGGCGCGCGCGATCGCGCTCACCTCCCGCATCATCTGCTCGTCGATATGCAGGCGGCCGGCGGTGTCGATGATCGCCGTGTCGAGGTTCCGGGCCCGCGCCTCGGCCACGCCGCGCTCGGCGATCTGGACCGCCGTGCGGCCCTCCTCGCGCCACACCGGGATCGAAAGCTGGTCGCCGATCACCTGCAGTTGATCCACGGCCGCGGGCCGCTGGATATCCGCGGCCACGAGGAGAGGCGTGCGCCCGTCCTTGTCCCGCAGGTACCGGGCGAGCTTGCCGCAGGTGGTCGTCTTGCCGCTTCCCTGCAGGCCCGCCATCACGATGACGGTGGGCGGCCGCTCGGCGCGCCGGACGACGAGCGCCGGCGCCTGCCCCGGCGCGGGCGCTCCGCCGCCCATCAGCTCCACCAGCTTCTTGTAGACGATGTAAACGAATTCCTGGCCGGAAGTGACGCCCTTGGTGACCTGCGCCCCGAGCGCCTCGGACTTGATTCCCGCCAGGAACTCGGTGACGACGCCAATGGCCACATCGGCGCCCAAGAGCGCCGTGCGGATCTCCCCGAGCACGGCGTCGATGTTGGCCGCGGTGATCCTCTGCCGCTGCCAGACGCGGCCGGCGATCTGTGCAAAACGTCTGCTTATCGCTTCAAACATGAGCTCACCAGGAACCCGCGGTTCCCGCGGCGGCGCGCCCGCCGCCGCGGAACGGAGCTCCGATTGTACCCTCTAGAGGACCACCCGCGAAAGCCGGACCCTTGCGGCCGGCGGGCGCCTCGTCCCGCTCCGGCTCTTCTTCAGGGCGCCGCCGCGATCTGCAGGTACTCGCCCAGTCTCTCGCGCAGTTCCGGGCTGGCGTCGGGCACCAGGGACAGCAGCGCGGAATCCGCCTCGACCGGCACGCGCTCGATTTGGGCGCCGAGCCCCTTCAAGCTCTCCTCGATGCGGTGATACCCGCGGTCAATATGGTAAACCCGGTTGATCTCGGTCATGCCGTTGGCCACCAGTCCCGCGAGGATCAGGCACGCGCTCGCGCGCAAGTCCGACGCCATCACCGGCGCGCCCGACAGACGCTTGACTCCGTGGATGATGGCCAGGCTGCCTTCCTTGCGGACGTTCGCCCCCAGGCGGTTGAGCTCGGCCACGTGGATGAAGCGGTCCGGGTAGATCTTCTCGGTGACGACGCTGATGCCATTGGCCAGGGACAGAAGCACCGTGATCTGGCTCTGAAGATCGGTGGGAAAGCCCGGATACGGCAGCGCCGTGACATCGACGGGGCGGAAATCGCCGTCGCTGGACACCTGCACGGCGTCGTCTTCGATCTGGAGGCACGCACCCGCGGATTCGAGCGCGTCGATCAGCGCCGCGAGGTGCTCGAACCGGGCGCCCTCCACCCGCACTTCGCCCGCGGTCAAAGCGGCGCCGATCATGAAGGTGCCGGCCTCGATTCGGTCGGGCATCACCCGATATTTGCAGCCGCGCAGTTCGCTGACGCCTTCGATGGCGACCACGGGCGTGCCCGCGCCCCTGATACCGGCCCCGCACGCGTTGAGGTACCTGGCCAGATCGGCGATCTCCGGTTCGCAGGCGGCATGTTCGATCACCGTGGTGCCGCGGGCCAGGGCGGCCGCCATCATGACATTGGCCGTGCCGGACACCGTCGATCCGCTTGCCCCGCCCAGGTAGATGCGCCGCCCGGTCAGGTGCGGCGCCTCCGCGCACACGTACCCCCCCTCGTTTCTGATTTCCGCGCCGAGGGCGAGCATGCCCTTTAGGTGCAGGTCGATGGGCCGCACCCCGATGTTGCACCCGCCCGGCCGCGACACCCGCGCCCGGCCGCGCTTGGCCAGGAGCGGCCCCAGGGCGTAGATCGAGGCTCGCATCTTGCGCACGAGATCGTACGGCGCCTCGAAGCCGTCCTCCCGGAGAACCTCCAACTCCAGGGCTCCGTCGGGGCGGCGCTCCCATTTGACGCCCAACGTGCTCAGCAGTTCCAACGTGCTGGTCACGTCCCGCAGCGGCGGAACGTTTTCCAGCACGGTCCGGCCCCGGGTGAGGAGGACGGAGTACAGGATGGGCAGCGCGGCGTTTTTCGAACCGTGGACTCTAACGGTCCCGCTGAGCGGCGTCCCGCCGTGAACGCAGAACTTCTCAAGCACGTTCTCCGCCTTTCTCTTCCGCCGGCCGGAGTCCGCGGCGCGTCACGCGTCCGCTTCCACCACCGCGACGACCACGCGCGGCACCCCCGCGAGATCCTTCTTCACCGCCACTTCGCGATAGCGCGCGCGCGCGGCCAGCGCGCACGCGCGATCGGACTGGCCGCGGCCGATCTCGCAGACAACCGCGCCCGGCCGCGCTAGGACCCGCAGGCCCTCGACGAGAAGCCGCTCCACAGCTTCCAGGCCATCCGGTCCCGCGCCGCGCAAGGCGATCTCCGGCTCGTACCTCTTCACCTCCTCGGGCAGCTCGTCCCACGCGTCGGGCCCGACGTACGGCGGGTTGCTGACGAGCACATCGAACGGCCCGGCCTCCGCCAGGGGCGCCAGCATGTCCCCCCGGACGAACCGGATGCGCTCGGCTAACCCTAACGCCCGCGCGTTCTCCTCCGCCACCGCGAGGGCCGCCTGAGAAACATCGCTGGCCCAGATTGTACTTGTGGGCAAAGACTTTGCAAGAGCGCAGGCGATAATTCCCGATCCGGTGCCGATATCGGCGATGCGCGGCGAACGCAGGCCCAGGCGGGCCGCCACTTCGAGCACGGCCTCGACGGCGTGCTCGGTCTCCGGCCGCGGCACCAGCACGTCCGGCGTCACCTTGAACCGCAGGGACCAGAACTCCCGCTCGCCGAGAATGTACGCCGTCGGCTCGCCGGCCCCGCGGCGGGCGACAAGCCCCCGCAAGGCCGCTAGTTCCTCTTTTTCGAGGAGCTTGTTCCAGTCGACGTAGAGCCGCAGGCGCGTGCAGCTTAGCACGCGGGCAAGCAGAAGCTCGGCATCGAGGCGCGGCGCGCCCGCCCCCTTGCCGCGGAAATAGTCCTCGCACCAGCGGATGACCCGCCCCACGGTCCACGGCTGCTCGTGCTCCGGGCGCTGTTCAGTGTTCACGGGGCGCCATTATACCCGGGCGGAGGAACCTTGAAACAAGCGCGGGCGCCGGGAATCACATTGATCGCGCCGAGAACCCGCGGTACGATTGCCTATAGCTTTGATTTTACGCATTAGAAGAACGTTCGTTCGGCTTTTCGAACCTTAGGCGAAAGGAGCACGCCCATGAAAGTCAAGATACCGGTCCTGTGCCTAGCGGCCGCGGCCATGCTTGCGTCGCCGGCCTTGTGCGCGGAGTTCCTCGAGGACTTCGAGGCCTACGAAGCCGGCTCCCCCATCGCGGAGCAGTCCGCGTGGACCACCTGGGATGCGAACCCTCTCGCCGACACAATCGTCACCGACGAGGAGGCATACAGCGGCGAAAAAAGCCTGCTCCTTACGGGGAGCTGCGACATCGTCCGCATCTTCAGGACGGTCTCCTACGGGATGTGGACGGTCAAGGCCCAGGTGTTCGTCTCGTCGGAACAGGCGGGAGTCACGTATTTCCTCCTTCTCAACACGTACAACCACAACGGGCCGTACAACTGGTCCGTCCAACTCGGCATGGACCCCGCCAAGGGGACCATCACCAGCGAGCTCAGCGGCCAACAAACCCTGCCCCTCGTCACGGACGACTGGGTCGAGATCGTCGTGGAATTGGACCTCGACAACAACCTGCACTCGATCTACTACGACGGCCAGCCGCTGGCCGTCGGCGCGACGTGGACAACGGACGGGAAGCACGCCTTGGAGGCCATCGATCTTTACTCCGCCGACAACCCCGGAAACAAGACCTACATCGACGATGTCGAAGTGGGCACCGAGCTCTGCGTCCCCGTGGAGATCGTGCGAACGGGCGTGAGCACCGCGGGCACGACGACGCTCATCGAGGGCGTCGAGGCGCCGGCGTACGGCCCCGGCGACACCCTCGCGGTAACGCTGACCATGAGCAGCGTCCGCGGCGACAAGATCGGCTGCCCTCCTCTGGGCGACGTGACCGTATCCGAGCACTTGCCCGAGGGCTGGACCGCGACGGAGATCTCCGACGGCGGCGTTTTTGACAACGGCGCGATCGTCTGGCGGATTCCCGCGGCACAGCTCGCGCCGGGGCAGCTCACGTACAAGGCCTCCGGCCCCGTCACCCGCGCCACGCTGGGGATCTCGGGCACCATCGCCGAGAAGGGCAACGCCCTCATGACCCCCATCGGCGGAAATCCCATCCCCACCGCGCTCGGCGGTTTGAGCGCCGACGGCATGCTGCTTTCCTGGCTCCTCCTAGGGCCGTACATGACCACCGGCACGGCGACGACGAAAAGCGCGGCGCTCATGAGCCGCGACTACCTCACCGACGGCGAGGACATTACCGAGGCGAGCGTCATGCCCGCCGACGGCGATGAGGTCGAGACGAATTATTCCAAAGCGGCCTCCCTCGGCCTCGCCGCCGCCAGCGGCCCGGGGATCAATCCCGGCGGTATCCCGCAGTGGTTCGCATGGCGCGACCGCGATGTTCAGGTGAATTTCGACGATGCGAAGCTCTTCGGCGCCGTCGACAACGTCATGGCCTACGCCGTTTGCTACGTTTGCGCCAAGGAGGACCTGGAGGCGCGGTTGGCCGCCGGCAGCGACGATTCGATTCAGATTCTCGTGAACGACAAGTCGGTTTGGATCAACGCCGTCGAGCGCGGCTGGCCCGGACTGGTGGATCTGGTCCCGGTCAGTTTCACGAAGGGCCGCAACCGCCTGATGGTCAAAGTGTTCGAGACCGGCGGCGGCTGGAACTTCGGCGTCTCGCTCACCGACGAGATCGGCGAGCCTTTCGACGATGACAGGGTGGTCATCACCCTCGATCCGGAGGGCTGCGGCACTCCCCCGCCGCTGGACACCTTCATGCGCGGCGACGCCAACGCCGATGGCAAGCTGGATATCGCCGACGCGGTCAGGGTTCTTGGATACCTTTTCGGCGGCGGAGCGACGACGCTCGATTGCCTCGATGCCGCCGATGCCAACGACGACGGCAAGCTGGACGTCGCCGATGCGGTCAAGATCCTCGGCCACCTTTTCGCGGCCACGGGCCCGCTGCCTCAGCCCTTCGGGGCCTGCGGCCCTGATCCCAGCGACGACGCGCTGGGCTGCGTCAAGTTCGCGCCTTGCGGGACGGGAATCTAGAAGCTCCGTAACCGCTTGACTTTCCCCCTCTGCCGTGGGAAAGTGCTCGGGCGGTCGGGACGCCGGCGGCGCTCCGACCGCCCGAGCGCGCCCGCGGCGCGCGGGAACGGGTTACCGTCCGTCCCTTCCACCCCTCCCGCGAGGCCATTGCGCCGGTTGGACAAACGGCTTTCCCGAGGAGGATCCAGCGCATGGCGGCAACCAAGACCATCGGCTTCGGCATCGTCGGGTGCGGCGTCATCGCCGATTTTCACGCCGAGGCTTTGCGCCACATGCGCGGCGTCCGCCTTCTGGCCTGCCACGACACGGTGCCCCAAAACGCGGCGCGGCTCGCCGCCAAGCACCGGTGCGCCCCCTACTCCGATTTCAACCGTTTCCTCGCCCATCCCGGCCTCCGGGTCGTCACGATCGCCACGCCCTCGGGCCTTCACCTCGAGCCCGCCGTGGCCGCCGCGAAGGCCGGCAAGCACCTTCTGATCGAGAAACCCCTCGAGATCACCCTCGGGCGCTGCGACCGGATCATTGCCGCCGCCGACAAGGCCGGCGTCCTCTTGGGAGGGATCTTCCCGAGCCGCTTCTCGGACGATCTTCTTACCCTCAAACGCGCCCTGGATCGAGGCCGTTTCGGCGCCATCGCCTTCGGCAGCGCGACGGTCAAGTGGTACCGCAATCAGGCCTACTACGACTCGGGCGCCTGGCGCGGCACGTGGGAGCTGGACGGCGGCGGCTGCTTGATGAACCAAAGCATCCACACCGTGGACCTTCTCCAGTGGCTCCTGGGGCCCGTCGCCGAGATCCGCGCCATGACCGCGCTCCGGACGCACAGGCGCATCGAAGTGGAAGACGTCGCCATCGCCTCGCTGCGTTTCCGGAGCGGCGCGCTGGGTTTGCTCCTGGGCTCGACGTCCGCCTACCCGGGGCTGCCGCGGAAGATCGAGGTCTACGGCGCGAAGGGCGGCGCCGCCTACACCGACGCGAGCCTGACCCGCTGGGACATGGCGGCCGCCACGGCCGAGGACCGCCGCCTCGGCGCGCGCTGCGCCGCGTCCGAGACGGGCGCCGCCGGCGCCGCCGATCCCCGCGCCATCTCCTTCGTGCCCCACCAGCGCCAATTCGAGGACTTCGTCAAGGCCCTGCGGGGCAAGGGCGCGATCGCCGTCGACGGCCGGGAGGCGCGCAAGGCGGTCGAGATCATAATCGGCGTGTACCTCGCCGCCCGGCGCGCCTCCGGCGTGCGTCTTCCGCTTGCCTTCAAGGGCAGTCCGCGGCCGGCCCGGGCCGGCCGCTGATTCCCCACCGGCCGGCTACCGCCCCTGCGTGCAGGTGAATCCCACGAGCGCGCACCCGAGCGGGACGCCCGTCGGGTCGGTGACGGCCGGCGCCGTCCAGGGCTCCTTCGGCGTGTAAAGGCTCGGGTTGATTCCCGCGGCCATGTAGATCAGGAACACGGCGTCGGCGACATCGTTCACCCCGTCGTCGTTGGCATCGGCGGCATCCAGGCAGTACGGCTCCCGGCCCTCGAGGAACAGGTAATTGAGGAGGACGATGGCGTCCTGGAGGGTGATCGAGCCGTCAATGTCGACGTCCGCCCGGAGCCAGCCGTAGGTGAAGGCCTTCGGCACCAGGATCTCGCCGCGGCCTTCCACGGCGACCAGCACATCGAAAACGCCGAGCTTCGAGGAGCACGGAATCGAGGCCGTGATCGTATGGTCCCCGACCACGGCGAGGGTCGGCGCGGGCACACCGCCGATGAAAACCTGGGTGAGCGGCTCGTTCTCGTCGTTCAAGCCGCCGCGGAACCCGCGCCCCTGGACCGTCAAGACGCCGGGCAGGAAGTTGCCCGCCTGCGCCGGATCCGGCACCGTGCCCGGCAGGAACGCGGTCTTGGGGCTCACGTCAGTCACCATCAGAGCTATGACCTGCGCGGTGCACTGAACGTAATCCAGGGTGATGGGATCGCCCGACGCGGGCCAATAGACCCACGCGAGCGTGTACGTGTAAACGCCCGGTTGAAGCCCCAGGTCATCGTACGAAACGGTATCCACCGAGAGTTCGCCGAGGAGCGTTCTGTCCCGGTAAAGATAGAGGAAATCAAAGGGCCGTTCGCCCCCGCACCCCAGGTAATCCCATTTCAGGAATACATTGTCCGGATCGCTCTCGCAGGTGAAGTTCTCGATCTTGCAATCCTTGGGCGGCGGGAGGATCGTCAACGTGGCATCCGCCTTGTTAGGAGCGTAACTGTTGCCTCCAACCACATAGACCACGGCGACCGGCGGCAAGCCGAGGTCCTCCGTGAAGCGCGCCCGGGTCACGATCGGCTCATCGCCCACGGGCTTCCCCTCCAGGCTGAATACCATGCTCAGGACCTCGTAGTTCTGCCCCACGGGGAGCACGGCCGTCTGCATGAACGAGACCACCACGCCTTGGGTTATGCCGGGACCGTCGACCGGATTGCTTTCGATGGAGATGAAATCCGCGGGGTTCCCATGGTTGACCGTCTCGAGGGCCAAACCGCGCGCGTGGCTTACGAGTCCGACGAGTCCCGCTTCCCAGCGAATGCCGAAGGACCAGCCCTGAAGCTCGGTATCCGTGGAGATGAAGGCCTTCGAGGCCACCGTCTGGCCGTGATAACCCTGCCCGCCCGTGACCCCGAAGGTGACCTGATAATCGTCCGCCAGCACGGTCGCGGCTGCCATAGAGACCAGCAAAAACAGGAATCTTCGCATCGCAGACCTCCCTTACCTTGGACCGTCCTTCCTGTACCTGCACCGCCGAAGCAGCGTCCATTATATACTAGAAAAAGCTCCAGTGGGATTCTTTTTGCCCTTGGGCGCCCCGGCGGCGGATCCGGGACGCGATGTTGGAGGTTGGCAGCCCCCGCCGTTACGCCTTATAATCAGGGCTGCATATAATCAGGGCTGCAGCGGCGGTCGTGAGGTTCGGACATGGACGGCGGGGGCGACAAATGGTTCGGTTGAGGCGTTGGATCGGTTTTACGTTCTCGGCCTGCGCCGCCGCCCTGCTGGCGGCGGCGAGCAACGCCGACTTCGCCATCCGCGCGACGGGCGGAGGCTCGCTTTGCTCCGGAGATCAGACGTTTGTCGACATCAGCGTCGACATGAACCGCACCGGCGCGAACGCGACGCCCATCCGGGGATTCGCGCTGGCCGCCTGTAACGTCGCCTACCAGCTTCGAATCACCTCGGCCGTCCTGGGAAGGGGCTTGACGCCCCCCGCCGGCATCAAGGTCGACTTCGCCAAGATCGTCGAACAGCCCCGCGGCGTAATGCTGACGGTCATTGTGGATTACACCGAAGACCGCGGCATCCCGCCCACCAACGATTTCCACGTTCTGCGCATGGGCTATACCGTGCTTGATGCCGCCGACTCCGCCCGCGTCTGGCCCTGCGACCGCGAGTTGGGATCGCCGCCCTTGATCCTCATGTTCTCGACGGGCACGGAGAGCTTCTACCCCCCCGCCGAGAACCTCGCGGCCGCCGTGATCACGAGCCCCTGCGTTCCGGCGCAGCGCACTTTTCGCATCGCGGCCGCCGCCGACCCCCTCAAGATCGACGCCGACCTCGGCACGGGAAGCACCATCGTCGAGGTGGCCCTCAGGGAAGATCCCGTGGCCTGCTGCCCGCCCCGTCTCGTTCAGGGGCTCGCCCTGACCGTCGCCGTGCCCGAAGACCTCCGCATCGTGCGTTTCCTGCCCGGCGATGTGTACACCCTCGGGTTCCTCGCGCGCGAGGGCCCGGGCTGCAGCGAACTCGTGCTCTTGTTCGGGGCGGGCCGGCGCTTCGCCGACTTCCAGACCGTGTTGCGCGTCGAGGTCGGCGCGCGGCCGGAGGTCTGGCGCGACGTCCTCACCCCCGCCGTGCGCCGGGTCTCTTTTCCCGGCTTCTGCGTCAATGCGGCGACCGTGCGCTATCTGGACGGGACTCAAACCGCCATCGCCGATCTGGACGGCGCGGCGCTCGACTTGCCGGTGCAGCCCCGCCGTCCGTTCTTCCTGCGCGGCGACGTGAACGCCGACGGGATCAAGAACATTGCCGATGCGATCAGGCTGCTTTCCTGGCTTTACGATGCTCGCACCGCGATTCCGCCGTGCCTCGACGCCGCGGACGCCAACGATGACGGCCGCGTCGACATCGCCGACGTCGTCACGATTCTGAGCCGCACCTTCGGCGGCGGAGGGCTCTTCCCCGAGCCCTCGCGCCAGTGCGGCCGCGATCCCACCAACGACGCGCTGGACTGCAGGGATTTCCCCCCCTGCCCCTAGCGGCGCGCGCCCAGGGGGCGCGGAGCGCGGACGTTCCCCGCCGCGGGGCGGGCCGGAGCCTCGGAACTTGCTTGCCATCGCCCCGCCGGCGGCTATCATCAGGCCCCATGCCCACCGAAACCTCGCGCCCCGCCGCCGCCGGGAATCTACGCTCCGCGGCGCTCGTGCTTGCCCTTTGCGCCGTTCTCTTCGTGCCCGGCTTCTTCGTGCGCGGGCTCTGGTCCCCTGATGAGCCGCGCTATGCCGCCGTCGCTTGGCAGATGGCGCACAGCGGCGAGTTTCTCATTCCCAAGATCAACGACGAGTACTACAATCAGAAGCCGCCGCTCTTCTTCTACTTGGCGGCCGCGGGCCATCTGCTCGTCCCCGCGGCCGGCGGCCGGATCGTCGAGGCCGCGGCGCTGGCGGCGTTCGCGTTGTTGCTTGCCGCTTTTTTCGATCCCCGCGAGCGCACGGCGGCGCGCCTCGCCCCCTTCATCGCCCTGACGGCGCTCTTGAGTTTCGAATCCGGCAAGTTCGGCGTCACCGACGGCGCGCTCATGTTCTTCCTCACTCTGGGCGTGCTTCTGGGGCGGCGGGCGCTTGCGTCCGAACGCCCGCTGCGGGCCTGGTGCGGCTGCATGCTCGCCGTTGCCCTGGGCACCCTCGTCAAGGGTCCGCAGATCGTCCCCTTCGCGGCGCTGGCGTTGGCCGCCTCTCTCGCCGACGTCGAGCGCAAAGCGCCCGCGCGCGCGCACCTTGCCGGCCTCGCCGCCGGGACCCTGCTTTATCTCGGCCTCGTGGGCGCCTGGGTGGTGCCCGCGTGCATCGCGGGCGGCGAGAGCTACAGGGCGGAGCTTCTCGGGCAGCTTTGGGGCCGGGTGACGGGCGCGCGCCAAAGCCACAACCACCCCTGGCATTACTACCTCGCTCAGGCGCCCGCCGGGTTTCTTCCCTGGACGCTCATCTTCGCGGCGGCCGCCGTCCAGGCCTTCCGCCGGCCGCGCCCGAACCTCTGGCTTCTGTGCTGGGCGGTGGGCGGATTCGTCCTGCTTTCCGGCTTTGCCGGCAAACGCATGCGCTATCTCACGATGATTCTCCCGGCCTGCGCGCTGCTGGCGGCCCGTTACGCCGCCGCGAGCGATCCGGACCGTCTGCGCAAACTCGCCATCCGCGCCACGGCCGCGGCGCTGGCCGCCGCGGGGCTGGCGCTCGCGGCCACAGGCGCCGTTCTGAGCAACTTCGACGCCGTCCTGCGCGCCATCGAAACCGTCGTGCGCGTCTTCAGGCCGGCATACTCCGCCGAACTCCCCCTCGGCGCGGCCGAGGTCCTCGCGGGCTTCTCCCGGTTCGGCGCGTGGGTTCTCGCGCCGCTTCTCGGCCTAGCCGTCCTGGCCGGCGCGCGGGTTGCGTGGCGCGCAGCGACGGGCGCCGCCGCCGTGCGCGGCATCGTCCTCTCCTGCGTCGCCTTCAGCCTAGCCTTCGACCTGGTGTTCACGCCCGCCCTCGATCCGGTCAAGTCCGCCGCCGAGTTCATGGCGCGCACCGCCGAATGGTCCGCGCGCGGCGCCGACATCGCCCTATATCAGAATGACTTCGACGGCCTCTTCAACATGCGCCTCTCCAGGGAGCGCCTGGCCGTGCACCCCACCCGCGAGGCCGCCGCGCAGGCGCTCGCTTCGCCCGCTCCCACCGCCATCGTGTTTCTCTGCCGCCGCCCCAGCGAAGAGGCAAGTTTCCGTTCGCTTCAGGGCGCCGTGCTCCTGGCCGAAGGCCTGAAGAGCAACCACCGCGTACTCCTCATCGGCAACCAAGCCGCGGCGGCCCTGGCGCCCGAGGCCCTCCCGCCGCCCGCCGCCCCTCCGAAGTGACCGCGCGCCGGCGCGGCCGCCGGCGTCTCACGCCCCGCCGGTCTCGCCGCGCTCCTCGGCGCACCGCAGAACCACATCCCGGCCCTCGGCGAGAAAACGGTCTTGCAGCCAACGCACCCCGAACAGATCGCGGATTCCGCGCCACAGGCGGTTCCAGACGCCGTACTTGGCGGCGCCGCGCCGCCGCGGGCGATGGTTGACGGGCAGCTCGATGACGGTGAAGCCGGCCATGCGAAACAAGGTGGGAAAGAAGCGATGCATGCCGTCGAAGAAGCACGGCAGGGAAGCGAGGCAGGCGCGGCGGAACACCCGAGTCGAGCACCCCACATCGATGATCGCGTCGCCCGTCAGCCGATTCCGAACCCGGTTCGCGATGCCCGACGAGATCCTCCTCACGAGCGAGTCGCGGCGGGTGCGGCGCCAGCCGGTCACCATGTCCGCGGCCCCGGCCTCGAGCCGCGCGAGCATGGGCGGAATGTCGCGCGGATCGTTCTGCATGTCGCCGTCCAACGTCGCCACGTAGGTCCCGCGAGTCCGGCCGAATCCCAAACACAGGGCCGCGCTCTGCCCCCTACGCGCGTCCCGCGGCACGAGCCGCACGCGCGGGTCGGCCGCGCATTCGGCCTGAATCTTCGCGCGCGTGCCATCGCCGGAGCAGTCATCAACGATCACGAGTTCCCACGCACCGCGCACTTCCGCCAGCGCCTCGCGCACCTCCGCGCAGAGCGGCGCCACGTTCTCCTCCTCGTCGTGCATGGGCACGACGACGGACAGAAGCACCGGGACGGGATCGTTCCCCTCGACGTGATTCATGGCAGTTCCCACCGTTCCTTCACGCATCCGCCGCGTGCCGCGCCCCCCTCCGCTTCCCGTCGCCGGCGGTCGCAGTCCCGGAGGGGGTTTCACGACGCCTTTTCGAAGAGCTATAATTTAGCATTTCATGCACCGGGGACCCGGGCGACCTCCGCGGTGGAGGCCGGCCGGACCTCTGAGCCTCTGTTTCCAGGAAACGCGCATGTCCACGACCGAGCCCACTCCGCCGCAAGCCGGGGACTCCGCCGCGCCCCGCGCCGAGCCGGACGCCGCCGGACCGAGCGCCCGCGCGCGCGCACATTTCGATCTCCATGCCGGAGTCTATCATATCCCGGCAACCGCCCGCGTGCGCCTCGTCCGCGTCCATCGCTACCGCCAGGGCATGTTCGAGGTCTACGAGTTCGACGATGACAGCCTGCCCGCGGAGCTGCGCGACAAGGTCGTGCTCCAGGGCGGCTGGCGCGACCAGGATCGCCAGTGGTACGACCTCGTCGAGGGGGCGGGCGCGACTCGCCACGAGGTGTTCCGGCGCAACCCCGAGCGCGCGCCCGGCATCGCCTGGGACGGGTGGGAACGCTTCGGCAGCCGCTACGTTCCGCCGCGGGCCTGCGCGGCCTGCGGGAAACAGTTTCGCCACACCGCGGAAACACGCGCGCACTGCGACGAGTGCGGCGATGCCGCCTGCCGCAAGATCGAAGCCGAGCTCGACGAGCTCCAAGCCTGCCTCAGCGGCCCGGACCGAATCCCCAAAGGCTGCTGGCAGCGCCTCGACGATCTCAAGCAGCGCATCGATGCCGCCGAGAAGGACCGCACCTACAGTCATGCGCGCCTTGCCAAGCTCAGGCAGAAGCTGCACCCCATCTACCGCGTGCTCATCGGGCGCCGCCGCCAGGAGCAGGAAGGCTACCGCACCTTGATCTCGGAGCTGGAGGCCGCCATCAAAGCCGCGGTCGAACGTTCGCTCGCATCGCACCAGCCTGAACGCGCCGTCGTCGACGAGGTCAAGCGCCTGCGCACGCGCATGCGCCTCCTGACCAACCAGAAGGCGCTTGGGATCCGCGAATTCCGCCGCTTCAGCCACGACCTTCGCGCGGCTTCCGAGCACGAGGAGAAGAAACTCGCCGAGCACCGCAAGGCGCAGGACGAAAAGATCCGGCGCTGGGAAACCGCCGAGAGCGCGCTCACGGCGCGCATCGAAGCCGTTGAACTCGGCGTCGAGCACAACCCCGCCAACTGGCAGGCGCTCCTCGCCCTCAGGGATGAGATCAAGGCCAAGGGCGACGCCGGCGAGATCGGCAGCCAAGGCCTCCGCAACCTCTCCGACATGGTCAACCGGCTGCTCGACCAGGAGAGCAATCTGCGCGAGCTGGCGCGCCAAGAGGTGGCTGAGCGGCGCCAGGCCAAGAAGGACGCCAGCAGAACCCGGATTCAAGGCATCAGGAAGACGCTCAGCGGCATCAGGATCGGCCTGGGATTCACGCAGAGCCTCTGGGACGAGCTGGTCGCCATTCAGAAAGACCTTATCCGCCTGAGAAACGAGGGCGCCGTCACCATGCAGGACTTCAAGGACGTCCTCGACCAGGTGAACGCGAAGCTGGACACGCTGAAGAAGCTCCGCGTGTGGAGCAAGGGCGAGTAGGACGTCCGGTGAATTCGGGGCGCCCTCCGGGCGCCGAATTCCCGGTGGTCCGCGGCGCCGGTCCGCCGCTCTTTTCTTCCCGCCGTTTCGTGCTATACTTCCCCTTTCCATGGATCCGGGCACGTTCGACGGTCTTGCATTGCGCGAAACGGCCGGCGGCACCGAGATCCCGGTACGCGTGGCGCCGAACGCGAGGCGCTCCGCGATCGCGGGGCTTTGGCAGCGCGCTCTCAAGGTCGGGGTGGCCGCGCCGCCCCGCGACGAGCGCGCCAACGATGCCCTCGTCGCGTTCATGGCCGGGGTGCTCGGCGTCGCGCGCCGCGACGTGGCGATCACGCGCGGGTTGCGCGGAAGGGACAAGATCGTGCGCGTGCGCGGCTGCGATGCCGCGCGCATCCGCCGCCGCTTCGCCGAGGCGACTCTGAACCAGTGAGGAGCACACATGAACGCACGTGGACACGCCGCCGGCCTTGCCCAGGCCGGCCCGCGCCGCCGCCGCGGCCTGGAGGAAGACGAACCCGATGACCCCTGCGACGAGCACGACTCCTCCGAACGGGGCCCCATGGGGGATCGCTTCGCGATGGATCTTCTGCGCCTGGGCCGTACGATCGTCATCAGCGAGGAGGTTTCCTCCAAGCTGACGCGCCGGCTGATCCCGCAGATCCTCTGGCTCGACATGCAAAGCCGCGCGCCCATTCGGGTGCTCGTCAACACGCCGGGCGGCGCCGCCGACGACGGGTTTGCCATCCACGACGCGCTCAGGTGCATCAGGGCGCCGGTCTGGACCATCGCCGCCGGCCTCGCGGCGAGCGCCGGTTCGATCATCCTGCTGGCGGCGCCCAAGGAGCGGCGCCTCACGTTCCCCAACACCAGGCTCATGATCCACCAGCCCGCCGGCGGCGCTCACGGCCAGGCCAGCGACATCGAGATCACCGCCAAGGAGATCGTGAAGCTCCGGCGCCGCGCCAACGAGCTCATCGCCAGGGAATGCGGTCTCACCGTGGAGCAGGTCGAGAAGGACACCCGCCGCGACCACTGGCTCAACGCCGAGGAAGCCTGCGCGTACGGATTGTGCTCCCGGGTGATCGTGGCGCTGGGAGAGATTCCCGTCAAATAACCGCCCGCGGGCGGGCACGGAGGACGTCATGACGGCTCGGCGGGCGCTCGTCGCTCTGCGCGCGTGTCTTGCGGCGGCCGCATGCGCGGCCGGCTGCCAGGGCTACGGCCTCCGCGTGTCCTTCGACACGCCGGACGCTGTCCCCGCCGTCGCGGCGCCCGCGCCGGCGGCGCCATCCTCCGCGGCGGCGGCCGGATCGGATCCGGCGGCGGCGCCGGACGGAGCCGCACAGCCGGGACATCCCGCGCCGGCCGCCGACACGCTCGAGCCGCCGCGGTCCGACGCGCGCGAGCGCGCCGCGCAGCTCGCCGCGCATTACCGCGAGTGGCGCTCCTCCAGCGTGTTTCTAGCCCGGCGCCTCGATGCCGGCCTGGAAACCCCCGCGACGGTCCGCGACGAGCTCATGAATCTCAAGGCTCAGATCCTGGAGCTCGCGCCGCACCTCGGCGATCCTCTGCGCGGGCAGATCCAGGCCTGCGCCGAAGAGTACGGCCCGCTCGCCGACCGCCACAGCCCCGGCCGGTCGCGCGACACGGCGGCGCGGCTCAGAATTCTCTCGCGCCGTATCCAGCGGCTGCTGGAATGACGGGCCGGCGCGGGCGCCTCAGCGCTCGAAGAAGCGCGGCACGACGACCCGTTCGCTCCGGAGATACCACACGATCCACTTGACGCGATCCGTGCCGTGGTTCTGCCCGGTCATCAGCCGCAGCAGCGCGAAGCTCGCCGGGCCGATGGGCGCGGGCGCGCGAGCCCCTTCCAGCAGCGTCTCCACCGCCGCATCGACGCGGTCCTCCCACGCCGCGACCACGCTGGCCACATACAGGGCGCCGGCATCCCCGTGCGCGACCGCCGTCCGCATGGCCCCGATGGGGTCGCGCACGGCCGAGGCGACATCGCCCGGGGCGCGGAACATCATGGCAAGCGGCACGCGCACCGCGCGATCCGACAGCCTGCCGCCGCTTTCGAGGCTCACCCGCACGAGGCGGCCTCGCGCGCTGATGCGTTGGATGACGTAAGGCTCCCCCCACGCCCGGGCCGCCTTAAGCGTGAAGCCGTGCTCCCACGCCGTCCCCGGCTCGATGGTCACGGCGTCCTTCGGCAGCGGGACGATCTCCGTCGTTTCCTCGCTGAAGGGCTGCCCGCTCGCGCCCAGCGCGCTGGAGCTCACCTGGAGCTCGAGGCCCACCGCCATCACCGCCTTCACGGGGCGGTCCGAACGATTCCACAACTCGAGCGTGAAGGACGGCGCGGCCTCGGCGCCGATCAGTTCCGCCGAGGGCCTGAGGTTCGCAACGAACACCTCGCCCGCGAACTCCCGGTCCCGCGCGAGGCGCGCAAGGCGCCCGGCGCGCACGCCCATGGCCGCGTCGCACCCTAGGGCGAGCACGGCCTCGCACAGCGCGCGCGCCTCGGCGGCGCGGCCTTCGTCAAGGGCGCGCTGGGCCGCGGCGAGCCTCTCGGCGAAAAACAGGCTCACGGGCTTGGCGTACGCGCCCTCGCCAAGCATCGCCGCCATGAGGGCTTCCTCGCGGCGCCGGCGGATCATTTCCTCGCGGAAGACCTCCGGCGCCCGCAAGGCCAGCGCGGACAACCGCCCCTCGGCGCGCCGCGCCGCCGCCGCATCCGCCGATGCCGTCGCGGCGAGCAGATCGGCGATCTCGGCGCGGACGGCGCCGGCCGGAGCGGCGCCTCCCCATCCCCCGCACAGCAGCAGGGCCGCGCACGCCAACGACCTTCGCCCCCGCGAGGCAGCCTGCGTACCCGCAGTCATGCGCATTCCGGACCTTCTCATGGGCGGGCCGGGCCGGAAAACCTCCCGCGGCTACGGCTCTCCGCCGCCGGCCTCGCCTGCCTCCGCGGCCTCCGCCCCGGCATCCTGCGCCTCCGCGGCTTCGGCGCCCTCCTCCGGGTCCATGCCGTTCTCCGCGACGCGCCGCGCGGCCTCCAACGCCGCCCCGAAGGACGTGTGCGGCTCGGCGGCTTGCATGGCGGCCTGGGCCGCCTCGGCGGCCTCGCTGGTGGCCCGCATGCGCGTGAGCTCGTGGTCGCGGGCAACGAGATCCTCCTCGGAGACTTCCTTGAGGCTGAGTCCGATCTTCCGGTCGCTCTGGTCGACGCGGATGATCTTCAGGATCTTCTTCTCCCCGACCTTGACCACCTCTTCCGGCGAGCCGACCTTGTGGTCGGCCAGCTCGGAGATGTGCAGCAGGCCTTCGAGCTCCGGCTCCAGGCGCACGAACACGCCGAAATTGGTGATCTTGGTGACTTCGCCCTCCACCAGGTGGCCGACCTGATATCGGTCGGGAATGTCCCGCAGCCACGGGTCCTCGACCATCTGCTTCATGCCGAGGGCGACGCGCTTGCGCTCCTGGTCCACCGAGAGGACCGTGGCCCGCACGATGTCGCCCTTCTTCAACACCTCGCTGGGGTGCGTGATTTTGCGGGTCCAGGACATGTCGGAGACGTGCAGGAGGCCGTCGATGCCCTCCTCCAGCTCGACGAACGCGCCGTAGTTGGTGAGGTTGCGCACCCGGCCTTCGATGACCGTATCCACGGGATACTTCTCCGCCACGAGGGACCAGGGGTTCACATCGGTCTGCTTGATGCCCAGGCTGATCTCCTGCTTGTCCTTCTTGATCTCCAGGACCACGACCTCCACCTCGTCGCCGACCTTCACGATGGCGCTCGGGTGGTTGATGCGTTTGGTCCACGACATCTCGGAGATATGGACCAGGCCCTCGACTCCCGGGGTGATCTCGACGAAGGCGCCGTACGGGAGCACGCTGACCACCTTGCCGGTGGTCTTGGAGCCCACCGGGAAGCGCGCATCGATCCTGGCCCAGGGGCTCTCGGTCTTCTGCTTGAGGCCGAGCGAAATGCGCTCCTTGTCCTTGTCGACTTTCAGGACCATGACCTCGAGCTCCTGCTCCAACTGCAGGAGCTCGGAGGGATGCCCCACGCGGCCCCAGCTCATGTCCGTGATATGAAGCAGGCCGTCGATGCCGCCCAGATCGACGAAGGCGCCGAACTCGGCGATGTTCTTCACCACGCCCTTGCGAAGCTGGTTGACTTCGATCTCCGCCAGGAGCCGCCGCTTGGCGTCCTCACGCCGCTCCTCCAGGAGTTTCCTGCGGCTTACGACGATGTTCATGCGGTTCTCATCGATCTTGATGATTTTGCACTCCACCTCCTGGCCGATGACATCGCCGATGTCGCCGGCGCGGCGGATGCCGACCTGCGAGGCGGGCAGGAACACCGGCACGCCGATGTCGACGAGCAGCCCGCCCTTGATCTTCCGCACCACCTTGCCCTTGACCACATCGCCTTCCTTGTGCGTGCTGATGACGCGCTCCCAGCCGCGGATGCGCGCGGCCTTGCGCCGCGACAGCACGATGAGCCCCGATTCGTCCTCCACGGACTCCAGCAGAACCTCGATCTGGTCGCCGGGCTTCGGCGGGGACTCCGCGTCGAACTGGTCCAGCGGGATGATTCCCTCGGACTTGTACCCGACGTCGACGATGACCTCGTTGTTGATGACGTTGACGACCTTGCCGTTCAGGATCGTCTCGGCGGAGAAATCCTGCACGGACTCATGGTAGATTCTCTGCACATCGTCCTGCGCGACGCTTTCGAACACCGCGGCGACCTCGCGATCGAGAGCGCCCGCATCAACGTCCAGTTCCCTCAGCAGTTTGTTACTCGACATACCAAACCAACAATCAATGCCCTGTGCTTCCGTCCGCCGGGTTGTCCTGGCAAGCGGCGGACCTTTCCATGAACCCTGCCGCCGTTCTCACGACCGTGCCGCGCCGGGTGCCGTCCCCGGCGACGCCGGCGCCTGGCCCGCCAGGGCGGCGACCGCCCCGGCGACACGCGCCGTGAAACTATCATAAGTATCGTGGATGTCATCGTACAAGATAAGCGGGCCGAAGGCGACCGTGACTTTGCCCGGCCGCGGGAAAAGCCGGCCGCGCGGCCAGGCCTCGAAGGCGCCCTTGACCGCCGCCGGGATTACCGGAACGCGGGCCTTGGCGGCAAGGAACGCCAGCCCGCCGCGAAAGGGTTTCAAGGCGCCGTCGGGCGAACGCGTGCCTTCCGGAAACACGAGGATCGCCCAGCCCGCTTCGAGGAGCTTCAGGGCGCGCTTGATCGCCCCCGTGCTCACGTTCTCCCGCGGGAGCGGGTACGCATTCAAGCCCAGAATCAGCCGTCCGAACCCCCGCGAACGGTAGAGCGAATGCCGGGCGAGAAAAGCGATGGGCCGCGGCGCGGCGATGCCGACGGCGACCGGATCCATGAAACTCACGTGGTTCGAGGCGATGACCGCCCCGCCGCGGCGCGGGACCCGGCCTCGGCCGCGCACCCGCAGGCCGAAGTACGAATACATCACCGCCGCGCAGACCGCGTGGCAGCTCTTGTACAGGCAGTTCGGCCCCGCCGGATCGCGGACCTCGAACTCCGCCTCGCCGCCGCGCGCGCGCCGCTCACTCTCCATCGCCCCGCACGATCCTCACGATGCGGTCCACCACGTCCTCCACCGACAGATCGTCGGTATCGATCACAACGGCGTCCGCGGGGACCTTCAGCGGACACAGCTCGCGCGTGGCATCCCGGAGATCGCGCGCCGCGATCTCCGCCTCCAGCCGCTCAGCGGGCAGGTCGATGCCCAGCGCGGCCAATTCCCTCCGCCGCCGATCCGCCCGGCGCGCCAGGCCGGCCCGGAGGAAGAACTTGAAGGGCGCATGGGGGAAGACCACCGTCCCCATGTCGCGGCCCTCGGCGACGATGTCGCGCTCCTCCGCCATGCGCCGCAGGTGGCCTCCAATGAGTTCGCGCACGCGGGCATTCTCGGCGGCGTGGCGCGTTTGGGCCGTCACCTCCGGCGCCTTCAAGGCCGTCGTCAGATCTTCGCCGCCCACCAGCACGCGAACCGAGGCGGGCGTCGTCACGAACTCGATGCGCAAACCTCCGGCGGCGCGGGCCATGGCCTCGGCGTCGGACGGCGCCGCGCCGCCGCGCATCGCCAGATACGCGACCGCGCGGTAGCACTGCCCCGACGAGACGAAAGCGGCGCCCAGACGCACGGCGGCGCCGTGCCCACACACCGTTTTGCCGCTGCCCGCGGGCCCGTCCAGAGTCACCACGGTCCGTCGCGTCGTCAACCTGCGCACCTCCCGGCCGCAGCCGGCTTCCGGCCGGCGCGCGCCTGCGGCGAATCGTCAAGCTTCGCTCATGCTCGGCCGGAAGTCAAGCGCCGCGCAGTTTCACCTTGCCCGGCGGCCGGATTCAACTATAATCGAAGTGCCGATCCGCGGTGCGTCCGCCGGTCACCGGCGGGACGGCACGAGCCGGACGTGCTTTTCCCCACGCGACCCGCGGGAGCGAGCGGCCGTCCTGTCGACCTGAAGTCCGGAACGTTTGCCTGGTGAGGTGGATTCAATGAACCAGCCATGGATGCGCACATGCGCGGCGGCGTTGGCCCTGGCACTCCTGTGGTCCTGCGGCGGCGGGGGCAAGGACAAGACGCCGCAGCAGGATGCCAAGGCGGGCGTGCTCGACCGGGCGCGCGCCGCGGCGGAGAAGGCCAAGGGCGAAGCCGAGGCGGAGAACGCCGCCGCTTACGCCCCCAAGGCATGGAACGAGGCCGAACGGCTCTTCGCCGAGGGCGAGGAGCAGGCCGGGGCCGATGACGCCAAGGCCGCCAAGCAGCGTTTCGACAGGGCCCGGGGCAAGTACACGGAATCCATCGCCGAGTCCAAGCGAGGCAAAAAGTCGGTGGATGAATACACCGCGCTCATGAAGGAGGTCGCCTCGCTCCAGAGGCAAGCCAGGGACGCCGGCGCCGACAAGGCGGCCGCGCAGTCCTACGCCGCCGCCGTCGCGAAGCTCAAGAGCGCCGAGGAAGCCCTCAAGGAATCCCCCGCCACGGCGCTCCGCACCCTGAAGGCGGCCAAGCAGGACCTCGACGACGTCGTCGCAGAGGCCAAGGAAGCCGCCGAGGCGGCCAAGAAGCTGGAAAGAGAGAAGCAGCTCGCCGAGGAGGAGAAGAAGCTCGCGCTCGAGGAGAAGCGGAAGGCGGAGGAATTGGAGGCCGACAAGACCAATCCGGTCGATTTCGGAGCGGCGGCCGACAGGCTGCGGAACGGCGATCGCGTCTTCGAGGAAGGCCGGTTCGACGAAGCGGTGAACGAGTACCGGAGCGCCAAAGAGGATTTTCGAATGGTCGTCCAGATGATCAACGAGGCGCGGGCGGCCGAGGCGGCGGCGGGCACGGCGGCCGTGGGGCCGCGGGCGGGCCCGGACACCGACGCGCCCCTCGAAGTGCCCACGGACGAGCCGGGCGACGCCGGCCTGTCCAGGAGCGATGAGCCGCCGGCGCCGTCGGGCGCCGCGGGCGTGTGGGCCTTCCTGGACCAACACAAGGACAAGCTCTTCAGCGGCCTGTCGGAGTTCTCGGGCGGCAAAGTCCTGATCGACTACTCCAACGGCGCCGAGCTAAAGAAGGACGCGACGAAGCGAGGCACCCGGAATTCGAAGCTCGAGTTCACCCGGAGCGAAGCGGGCGTGCCGGTCCCGATGGCCTTCGAGGTGGGCGGCCCCATGGCCTGCGTCTTCGTTAAGCCTCAGTTCGTGCGCGAGGTGCGCGTGTCCATGAGCCTGGATATGGGACTGGTGACCGCCGGCAATCCCTTCGCCGTGCTGCAGATCATGAGCGACAAGAACGGGAACGCCTACGGTTCGAAGTACGGCGCGATTCTGGGGCGGGTGAGCGAGGTCTTCGGCTTCACGCCGGGCGCGCCGACCACGGTTCCCGGCGCCATGACGAAGGCGCCCAAGGACTGGGTCAAAAAGGAGATGCAGGATTGGGAGCTGGAGCTTGCCTGGCCCGAAGGCCAGGAGACCGGCACCCTGACCGCGACCTTCGGCGGCGAGGTGGTTTCGAAAATCGAGAAGATCAAGGCCAAATCGCCCGGCGTCTATCCCTCCGGTCGCGTGGCAGTGTCCTGGAACAACACCATGTTCATTGTGAAGAAACTGAAGATCGAGGGCATCCTCGACCAGAAATGGGCGCTCGAAGAGCTGCAGAGGCAGAACGTGGATGTTCCCGAAGAGCTCCTTGTGGAGGCGGGCCTGAAGAAGCCTTCGCCCGCCGCGGGGCAGCCGGCCCCGAAAGCGCCCTCCAGGCCCGTTGAATACTGAGGGGAGGCGGAGAACGCGGAGTTTCCGGCGCCCTGCCTAGGTTGCCTCCCCCGGCTCCGCGCCCGTCTCGATCGCGGCGATGTCCTTCTTGATCTGCGCGACCAGCGTCGCGTAGTCCGGAAACCGGCGCTCCTCTCTGAGTTTGCGCACGACGCGGGCCTCGATCTCCTTGCCCGTCAAGTCCCCGTCGTAGCCGATGATGTGCACCTCCACCGTATGCTCCGCGGCGGCGTACGGACCCGTTCCCGGGGCGATGTCCGCGGGACGCGCCGTCGGTCCGCTCCCCACGCTCATCGCCGCGCGCAGCGTGCGCCCCTCCAGCGTCACCTCCGCGGCGTAGATGCCGCACGGCACCACCGCCAGGCCCGCGGTCTGGAGGTTAGCCGTGGGAAACCCCAACAACCGGCCGATTCTCCGGCCGCGGACGACGCGCCCCATGACGCTCACGCGCCGCCCGAGCAGTCTCTCCGCGGCGGCTAAATCGCCGGCGATGATCGCCTTGCGCACCGCCGTGCTGGACACCGGTTCGCCTTCCACCAGATACGGGGGACAAACCCGCACCTCGATGCCGAGGCCCGCCGCCGCGGCGCCTAGCGCCGCGCAATCCGCGCGATCGCTCCCGAGGCGGTTGTCGAAGCCCATGAGCAGCCCTTGGCCGCCGAGGGCTCCGCGCACGTAGCGCGCCGCGAACTCCCGCGCCGTGAGCGCCATGACCCCGCGCGTCAGGGGAAACAGCCACACGCGCGACACACCCAGCGCCCGGATGAGCTCGACGCGCCGCGCGGGACTTGCCACCAGCGGCGGCGCGGCCCCGCTTAGGATTTCCTCGGGGTGGGGATCGAACGTCACGGCGACGGGCGCCGCGCCGCGCTCCGCGGCCCAGGCCTTGAGCGTTTCCAGGAGAAACGCGTGCCCGCGATGCACGCCGTCGAAGAGCCCCACGGCGACCACGGCCCCGGGGGGGCGCGGCCAGGGCGGCAGCGGATCGGGACCGGTCACCTGCGCGCCTTCCTCCACGTCCGAGACCGCGCCGCGTATTTCTCCTCCAGTTCCAGCAGCTTCGCCTTGGCCTGGAGAAGATCGCCCGCCTTGAAGCGCGTGATGAAAAGGATGCCGTCCAGGTGGTCGACCTCGTGTTCCCAGCAGCGCGCCCCTAGGCCCGTGGCCTCCTCCTCGAAGGCCCGACCGTCGCGATCCTGGGCGCGCAGAACGACGCGGGTGTGGCGCACGATGCCGGCGCGAATGTCGGGGAAGGACAGGCAGCCTTCCTCGCCCTCCTCGCTGCCTTCGGCCGTGACGATCACGGGGTTGACGTAGGCGCGCGGGGGCCCCTCCACCTGCCCCGCCGGGATGCGCGTCACGAAAACCCGCGCGCTCCAGCCGGCCTGGGGCGCGGCCAACCCGATGCCGCCCTCTTCCTCCATGAGCGCGAACATCTTCTCCACCCGCGCGGACAGCTCAGGCGTGAACTCGGTGATATTCTTGGCCCGCCGCCGCAGCACGGGGTCGGGGTAGTACGTCAGTTTCATGTCTCGTGTCATGGGCTCACCGTCCTTTCGCCGCCGGACCCGTGTCGCCGCCCCGCGCGGCCATTGCCAAGCGGCGGAACTCAACTTAGTATAGTAGAATGAGTCCGCGACACAATGCGGGGCCCGCGGAATCCGCGCCGCCTTCGAGGTTGCGACCGAGACCGACGCCCGATGCGCGCGCGTTGACGCGCCCGGGGCGCGGTGCTACAATCGACGGCGTATCGTTGGGGTGCTCAGGCTAAGCGGAGCAGCAGACCATGTCTCGAGCGGCAGACAACCTTTTCTCGAAGGCGGAGCAAGCCATCAAGCGGCGCAATTTCGACTACGCGATCGAGCTGCTGCTGCAGGGTCTCAAGCTCGACCCGTTGAACGTGGAGCAGCGCAAGCGCCTGCGCAACACCGAGATCCTCGCCGTCCAGGAGAAGGGCGGCAACCCCAAGGGCGATTTGAAGACCGGCTTGGTCACGCTGAAGACGCAGTGGGCCGTGAAGAAGCTCGGCTTGGCCAAGAAGTGGGAGGAGCAGATCGTCGAGATCGAAAACTACCTCAGGCACGCCCCGCAAAACGTGGGCATGCTGACGGTGCTCGCCCAGGCGCTGCGCTCCCTGGAGAACGGCACCGAGGCCGCCATCGCGGTCCTCCTACAGATCGTCGAACTGGATCCGGGCCAGGTGGAGACCTGGCGCCAGCTCGGCATCCTCTACGGGCCGATCGACCCGCAGAAGGCGATCGCGTGCTGGGAAAAGGTCAAACGCTACAAGCCCGAGGACAAGGAAGCGGGCAAGGCGATCCGCGATCTCTCGGCTCAGACGATGATGAAAAGCGCCGAGGACCGCAAGAAGAGCGGGAAGGGCGACTTCACCGATCTGCTCGCCAGCGCCGACGAGGCCAAGAAGCTCGAGGAAGAGCAGGCCATCATCCGCACCGACGACGATGCGCGGCGCGCCATCGAGCGCACCAAGGAGAAGATCGCGAAAGCCCCCGAGGAGAAGCGCCTCATCCGGCAGCTCGGCGACTTGTACCGCCGTCTCAAACAGTACGTCGATGCGGAGGCGCAGTACAAGCGGCTCCTGGAGCTGGACCCCAACGATCTGGTGGCGCAGGAGCGGCTCGCGGAGCTTCAGGAGTACATCTATTCCGATCGGATCGAGGAGCTCAAGATCAAGCTCAAGGACGCGCCGGATGATGCGGACCTCCAGGCGCAGATAGCCAAGGCGAACGAGGAGTTCGAGGACTTTCTGGTCGTGCTCCTCGAGCGGCGGGTCCGCATGCATCCGACCGACTGCGGACTGAAAGCGCGCTACGGCGATGTCCTTCTGAAGAAGGACCGCGTGGACGAAGCCATCGAGCAGTTTCAGAAGGCGCTCGTCGACCCGCGTCTGGCCACCCTGTCCCACGCCAATCTCGGGCGCTGCTTCAAGGCTAAAGGCCTGTACGACCTCGCAATCGACGAGTTTCAGAAGACGCTCCACCAGATTTCCGATGCGAATTCCTCCCTGGCCAAGGATATTCGCTACGCCCTCGCGGAAACCCATGCGCTCAAGGGCGATTTCACGCTGGCCCGCTCCACGATGGAGCAGATCCTGGCCGTGGATATCCGCTTCCGCGATGTCAGCGACAAGGTGGTCGAGTACCGGAATAAGGAGAAGGTCTAGCGCGCCTGCGCGCCGTTCGGCTTCCCCCCTTCCGATTGGCCGGGCGGGCGCCGAAGACACCCGTCGCAATCGGCGCTTCCCTGACGCCCTTGACAGCGCTCGCCGAACCCCCCACAATAGCCCCCTTGCAGTCCGGCGCGGGGCGCCGTCCCGGCCGGATCCCGGAAGAGACGCGAGAGACAGACCATGCCACACACCCCTTCAGCGAAAAAGAGAGTCCGCCAGAACGCGAGGCGCAGGCTGCAGAACCGCGCGGGCAAGGCCGAGACCAAGACGCTGGCAAAGCGCGTCTTGGCCGCGGTCGAGGCCGGCGACCGCGCGCTTGCCGAAACGGAACTCAAACGCGCCCAGAGTAAGCTGGACAAGATCGCCAAGCGCCGCATTCTGCACCCGAACACCGCGGCCAGAAAAAAATCGCAGCTCGCCAAGGCGGTCGTCGCGCTGCGCGCCGCCAAGAGCTGATCCCCGCCGGAGCGCCGATCCCGCTGGAAGCCCGCGGCTCACGCGGCCGCTCCCTGGAAATTACTTTGCTTTCCCCGCTCCCCGGGCTACAATTGCCCATGTTCGGTGCCCTTTATGAGTAGAACCAGTGTGACCGCACGGATTTTTGCGCTCTGTTGCGCGGCAGCGGGATTTCTGTGCGTGCCCGCGCCGGCGCAGCAGGGCCCGGCCGGCGATGTCGACTTCAAGCTGATCCTCATCAACGGCGCGCCCGTCGTCTACTCCGTCGCGAGCCCGACCGACGGCGACATCCTCGATCGCGGCTTCTTGGCGCGCGACGTGATCGTGACCTTACGCAGCAACTACGGCGAGGCCGTCGTGTGCACCGACCGCCTCGGAATCGAGCGCGGCCGAGCCGTGCGCGAATCCTGTCCCGCCCCCGTGGGCAAGAGCGCGGCCTGCTTCACGATGGTCATCGGCACGCGGCTCCTCCCGAACGGACCCAACCGACTCTTCTTCACGCTGTACGACGCGGTCCCCGACGCTGGGATCGAGGCGACCGCGCTGGCCGAACTCAGACTGGTCATCAACGTGTTGAATCCTCGAATTCAGATCGACGCCCGCAAGGTCGACGGCGTCCGCCTGCGCTTGGAAGCCGGCGCGCCGGAGGCCGCCCGCCTGGCGGACTACCGGATTGCCGTGTTCGCCGGCCGCGAAAACGTCCGGAGCAGGAGGATCGAGGGCTATGTCACCCAGGCCCCGCCGTGGGATTTGCGCGCGCCGGTCGGGCCGGAGCCGCTCAAGATCTTCCCCCGCAGCGCAGACACGCATTCCGCGCCCTGGCCGGAGGATTCCCCCTACATCTACTTTCATCTGAGCCGCGCGGCGCTCATGGAGCTTTCCGGGACATCCGTTCCCGAGCCATGCTACCTCGTCATGGCCATCTACGACGGCAAGTCGTGGCAGTGGTCCGGCGTCTGCGAGGTCGATCTCCCCGCCGAAGGCGAGGGCAGGGGCATCTCCGACTGACGGCCCCTCTCCCCACCCGCGTGGCGGCTTCGTATCGCGCACATAGTCGCGCGCAACGTACCGACCCCTCTCCCCACCCGCGTGGCGGCTTCCGTCTCAACTGTCAAAGGCCGGTACAACTTTCGAGATAGTCAGCCTGGCGTCACAGATTCGAAAAAAATGTGACCTACAGGTCACACATCAGGCCTAAGTCTCGCGTCCCACAAGTACTTGAATCCGTCGGAAGCCTCGCTCTGAAAGGTAGTTTGCGGATCCGAGGCCGTGATTTCAATACCGGCCCGGTTTTTGCTTGCTCTCCCTGCGACTCAGCTGCGCAAAGGAGGCTCCGGTGAACACGCTCAACGCCACGCACGCCCGGCTGCTGCGGCTTCTATCAGGCAAGCGGTCGGTGTCGTACGACGAGCTGTCCGCGCTCTTGCCCGAATCCGTGAATGAGCAGGAATTCGAGGAGATCCTAGCGTTTCTCAGCACCCGCGGCATCGCGGTGACCGAGGATCCCTTCGTCGGCGCCGCGGCGGCGGACGCCGCCTGCGATGAGGAACTGGAGCCTGATGAGGGCGCGCAGGAGGAATTGGAGCGCCGCAAGCTGGACGACCCCATCCGCATGTACTTCTCGCAGATGGCGACGATTCCGCTTCTGTCACGGGAGGAGGAGGTTTCCCTGGCCAAGGAAATCGAGGACTCCCGCACCAGGCTGCGGGACTTGGTGTATCAAACCCGTCTGGGCCACGTCCGAGCCGTCGAGCTGCTGGAACTGGTGCGCGAGAAGGAGGTCCTGATCGAAAAGGCCCTCGACATCAACTTGAACCAGAAAGGCGAGCGCCACCGCTTCCTGGAAGTCCTCAAGCGCTGCGTGCGCCTTCTCAAACGAAATATCACCCGCAGCGACGGCGACTTCGCGTCGCTCGGCGCCGGCGCCAAGCGCAGCCGCTTGCAGGCCGCGGCGAGGATGCAGAAGCGCCTGGTCCGCGGCGCGCGCATCATCGACCAACTCGGCGTGAAACCGCTGTACCTCTGCCGGTGGGCCGACGACATCATGAAGCTCGCCCGCTCCTTGGAGGGTGAGCGGCGCCGGTCCGGGCGCGCCACCCGCGATGTGCGCTTCCAGGAGGCGGCCTACGAGCCGCTCCGCGGCTTCATTGCGCGGGCCGACGACATCATGGCCCAGATCCAACGCTACAACGCGGCCAAGGCCAAGCTCTCGTCGGGCAACCTGCGCCTCGTCGTCAGCGTCGCCAAGCGCTACCGACGGCGCGGCCTGTCCTTCCTCGACCTGATCCAGGAGGGGAACACGGGGCTCATGCGCGCCTGCGAGAAGTTCGAGTATCGCAAGGGCTACAAATTCAGCACCTACGCCACCTGGTGGATCCGGCAGGCGATCTCCCGCGCCATTGCCGAGAAGTCGCGGATGATCCGGCTGCCGGTCTACATGGCCGAGACGATGGGCCGCCTCGGCGCCGTGGCGCGGGAGTACGCCGCCGAGAACGGCAACGCGCCCAACCTCAAGGAATTGGCCGCCAGCATCGGCCTGGCCGAGGACGATGTGCGCAAGATGATCAAGCTCTCCAAGCCGCCGATCTCCCTTTCCAACCCGCTGGGCGACGAGGATGACGGCAGCTTCGGGGACTTCATCGAGGACAAGGAAACGATCGAACCGGATTTTAATATCAACTACGCCATGCTCAAGGACCGCGTCGAGAACGTGCTCCGCGGCCTGAGCCTCAGGGAGCGCGAGGTCATCAAGCTGCGCTACGGCATCGGCCGCGACAACGGTTTCACCCTCGAGGAGCTCGGCCGCAAGTTCAAGGTGACGCGCGAACGCATCCGCCAGATCGAGATCCGCGCCCTCCGCAAGCTCAAGCACCCGGTGAGAAGCCGGCGGTTGGAGGGCTTCCTGGACTCCTAGACAAGCCTCAGTTTCCATAAACTCATCATACTATTCGCGCGGCGGCGCACGCCCTTGCGCCGGAGCCGAATGGCCAATGACCCGCCATGGCTCCCGAGGCGTCCCGCCGCGCGAATCCCTCCTTTGAATCCCGATCCGTCCCGGGTTAGAATGGCCCTGTCCACGCCCGCGACGCGCCGCCGTTCGCACCGGCTCCGCGGGCGCGCGCGCAAGGAGGCTCTCGTGGGACGTTGGCGTGAAGCGTGGCGGATCTTCAGACGTTGCCTCAAGGACGCGGCCTTCAGAGCCCGCGTGCGGGATCTCGAAGACCGGCGCAAGGAGGACATTCTAGCCGAGGGCGCCGTGCGCCTGCTGGCTTGCCTCCAGCAGGAAGGGCGCCTGGTCGATTTCCTGCGGGAAGACATCGACGACTACGACGATGCCCAGGTCGGCGCAGCCGCGCGCTCGATGCACCGGAGCTGCCGGCGCGCGCTGGACAAGGTCGTCACGCTCGCCGCCATCATCGAGGGTCGCGAGCGGTCTCCCGTCACGGTGCCCCCGGGCTTCGATGCCCTCGCCATCGCCGTCGAGGGCAACCTCGGCGCCAAACCGCCCCTGCGCGGCGTTCTGCTTCACCCCGGTTGGAAAGCCGTGGCGGTGGCGCTCCCGCCGGTGGCCCAGGGACGCGACCCGAACCTCATTGCCCCGGCCGAGGTCGAGGTCACGTAAATGGCGGCTACGAAGGCCCGTTACATCGTCGGCCTCGACCTCGGCACGACGAACTGCGCTCTGGCGTACGCCGATACGGCTAAGGAGAGCATGCCCGTCGCCGTCTTCCCGATCCAGCAGCTCCTTGAGCCCGGCGTCGTCAAGAGCGAGCCGCTGCTCCCTTCGTTCATGTACCTTGCCGCCGGCCCCGAAATTCCGGCGGGCGGCCTCGATCTGCCCTGGGCGCGGGACCGGGACTTCGCCGTGGGCGCCCTCGCGCGCCTCCTCGGCGGCAGGGCGCCCGGCCGCCTGATCTCGTCGGCCAAGAGCTGGCTCTGCCACGGCCGCGTGCGCAGGACGCAGCCCATTCTGCCGTGGGGCGCCGAGGACGACGTTCCCAAACGCTCGCCCGTGGCGGTGCAGGCCGCGTATCTCACCCACATCCGCGACGCCTGGAACCACGCCATGCGGCACGCGCCGCTGGAGGAGCAGGAGCTCATTCTCACGGTGCCCGCGTCGTTCGACGAGATCGCGCGCCACTTGACCCTGGCCGCCGCCAAGATCGCCAAGCTCCAGAACGTGCGTCTGTTGGAGGAGCCGCAGGCCGCGTTCTACGCCTACCTGGCGCTCCATGAGGACGCCTGGCGGGAGCAGCTCGCCCCCGGGGAAACCGTGCTAGTGTGCGATGTCGGCGGCGGCACCACCGACCTGAGCCTGATCGGCGTCTCCCAGGGGCGGGTGGGGCCGGTCTTCACGCGCCGCGCCGTCGGCGACCACATTCTGCTCGGCGGCGACAACATGGATCTGGCGCTGGCGCGTCTGTGCGAGTCCAGGCTCGGCGCCGGTACCCTCGACCTAGCCACCTTCAGCACGCTTCTCGCCCAGGCCCGCGAAGCGAAGGAACGACTCCTGGCGAAGGACGGGCCGGCCTCGCTGCCGGTCACGATCCACGGCCGCGGCAGGAGCGTGGTCGGGGCGACGCGCACGGTTACGCTGAGCCGGGATGAGGTCGTCGGTTTCATCCTCGAGCGCTTTTTCCCGGCCGGAGACCTCAGGGAGGCGCCCGAAGAGGACGCCGGTGATGCCGCCGAGAACGCCGGCGAGTTCGGTCTTCCCTTCGCGCGCGACGAGGCCATCATGCGCCACATCGCGGCGTTCCTGCGACGCCATGCGGCGGACGAGTCGGCGGCGCCCCGGCGGCTGCTATTGAACGGCGGCGTCTTGGTGCCCGCGATCCTCCAGGAAGCGGTGGCCGCGGCGGTCGGCCGCATCACCGGCCGGGAGGTTACGCTCCTGCCCGCCGACCGGCCGTTTCTCGCCGTGGCCTGCGGCGCCGCGTACTTCGGCCGGGCGCGTCACGGGCTCGGCCTCGCGATCCGCGCGGGAAGCCCGCGCGCCTACTACATCGGCGTTGCGACCGAGCACGGCGAGAAAGCCCTTTGCGTCATGCCGCGCGGCGCCGCCGAGGAAGGCGCGGGGAGCTACGCGTCGACGGAGACCTTCCAGGTCGCCGCCAACAGTCCGGCCAGCTTCACCGTGTACGGCGCCACCGCCCGCGACGACGTGCCCGGCGTCTTCGTCGATCCGAAGGAGCTGACGGCGCTCCCGCCCGTCCGCACCATTCTGCGCTACGGCCGCAAGGGCGCCGGCGTGCGGGTGCCCGTCACGGTGCGCGTGGAGCTGACGGAGATCGGGACGCTCGACCTGTGGTGCGAGACGCCGCAAGCCGGCCACCGGTGGCGCCTCGAGTTTGCGGTGGACGCCGAGGGCGAAGGACCGCCGCCGCGCGGCGCCGACCCCACGGAGACCGTTCCGCACGATGCCATCGACGCGGCGGGCGGCGTCTTGCGCGCCTGCTTCGGACCGCAGGGCACGCTCGATCCGCGCGCGGTCGTCGCGGCGCTCGAGCGCCGCACGGCCCTCGAGCGCGAGCGCTGGCCGCTCGGACTCCTCAGACCCCTGTGGGACGTGCTGATGGCGGCGCCGGAAGGCCGCGAGCGCTCGCCCACGCACGAGGGCCGCTGGCTCAACCTGTGCGGCTATCTGCTGCGGCCCGGCTGCGGCGATCCGCTCGATGCCTGGCGCGCGGGCCGGCTCTGGCCTTTGTTCGCCAAGGGCCCGCGTTTTCCCGCCAAGGCCGAGAGCCGCATCGAGTGGTGGATCCTCTGGCGCCGCGCGGCGGGCGGTTTGGACGAGGAGAAGCAGCAGGAGGTTTACGCGCACCTGGCCGCGCGTCTCTTGAAAGGGCGCGGCGAGACGCCCACCGCCCACGAGGCGGCCGAGATGTGGCGCGCCGCCGCGGCGCTCGAGCTTCTGCCCGCGCAGAAGCGCGAGGAGCTCGGCGCGGCTCTGCTCAGCCGCATCGAGGGAGGCGCCGCCCAGCCGGGCGAGCTCTTCGCCCTGGCGCGCATCGCCGCGCGCGAGCCCCTTTATGCGCCCGTCGACACCGTCGTGCCGCCCAAGACGGCGGCCAAGTGGATCGGCCGCCTCCTCGCCCTGAGGTGGCCGAAGGGCTTCGCGCCCGAGCCGGCCCTCATCCACATGGCACGCTTCACGGGGGACCGCGGCCGCGACCTTCCCGAGGAGCTCAGGGAGGAGATCGCCGCGCGCGCGGCGCGCGCGAAAGGCGGCGCCGAGCTGGCGGAGAGCCTCTTCCGCGTCACGTCGCTCTCGGCGCAGCAGGAGCGCCGGGTGTTCGGCGACACGCTGCCTCTCGGGCTCAGCGTCAAGGGGGCGATCGTCGGCGAGCCGTAACGGCCCCCCCTGCGGCCGCTACCTCAGCCGGGCGGGGATGCGCACGCCGCGCGTCATGTCCTCGAAACCTTCGCGGGCCCGGATCAGCTCGTGCGTCGCGCCGTTGACGAGCACCTCGGCGGGCCTGAGCCGGCCGTTGTACCTGAAGCTCATGGCGTAGCCGTAGGCGCCGGCGTTTTCCACCACGATGATGTCGCCCTCGGCGATGTCCGCGGGCAATTCCCGGTCGCGCACCCAGTAGTCGGTGTTCTCGCACAACTGCCCGCACAGGCCGAACCGCGCGCGCGGCCCGTTCTCCTTGCCGTCCACGCGGATGCCGTGATAAGCGCCGTACAGCGCGGGCCTGACGAGCACGTTGAAGCTCACGTCGGTCCCGACGATCGTCGCGTAGCCGCGCTTGATCGAGTGCACGGTGCCGACGATCCAGCCGGCGTCCCCCACGATGGCGCGCCCCGGCTCCAAGACCAGGCGCGGCGGCGCGAGGCGGTACTGGGCGATCTTGGCCCTGAACACCTCCACCGCGGCCTGCGCCGCGCGCTCCAAATCCAGCGGCATCTCATCCGGCCGGTACGGAATCCCCAGGCCGCCGCCGATGTCGACGAATTCGAAGCCGATGCCGAGGGTCACGCCGACCTTTCCCACGATATCCATGAGGAGCCCCGTCACGAAGGGGAAATAGGCCGCGTCGGTCACGCAGCTTCCCGGCATCATGTGGACGCCGAAGCGGCGGATGCCGGCGTCCCGGGCGGCGCGATAGGCGTCAAGCACCTGATCCGGGTGCACGCCGAATTTGGCGTTCGGGCCGGCGTTGGTGACGAAGTCCCCCACGTTGCTCCGGCCGTAGCCCGGGTTGACGCGAAAGGAGATCAGGTCCGGCTTGCCGAAGCGCAACACCCGCGGCAGCAGCGACGGATCGTCGAGGTTGAAGGTGACGCCGCTTTCCAACCCCAGGACGATGTCCTCGTCCGAAAGGTAGTTGCCGCTGAAGATGACGCGCTCGCCGTCCAGGCCCAGTTCCTTGGCGAGCAGGATTTCGTTCACGCTGGCCGCATCGATTCCCGCGCCCTCGCCCGTCACGATGGCGGCGATGGCCAGGTTGTCGTTGGCCTTGATGGCGTAGTAGAGGCGGAAGTCCGGGTAGTGCGCCCGGAAGGCGGCGACCACCCGCGCGTAGTTCGCGCGAATGCGTTGCTCGTCATAGACGTAGGTCGGCGTGCCGTAGGCGCGGGCGATGGCGCGCACCGGCACTCGGCCGATGTGCAGCGCGTTGTCGATGCTCTCCATGGCGGCGGCGTTGCTCCCGTTCCGGCCGCGCGGCGCGCGCGGCCGGAACGGCGATTGTATCCGCCCGCGGCGCGGCCCGGCAAGGCGCCCCTCACAGGACGAACTGGCGGAGGCTTTCGTCCTTGACGATGCCGGCCAGCTTGGTCCGGACGTAGGCGGCATCGACCTCGATGCGGCGCTCGTCGGTTTCGGGCGCGTTGTAGAGCGCATCCTCCAGCAGCTTCTCGAAGATCGTGTAGAGCCGCCGCGCGCCGATGTTCTGGCTCGCGCGGTTGATCTCCGCCGCCAAGGCGGCGATGGCGCGCAAGCCGTCGTCGGTGAAGGTCAGATCGACGCGCTCCGTGGCGAGCAGGGCGGCGTACTGCTTGGGCAGGGCGTTGCGGGGCTCCTTGACGATGCGCACCAGATCGTCCTCGCCGAGGTCCGCGAGCTCGACCCGCAGCGGGAACCGCCCCTGCAGCTCCGGGATCAGATCCCCCACCTTGGAGACGTGGAAGGCGCCCGCGGCGATGAAGAGAATGTGATCGGTGCGCACCATGCCGTAGCGCGTGTTGACGGTGCTGCCCTCCACAATGGGAAGCAGGTCGCGCTGCACGCCCTCGCGGGAAATGTCGGGTCCGCTCTGGGACGCGGGGCCGCAGATCTTGTCGATCTCGTCCAGGAACACGATGCCCGACTGTTGGACGAGGGCCAGCGCCTCCGCCACCGCCTTCTCGTCATCGATGAGCTTGTCGGCCTCCTCGGTCTCGATTACACGCCGCGCCTCGGCGACGGTCGCGGTTTTCTGCGCCGTGCTCTTGGGCATGAACCGGCCGAGCATCTGCTGCATGTCGACGCCGAGCTGTTCCATGCCGCCCGGGAGGAAGCTCATGAAGGGCGGGCCCTGTTGCTGGACCGCCAGTTCGATTTCCTCCCCGTCCGCCTCCCCGCTGCGCACGGCCTCGAGGGCCGCGGCCGAGCTCCAGCCCTTCTTGACCAGCAGGTCGGCGAGGCGGCGCTCGGCCCGCTCCCGCGCCTGCGCTTCCACCTCTCGGCGCAGCTCGGCCTTCCTCATGCCGACGCCGATTTCCACCAGATCGCGGATGATCGTCTCCACATCCCGGCCGACGTAGCCCACCTCGGTGTACTTGGAAGCCTCGACCTTCACGAAGGGCGCCTTGACGAGCTGGGCCAGGCGCCGCGCGATCTCGGTCTTGCCGACGCCGGTCGGGCCGATCATCAGAATGTTCTTGGGCAGGACCTCCTCGCGCATGTCGGCGGCAAGCTGCTGGCGCCGCCAGCGGTTCCGGACGGCGATCGCGACCATGCGCTTGGCCTGGTCCTGGCCCACGATGTACTTGTTGAGTTCCTCGACGATGCGTTTGGGCGTCAGGGCGCGCACGACCGCAGTTCCTCCACGACGATCCGGTTGTTGGTGTAGATGCACAAATCGGCGGCGATTTCCAGGCTCTTGCGCACGATCTCGGCGGCCGCAAGGTCGGTGTTGCCCAGCAGCGCTCGGGCCGCCGCCGCCGCGTAAGGGCCGCCCGAGCCGATCCCGATCACGCCATCGTCCGGCTCGATGACGTCGCCCGTGCCGGAGAGAAGCAGCGACACGTCCTTGTCGGCCACCGCCAGCACCGATTCGAGCCGCCTGAGCATGCGGTCGGTGCGCCACAGTTTGGCAAGCTCCACCGCCGCCCGGAGCAGGTTCTTGCCGTGGGCCGCGAGACACTCCTGAAAACGTTCCAGCAGGCTGAGGGAGTCCGCCGCGCTGCCGGCGAAACCCGCCAAGATTCTGCCGTCGGCAAGCCGCCTGACCTTGACCGCGCTGTGCTTGACGACCGTCGTGCCCAGGGTCACCTGGCCGTCGGAACCCATGGCCACCGCATCGGCCCGCCTGACGCAGAGCACCGTCGTCCCGGCCAGCCGGGGCGCGGCTTCGCGCGCGTCGCCACCTGCTCCCATGCGGCTGCTCCTTCCGGCGCCCGGCCCGTTTCGGGCGCGATGCCCAGAGTCTATCCAAAAAAGCCGCGAGAAGCCAGGGCGCGCCCCCCGATGCGGAACTCCTGCCGGAAGGAGGCGGTTGCGCTGTGGCGCTGCAGGCAGGACGACTGAGGCGCACCGAGGGCCCCGCAGGTACAGATGAGCGCT
>MWEK01000002.1 GCA_002070955.1 Planctomycetes bacterium ADurb.Bin069
CCGGCGCCCGCTCCGGCCCCGGCGCCCGCTCCGGCACCGGCGCCCGCTCCAGCCCCGGCGCCTGCTCCAGCACCCGCGCCCGCTCCAGCCCCGGCGCCTGCTCCGGCTCCGGCGCCCGCTCCGGCCCCGGCGCCCGCTCCGGCACCGGCGCCCGCTCCAGCTCCGGCGCCCGCTCCGGCTCCGGCGCCCGCTCCGGCTCCGGCGCCCGCTCCGGCTCCGGCGCCCGCTCCAGCTCCGGCACCACCCGCGCCCGCTCCAGCCCCAGCGCCCGCTCCGGCCCCGGCGCCCGCTCCGGCTCCGGCGCCCGCTCCAGCTCCGGCACCACCCGCGCCCGCTCCACCGTCTTCCTAGACCGGGCGAGCGCCTCGGCTACGGCGCCTGCGACCCGAAGACCGGTTGCGATGCGATCACCGCGGGCACGGCGCGCGCGGTCGGGAAGATCGCTAGACAATAGGAGTTGCGCCCATCCTCGATCGTTACACGCGCCTCCGCCGGACTGCCTGCGGGGCGGCCGCGCCAGAGCGGCGTGATCCGAATCGCATGCTCGCCCTCGGGAAGCTCCAAGCGCACCGCCTGGAGGGACGCGGGAAGCAGGCTCCAGCAACGCGTGTCGGCCGCCTCCATCGCCTCCAGGATTGCGCCGACAACCAACGCGCCCGCTTCGGTCGCGACCTGCGCATCGGACATCCGCCGCCGGTCGCTCTTCTGCTGGTGCTGGATCACGCGCTTGCCGGCCTCGACGATGGCCTTCTTGACGAGGCGGCGCAGAAAAGCCTTCGCTACGATCCAATCCCGCACGCTGTCGAACTCCTGCTTGGCCGCCGCCTCCACGCTGAGCAGCTCGCTCGTCGTCCGCGAGAAACCGCCGGAGACCGCCACCTCCACGTCCTCGATCGTCCGCTCCGGGAACACGAGTTCCGGAACCCTGACCGGCACCACCGACGGGGTGACAAGCTTCTGCCCGATGAGGCTTCCCATGATCCACACCAAGTGCATGGCCACGGTCGAGGGCTCGTGCACCACTTGGACCTTGAACGGCCCCCGATCGACCAGGCAGAAAACATACAGAACGCCGTCGCCCTTCTCCGACGGCGCCCGCGTCTCGGCCCGCGCAAGATCCTCCGGCCCGTACGCGAATTGCGGCTCGAGCTTGACGACCTCGCGATAGTTGCGCCGCGCGTCCCCCTGGTTGAAGGCCTCCTCGGCCAGCAAACCCACAAGGTATCGGCCGATGCCGAGGTCCTTGTAATCCGCCTTGATCTTCCGCCCCTCGATCTCGGGAGAGCGGTCGATGATCCTCTGCCGTTCCAGGATGACCTGGTTGGCATAGGCGGCCGCGTCCTTGCGCGCCCCGAGCAGGTCGACCAGCGCGAGCACCACGCGGATCAGGATTTTCTCGTAGTCCTCGCCCGGATAGGCGATCACGGTGTCATCCACCAGCAGCGAGCCGATCCACTCGGTGGCCAGCTTCTGGTCGTGCAGATCGAACTGATCCCGCGCGATCCTGAGCCCCTCGGTGGCCTCCGCGAGCTTGCCCTGCGCGATCTGCGGCAGGGCGCGCTCGCAGAGAAACGCCGGCTGATCCTTGCCTTTCTCGTCGGCGTAGGGGGCGAGCACGCGCTCGGCCTCGGCGTAGTCGCCGGCGGCGTAGGCCGCCCGCGCGGGCGCCACGATCTCGTCGTAGCTCGCGCAGCCGCACACACCGGCGGCAAGCGCGCCTAGGATGGCGAAACGACGGCCCATGCCGCGCTTCCGTGCGCGCCTACTTCTGGTATTCCTTGCGCACGCGCGCCGATTCCTTGTCCAAATCGCCGGTCACGACGTTGATCAGCTCCATGCTGAGCAGATAGTCGCGCTGCGTGCTTGCGACCCCCGTCGTCGTGCCGCTGGTCAGCACGGCGTACAGGACGAAATCCACCGGGTTGTTCTGCTGCTCGAGCACCTGCGCGAACTGCCGCCGATATCTCGGAAGCAAGATCTGGTCCGGCGTGATGCGGCACTCGTTCAGGGCGGTCTTAACGAAACGCCGGGAAATCATGCGATAGCGGTTCGAGTTCTCCACCACGGTCTCGATGATCTCTATGATCTGCTCCCTGAAGTCGCCCAGCTCCTCGGCGGACTTGTTCTCCAGGTCGATGAACGCGACTTTCGCGTGCGCGCTCTTCACCTCGCCCTCGTGCCGCGTGAGGAGCTTCGTCAGGGCCTCGTCGATGAGGCGGCTGTGGGTCTCCGTGCCGGCCGCTCGGGCGCCGACCAAGTCGTCCTCGCCCTTCTCCATCAGCCGCCCCTTGTAGGTCCTGCAGCCCAGCATGCACACGGCCACCGCCGCAATCGTCAAAATGCGTACCATGGGGATGTGGCTCCTTTCTTCTCGGTCCCGTCCGCCGCTTCCTAGAATCTTTTCTTGATCTCCTCCGTCAGGCGCGCATCGAAGGCGCCGCCCGCCGGCGCGCCCACGCGCTGCCCGGTGGTCATATCGAGCAAATAGCCGCTCAGCTCGTAGCAGTAGTCCATGCAGGCGAAGCGCCCCGCCAACAGGATTTCGCCGCCCTTGGTCCTGAGTTGGGCGATGGTCGCCGGGTCGATCGTGCCCGTCTCCTCGACAACGCGGCCCTCGCGGGCGATGAAGTTCTCGATCTCGCGGCGGTCGTCCATGCTCAGGCTCACCTCGAAGGCCGCCCCCCCTTGGCGCCTGAGCTCCTCGGCCACGCGGTTGGTCAGCTCATTGGAAAACTGCGCCGAGACCGACACGCGCGTCGCGCGCATGAGGACCCGCAGATGATCGCGCGCCGCCCTGAGCGACGCGAAGCTCTTTCCCATGAGGGTCACGGGCCCCATGTCGAGGGCCTGTTCGTTGACATCGACGCCCTTCCAACCGTTGGCCCGCTGGGCAAGGGAGCGCCGCTCCTCGTTGAAAGCGCGGATGAAATCATCCAGCGCGAGATCGCTGAAGCTCTCGGTCCTGACGGGCGCGACGGCGAGCCGCTTGCCGGCCAACGCCGGGCCGGCGGCGGCCAGGAGCCGCCGCACCATGCGGTAGATGACGAACTCCAGCTCGCGTTCCAGCGATGGCGTGAACGGCGGCGCATAGGCGCCCACCACCCACTCGCCCGCGAGCTCCAACTCGGAATTGAGCGCCGCGGCCGCCGGATCGTCGCCGGGGTATGCGTGCATGGCCACGGCGATGCTCGCGCCCGTCCGCAGGTCGCGCGCTTCGTATTCGACCTGCAGCCGCAGAAGCCTGAGGCTCCGGTCGTCCACCGTCGGCCGGATCTTGCCCATCACGACGATTTCCGCGCCGATCCGGTCGGCGAGAAAGAAGGGGTCTTCGGGAGCCAGGATATCGCCCAGGCCGCGGTTCCCGACTTGCAGAATCAGCGTCTGGAGATTGCCGAAGGTCGGGACTTCCACTTCGGGCAGGCGCCGCCTGATTCCGTCGGCAATAGCGTTCGAGATACGGTCGCCGAGGACCGATGCGCGCACGCCTCCGGTGGCGGAACTGGGACTCAGCGCGGGAAACACGGCGACCAGATGCGAGGGTTGCGCCGCCGCCACCGCGAGGATGACGCGATCGGCCAAGGCGCGCAGCGGATCGGCGGCCGGCGCCGCGGCGCTCGACGACGGAGGCGGCGGCGGAACCGCGGGCGACGGCGAAACGGGGGCGGCCGCGGCCGCCCCCGTTTCCAACGCCGCCGGGGCCGGCAGAGAAGACTGCCCGCCCGGCAGCGGCTCGGCCTTCTGCGGCACCCTCTCCAGCGGGTCGACGTGTGGAACCCGCTGATCGGGACCGCTGCAGGACCAGAAGGCCGCGAGCAGAACGATCGCTCCGAGGAACTTCACGCACCGCATGGCACCACCTCCAGACAATGCCCGGGGCGCGGACACGACCCGCGCTTCCGAGCGGACTTGTTCCGATCCGCGCGGCTTGGGAACCGCCGGCCGCGCCCGCCGGACACACCCGCGAGCGCGGTCGGGTATTAACAGTAGCACCGCGCTCGCCCGCGGGCAAGAACCCACCACCCTTTTACGCGATTTCGGCTGCGCGCGCCGTGGGCTGGAGCCCGCCCCGCCCGGCCGGGGCCTCAGCGCCCCGTTCCGCAGGAGCCGAGGCCGCGTTTCTGCAGGTATTTCTGGTGGCGCTCCTCGGCCGGGTAGAACGCGGCCGCCGGAACAATTTCCGTGACGGCGGCTTGCGCCAGCTTCCCCGAGGCGTCGAGCGCCGCCTTCGACGCCCGCGCCGCCCGCTCCTGCTCGGGCGAGCTGAAAAAGATGGCCGAGCGGTACTGCGTGCCCACGTCGGGCCCCTGGCGGTTCGCCGTGGTCGGGTCGTGGCAGCCCCAGAACACGTCGAGAAGCCGCTCGTACGACACCCGGTTCGGGTCGAACTCGACGCGCACGGCCTCGGCATGACCGGTGCGATCGGTGCACACATCCTCGTAGCTCGGGTTAGCCGGCGAACCGCCCGTGTAGCCTGCCGTCGTCGCGACGACGCCGGGCACCGCCATGAAGACCGCCTCGACGCCCCAGAAGCAGCCCGCCGCGAAAACCGCCGTCTCCGTCCGCGCCGGCGCCGCGGGCGTTTCGGAAAAGAGCCGCGCGTACTCGCCGCAGCCCTCCGCGGCGAGCCGCGCCGCCGGCACGAAACGCAAGGCCGCCGAGTTGATGCAGTACCTGAGCCCCGCCGGCGCGGGACCGTCCTGAAACACGTGCCCGAGGTGGCCGCCGCTCCGCGCCGCGCGCACCTCCGTCCGGATCATGCCGTGGCTCGCGTCGGGCCTCGTCACGACGGCGCCGGCGTCGAGCGGCTTCGTGAAACTCGGCCACCCGCTGCCCGAATCGAACTTGTCGCGCGAGCTGAAGAGCGCCGCGCCCGAGATCCGGTCGACGTAGAGCCCCTCGGCCTTGTGGTTCCAGTACTCGTTCTCGAAGGGCCGCTCGGTGCCATCCCGCACCATGACGCGGTACTGCTCGGGCGTGAGCATCGCCCTGAGCTCCTCATCCGTCCGGGAAAACCCGCCGCCCGCCGTTTTTTCGCGTTCCGCCGCCATGCCGATGTCTCCTCCTCCGGCCGGTTCCGGCCGGTCGCAGCCTCCCGCGCACGCGGCGACCGCAAGCAGCGCCGCCATGCGGCGCGCTCTCGTGCATCGTCCATCGTCGCGCATGCCACAACCTCCTCGCGCGGGCCCTCCGCCGCCAAGCCTCCCATTTATACCACGCGCCGGCGCCGCTTCCAGCGCCGCTCTTGACGCCCGCGCGCTTCGCGTGGATCCTGTCACCATGCCCGCGCATGCCAGGCCCCTCGTCGGAAAACCGCGCGCGCTCCGGCCTCGACCGGGCCGGCGCGGCGCCGCGGCATTCCTCGCGGCGGCGTTGCTCCTCCCTTCCGCGTGGGCGGACTCGGACGTCCCCCACCGCCGCCTCGCCACCGAGCGGTTCCCGGGACGCCCGGAGCTCAACAACCCCCTCGCAGCCTACCTTCCCCAATTCGAGCAGATCGACCGCGCCTTGCGCCTGGCCGGAATCCTCCGGGAAGAGGCCGAGCGGCTCGGCCAAGATCTCGCCTCCGTGCCGCCTGAATTCTTCGCGGACCTGGTCGAGGCGCTCTACGTGCGCGCGCCGGACCTCCTCGCCGCGCTGCCCGAGCTTGCGCGGGCGGCGGAACTGGCGGATCCGGAAGACACGATCCGGATCGAGTCGCTTCAGCGTCTGACCGAAGCCCTCGAGGCCTCGCCCTATCGCGCCGGCGTGGAGCGCTTCGTCGTGAGCTCGGCGCTGCGCGCCCGGGGCGAGCGCAGCGCGGCCGCGTTCGGCCGGAAGCTCAAGGAGATCGGCGCTTTCTTCCGCCGCGCGGGCGTTTCCGAGGGGCACTTGGACCGCCTGAGCGATCTGTACCACCGCGGCGAAGTCGGATTCCGCCGGCTGTTTGGGAATCTCCGCGCCCTCACGGACCGCGCGGCCGGACGCGCGGGCGCCCTCACTCTGCCGCCCTTCGTCGTCCCGCTCGTCATGGCGGCGGCGGGCGCGCTGGGCATCGTGTTCTTTCTCCGCAGAAAGGGCCGCGCGGAGCCGCCCCCGCCCCTTCCTGACTTCGGCGCCGTCGGGCCGCGAGGCGAGGATTTCGCGCGGGCGCTGCTCGCGTTCTACCGCCGCGTCCTTCACGACGCCGGCCTGCCCTTCAGAGGGCGGGTGCTCGCCGATCTGGCCCGCGACGCCGCCGCGCGGCGCCCGGAAATCGCCGCGCAGTTGCCGCCCCTCAACCGCGCTTTCTACGAGATCTGGTACCGCGCGGCGGAAAAACCGCCGGGCGAGCTCTCCGCGCTCAACGGGCGGCTCGCCTCCCTGGCGGCCGCGGCGCGCTACGCGCAACAGGGGTGAGCGATGGGCTGCCTGCTGACGCTCTGTCTCTCCGCCGGATCGATCGCGGCGCCGTGGGACGGCTTCGAAGGCTTCTTCGCCGTGCTGGAGGACGAGAACGTCCGCGCGGACGCGCCGGGCGCCGCGGATCTCATCTTCGTCCTGGGAAAAGCGCCCGCCTTCCCCACGCCGCGCGCGTTCCGCGAAGCGGTGCGCGAAGGCGCCGTCCTGTGCATCGCCACCGAGGACCCGGACGCCCGGGCGCTCCTGGCCGAATTCGACTTGAGCCTCGCCCCGGAGATCCACCTCGCCCTCAACCCTTTCGCCTGCTTCAAGGGACAGCCCGACTGTCCCCTGATCACCGCCTTCGCCGGAGAAGCGCCTCTTCTGGCCGGCGTCGCCGCGCTCGTTGCCAACCGCGCCAGGGAAGTGCGCGGCGCGGGCAAGCCGCTCGCCTTCTTCGACCGCCGCGGCGGCGCTTCGCGCGCCTTCGCGCGCGAAGTGCGCGCGCACCGCGGCCGCGTCATCGCCATCGGCGACCAGAGCCTCTTCATCAACCTCATGCTTCCCGAGCGGGACAACGAACGGTTTCTCCGGAACCTGCTGGCCGGCGCGCGCACGGCCGCGGTTTACCTCCACGGCCGCCGGTGCGCGAGCGCCTTGGAGTCGATGCCGCCGTCCCTAACCCCCGCGCCGTTCCCATCCTTTCCCGATCTCGCCCCCACCATCGCCGATTTCAACCGCCTGTTGGCGGACGCACAGGCCGCGGCACCCGTGGACAGCCTCAACAGATCGGCGTTCCCGGTGCTCTGCGCCGCGGCCGGCATGCTCGCCGTGTGGCTGCTGCTGAGACGCATTCTCGGCGTCTGGCAGCCGCCGCGCGCGCCGTTCGGCGCCGCGCCTCCGGCCGCGCCGGCCGCCTTCGCCGCCAGACGCCTGGCCTGCGCCGCGCCGCGGCGCCTGCGCCCCAAGCTGCTCCGCCGCGCCGCCGCCTGCGACCGCCCCGGGGCGTTCGCGCGCTTCGTCAAGGAACTCGATCCGCTCGAAGGAGAGACTCCGCATGGACCAGCACATTGAATCCGCCGGCGCCTTCGCGGCGCTCAAGAGCCGTCTGCACGCGGCGATCGAGCCCGTTGTCATCGGCCTTGAGGTCGAAATCGATCTCCTGCTGGCGGCGCTGCTCGCGCGGGGCCACGCGCTGCTTGAGGGCGTGCCCGGCGTCGCCAAGACGCTGCTGGCGCGCTCCTTCGCGGCGGCGCTCGGAGCCGAGTTCCAGCGCATCCAGTTCACGCCCGATCTGCTGCCCGCCGACGTGACGGGCGGCACGATCCTCGACCGCCGAACCGGCGAGTTCGTGCTCCGCAAGGGGCCGCTCTTCACGCAGGTGCTCCTGGCCGACGAGATCAATCGCTCCCCCGCCAAGACCCAAGCGGCGTTGTTGGAAGCCATGCAGGAGCGTCAGGTGACGTTGGACGGCCGGAGCCTGCCGCTGCCCGACCCGTTCCTGGTGTTGGCGACCCAGAACCCCGTCGAGGAGGAGGGCGTCTACCGGCTGCCTGAGGCCCAGCTTGACCGGTTCCTCGTGCGCGTGCCCTTCCCCTATCCGTCCCTCGCCGACGAGATGCGGATTCTCAGGACCCACGCGCGCGCGCAGGCGCCCCCGCAAGCCGTCGCGACGGTCGCCGAGATCAGGCAGGCCCAGGCCGCCCTGGAGGAGATTCCCATGGGCGACGGCGTCCTCAGGACGGCGGGCGAGCTCGCGCGCGAGACGCGCCGCCACCCCGCGATTCTCCTGGGGCTGAGCCCGCGCGCCTCCCTGTCCCTGGTGACGGCCGCGCGCGCCCGCGCCGCCCTCGAGGGGCGCCCCTTCGTGATCCACGAGGACCTGCGCGCCCTTCTGGACCCCGTGCTCAGCCATCGGCTGATCCTGAAGCCCGAGGCCGAGATGGACGGCCTCAAGGCCCGCGCGGTGCTCGAGGAGATCTTCGGCCGCCTGGACTTGTGGGAGACGCGCTGACAATGACCGGTCCGGGGAAAACGCTCGCGCTCTGCGCGCTTCTGGCCGCTCTCGGGGGAGCGGCGATGGGTTCGCGCCCGACGATCACGGCGGCGCTGGCCCTCGCCTTCCTGCTGGCCGCCGACGGGCTCATGTGGCTCCTCATGTGCCGCGCCGCGGGCGCCTTCAAGGCCGCGCGCACCATGGGCCCCGCCGGCGATCGCGCCACGGCGTTCGCCGGCCACGCCGTCGAGGTGACGGTGAAACTCGCCGCCTCGACCAGGCTGCGCGTGCCCCTCGCGTTCCGCGACCTCGTTCCTCGGGGCCTGACGGTCGAGGGCGATCCGAGCTTCGCGGGCGAAGCGGATCAGACGGGCGCGGCGCGCCTCTCCTACCGCGTCCGCGCCGACGGGTTGGCTCTCTTCCGCTTCCCCGGCGTCGTGCTGACCATCGCTTCGCCCGCCGGATTATTCCGAACCGCGCGCCACCTGGAGGCGCCCGGCGCGCTGCGCGTCGTCCCCGACATCTTTGCAAAGCATTTCCTACAGCCGTGGCGCAAGGGCATCAACACGCTCCTCAGGCACGGCCGCCACATGCAGCGCCGCGCCGGCTTTGGCGCCGAGCTGCTCGCGCTGCGCGCTTACCAGGAAGGCGACGCGCTCAAGTCGATCGCGTGGCGCGCCTCGGCGCGGCGCGACGAGCTTCTCGTCAAGGAGTTCGAGAACGAGGTGCCCGTGCGGGCGCGGATCGTGCTGGCGCCCAGCACGCGGCTTCACGCCGGCGCGGCGCCGCCCGTCACGCGCGCGGCGGTGTTCTGCGCCCGCCTCGCGCGCTTGCTCGCCGAGCAGCGCGATTTGGTGGAGGTGGTCATCCCGCGGCCCGACGGCGTCGTCCGCACGGGGCTCGGGCTGACGAGGCGCCACCTGGGCGCGGTGCTGGCCGCCCTCGGCGAGGCCGCCTCGCGTCCTGCGCCCGCGCCGCTTCCGCTGGCTCCCGGCGAACTCGAGGCGCTCCTGGAGGCCGCCCGCTGCGCCGCGCCCGCGCTGGCCGAGGCGCTGCGCATCATGCGGCGCGGCCAAATCAGGTTCGGCCTTTCCGCCGCCGCGCGCCGCGACGCGCGCGCCGCCCTGGCGCTCTTCCTGAGCGCGCGCTTCGACCTCGGGCCCGGCGCGCCGCCGCTCCTCATCCGGGACGACGCGCTGCTCGGCTTCTTCGGTCGCGCGTTCATGCCCGACGCGCCATCGGTCCCCGCCGGCGACCTCGCGTGGGCATGGGCGGCGATCGAAGCCCCCGGCCTCGCGCGCCGGCTGTCCGACGCCATCGAGCGGCTCACCGCGCGCGCCGAGGACGAGGAGCTTTTCGTCGTCATGGCCGACCTGGCGATCCTGCCGGACGACGGGCGCCCGCGCCTCGTCGACACCCTGGCGTACGCGCGGGCCCGCGGGCACCGCGCCGTCGTCTACTGGCCGGAGATCCCGCCGCCGGAGGGGCCATGGCGCGATTTCCTTGCGGCGCGGGAGGCATCCCTGGCGGCGGCGCGCGCGCGGCTACGCGCCCGCGGAATTCCGGCGCTCGCCTTCACCGCGGAGGACGGGTTCCTGCCGCTGCTGGGTCAGCTCGCGCTTCTCAGGCGCGCCCGGGGAGCCCTGCGATGCTGACGAAACGCATGCCCTCGCTTCCCGCCCTCGCCGCGGGCGCCCTCGCCGTCCTGCTCCACCCCGGCGGCGATGCGCGCGTCACCGCCGGGTTGTGCGTCTACGTCGCCGCCGGTTCCGTCCTGCCCTGGCCGCTCCTGCGCTGGCTCCTACCCATTGCCGGCACCGCGGGATTCGACCTCTTCTGCACGGCGGTCTTCGCCACGCGCTTTAACAACGAGCTCGACTTCGCGCCGTTTCTCCTGGCCTCGACCGCCTGGGCGGCGCTGCTCTGCGCGGCGCCGTCCGCCGCGCCGCGCCGCGCCGCGCCGGCGGGCGGCCTGAGCATCGTCGCCGTCGCCGCCGCGTTCGCCTTCATGGCGGCCGTCGATGGCGCCGTCGCGCTCTACGCGCCGTTTTCACGCCCCAGCGCCTTTGCCGACCCCCTGCACTTGCTGCAGATCGTCGCCGTCGCGGTGGCCTTCTTCCTTGCCCTGTGGACCGCGGCGGCGGGGATGCGCCGGCGCCGCAAGGACAAGCTGATCGCCTATGCCGAGGGCTTCAGCGCCTGCCGGCGCCGGCTCGACGCCCTTGCAAGGAGGTTTCCATGGTGAAACGCCTGTACGAGTTTCTCGCCGTGGTCATGATGCTCGGCGGCTTGGGCGGCATGGGCCTCAGCTTCCACTTCCTCTACGCGGCCCGCTTCATCGAGGGCTTCACGGGCGGACTTTTCGGATTCCTGCTGCTCCGCGCGGGGATCCTCGTCCTGCGGCTGGTCGTGGCGCAACGCGCCCTCGACGAGGCGCAGGCCCGCATTCTCGAGCACATGCACCCGCGAGAGGCGACGCCGCCGGCCGAGGCGCAGTCCCGCGGGCGCCGCTAGGGCCGAAACGATACGCTCGGGGAGCGCGGCACGCCTTTCCGCGCGGCGCTCCCATGGCCTACAATACGTGGACGGCCCCTACCGCCCGCGGAGTCTTCATGGCCAAGTACAGTCTCGTTCCCACCAAGGTGCCGCCGGTCGCGACGCGCTGGCGCACAATTCGGACGCCCCTGCCCGTCCCCGAGTCGCTCCCCGTTCTGAAGGCCCTCGAGGCGGCCGAGCCCGCCTCCATGGCGGGGCAGCCGCCCATGGTCTGGGAGCGCGCGGAAGGCTGCCGCGTCTTCGATCCTTACGGCAACGCGTGGCTGGACTGGTCCTCCGGCGTCCTCATCACGAACGTCGGGCACGGCCACCCTGCCATCGTCGCCGCCCTGAGGGAGGCCCTCGAGCGGCCCCTTCTGGCGACGTACGTTTTCCCCCACCGGCTGCGGGCGGAGCTGTGCGAGTTGCTCCTGCGCAACTCGCCTCCGCCCCTCGCGAAGGTCTTTCTGCTCTCCACCGGATCGGAGGCGGTCGAGAACGCCATCAAGCTGGCCTTCACCTGGGGCCGGAGCCTCGGCAAGGATGTGCTCGTTTCCTTCCGGAACGCCTTCCACGGCCGGACGCTGGGCGTCCAGCTCGCGGGCGGCCTGCCGCGCCTCAAGGCGTGGATCCCCCGCCCCGACCCGAGCTTCGTCCAGGTTCCCTTCCCCGACGGCTACAAGAACCCCGACACGCGTTTCGCGCTTTTCGAGGAAACGCTCGCGGCCGAGGGCATCGACGCCGGGCGCGTGTGCGCCGTGCTCAGCGAGACGTACCAGGGCGTGGGCCCGGACTTCATGCCGGAGGAGTACGCCCGCGCGCTGCGCGCGTGGTGCGACCGCCGCGGCGCGCTGCTGATCCTCGACGAGGTGCAGGCGGGCTTCGGCCGCACCGGGAAATTCTACGGGTTCGAGCACTACGGCATCGTGCCCGACCTGGTCTGTCTCGGGAAGGGAATCACGAGTTCACTGCCGCTGGCCGCCGTCATCGGCCGCGCCGATGTCATGGACCAATACGCGCCCGGCTCCATGACGAGCACCCATTCGGCAAGCCCCCTCCCGGTGGCCGCGGCGATCGCCAACATCAAGGCGCTGCTCGCGGAGGACCTAATCGCCCACGCGGCGCGCATGGAGCAGGTCCTTCGCGACGGGCTGGCGGCCGTCGTCGCGCGCCGTCCCGAGGTTCTCGGCTGCCTGCGGGTCCGCGGCATGGTGGCGGGCATTCAAGTCGTCAAACCCGGCACCAGGGAGCCGGACGCCGCCGCCGCGCTCGCCGTCAACACGGCGTGCTTTCACAAGGGGCTCCTGATGTTCGCGCCGGTGGGCATCGCCGGCGAATGTCTGAAGATCTGCCCCCCGCTCTCGATGCCCGAGGACGCCCTCAAGGAAGGCATCGCCGTCCTCAGCGAGGCGGTCGAGGAAACGCTCTGACGCCACCCCGGCACGGCTTCCCCGCTGTCCCCCGGCGCCCCCTCCGCCGCGCCACTCCCACCCATTATCGGAAGGTGATAATGGCCCGGCGCCCAACATGCCGATATAGTGAATACTTGTAGGCTTGTGGAGGCAGAACGTGCAGGCCCTTCCGCTCCTCTTGGCGCTATTGGCGACGATACCGCCCGGCTCGATGGTGCTTCGCAGCTTTCCCGAAAAGGGCCTCGTGGGCCTCTCGGCGGGAAGCAACGAAGGCATCGTCGAGGAGGAGCCCTTCGTCGTCCTGCGGGACGGCGTTGTCATCGCCGAGGGCCAGATCGTGCACCTGGGCAAATACAGCGCCATCGGCAGGATCACGCGGCGCGAGGGGCAGATCTTCCCCACCGAAGGCGACCAGGTGAGCGCGCCGGAAACGCCCGCCAAGCCGCCGGAGAAAATCGCGCCTCCGAAGCCGCCCGCCGAGGCCGCGCCCGCCGCGCCCGCGCCCGCCGCGCCCGCGCCCGCCGCGCCCGCGCCCGCCGAGGCCGCCGACACCGTGCTCGAGGAACTCCTCGCGGCCGGCGTCTGCGGCCACACGATTCTCGTCAGTTCGACCGAATGCGTATACCGCATCGAGCGGGGCGGCGTGCGCCGCGACAGGTCCGTCGTGCCGCACCGGCTCCTGCGATTCGTCTCCTGGGGCGACCGGCTCTGGGCCGAAACGAGCGGCGGCGTGCTCCTCCTCGAGAAGGGGCGCTGGATCCCGTGCAACTGGACCGTCCGCTTCTCCCACCCCGCGCCGACCTTCGCGCGCGTGGCCTGCTCCAAGGACCACGCTTGGGGCAGTTTCGGCAACCGGCTCCTCTTCTGGGACACCCGCGCGACCAAGATCGAACTTGAGCCCGGCTCGCGCACGACGACCAAGGGCGGCTGGGTCCAGCTCGGCACGCCCATGGACGAGGAGATCGAGGCGCTCATCGCCCGGCGCGACGACACCCTCGTCGCCGCCACCGCCGGACGCAGACTCATTGCGCGCGACAAGGGGGTGCTGCGCCCCCTGTGCGAACTCGCGTTCACGAACGAGGACCCCCTGGTCCTGGAGCTGGCCGAGGATGCCGGCGGAGTCCTCTGGGGCTTGTCCTTCGCGGGAGACGGCGGCGTTTTCAGCGTCGCCGGCGACAAGGCAACCCTCGTGCGCCGCGCCAAAGCCGGCGATCCCGACGGCCTGCCCGAGGGGCGGATCCTCAGGCTCCTCGCCGATCCGGGCGGCGTCCTTCACGCCCTGCACGAGGTCGAGGGCGTGTTCCGCCGCGCCGAGGGGGTCTGGAAACGCGCGGGCGCCCGTCCTTCCGAGAAGGCGGTCGACATCGCCTTTCAAGACGGCGCGGCGTTGCTCCTGACCGAGCGCCGGCTCCTGCGCCTCGGCGAGCCGCCGGTGGAGCTCTTCACGCTCGGGGAGGCGCCGCCCGAACAGTGAGGCCCGCCGGCCTCACGCGAAGGCGACGGCGGCGAAGGTCACCGTCTGCATGGGGTCGAAGGCCTGCTCGTACCTAAGCACCCGGCCGGAGAGCCCCGGCAGAGCCTTTAGCAGCGTGTACACCGCTGCATATCCGCACACGTTGTGGCGGTTCTCGATACTCCGCAGACGTTCGTAAAACCCGTCGGCATCGCCGGCCTCCACGGGCTCAAGCAGCATGCGGTCGGCCGCCTCCACGAGGGCGCACTCAGCGGCGTCGACCGGCTCCTCGGCGCCGAAACGCGGCCCGACGTGCGCGAAGTCCACCCCCCCCACCACCAGGCAGCGCGGTCCGAGCTCGCCGACGATCACGGCGAGTTCCGCGATGAAGCGCGCGATGGCGGGCACCTCGGAGGGCAGCGGCGCGCCGTCCAGCGCCGGCGGAAAGGCGCCGCAGAGCACGGGCACGATCCTGAAATCGTCCCCGAAAAGATGCTTGAGGCACACCGCCTGGAATTCGATCGAATGCTCGGTCGTGTGCTCGTACTGGCCGGCGATGAGCTCCGGCCCGCAGGCCGCGCACAGCCGCGCCACAAGCCCGCGGTCGGTCGCGACCGCCCCGAGCGGCGTGTCGAAGTCCTTGTCCGTGATGATGAGCGGCGTCTCGGACACGTGATGTCCCGTCCCCAGGATCACGACGACCTCGGGCCGCGGGCCGCCGCGCAAGGACTCGTAGGCGAAACCGTACGCCGTGCCGCCCCGCGCGAAATCGATGTGCGGAGCCAGCAGGGCGCGCGTCCCCGGCACGGCGCGCGCGCCCTCCTCCCGGGCACCGGCGAAGATCGCCCCCAGAAACGCCGTCAATTCTTCCTTCTGCGCCGGATAGCCGCGGCCGGCCAGCAGCGCCGGCCGCGCGGGCGCGTCCGCGTAGTCGCGGCGGGCCTGCGCCAACCTGGCGGCGTGGCGCTCCGAATCGAGGAGCCCCGCCTCGTCGAGCTTCGCCGCCAAATCCTTGAGCAACGCCGAGGGAACGAGGCTGCCCGTCGCCTTCATGATCGCGGCTTGGATGTCCTCGACCGTGTGAGCCCCGTTGAAGAACTCCACGGCGATCTGCGCCGCGGCCGGCGAAAGAAGCAGCTCGTCCGCAAGACCTCCCGGATCGCTGAAACGGAAAAACTGCCGGTTCTCGAAGACGAGGGGCTCGATTTCGATCCTGCGCAGGCGGGGCTTTTCCATGCCTGCATCCTATCCCGTTCCCCGCGCCGGCGCCAACTGCGCGCGCCTTGTCGGACGCGCGCCGGCAAACTACAATGGCTTCCCCCGAGGGAACGAACGGATTCCGCGGCCTCAGGAGCAGCGACCATGGACCGGCAGACAGCCATCTTCAACCTCATGCGGGCGGCCAAGGCGAGAATTCGCGCGCGCTGCGCCCGGAACACGCGCGCGGCGTGGGACATCGTCACCGATCCGGAGGACATTCTCGCCGACCCGGCCTACGCCCACGCCGCGACGCGCGAGGAGAAGCGCCGGCTCTTCCGCGAAGTCCAGAAGGAATACGACATCCGCGGCTTCGTCGCCCGGGAGAAGCCCGGACAGCCGCCCGTCAACTTCCCCCTCTCCCTGGCCTTCAGAATCGGCGCCGCCCTGGCCAGCATCCCCTTCGAGACCCACAAGGGCCCCGTCCGCCTGGCGCCCGGCGATGTGTTCCTCATCGGCCGGGACAACGGACCGGATTCGAGCGCGCGCGCCGACGCTCTCGCCAAGGGGCTCGCCGTCGCGGGCGTCAACGTCGTCATGCTCGGCGTGGCGCCTTCGGGCGAGCTGTACAACGCCGTCTCGAACCTGAGCGCCCACGGCGGGGCCCAGGTGACGCGTAGCCACGTCGAGATCAACATCAACGGCATCAAGCTGCTCCTGGGAGGCGTGACGCTTTTCGGGAACCACATCAAGCAGATCTTCGACTGGGTCGAGGAGAACCGCTACCGCCGCATGCGCTCGCCCGAGGACCGGGGCGCAATCATCGACGGGATCGGCGAGGCCTTCGAGATCCAGCGCCTGCGGTACCTGGAGCGCTACGAGGGCAAGCTCGATCCCGCCTGCCCGGTGGCCATCGACCTGGGCGGCGGCACGGCGGTGAAATACCGCGAGACGCTCGCGCGCATCTTCCCCTCCATCGTGCGGTTCTTCCGGGACGAGGACGATCCGCACTCGACCAAGGGCCTGGCCGACCCCACGCGCCTTGACCAGCGCGGGAACTACGCCGAGGCCTACGACTTCAGCATCGCCAATCCGTCCGTGCCGGTGCTCAGCTTCGACCTGGATGCCGACCGCTTCGGCCTCATGCTCGCCGGCAAGGTGTGGAAGGGCGACACCATGATGCTGCCGATCTACGAGGAGCAGATTCCGCGCAAGCCGGGCACGCCGGTCAGGATCGACGCCCGCACGAACCTCGTCGTCGACGAGGCCGTCCGCCGCTGGAACGGCCGGAGCATCTGCCAGGCCATCGGTCATTCCAAGGTGAAGCAGGGCATGGATCTGGATCTCATCGAGGAGGCCGCGCAGGCCGGGTACGACGACGCCGACCGCTACGTCCAGGAGCACCCCGACCGGGCGGAGACGTTTCAGGGCGAGTTTTCCCTGCACCTCTTCCGCTTCAAGCCCGAACTCAACGACGAGGGCCGCTACGTCGGCACGCCGGTCGACGACGCCATCGACTTCGCCTGCTACTTCGTGCACCTGCTGCAGCGGCGCGGCGCGAGCCTGGGCCGCCCCTGCCTGCAGTTGTCCGAATACCTGGACCTGCTCCGAGAGCAGGGCATTATCGGGGACAGCTACACCCTTCCGGAAAACAACATCGAGATCCGGACCGAGTACGACCCGCTCCTCAAGAAGAACCTCGGCCACGGAGCTTACGAGCTCTTCCGGCGCATCGCCGCCCCGGAGGAGGAGGTTTCCTGGATCGACGACGGCGTCTCGGTGATCGCGCCCGGCCGCAAGCTCATGCTGCGCTACTCGAACACCTCGCCGAAGGTCACCATGAAGTGCGACGCGCGGCCCGAGCTCTGGATCGCGGCGGCGACGCGCCTCCTGGGCGTTTTCTTCGCCATCACCGACTATCTGATCGCTCGGCGCGGCATGGACGCCCGCTTTCGCGCCATCTCCAGAGGCGAGAACGAGTTCCTGTACGCGATCTTCAAGGAGCGCGCCGGCAAGAACCTGAATGCGATCGAGCCGCTGCCCCTCGCGAAACACCTCGAGGACGCGGCGTTCAGGGAAGCGCTGGACAAGGAATTTTGAGACCCGCGCGCCGCGGGACCGGGAGGACCAAGCATGCAGCGATTGTGCGTCGGATTCGACGGGATGTGCGCCGATGTGTCGGTGCTCGGCCTCGGGCCGCACATCGACGCGATCAGGGCCGAGTGGCCCGTCATCGCGCCCCTCATGGACAGCCTGGCGCGGGGCCTCGACGAGGAGTTGACCTGCGAGGGCTCGGGCATCGACGAGCCGACCTTCCAGGGCATTCTCGAAAGCCTGAAGGCCTACCCCGGCGCGACGGTCGATGTCCATATCGGCGCCAACACGGCCCTGGAGCTCGCCACCGCGTCCAACCTCATGCGCGCCCCGGCCGCGCCGATCACCGCCACGACCCTGGACTATCTCGGCTTCTGGTCGCCGCGGACGCTGGCGCGCGTCCCCGAGAAGCTCCCCCAGGCGGCCCTCAAGAACGCCCGCGCGGTGGAGGATTCGGAGGCCGTCTCGCTCATCATGCCCCACGGCGGCAAGCGCGCCATCCTGTCCTTCGGCGGCAACCCGCCCGTCCGGAGCATGTCCGCCGCGTTCCGGGCGTACCTGCGGGACGAAGTCCCGCGCTACTTCGCCGCGGCGCGGCCCGGCCTCCTCATTCTCGTCGGGACCGGCGTCACGTGGAGCGCCGCCGCGAAGGGCGACTTCGCGCTGCTGGCGGGCATCATCGCCGCGGCGCACAAAAACGGCGCGCGGGTCCTCTTGGACCTGAGCGGCATGGGCTCCTGGAGCGACGCCGCGCTCCGGGATTACTTCGCGATCGTCGCGACCGCCGACATCCTCAGCATGAACGAGGGCGAACTCGCCGTCTATTTCGGCCGGAAGACCGGCGCGGAGCCGCCCGGTCTCGACGCGGCGTCGCTCGCGGCCATGGTCCGGGCCGTCGTCAGGCCCGGCCAGGGCTTCCTGGTCCACACGCCGGACTTCCAGCTCGCGCTGGGCATCGACGGCCCGGTCGACGCGGCGCTCCGGTTCGCCGGCAAGGCCGCCACCTACCGCGCCGCGACCGGCCGGTTCCCGACGGCGCTCGAGGTCAACGCGGCGACGTTCCCGATCTCGGGAAAAGGCCGGGCGGCGCTCGCCGCCGTGCCGCAGGGGTTCGCGGCCGTGCCGGGCTATACGGTGGAGGTGCGCAACCCGGTCGGGCTCGGCGACACGTGGACGTGTTCTTTCGCGCTCGCGCTCCTCGGAGGTGCCCAATGAACCGCCCTGTTCCTGCCGTCTTCCTGTGCGCGGCGCTCTGCGCCGCGGCGCTTTCGCCGGCCGCCTCCGAGATCAAAGTCGACGCCGCCGCGCGCGAGGTCTCGCTGCCCTTCACCTTCGTCGACCCCGCGCAGGCCATCGAGGTGTTCGCCTGCAGTCCGGGCGGACCGACGCACGAGACGGTCATTATTTTCACGGCCTCGGGCGGCGAGATCGCGGCGGCGCTCGCGTCCATCGGCTGCCGCCCCGAAACCGCCTGGGCGCTCGCGAGCCCCCAGGACTTCACGCTCACCCAGGGCGACCGCGTGCTGGTGCTCCTGAAATGGGACCGCGATGGAGAGCAGTTCGAGGCCGCGGCCGAGGATCTCATTTGGCGCACCGGCGAGGATCTCCCCGAATTCGTCCACGGCTTCAGCTACGCCGGGCGGACGATCAAGGCCGGCGACCCGCCGCGCGAGCGCATCCCCGACACGGTCGAGATCACCGTGGGCGGCGCCGGCAGGCAGAGCGCCGTCACCAGTCTCCTCGTCCACCCGAGCGCCATGTCCTTTCTCGCCGACCACGTCTCGGCGCTCGAGCTCAATCCGCGCTTCGCCGACGAGGTCGGGCGCCTGGCGGCGCGGAAGCGCGGCGGCACCATGATCCTGCGCCTGGTCACCGAGACCGAGCTCCTGGCCTACCGCCGCGCCCGAACGCCGCCCATCTTCGGCCTGGAGGACATCCTCCGGGCGCACGAACCCCTCGCCCGCGCCATCGACGCCGACAAGGCCGCCTACGCCGCCCTGGGCAAGGACCTTGAGGCCCTGCTCGACACGCCGGACGAGACGGCGCGCGCGACGGTCCAGACCAAACTCGCCGAGGCTTCGCTCCTCGCGTGGCGGATTCACGCCGCGTATATCGCGATGTACGCCGGCGAGTGGGATTTCCAGCGCGCGATTCTCGAGGCGCGCCTGGAGAGCTTCCGAGGCTTCGCGGCGCGGGGCCACGCCTTCCTGCGCGCCTTCGCGCCCGAGCGCACGAAGCTCGCCGAGCTGAGGCTCGCGCTCCTGCGCCGGAGCGCGCCGGACGCCGCGCTCGAACTCGCCATCCGCCGCCAGGAGGAGGAGCTGAGAACGATCCAGGCCCGCCGCGACATTCCGGGCATCGAGGCCGAGATCGCCTTCTTGGAGAGCCGCGTCAAGGAAGAAGAAGGTCACGCGGGCGGCTTCCTCCTCGCGATGCTCAAGAACGAGCTCGAGAAGTGCCGCATCTCCCTGCGCACCGCGCAGGTCAAGGTCGAGAGGCACACCCTCGCCGCGCGGGATTTCGCCCTGCAGATCGACGGCGTCGAAGCCGGGCGCGCCGAGCTCGCCGCCCGGCGCGCGGCGCTCCAGGCCGAGCTCGACGTCCTGCAGGCGAGGACCAAGCTTGCCGAGTTGGAGGATGAGATCCGGTGGGCGGAGGATGACCGCACGTCCGACAACGCCGAGCGCCGGCGCGATGCCGAGCAGCGCCTCGCCGCGCACCGGAAGGCCAAGGATACCCTCGTCGCGGAAATCGAAGCTCTCGTCAAAAAGCACGCGGCGCTCCTGGGCGGCGCCGCGCCGCCCGAACCCAAAGGGTGATGTCCGTGGCCGAGCTTCTCACGCCCGCCCAGGTCGAGGCCGCGGCGCGCCTGGCGCGCCTTCTCCTGAACGAGGGCGAGGCCGCCGCCTTCGCGGCGCAGCTCGCCCCGATTCTCGCCCGCGTGCAGGCGCTCGATGAACTCGACACGTCGAACGTCGCGCCGCTCGCCCGCCTGTCGCCCCTCGCGAACGTGCTCAGGCCCGACGAGGCGCGCCCGTCGCTGGGCGCCGATCTGGCCCTCAGAGAGGCGCCGGATGCCGCCGGCGGATTCTTCCGCGTCCCGAGGGTGCTCGGCGAGGGCGGCGGCGCATGAGCGCCATCGGAGACTTGAGCGCCTGCGAGGCCGCGGCCGCCTTCGCGCGCGGCGATATCACGGCCCGCGCCGCCGTCGATGCCATCGCGGCGCGGATCGAGCGCTTCCAGAGCCGGCTCAACGCTTACGCTGCCACCGCCGTCGAGGACGCCCGCGAACGGGCCGAAGACCTCGACCGCCGGCGCCGGCGCGGCGAGGCGCTCGGCCGCCTCGCCGGAGCGGTGCTCGCGATCAACGACAACTTCGCCACTGCCCGGGGCGTGACGGCCTGCGGCTCGCGCATGCTCGCCGGCTATCACGCCCCCTACGATGCCGCCGCGGTCGCGCGGATTGTGGCCGCGGGCGGCATCATCATCGGCAAGACCGTCATGGACGAGTTCGCCGCGGGCGGCACCACCGAGACCAGCGCCGTCGGTCCGGCGCGGAACCCGTGGGATCCGTCGCACACCCCGGGCGGCGCCGCGGGCGGCGGCGCCTGCGCCGTCGCCGCGCGGCTGTGCCACGGCGGCTACGGCAGCGACACCGACGGATCGATCAGGCTGCCGGCCGCCTTCTGCGGAATCACGGGACTGAAGCCCACCTACGGCCGCGTCTCGCGCTACGGCCTGGCGGCCTGCGGGTCGAGCCTCGAGCAGATCGGGCCCTTCGCCCGGGACGCCCGCGACGCGGCGTTGCTGCTCAGTGCCATCGCCGGCCACGATCCGCGCGATGCGACCAGCGCGCCGCTCCCGCCGCCCGATTGCCTCGTCCCCCCGGCGAACCTCCCCCGCGGGCTCAGAATCGGCTTTCCGCGGGCCGGCTGCGAGCGGAGCTGCGAGCCCGCCGTCCTGGCGAGCGCCGACGACGCCTGCGCCGCCTTCCGCGCCCTGGGCGCGCGCATCGCCCCCCTGGCCATGCCCCTTCTCGAGCACGCGGCCGCATGCCTCCGCGTCATCGCGGCGGCGGAAGCGGCCAGCAACCTCGCGCGCCTCGACGGCGCCCACTTCGGCCACCGCACCGCCGAGAAGGCGCCGCCCGGCGGCGACGAAACCGAATTCCTCTGCGCCGCATCGCGCCGGGAGGGCTTTGGCGCCGAGATCAAGCGCAGAATCCTCCTGGGGACGCTCGTTCTATCGAGCGGCCGCTACGAAAGCTGCTACGCGAAAGCACTCAGAGTGCGGCGTCTGATCAAGGAGGAGCTGGAGCGCGCCTTCGAGAGCTGCGACCTCGTCCTCCTGCCGGCCGCCCCCGCCGCGCCTTTCAAACTGGGGGAGAAGATCGCCGATCCGGCGGCTCTGCTGCGCTTGCACGTCTTCACGGCCGGCGCCAACCTGGCGGGAGTTCCGGCGTTGAGCTTCCCGGCGGGATTCGCGGGCGGGCTGCCGCTGGGCGTCCAGCTCCTCGCGCCGCCCTTCGGCGAGGGCCTGCTTCTCCAGGCCGGCCACGCTTTCCAACAGGCGACCGATTGGCATCTCCGCGCGCCGCCCGGCGTCGCCGGAGAGGAGGACGCATGACGCTTCCCCCCGCGCCGAAGGCGAGGCTCATCGTCGGCCTCGAAATTCACGTCCAGCTCCGCACGGCGACGAAACTCTTCTGCGGCTGCGCGGTCAGGTTCGGAGCGCCGCCCAACAGCCTGACCTGCCCCGTCTGCCTCGGCCACCCCGGCGCGCTTCCCGTCTTGAACCGCGAGGCCCTGCGTTGCGCCGCGAAGACCGCGATGGCCCTCGGCTGCCGCATCCTTCCCCGCACCTCCTGGGACCGGAAGAGCTACTGGTATCCCGACCTCCCGAAGAACTACCAGATCAGCCAGAACGAATTCCCCGTGGGCCTCGAAGGCGCCGTCGAGCTGCCGCGCGCCGACGGAAGCGTTAAGACGGTGCGCATCCGGCGCGTCCACCTCGAGGAGGACGCGGGCAAGAGCTTGCACGACGCGCCCGACGCCACCCTCGTCGATCTCAACCGCGCCGGGACGGCGCTCCTGGAGATCGTCACGGCGCCCGACATCGCCTCGCCCGAGGAAGCGGGGGACCTCGCCCGCGAGATCCGGCGGATCGTGCGCTATCTGGGCGTGGCTGACGCGGACATGCAGAAAGGGCACATGCGCCTCGAGCCCAACGTCAACTGCGCCGTGGAGCTGGACGGCGCCGAAGCGCGCACGCCCATCGTGGAGATCAAGAATCTGAACAGCTTCAGGGCGCTGGAGGCCGCCGTGGCCTTCGAGTTCGAACGGCAGACCGCGGCCTACCTCGCCGACCCCGCCTATACGCTGGAGCGCCGCGGCAAGGAGAGCCGCGGCTGGGACGAGGCGGCGCTCGCAACCTTCGTCCAGCGCCGCAAGGAGGAGGCGCACGAGTACCGCTGTTTTCCGGATCCGGATCTCGCGCCGTACGAGTGGATCGCCGGGGAGCTCGACGAACTCGCCCGCGAAACACCCGAGCTGCCCCAGGCCCGCCGCCGGCGCCTGGCGCGAGAGCTCGGCATCGGCCAGGGCGACGCGCTGCTCATCGCCGAGGATCGGGCGACGGGCGATCTCTTCGAGGCGGCGGTGGCCGCGGGCGCCTGCCCGCAAACCCTGGCCAAGCACTTCATCAACCTCTGGACGCGCCTGGCGAAGGACGCGGGCACGACCATTGCCGGCCTGAAACTCGATGCGGGCGCGCTGGCGGAGCTTGCGCGCCTCCAGACCGACGGCGCCGTCAGCGCCACGGCGGCGCGGCTGATCGCCGAGGCGATGGCGCGGACCCGCGCGGCGCCCCGCGCGCTGGCCCAGCGCCTGGGGCTCACCCGGCTCTCCGATCGGACCGCGCTTCTGCCGTTGGTCAAGGAGGCGATCGCCGCCAATCCGAAGGCCGCCGCCCAGTACCGCGCGGGCGGCGGGAAAGCGGCGAAGTCCCTCGGTTTCCTGCAAGGCCGGGTGATGCGGCTTTCCGGCGGCCGGGCCGATCCGGCCGTCGCCGCGGCGCTCCTGAGGGAGGAACTAGGGCCGCAGCTCGGCTAGCCGCCGCTCCGCCGCGCCCGCCCCCTACGGGCAGAACGGATAGACGCAGAGGGGGAAATCGTCGAGCACGGCGTCCCCGCCGCACTCGTACGGTCCCGGCGCCGGCGGCGCGGAGCCGTTGTTGAACAGGAACTGGAGCAGTCCGATGATGTCGGCCAGGTCGAGCTTGCCGTTATCATCGGCGTCGGCCGCATCGAGGCAGCTCGGCGCGTCCCCCTGCTGGAAGAGGTACCGCGCCAGAAAGACGGGGTCGGCGATGGAAAACCGGTTGTCGACGTTCGCGTCGCCGCGCTTGAAGTTCTTGACGTCGCTCACCACGACCTCGCAAGAGCCGCCGTAGCAGGCCTCGTCGAAGCCGGCGCGCACGCCGAACAGCCGGTAGACGTGCTCGCCCGCGGCGGCATGCGTCACGAGCGCGGTCTGCGCGGATCCCGGAACCTGGACGAGGATCTCGTCGCCTTCGCGGACCTGGATGGCGTCCAGCACGGTCCCCGCGGAGCGCGCCCAACCGATCAGCACGTTCCCGTCGCCCTTGTCGGCGCACGTCGGCATCGTGACGCACGGAAAAGGCTCCACCCGCATGGCAATATCGAGCTTGGCGTTGAAGAAGAACGTCTCGTCGCTCTTGCTCGCGTTGTGCACCTGCACGGCGAGGACATTCATGCCGGCGCGCAGGGCGGGCGTGAAGGCATCCAGCACGAAAACCTCGGGCCTTCCCGCCAAGTGAGGCGGCGAGGCCAGCACGACGTACGGCGGGTCGAAACTGATCGGCATGTTCCGGTGCGCGAGGTACTGTCCGTTGAGGTACGCGACGAAACCGTCATCCCAGTCGATCGTCAGCGACAGGCGCGCGATGCCGTACGTGTCCTCCAGATCGAAGGGAAGTCGGAAGTAAACGGAGCTGTAATTCCAGCGCATGTCCGCGAGCACGGTGGCGATCGATGGGTAACCGTAGCCGCACGGCGCTTCTTCCTCCAGCCATTTGCTGTCGTCGAAGTCGGCGGTGTTCCACCCGGCCGACGGCTGCGCGGTGCCCTTCAACAACTTCCACACGTCATCGACCGGCAAACTCGCGCCGCGCGCGCACAGGCCGACAAGCAGGCAACCGACCAGAAGGCGCAATCCTCTTCTCATCGCCGCGATTCCTCCAGGCTTCATTTCCTCCCGCGGCGCTTCCGCCCCGCGGCGGGCAGTTATGATCTATTATAACAGCAGATACGGTGGGAGCGGAAGCTCTTGCCGCCGCCTCCGGCGAGTTTGCCGCCCGATTCCCGCGCGCAGGAACGCCCAAAAGCCTGTCACGGGAGAGGTTGCGCGGTTACACGCCCCCCCCGGCCGCCCCCTGTCGCGGCCCGGCCGCCGCCGGCTCACTCGCCGCGCGCATCGACCGCGCCGCGCAGCATGCCGCCGCGGACCTCGATCGCCAGGACGCGCCCGGTTTCGTCCCCCCGGTAGGCGCGCAACGCATGCCCCCGGGCGAGCAGCTCCCGAAGCACTTCCGCGCGCAGGGACGGTTCGACGAACAACACATCCGGCGCGAACTGATGGTGGAACCGCCCGTGCTTCACGGCGTCCCCCAAGGACGCGTTCTCGACAAGCATTTGCTCCAACACGACAAGCACCGCGCTCGCGGCCCGCTTCCCGCCGGCGGCGCCGGCGACCAGCCGTACGCCGTCCCTCCCCAACACGATGACAGGCGCCGTGTAGATCGGCGGGCGGGCGCCCGCAAGAGGCCAGGACCCGGAACCGGCCGCGCCGGCCTGGAGGGGGAAGTCCGCCATCGCGCCGTTCAAGAGCACGCCCGTTCCCGGCACGCTGACCAGGGAGCCGAACGGCGGGCCGTTCGACTCCGACCAGCTCGTCACGCCGCCGTCGGCATCCCAGACACAGAAGTGGGCCGCCTCGGCGCCGCCCGCGCGCGCCGCGGGCGCGCCCGCATCCGGACCCGCGGCGGGGGCCGCGCCCACGTGCTCCGGATCGATCCGTCCGAGAAGCTGCTCGATGCGCTCGCGCGAGATCAACCGCCGCGCCGCCGAGGCCTGCTCAGGATCGGCGGCAATCAGCGCCTTCTCCGCAAAGGCGTGTTTCATCGCCTCGGCTAGGAGGTGCGGCCGGAAGATGGGACCGCCCCGTTCCTCGGCGGCCGCCAGCACCCCCAGCGCCTGCAGCACGATCGCGCCTCCCGCACACGGCGGCGGCGCGCCGTACAGCCGGCAGCCGAAAAGCTCGACGGCGAGCGGCTCGACGGCGCGCGCGCGGTAATCGCTCATGTCGGCGGCGGAAAGGACGCCTCCGAGCCGCCCGATCTCGCGCACGATCGCCTCTCCCACCGTTCCGCGGTAGAAGGCTTCGGCGCCGTTCTTGGCAATCGCCGCCAGCGTCGCGCTCAGATCGGGACGCTTGACGATCTCCCCTTCGACGTAGGCGCTGCCGCCCGGCTTGAGCAGCGCCCGGTATGTCTCGGCGAACCGCTGGCGATAATCGGGGTAGGCGCGATACGTCTCGGCGAGGCCGGCGAGCGCCTGATGCAACCGCCGATCCACCGTGAAGCCGTCCCGGGCGAGCAGGACAGCCGGCGCGAGGATCTCCTCCAGCGTCAGCCGTCCCGAACCGAAGCGCCGCCAGAGTTCGATCGCGCCCCGCACCTTTCCAGGCACCGCCGCGGCCCACGGGCCGATGGAAGCCTTTCCCGGAATCGGCGCGCCTTCCCGGTCGAGGTAATCGCTCGATCGCGCCGCGGCCGGCGCCTGTTCCCTGAAGTCGAAAGCCGTCACCGATCGCCCGGGCGCGTAGAACAGCCCGCACCCGCCGCCTCCGAGACCGCACACATCGGGACGGACGACGGCAAGGGCAAAAGACACGGCCACGGCGGCATCCGCGGCGTTGCCGCCCCGGCTCAGGACGTACATGCCGCAGGCCGTGGCCTGCGCGTTGTCGGAGACGACGAGATACGCTCTCCCGGACGGCTCGAATTCGTGGACGCGTCCGGTCCCCGGAGTTCCGCCGCAACCGGCCGCGGCCGCAAGGAACGCGGCCGCAAGGGCCCCCGCGCCCAGCGGCGCCGGAAGGCCGCGCAACCGCCGTCGATACCACAAGACCTTAGAGCTCATGCGCTTCTCTTCCCGCCGCGCGCTCGCGCGATGCAACGATGCTAAGCAGGCGGCGGCGTTTCGACAAGACCTCGGGGCGGGGAATTCGCCCCGGGCAGCGCGGGCGAAGCCCTGCCGCCGCTCACACCTTGAACTTGATCAGGATGATGTCGCCGTCGCGGACGATGTAGTCGCGGCCCGCCGTCACCATTTTGCCCTGGGCGCGGGCGCCGGCGAAGCTCCCGCAGGCGAAGAAGTCGCCGGCCTGCACGACGTCCGCGCGGATGAACCCTCTGGCCATGTCGGTGTGGATCTTCCCCGCGGCCGCGATGATGTGCTCGCCGCGCGGGAGCGTCCAGGCCCTGAGCTCGTTCTCGTTGAAGGTGTAGAAGGTCGCCAGATCGAGAAGGGCGTACCCCGTCGCGATGATCCGCTCCAAGCCTGTCGCCGCCAGGCCGTACTCCCGCATGAAGACCTCGCGCTCCTCGGGCTCCAGGCCCTGGATCTCCTCCTCGATGTGCGACGAGATCGCCAGAAGCGTCACGCCATGCGGCGCCAGGCGCGCCATCAGCTCTCCGTACCGCGCCTCCTTCTCGGGCGCGGCGATGTCGGCCTCGTCCACGTTGGCCACGACGAAGTACGGCTTGCAGGAAAGCAGGCACAGCTCTCGGCCCAGCGCGAGTTCCTCGGGGGTGAACAGCGCCGGCAGGAGCAACTCGTGCGCGCCGAGCTTCTCCTTCAGGCCCTCGAGCGCGATCTCGGCGGCGTCCTTCGCCGCGTGGCCGCGGCGCTTCTCCTTCTCGAGCCGGTTTTCGACGGTCTCCAGGTCCTTGAACCTGAGCTCGTCCACCACGATGCGCAGATCCTTGACCGGATCGAGCGGCGCCGCGCGGGCGACGTTCTCGTCGCGGAACAGCCGCACGAGGTGGATCAGGATGTCGATGCCGCGCACGTGCGCGAGGAATTGATTGCCCAGCCCCTCGCCCTTGTGGGCATCCTCGACGAGGCCGGCCACGTCGACGAGCTCAAGCGCGGTCGGCGTCGTGCGCGGGCTGCGGACGATCTCCGCGAGCCTCGCCAGGGTGGCGTCCGGCACCGCCACCGCGGCCTTGTTGGGCTCGATGGTGCAGAACGGGTAGTTCGAGCTCGCGGCGCGCGCCCCCGAGAGGGCGTTGAAGAGGCTCGTCTTGCCCGCGTTGGGAACTCCGATGATGCCGCAGGAAAAACCCATGCCGCCCTCCACGGCGCCCGCGGGCGCCCGTACGCTTCCTTCGTACGGAGCATTCTATCACGATTCCGGCGCGGCGGGCAGCGGCCGCCCGGCGCCTCACTTCCCGTAGGGGAAGCACGCAAAGAAGAGCAGCGACGCCGCGGCGAAGACCCAGCCGCCGGCGGACGTCTCCCGCGCCCTGCCGGTCAGGAGCTTGAGAAGCGGGTGTACGACGAAGCCCGCCGCCATGCCGACGCCGATGTTGAAGGTGAAGGGGATGACCGTGATCACCGTGAACGCCGGCACGAGCTCGGTGAAGTCCCCGAAGTCGAGCCTCTGGACCGACTCCATCATGAGGATGCCCACCAGGATCAGCGCCGGGGCGTAGGCGCAGGGCGGAATGTGCTCGATGGCGGGGACGAAGAACAACGCGGCCAGGAACAGCACGCCCGTCACGACCGAGGCCAGGCCGGTCCGTGCGCCCGCCTGGACGCCCGCCGCGCTTTCGATGTACGCCCCCGTCGTCGTCGTCCCGACCAGGGCGCCCCACATGGTCGCCAGAGCGTCGCAGAGGAGCGGCTTCTCGATCTCCGCCAGATCGCCCTTCGCATCCAGCAGCCCCGCCCGCGAGCAGACGCCGATGAGGGTCCCGATCGTGTCGAAGAAGGCCATTAGAAAGATCGGCAGGAACACCGCCAGCCAGAAGGGCGCCTCGGCGAAGCCGCTGAAATCCAGGTGCCAGCCCGTGACAGGCCACAGGGACGCGATGGCGCTCAAGGCCTTGAAGTCCGGGACGCGGGCGATGGCCTCCGGCCGAGGCGCGACCCCCAGCATGATGCTCGCCCCATAGATGATCACGATGGCCAGCAGGACGCCGCCCGGAATCCGCCACAGAACGAACAGCCCCATGATGACGAAGCCCGCGATGCCGAGCATGGTCGCCCCGTCGGCAAGGGTGCCGAGCGCGACGGGAGGCGTTTCCGCCCCCGGCGTCCCGTGCGTTATGAACCCGATCTTCTGCAGCCCGATGAAGGCCAGAAACAGACCGATGCCCACCACGAAGCTGTGGCGCAGCGCATGGGGCACGGCGCGCGCCAGGTGGCCGCGCAGCCCGGTCAGCGTCAGGACGGCGAAGAGCGCCCCCGCCATCAACGTCGCCGCCAGGCCTTGCTGCCAGGAGTACTTGAGCCCGAGCACGACGGTGAAGGCGAAGAAGGCGTTTTCGCCCATGTAGGGCGCGAGCGCGAGCGGCCGCCGGGCATAGAGCCCCATGAACAGCGTCCCACCTGCCGCGGCGAGGCAGGTGGCGACCGCCGTGGCCGCCTTCGGCAGCCCGGCGGGGGCCAGAATACCGGGATTCACCGCCACGATGTAGGCCATGGCCAGGAACGTCGTGATCCCGCCCATCACCTCCCGGCCGATCGAGCTCCCGCCGGCTCGAATGCCGAAAAACCGGTCCATGGCCTCGTCCCGCGCCGGCCGCGCTCAGCGCTTGTAGCCGAACCGCCGCAGCATCTGCGCGCGCTCCGCGGCCTCCTTCTCGCCCTCGACGCCGAGCGGCGCGCCGCCGTCGATGACGCCCAGAACTCCGCGGCCGCGCGGCGACTCGGCGACGATCGCGGCGAGCGGATTGGCGGTGGCGCAGAACACCCGGCACACCTCGCGGCAGGCCTTGATCTCGTTGAGCACGTTGATGGGGAAGCCGCCCTGCATGAAGACGACGAAGACATGGCCGCAGGCCAAGTCCTGAGCCGCCCGCACCGCCGCCTCGACCAGCGCCGGATCGTTCCCATCGCGCCTGATGAGCCGGGGCCCGGACGCTTCGCAAAAGGCGATCCCGAAGCGGATCCGGCCGTGGGCGTTGACCATGACCTCGTACAGGTCCTCGACGGTCTTGATGAAGTGCGCCTGCCCGATGATGACGTTCGCGTCCTCGGGCAGCGCGATGGCGACCTCATGCAGTTCCATGCGCGTCTCCTTGCCGCGGCCGGAGCGGGTGTCGGCGCCGACGTCCGGCCCCTTCGGCGCGACCGCGCCCGCCAACGGCACCCTACCCCCGGGCGCAGCCCTTGTCAATCCCGAAAAAACGCCCGCCCGCCGCGTCTTACCAAGCGTTGCCCCGTAGGAGACGCGCATACTCGGAGGCGGCCATGCGAATCCTCTGGACGGCTTTTCTGTGCTGCGGATGCGCCGATTTCAGCGTCGCGCCGGCCCGCGGCCCCGACGCGCCCGGCGTGCACTTCTTCCTGCCCAAACCCTACGTCCTGTTCTGGTGGGAGCGCGAGATCATGTGGAAGTCGGGGACTCCGATCCACTCGCTCGTCCCGCGCAGTCAAGTCATCCTGCTGCCCGATGTCTCCCAGCGCTACGCGATCACGCAGCGCGCGTGGTGCGCCAAGGGCGACTTCTCGTACCACCTCAAGGACGGCTGGCGCTTGGAGGCCATCAACGGAACCATGGACACGGGCGAGTTCCTCCGCGCCGTCAAGGAGCCGGCGGCGGCCGCCGTCAAGGGCGCGTTTGCGCGGGCGGGCGCCTCCGCCGACGGCGCGCCCCCGCTCCCGCCGCCGGTGCTGTACGAACTCGTCTGGCGCGACGACGCCCGCGCGTACGAATTCCGCCGTGTGGCGCTCGAGGGGCTGACGGCCGTGTCCGCGGAATGACCCCGCCCGCGCGCTTGTGCTCCGCGCGCGGGCGGCGTATACTATGGGCGCTCTAGGTGAAGCCTTCCGCGGAGGTGGAGGGGTCCTGGTGGGCCTCCTGGACTTCAAATCCAGCGCGGGGCGAACTTAAGTCCCGGGTGGGTTCGATTCCCATGCACCTCCGCCACTATTACCCCCGCGGCTCGAGCCCCATGAACGCCCGCGAAGCCCAGGTCCGCAAGGTCATCGGCACGGCCGGTCATATCGACCACGGGAAGACGAGCCTGGTGCGCGCCCTCACGGGCCGTGACCCTGACCGCCTTCCCGAAGAGCGCCGCCGCGGCATGACCCTCGACCTCGGGTTCGCGTGGACGGATATCCCGCCCCACGGCACGGTCGGCATCGTCGATGTCCCCGGCCACGAAGGCTACGTGCGCCACATGCTCGCGGGCGCGTCCGGCATCGATGTCGGCCTCATGGTGATCGCCGCCGACGACGGGGTCATGCCGCAGACGCGGGAACATGCCGACATCCTCGCTCTGTTGGGGGTCCCCGGCCTCGTCTGCGCGATGACGAAGATCGACGCGGTGCCGCCCGACCTGCGCGCGCTGGCGGCGGATGATATCCGTTCCTTCCTGGCGGGCACCTCCTATACCGGCGCGCCCATCGTGCCCGTGTCGGCCCAAACGGGCGCAGGGATCGAGGAGCTCCGCCGCGCCCTCGGCGCGGCGTTGAGCGCCGCCGCGCGGCGCGGCGCCGATGCGGGCTTCCGCCTGCCCATCGACCGCTCCTTCGTGCTGCTCGGCATCGGCTGCGTCGTCACGGGCACGGTCTGGTCGGGCGGCGCCGCGGTGGGAGAAGAAGCCGAGCTTCTTCCCCCGAGCCTGCGCGTCAAGATCCGCCAAATCCAGGCGCACGAGCACGCGGTTCCCTTCGCCCGCGCGGGCCAGCGCACCGCCATCAACCTGGGCGGCGTCAAGGCGCAGGAAGTGCTGCGCGGTTACACGCTCGCGGCGCCGGGCGCGTTCAGGGCCTGGCCGCACATCGATGCGGCGCTGGCGCTCCTGCCGTCGGCCCCGCGGCCGCTGGCGCCCTTCGCGCGGGTGCGCGTGCACCTCGGCACCGCCTCGGCGCTCGCCCGGGTCGTCCTGCCCCGCGGAACGCAGCTTGCGCCCGGCGCTCGCGGCGTCTGCCAGTTGCGCCTCGAGGAACCCATGGTGGCGGCGCGGGGAGACCGCCTCGTCATCCGCCGGGAGTCGCCGGTGGCGACGCTGGGAGGCGGAACGGTGCTCCTTCCCGATTCGGCTAGGCTCAGGCCCGGCGACGCGCAGCGTTTCCAGGACCTGGCCGGGCTCGCCGGCGGCGATTTGGACGACGCCGTGCGGGTGCTCTACAAGTGGAGCGGCCATGCGCCGCCCGCCGTCGAGGATCTCGCCGCGGCGCTCAACGAGCAGCCCTCTTCGATCCGGCAGGCGATCGAACGGCTCCGTTCCCGGGGCGCGCTGGCAGAGCTGCCGAACGGCATCCTGCTGGAGCACGGCCGCGCCGCGGCGCTCTCCGAGCGCCTGCGCGCCGAGCTGGAGCTTCTGCACCGCGGCGCGCCGGCACGGCCGCACTTCACGTTCCTGCAGATCGCCGCCGCGTGCAAAGGCGCGGCGGAGCCGGTCCTCGAGGGCGTGCTGCGCCGCCTCGCGGCGCAGGGCGCCATCGTCGAGGCGCGCGGCGGCTTCGCGCTGGCCGGTCGCGCGCCCACCCTGAACCCCGCGGAAACCCGGATTCGCGCGGCCATCGCCGCCGAGCACGACGCACGCCCCTTCAGCCCCGAATCGCCCGGCGCCATGGCCGCCGCGCTGGGCTGCGCCGAGAATGCCGTGCTCGCCCAATACCGCCTGCTCGTCGAAGCCGCGGAGTACACCCAGATCGCACCCGGCATCTTCTTCCGCGCCGACACACTCCGTAAGGCCGAGGCCGCGATCCGCGCCCTCGCGGCCCGCATGGGCGCCTTCGCCGTCAAGGACTTCCGCGACGAGCTCGGCACATCGCGCAAGCACGCCGTGCCCTTGCTGGAGTATTTCGACAAACTGCGGGTGACGGCGCGCAGACCCGACAGCACGCGCGAACTCGCGCCGTGAAGCCCGCGGGACATGGGGAAGCCCCCAACCGGCGCCACCGCGGCGGCCCCGAACAACACGCAAGGCCCGCGCGGCTCTTCGCCGCGCGGGCCTGCATATCTGGCTGGGGGACAGGGATTCGAACCCCGACTAGAAGATCCAGAGTCTTCCGTCCTACCGTTAGACGATCCCCCAGCATCGCCGCCGGGCGCGGCCGCACGCGTCCGCCGCGCCCGTCCTTGCGGGTATCGGCGGGATGCGTCCGCGAACTGACCGCTCGCGCGCCGGTTCCGGTACTTTTATCGTATCCGGCGCCCTTTGACAAGGGGCGGTTCCTTGGCGCGCGGGGTATTATCGGAAGAGCGGCGCCGCCGATTCGCTCCAGCGCGGGCGGCCCGCAGCCGATGCTTTGTCTACGGGCGGCGCGCCGCGCGTGGTTTCCGCCGCCACACGGGAGGAAGACAATGCGCACCCGCACCGCTGCGGCTTTTCTGCTCGCCTTCGCCGCGGGCTGCACCACGGAACCGGTCAAGGAAACGGCAATCACCCGCGAGGGCGGCCGGCCGGCGGCGGCCGGCGGCCGCCGCGCGCTCACACCGTGGGTCGTCGACTTCGCGCCGCCGCGCGCGACGCTCCAGGAACTCCACGACGCCGTTTCGCCCTACGGGAGCTGGATCGAGGTGCCGATCTACGGCGAGGTCTGGAAGCCCGATCCCGGCCTTGTCGGACTGGATTGGACGCCCTACACGCGCGGCCGCTGGGTGTACACGCGCTGCGGCTGGTGCTGGATCTCGGATTTCAAGAAGTGGGGCTGGGCGCCCTTTCATTTCGGACGCTGGGCCTCCACGGCCCTCGCCGGTTGGGTGTGGATTCCCGGCACGGTTTGGGCGCCGGCGCACGTCGCCTGGCGCGAAGGCCAGGGGTTGCTCGGTTGGTCCCCGGTGCCTCCGGGCTACTCCGTGAGGGAAGTCATCATGCGCGGGAGCTCCGCGCGCGTTCCGCGCGAGGGTTGGGTTTTCGTCGAAAAGGAGGACTTCACTTCGCCCGATCTCGCGCGCCGCCTGCTCGCGGACGACCCCAACCGCTTGCTCCTGCGCTACACCCGCCGTATCACGAGCTGGGTGCAGATGGCCGGCTCGCAGGAGTGCTTCTTCGTGGGGCCCCATCGCGAGGCGCTCGCCGAGGATATCAGACAGGACATTCCGGTCTGGACCTTCGCGGCGATCGCGGAGACGTTCACCCACCGCGCCCTGGCGGACGGCGCTCAGTTCGCCGAGGATGCGGTTGTCGCGGGACGCGAGCTGTCGGAAGTCAAGCCGGACACGGACTGGAGCGTCACCGTGGCGGGCCCCGGTTCGCCGCGCAAGCTGCCGCCGCGGCGTCTCTCGGCATATAACTCCTCGGGAACGGGCCCTCAGCCGCAGATGATCCCGATGCCGCCGCAGCCGGGCCCGCAACAGCCGCCGGCCCTGCCGCCGCCGCCGCCGCCCGCGCCTGCCAGGGGATAGCGCGCGCGTCGCACCGAACCGCCGCCGCCCGCGCCGCGGGCGCGCGCTTCATCCCACGAAACCGCTCGCGTGGTAGCAACACACGGCGAAGTACGGCGCGCCGACCAGAAGGAAGCACATCCGGCCGCGCCGAACGCGCGGCAGCAGCACGCACAGGACGCCCAGCGCCGCCATGGAAACGACCACCTTCAGCGCCACGAAGAACTCGGGCCCCATGGCGAGCACATAGTTCATCAGGGGATTGATCTCGGTCGCGCCGCCGCGGACATGGATCACCGTGCATGCCGTGTCCAGCACGCACAAGAGGAAGATCACGCACGCCCACGCCGCGGTCTCGGAAAACGCGAGACGGCCCCGCGCCGCCGCGCACGCGCCTCCGGTCTCGACGCGCCGCCCATCTTCCCGCGCGGATGGCTGGAACGCGATAAGTCCTGGCTGGCGGATCATGGCGTCAATTCAACCACGCCGCCCCGCGCCGGTCAATCCCTCGGTCCTAACTCGAAATCCGTCGCGAGGATGAAAGCTCCGCCGCCACCCACCTCTCGATTCCAGTCCGCGCCGCGCCCGGCAGGCCCGGAAAACAAGAAGAGACGCGGGCGCTCTCGCACTCGCGTCTCTTCCGCGGTTTCTGCGAAGAAGGGCTTACTTCTTCGCCCGCTTCTTGGCCTTCTTAGGCGCTTTCTTAGCCTTGGTCGCGGCTTTCTTCGCCGGCGCCTTCGCTTTCTTCACCTTCTTGGCCATCGTGCTCCTCCTCTGAAAAACAACCGGTGACGAACACTGAACAACTACGCCTCGCGCCGACCGCTGCATGCGGACTTGCCGGCTTCGTCCGAACCCGCTTCCGCAACCTCCGCGTTCCGGAGCCCGCGTCACGCTGCGACGACCAGCGCGCCACATGATACTCCGGGATACCTAGGCATGCCAAGGGAAAAACCGCGACGCGCGGGAATTTTTCGCCCGCGGCGCGCGGCACAACAACGAAGGCGCGGCGCGCGGAGCCCTGTCGGGATCCGCGCGCCGCGCCTTCGTCTCCGCCTCGCCGCCGGTGCGGCGGCATCCTGCGCCCGCGTCTACTCGTTCATCTCCGACGCGACGAACTCGAAGCTCTGCAGACAGCTCTCGATCTGCGGCGCGGCGCCGCCATCCTCCGACCACACGCAGTTCACCATGCAGGTCGCCTTGCCGACCCACGCAAGAATCTGGCGGATCCGATACTTGGCACCCGCGTGCACGCCGCGGCTGACGATCTCGTAGGCTTCCTGCAGTCCCACCTCCCGGGGCCCTTCCTCCAGCAGCGTCCAATCGGAGAACGCCGCCTTGATCTGCTCCACCGCGGCCGTCGTCTGCATCCGCCGGCTCAGCTCGCGCGCGAAGATGGTGCCGGCCATGCGCGCCGCGATGCCGCCCGCGTCTCCGCGCGGCTCTTCGATCACCCAGGCATCCGGCAGCGCGGAGAGCGTCCAGCCCTGCGGCAGCGATGCATACAGCCCGCGGAAGATTTTCCGCCGCTCGCCGAGCGCAACGGCGCTCGCGCCGCCGAAACGCTCGACCGCCGTTTCGGACGGCCGCGCCGGCGCGGGCCGGCGCTCCTCGCGAAAGATCGCCAGCGCCTCGGCCGGCAGCGGCGGGAGCAGAATCTCCCGTTCGACGACGGCGTCCCTGCCGTCATTGGCCGCGACGCCTTCCTTCCCCTTCGCCTCGAGGCTCTCCTTCTCGCCCGCGTCGAACACGATATTCTCGATGAAGCGCGACAAGAGCGTCACCTTGCCGTGCTCCCAGGCGATCACGACGGCGACGAGCCGGTTCGTGGCGGGGTCCTCCACGACCTCCTTGATGGCGCCGTGGATGATGTATCCGTTCTTCATGAAGACGCTGCCCGCGTACAACGAATGACAAGAGCCCGCCGCGAGGCTCAGCGCCGCCGCACACCAGGCCGCGCGCACCGCTTGCTGCAACCGCTCCCGCATGTTCCTCTCCTCGTTCACTTAGTGCTCGGATCCCCGCTCGCGCTCCCGCCGGCTTTCAAACCCAGAGAGAGCGAGATCACCGCGTCCCAGGAACGCCGATAACCGGCCGCAACCGCCGCCGCACCTGAGGGCGGAACCGCCGCCGCAACCGCCGTCGTGACCGCTTCCGGCGCCACCGCGGGCGCGGAGACGACCGGCTCCACCGGCGCTTTCGCCGCGGCCTTCGGCGCCTCATTCGGCGTATAGTACGCGATCGCGCTCGACACGCCTTCCGTCACGTACGGCCCCCACTGCGGCCACAGCAGGACCGCCGCAACGATCGCCGCCGCCAGGGCGGACATCCTCACAAACACCCGCGCGCGGCCGCCCGAACGCCTGCCGCCCGCGACACGCTCCGCCGGTGCGCGTTGCGGCCTCGCGGCCGGCGCGCTCGCGGCGATCGTCTCCTCCCCGGGCAGGCCGAGATCCTCGGTGATGTCATCAAGCGCCACGTCGGTCATTCCCTCGCCGATGGCCGTGGCCGTCGCGGGGGCGCTCTCCTTGAAACCCGGGTTCTGCCCCAGGAGCCCGACTTCCTCGGCGGACTCGGTGACCGCGAGCAGCGCGGTGGCGCTGCTCAACGCCTCGCTCATCATCGTCTCGGCCTCGGGGCCGGCGGCAACCACCACCGGGATTTCCTCCTCGGTCTCGTTGCCCGCCCCCAACGCTTCGGTGTCGAAGGACAACGCGCCGGTGCTCAACGCCCCCGACGTGTTGGCGGCGTCGCCGTCCACGGGAATCTCGTCGGCTTCGTCCCACGCGACCTTCCGCCCTTCGGCCCCTTGCGCCGCGATCTCATCGGCGCCCAGCACCACGGTGGGAGGTCCTTCTTCCCGCTTCTCGGCCGCATCCTGCTCCACGTCTTCGGGATTCTTGTCGGTCATTTTACACCTCGATCGCCCCACACTCTCCGGATCCCGGCGCCGCGCGGCCGCTCGGAAGCCTCCCGACCGCGAGCATGATTTTCCAACCCTCTTCTGGGAGAATTCGTCGCAGAAGTATACAATTGCGCCGATGGCGCGTCAAACCCCGGGCCGCGGAGCCGGTGCGGTCCGAACGGCCCGATCCGCCGGGTTCCGAGAACGTGGCGGCGCGCGGGACGCCGCCGCCGAGGGAAGATGGAAGAACGCCCCGAAACAGCCCGTCAGCCGGAGCCGTCCGCCCGCGGCAACGGCCCCTCGCCTTCCGCCGGCGGCCTGAACGACGGCCTGGAGCACGCCCTTGTCGCGGAGGCCATCGCCGGCAGCCGCGGAGCGTTTCAGCAGCTCTATCGCCGGTACTTCCGCCTGATTTCCGTCATGATCTTCCAGAAGATCTCCGTCGCGGCGGATGTCGAGGATCTAGCCCAAGAGACCTTCCTGAACGCATGGCGGGGGCTCCCGCAGTTGCGCGACCCCGCGCGCTTCGTGCCCTGGCTCGTCAGGATCGCGCGCCGCGTGATCAGCGACTGGCGCCGCGCCGCCGCCAAGCGGCGGGACGAGAACCGCAGGGTCGCCGATGCGCCCGCCAACGCCGGCGCGCCCGAGGCCGCGATCGCGGCGGCCGAAGAGCAGGCGCGTATGCTGGCGGCGCTCCGCCGGATCCCCGAACCCTACCGCATCGCCCTCACGATGCGCTTTCTGGAAGACCTGACGCCGGCGCAGATCGCGAACCGCCTGGGCGAGCCCGACGGCACCATCCGAAACCGCATCTTTCGCGGGTTGCAGAAGCTCGAGAGCGCGCTGCGCGCCGAGAAGAGGACGAGGAGGTGGCGCGGATGAACTCTCGCGACACGTTCCGCACACCGGCATGCAAGGCGGCGGAGGAGGCGCTCGCGCGCATCGTGACGGGCGAGGCCGGCGCGCGGGAGCAGGAGGACTTCCAGGCGCACATCTCCGCCTGTCCGCGATGCACCCGACAGCTCTCCGCCATGCTCGCGCTCACGCGCGAAGTCCGCGGCGCGCTCACGGCGGCCGCGGCGCGCCTCGGCGAGATCCCGCCGCTCTCCTTGCCGCCGCGCCCGGACGAACGGCCCGCGCGGCGTTCCGGCGTGCGCCCCCTCACGAGTTTCGTGATGCTGCTCGTATTCGGCATGGGCCTCTTTCTGCTGATCGCGCTGGCGTTCTTCAGCTTCCGCGAGGCCGCGCGGCGCCTCGAAGCGCTCAATACGTTCCGCGCCGCGAACGCCGCGGCCGTACTTTCGCAGATCGGCGCCCGCGCGGCCGAGGCGGATCAGCAGGCGCCCGCGGCGCGTTTCCGCTCCGACGCCGCCCGCATCCTCGGCCTCGGAGCACTCACCGATCCGTGGGGAACGCCCTATGTGATCGCGCGCGCGGGCGATCGCTTCACCGTGTACAGCGCGGGTCCCGATCGCGCCGATGCCGGCGGCGCCGGGGACGACATCACGTCCCGCTCGGCGGTCCCGACCCTCGGCCGGCCGCGGCAAACGCCCCCGCATCCGCCTCGGCGATGATCCGTTTGGCAATGAGCAAGGCCGCCAGCGATCTCACGTCCCTTTCCGGAAGCGGCTGAGGACCGCCGGCGAGCGGGACGCGGCGGGCGGCGTGTCCGCGGCGCCGGCCTTGGCGGCGCGGCTTCGCGACAACTCCTTGAGCAGGCCCGCGATCGAGCCCGGCGGGACGACGCGCAGGGGCAGCCGCGCGCCGAGGAGATCCCAGAGTTCCTCCCGCACGAGGGGCTCGGGCTCGCGCTCGCACGCCAGGACGACGCCCTCGGATGAGCGCAGGGGCAGCACGCCGTACCCCTCCAGAAGCTTCAGGGGAATTTTGCTGGCGTATTCCTCGGCGATGTGGTCGCGATCCACGACGAGTGCCGTCTGCGCGGCGAGGGCTCGGGCGATTTCCTCCGGCCCCGCCAGGCCCAGGCGCACGACGATGTCCCGGAGCAATCCGCCGACCGAGCGCTGATAATCCTCCACGACCCGCAGTTGCACCTCAGTCAGGATTCCCGCCTTGCGCAGCACCTGTCGGTCCAGTTGATCCTGTCGTTCGTGCACGGCTCACCCTCACTCGATCTTGCCTTCGACCTCGACAAGGCGCAAAAACCGCACCGGCGCCAGTTCTTCCCCGCAGCGCGGACAGCGCCGCCCTTTCTCGGCCGCGCCGGACCCCACCTGGAAATGCGCGTCGCAGGGAGGGCAGCGCATGATTTCGCCGCGATGCCCGCGGAGCACGTCCCGGATCGCCTCGGCATCCGCGGCGCCTTGCGTTATCAGCACCTCTCCCAGGTGCATGTCAAGGTGCTTGCGCGCAAGCCGTTGCTTCTCCAGCACGGCATCCTCGAGCGCCGCCGGCGTCAGCCGGAGCTGGGTGCCCAAAATCTTCCTGAGCATGCGTTCCTCATCGCCTCTGGAGGCCGGCTTCGCGCGCTTGTCCTTCCTCCGGCGCTGGATCCGCGCGATCGCGCCCGCCGCCGCCTCGTCGAGATAGCCCCTCTCGAGCATGATGGCGGCGAGCGTGCGCTCGCCCCCCCCGCATTTCAGGGCCTGCAGGCACTCCCTGAGCTGCGGGTAGGAAACGACCCCGAGCGCGACGGCGGCGCGCGCGCAGACGTGATCCTCTGGCGATACGGTGTTGCGGCTCATGATCATGGCGGATCGGCGCACCGCGCTCCGGGGCGCATACGGCCCCCGGACCCGCCCGCCGGCGGCGGCGCCGGCGGGAGAATCCGCAAGCGCTTCGGCGGAACGCCGGTTCCTCCCCGTTCCAAGAATACGATGCGCTCGCGCCGTTTGCCAAAGCCGGAAGGGCCGGATAGACTTCAGCAGCCGATATCTGTCCATCCGATTGGCAGAGGGAAAACCTGCGGACGGCGCGGCGCGCGTGCACGGCCTGTTCGGTTCCGCGGCGCGGCGCGCTGCGGCGCGCGCCGGCTGCGCGCAGTGAAGGGTGCCATGTCGCTCAGCGGCAATCTCAAGAGCTTCAGTCTCGCCGAGATCTTCCAGGCGCTGTCGAACAACCAGCACAGCGGCACGCTCAGCATCCATATTCCCGCCGGCGACGCCAACAACGTGCGGTACATTCATTTCGCCCAAGGCGCCATTACGTTCGTCTCCTCCGCCTCTCCCAAGGGCTACCTCCTCGGCGAGATCCTCGTGCGCCAGGGCAAGCTGACCGAGGCGCAGATCAACAAGGCGCTCGCGGAGCAGCACACGACCGGCAAGAGGCTCGGCCAAACCCTCGTCGCCTTGGGGTTGGTGACCGATGACGACATCGCTGCGGCGCTGCAGGCGCAGCTCAGGGAGGAGATCTATGATCTCTTCCTGCTCAAGGAGGCCGAGTTCGATTTCAAGGTCGGCGCGGAGCCGCCGCCGGAAACCCGCGGCGCCCTGCGCTCGATCAATCTCTCCATCGATCCGCAACCCCTCATCTTGGAGGGGCTGCGGCGGCTCGACGAGTGGTCCGTCATCCAGACTCACGTCCGCACGGGCAACGAGATCTTCGCGCCCACCGGCGTCCAGCCCGATCTGTCCGACGGCGAGGAGCGCGAAGTCTACGCCCTCATCGACGGGCGCATGCCGGTCAGCGCTCTGTACCAGCGCACGACCATCGGCCGCTTTCCCTGCGCGCGGACGATCTTCAACCTCATTACGGCCGGCTTCATCCGTCCGCTCTCCATCGAGGAGTTGCTCAATCTCGCCGAGGAGTCCGCGGATCGGGAAAAGGCGCGCTACCTCGCCTACGCGCTCCAGCAGCAGCCCGCCGATGTCGCGCTGCGGATCCGGACGTCGCGCACGCTGCACGGCCTGGATGACGACAAGGCCGCCTGCGAGATCCTGCGCGAGGGCCTCAGCGAGACCCTGACCCTCGCGCCGGTCGACAGGCAGAAGATCGCCTACGAGCTCTTGAGTCTGCGTCCCACGGACACGCAGGCGTTGTACGTCGCCCTCGACACCGCCCTCGCCCTCAACCAGACCGCCGACGCCGTCAACCGCGCCCTGGACCTGACCGATGTCCTCAAGCGTCAGAACGAGCCGCACGCGGCGCGGGAGGTGCTCCTGCGGGTCAACGAACGCGTGCCCGAAGACCCCGACGTCCGCGCCGCCATCATCTCCCGCTGGCGTTCGATCAACGACGCCAAGGCGGCGATGCCTCACATGGAGTTCCTCGCCAAGCTCTTGGCGGACCGGAAGAACTGGACCGAACTGGTCAAGGTCTACCGCTGGATGCTGGACGCCGACCCGTCCCGCCAGGAGATACGCGCCCGCATCAACGAGATCTCCGCCGAGATAGTCGCGGAAGAGCGCGCCCGCACCCGCCGGAGGATCGTCATCCTCTCCGTCGCCGCCGCCATCGCCCTGGCGGTCATCGTCCCCTTCATCTACGAGCGCAAGGCGCGGGTCGCCTACGCCTGGATAACCAACAAGGAATACGAGTTGCTCCGCAACAACGCCTTCGAGGAGGCCGAGCAACTCTACAAGGGATTCCTCGGCACCTACGGCTGGAGTTCGTGGAACGAAGAGGCGCAACGCCGCTTCGAGAACCTGGGCAACATGCGGGCGAACTACGAAGCCCGCGTCGCCGTGGAACGGAAGAGCGAGCGGGAGCGTATCGCGCTTCTGACCGAGGAGCCGGCCCGCCTGTGCGCCGAGGGCGCCGCGCTCGAGAAGGCGGGCGACCTGGCCGGCGCCTACGAGCTCCTGCAGCGCCTCATTGTCGAGCACCCGCACTCTCCGCAGGGGCGCAACGCGACCTTGCCGCTCCGGGTGATGAGCGATCCGGCCGGCGCGGACGTTTACCTCTGGAAGAGCGACGAGGACGCCGATGCCGGCGGCAAGGGCGTGTTGGAGCGGCTGGGCATCACGCCGCTCACGCTGCGCTACCGGCCGGGAAGGAAGTTCAAGCTCGTGTTCAAACGCGCCGGATGCCTCGACGCGGCCTGGTTGCTCGCCAAGGACACCACCTACGAGGCCCGCGTGCGGATGCAATGGGCGCCGCTGGCGCGCATCCCCCACAACGGCCCCCTGCACGGGCAGACCCTCGTTCGGGACGGCCACGCCTTCTTCTCGACGCGGGACGGCGGCCTGTATCGTTTCGATCCCTCGGGCCCCGCCATCAAATGGCGGCGCGCGATGGGACGCTACGGCGACCCGCCCGCGTGGATCGCGGCGCACGGCGGACGCCTGGTGGCCGGCAACGCCGAGGGCGAACTGGCTTGCCTCGATCCTGAGACCGGGGAAGCGGTGTGGCGCGCGCGCCTTCCCGGCGCGGCGCATCTGCTGCCCGCCTGCGGCCCGGATGGCACGGTGTACGCGGCCACGACCAACGGATTCGTCTTCGCGGTGCGCGGCGGCACGACGACCGCGCGGATCGCGCTCGACGGGCGCATTGCGAGCGGACCGGTGCTGATCGCCGGCAAGCTCATCGTCGGCACTAGCTGCGATCTGTGCTACGGGCTCGATCCCGCCAAGCTCGCCGTCACGTGGCGCCGGGCGCTCGACGCCGACATTGTCGCAAGCCCGGTGGCGCTGGGCGCCGTCGCGGTCTTCGTCACCGCCCAGGGAGACTTGTACGGCCTCAACGCCGCCACGGGTGCCCAGATCTGGCGGCACAAGCTCCCGAGCGGCGTGTCTTCGCGCCCTCTCGCGACGGATAGGGAGCTCTGCGTGCCGCTGGACAACGGCGAGGTACACATCTTCGGGCTCGATGGCGCGGCCAAGACCGCGGGCACCACCGGCGGCGGTCCCATCGGGCTGATGACCGCCGCCGGCCGCACGCTCTTCTTCGGCAACGATGCCGGCGCCTGCATCGCCTTCGACCTGGACAAGGCGGCGGTGAACTGGTCCTACGTCGGGCCGGCGCCCATCGAGGCGGCGCCGTTCCTCCTCAGGGAACGGATCTTTTTTGCCACCATCAAGGGAGACATCTTCGTCATGGAGATCCTGCCGTGACGTCGAACGCGAGGACCGACGAATGCACGTGATCGCGCTGGTTGCCCTGCTCGCGGCGGACCCCGTGCCGGTCGAGGAGCTGGCGGTGAGCGAAGGCACGGTCGAGGTCATCGGCCGCTACCAGGAGTGTCTCGACCTCAATCTCAAGCTGCGCGGCTCCGCGTTCACCTTCGCCCTCGCGTCTCAGGAGCACGCAAGCCTGCTCTTCGGCCTGCGCGCCGGCATCGACCGCCTGATCCTCAGAGGGCGCTTCACCGCCGGCGACACCTTCGCCGTCCAGTCCCTGGAGAAGACTGAAACGGAGGCGCAGGTCTTCGCGCGGCGCGGCGAAGCGCTCGATGGTCCGAGCGCCGCGCTGCTCGATCTGGGGGCCCGCGCCATGGCCAGGGCGGCCGCCTTCGATGATGTCGAACTGGCCGAAGCCGGGAGAACGATTCTGCGCAAGGGGTTTCTCGCCAAGAAGCGGGAGACGCCGGCGGGCGATGCCGCCGGGCGCCTGGCGTGGGTCAAGGACATGGTCACGCGGCTCGGCGACACGAAGTGGGCCATCGACGAAGTCGGCGCCGGGCTTGCCGCCGACCCCGCGTGGGAAGCCGGCGGCGAGTTCCTGCGGTCGCTCGGCTGCATTCAATGGCGCAACGCCTGGTACACCCGCGACGACTTCCTTTCGGCGCAGGGCCTCGCCGGCGCCGGCGGCCAGTGGCGCCTGCCCGAGGAAGCCGCCCTCAAGGCGGCCGCGGCGCACCTCGGCCGCCTGAAGCAGAGCCGCGAAATCCTGCGCGCGCGCACCGAAGAAGCCTACCAGGTCGACGCCAAGCGCGGCCTCCTCTCCGTCGGCATGACGCGGCAGGAAGCCGTGGCCGCCTGGGGATTCCCCGACGATGTGCATCGCATTCAGCAGGAAGGCTACACCGTCGACCAGTGGCGCTACGGGGCCCGTTTCGTCTACTTGCTCGACGACACCGTGGCGCTGCTCCCCGCCGAGAAGGCTCGATCATAAGCGCGAGGAGCCCAGGCTGCCCCCGGCAGCCTCCTTCAGTACTCGACGCGCATGGACGAAGGCATGTCCACCGCCGCCCCGGCGGGATCGTCGTGCCGCCCCCGCGAGGACGGGACATCGATGCTCGGGGCGCCGCCTCCCGGAGGCGGCGCGGGCGGCGCCTCCCGAACCCGCGGCGGGAACGAGCCTCCGGCCGCTACGATCAGCACCTCGCCCTCGTGCACGATTCTCACCGTGCCGCGCTCCACGGTCACTTCGGTCCGGATCCGGCCCTCGTCCCGCACCGCCACCGAGAACACCGTGCCGACGACCTCGATCACCGCGTCCGGCGTCTCGATGGCCACGGCCGTTCCCGCCGCCGGATCGACCTCGAAGCGCGCCGACCCGCGCGCGAGGCGGGCACAGAACACGTCGCCCGCCGCGCGCACGATCGTGAACGCAGCCGGCGCGGTGACCTCCGAGACGGTGCCCCACGGGAACCGCATCTCCTCGGGCGTCTCCCGCGCCCCTGCGCCGGCGGGCGGCGCAGGGGCGGAGGTCGCCGCGACGTCGTCCGCCGCGCGCGGCGCGCCGGGCGTCGTTCCTGCCAGCGGCCGTTCGTCTTTCGCCTTCGGAGGCACCAGGACCGCGACCAGCAGGATCGCCGCCGCACTTCCCGCCGCGGCGGCCGTCACCCGCGCGATCCTGCGGAGCACGCGGCGCCGCAGGTGCGTCCCCACGGCGCGCGCCGCGATGCGGTCGCAGCGCTCCCCCTCGGGAGCGAGGGCGCACAGACCGCCCTCGAACCTGCGGATTTCGCCCCACAGCGCGGCACAGCGCGGGCACGCGCGCCGGTGCGCCGTCATGGCGTCCGCTTGACCCGCATCGAGAAGCCCGTCGCTGAGCTGCCACCACTGCTCTTCCGTATAGCACTGCATCCGTCATTCTCCGCGGAGGCGCCTTCGCGCGTCCGCTCCCATGCCGCCTGCCTTGCGGCTCATGGCGCCGCTCCTGAATTCAGGCCCGGCGCGCCGGCCTCGCCGATCCGGGCCCGCAGCTCGGCGCGGGCTCGAAACAGCCGCGACTGCACCGCCGACACGGTCAGGCCGGTGAGCCGCGCGATCTCATCGTAGCCCGCACCCGCCCAGTACCGCAGAAGCACCACTTGGCGATCGACCATGTTCAAGCCCGCGAGGGCGCGATGCACTCGCTTGTGCGCCTCGCCCCGCATCGATTCCTCGACCGGATCGCAAGCCCGCGCCGCCGCATTCTCGGGCAGCGCCGCGAAGCTCCGGTCCCGGCGGCCCAAATCGAACACCAGGTTGCGGGTGATTTCGCTCACGTACGGTCCGAACCGTGCCGGGTCCCGCAACGACCCGAGATGCGTCATGGCGCGGACGAGCGCCTCCTGAATCAGGTCGTCGCGATCCCGCACCCACGGCGCGAGGGCCTTGACGATCGCCGCAACCATGGGCACCGCGCCTCTCATGAGCGCAGTCAGCGCCTCGCGATCGCCACGTTGCGCCCGCGCAACCAGTGGTGCTCTCGATTCCATGGCCGCCGTGACCGGTGCGTTCACTTTACTGGACGCGGGACAAGGCGCTCCCTTGCATCAAATCGCCTTCGCGCCGCCCGTCACTCCAGACCGTGTTTCTCGATCAGTCTGACGTAATTCCCGTAGCGAAGCTCGCTTATGTGTCCCGCTTGCACGGCATCCCGCACCGCGCACTCCGGCTCGTCGAGATGCAGGCAATCGTTGTACTTACACCTGCCCGCAAAGGGCAGAAACTCGGGGTAGTAGCTTCCGATGTCCTCGAGCGCGACCCCCCAGACCGTGAATTCGCGGAAACCGGGCGTGTCGATGACGAAGCCGCCCTCCTTGAGGCCGACGAGAGACACCTCCGTGGTGGCGTGACGGCCGCGGGCCCGCTTGGTCACGCTCCTGGTCCTGCCCTCGAAGCCGGGGACCAGCAGGCGGAGCAGTGAAGTCTTCCCGACCCCCGAATGGCCGAAAAGAACGCTCACGCGCTTCGAGATCCGTTCGCCGAGCTCCCGCACCCCGGCGCTGGTGAGCGCCGAAGTGAAGAATACCTCATATTCAAGTTCCCGGTAAAGCCCGAGCATTCTGACGACCTCGCCCTCGGGATCGAGGTCGATCTTGTTGAGGCAGATGACCGCATCGAGGCCTTCCGACCGGGCCGTGATCAACAGACGATCGATGAGCGCGGGCCTGATCGGCGGGGCCTGCGCCGCGCAGACAATGACGACGGTATCCACGTTGGCGCAATACAGGTGCCGTCTCCCGCCGCTGGCCCGCGAGAGCACGTTGCGCCGCGGCTCGATCGCCTCGATTACCCCCTGAGCGACGCCCACATCGCGGAATCGCACCCGATCGCCGACAAGGGGGATGCGGCCCTCGCCGTACAGCTTGCCGCGCAGCGTGCAGCGCACCGCTGCTCCGCCGCAGGCGACCTCGTATTCGCGCTGCAAGCGCGCGGTAACGGTGCCCTCGCGCAGCGGCGCGCCCCGCGCGGCCGTATCAAGGTCTGAAGCTCTCTCCGGCATGAGCACAGCGTAACACGATGCACCCGGCCCGACAACGATGTTCCCGGACCATGACCCCGGGGCCGCTTCCGGACCTTGACCGGCGCGGGCCGAAACGCCGATGAAAGAAAGCAGGCGAGGCGAAGCACGCGGAGCGGGCGCGGTCGATCGCGGGCGACGGGCCCGTGTCGCCCGGCTGCGCGGCTTCGCGCGGCCGTCGCGCCCGGACTTCGCCGGCGCGCGCCAAGGAGCATGCGTGCGTAGACGGCACGAGCGCCGACACAGCCATCCTGCGCGGGCCGCGGCCTGCGCGCTCGCGTTGTTCCTGGCCCTCGAGAGCGCGGCCGACACGCTGATCCTGCGCAACGGCAACCGCTTGGACGGGCAGGTCGTCGAGGAGACGCCCCGCCTGCTGCGCCTCAAGCTTCCCTACGGCGTGCTTGAGATCCCCCGCAAGGAGGTCGCGGAGATCCTGCGCACCGACGTCGTCTCCGATCTCCTCGTCCAGGGCGCCCGGCTCCTTCACCACGAGCAGTTTCAGCAGGCGCTCGCCCAGTTCGAGCAGGCCGCGGCGCACGCGCCGCGGCGCGAGGAGGTGCGCGACGCGCTCCGGAACGCGCTTCTGACCCACGGCGAGTTCCTCAGACGCCTCAAGCGGCACGATGAGGCCCTCGCCGCTTTCGCGCGCGCGGAGGCGGCCGGCGATGACTGCCCCAGGGCGCGGGCGGCGATCAACGAGCTCAACACCCTCAAGGCATCGTTCATGCCCCTTCGCATTCGAGCGGAGGCCGCCTGCGCCGCCGGCGACCTGGACCAAGGCCTGGCGCTGTATCGAAGGCTCGCGGACCTGTTCCCGGACAGGAGCACGGAACTGGAGGACGCCATCGCCCAGGCGGAAGCGCAACTCGGCGATCGCGCCCTCGACGCCAGGGATTTTCAAGGAGCCGCATCGCGCTACGAGGCCGCCCTGGCCAGCAAGCCCGATGTCTTCGCGTCCCTCGCCAACCGCTACACCTACGCGCAGGCCCGCGTCGCCCAGACCCTCCTCGCCGAAGGGCGGAACAGCGAGGGCGAAGCGGTGCTCCGGCGCGCTCTGGGCTTCTGCCCGCAAAGCGCCGCGCTCCACTTCCTCATGGGCCGCGCGCTCGAAGCCCTCGGCCGGCTCCGGGAGGCGGTCCCTCACTTCGCACGCGCCTGCCCGGACCCGAACACGCCCTTCGATCCGGAGCAGGCTCTGGCCGCGCACGGCGGCTGGGCGGCCGGCGAGGAGACGGGCGCGGCGGCGGCGCCGCCGCCCAAAGAGGCTTTTCACCCCGCCGAAAGCGCGCCTTTCATAGTTGTCTGCGCCGATCGATCCCTGGCCGCCCAGGTCACCGAAGCCCTCGATCTGCACTTCAGCGAGCTCGCGCCGGAGTTCGGAGTGCGCGGGTTCGCGGCGCCGTGCACCGTCACCATCCACCCGACGAAGGAGCGCTACCTGGAGGCGACCGGGGTCGAAGCGTGGGCCCCCGCCCGCACCACATGGAAGTCGCAGATCGGCCGCCTTCTCGTCCAGGAGATCAACACGTACCGCGGCTGCCCGCAGCTTCTGTCCAGCGTCCTCAGGCACGAACTCGCGCATCTGCTCCTCGCGGCCGCCCTCGACTATCCGCGCTCGATCCCCCTCTGGGCCAACGAGGGCGCCGCCGTGATGACCGAGCCCGGCTTCAAGCACGCGTACTACCGCCGGCATCTTCTCCGGGCCGCGCAGCAGCGCCGCCTCTTCCCCATCGACGAGTTGCTCGCCCTGCAGGCCTATCCTTCCGATGACCGCGTCGATGTCTTCTATGCGCAGAGCCATTCCCTGGTACAATACCTCGTGGCCCGTGCGAGCCTGGAGCGTTTCATCGCCTTTCTGCGGGAGTTGCGGATCGCGCCCGGCTGGGAAACTTGGAAGCGCTTCTACCGGATCGGCGGGGCGCTCCAACTGGAGCGCGAATGGGAGGAAGCGGCGCTCGCGCCGCCGGCCCGCTCGTAGCCCGCCGCGCGGCGGCGTCCGCACCCACGCCCTTGGTCGCGACACATGCACGCAGCTTCTTTCCTGGACACGGTCGCCCGCGCGCTCGGGGAACAAGGCCTGTGCGACGGTGTGCGGCGGCTGCTGGTCGCCGTCTCCGGCGGCCGCGACTCGGTTGCGCTCCTGCTCGCGCTGCACGAGCTCCTGCGCGGCGCGACGGCGCTCACCGTCGGACACGTCCACCACGGCCTGCGCGGGACGGAGGCCGACGCGGACATGGCCTTCACCGAGGAGCTCGCCGCCGCACGCGGCCTTCCCTTCGTCGCCGCCCGCGTCACGCTGCCGCGGCGGCCCGGCGCCCGCTCCTACGAAGCACCGGCCCGCGCCGCGCGTTACGAAGCCTTCGCACGCTGGGCCCGCGAGCTGGATCTCGACGCCATCGCCACGGGCCACACCGCCGACGACCAGGTCGAGACGGTGCTGCTGCGCCTGCTGCGCGGCGCGGGCATCGCCGGACTCTGCGGCATTCCCCCCGCGCGCCCCCTCGCCGGCGCCGCGGCGTGCCGCCTGATCAGGCCGCTGCTCGGCGTCACGCGCGCGGACACGACGGCGTTTCTAGCCGCGCGCGGGGCGCGTTTCCGCGACGATGCGTCCAATCTCGACGCGCGCATCCCGCGCAACCGCCTGCGGGCGGAGATCCTGCCCGTGCTGCGGGCGGGATTCAACGCGCGTCTCGACGCCGCCGTGCGGGGGTTGGCGGATGACGCCCGCGAGCTGACCGCGCGGGCGCGGGCTCAGGTTGCGCCCCTCCTGCCCCCCGGCGCGGGCTCGTTCGCGGCGCCGCGCGCGGCGCTCGCCGCCCTCTCTCCCGTTGCGCTGCACGAGCTCCTCGTCGCGGCCGCCGCGCGGCTCACCCGCCGGGGGGATCGCCTCGCGCGGGCCCACGTGCGGACCGTGCGCGCCGTCATCGCGGGCACGCGCCGCAAGGCCGTGCTCCCCGGGGGCCTCGCCGTCGCCCGCGCCGGCGACGGCGTGTTCTTCTCCTCCGGCGCGCCGGCCGGCGCGCCGCCGGAATGCGTGCTCGGCCTCGGCGCGCAGGCCGCATTCGGAGATTGGGTGCTGGCGTGTCTGCCCGCGGAGTCCGCCTCCGTCGAACCCGGCGGAAACGCCGGTCACACGGGGTTCCTCCGGGATGAAACGGTCGACGCCGACGCAGTCACGCCGCCGCTCATCGTGCGCGCGCGCCGGCCCGGCGACAGGTTCCGGCCGCTGGGCGCGCCGGGCCGCATCCGGCTCAAGGAGTTCTTCCGCGCCCAGGGCATCCCCGAGCAGATGCGCGGTTCGTGGCCCATCGTCTGCGCGGGCGAAGACGTCGTTTGGGTGCCGGGCCTGCGCATCGGCCAAAAAGCCCGACTCTCGCCCGCGACCCGCCGCCGCCTCGCGCTGCGCATCGCCTGCGCGCCTGACGCGGTGCGGGCGCTGCTCGCGTCTCGATCGCCGGCCGGCGAGGACGCCTCTCTCGGAGGCGGAAACCTCTCGTAACGCCCGACATCGAGGGGGGCGGGCGCTATCCCTCCTCGGGCTCCTCGGCGGCGGGCTCCTCGGCGGCGGGCTCCTCGGCGGCGGGCTCCTCGGCGGCGGGCTCCTTGACGGCGGGCTCCTTGACGGCGGGCTCCTTGGTCTCGGGTTCCGCGGCCTTAGGTTCCACAGCCTTGGGCGCCGGCTCGGCGCCGCGGTACACTCTCCGCTCCTTGAGCGCGACGACCCGCGCACCCTGGCCCGAGCCCTTCTTCACCGCCATGAGCACAAGCCCTCGGGCGGCGTCATCCCGGCCTTGCTCGGCGTCATGGCTCACGACAAAATCGGGCCGCCGGGTAAGACCGATCCGGTGGACGAGCTTGCCGTCGGCAAGGCCGAGCGCCCAGATCTCGGGCGCGTCCTTCGCCAGCACGTAGACCAGCTCCTTGCCGGGGCAGAGGAACGCGCCCACGCCGGGAACGCCGGGCTCGTCGTACGTCCTGCCCTCCACACCCGGCTTTGAACGCTTCCACTTGGGCTTGCCGTTCAGCGCGTTCACGGCGTACAGCACATGCTCGCCGCTCTCGAGGTCAACGGCGAGGCAGAACACCGTATCGCTGCAGGCGTGGGGCTGATCCTTGACGATCCTGCCCGTCGCGAACTTCCAGGCCGTGCCGCCGTCGTTCGCTTCGAAAGCGTAAAGCAAACGATCGTCGGAAGCCGCGAACACGCGCTGTTGATACACGACGGGCCGCGTGGTGATGCGCGCCCTGGTCTTCCCGATCCACGAGCGGCCGTTGACCCAGCCGCCGACCGCGTTGAGGGCATACACGTTGCCGTCCTCGGACGCCATGTACACCATGTCGCCCGCGAGCACCGGCGACGCGCTCACGCTCTTGCCGGCCGAGTAAGTCCAGCTCGGGGTCCGGTTCTCCTTGCGGTACGTGTTGATGCGCCCGCCCTCGGCGGTGACGTAGACGATCTTCTCGCCCACCGCCGGCTTGGAGCTCACCCCGAAGCCGAGCTTCTCGTTCCAGAGCTCGAGCAGCGTCTCGGCCTCGATGCAGCTCAACGAGTCGCCGTGCTGAACGACGTAGATCTCATCGTTGCCGGTCGCGCCGGAAGGATACCTGTAAACCACCGGCGGGCACTTGAGCGGCCCCTTGAGCCGCAGGCGATACTCAATGGGAAGTCCGGTCGCGGGGTCGAGACGCAGCAGGTCGTTGTCCGCCGTCCAGAGGAGAATCAGCCCTTTGTCATAGCATAGGCCCGCGATCTCCTTGTCATGCTCGTAGGTCCAGGCTTCCTTCAGCGGCGTGCCCTGCAGGTCGCCGGGGGCGACCATGAACCGGTCCGCGCGGGACGCCGGCGCCTTCCCGTCCACGACCGGCGCATCGCTCGAGCACGACCACAGTGTCGCGAGAACCCAGGTTCCAAACGCTGCTCTGCCGAAACTCCGCACGTTCCTCTCCTTTCGCCTGCGGGCGCGCGGCGCCCCGCTCGCAGCGCGGACGCGCGCGGCGGGGGCCATGCCTCATTACCTATCTATCGACAGTATCGGGCGGCAAAAACACACCCAGGTCCGTCTGATGCGCCTCCTCGTAAGCGCGCATGCGGGCGATGCGCGCGAGGTCTTCCTCGATGCGGTGCATGAGACGAAACACATACGGCTTCCGTTCCAGCCGCCGGCGCAGGTCGCGCTCTATTTCGCTCCACAATCCCCCGTAAAGCACGTTCCGCAAAAGCAGGAGTTGGGTCTCCTCGCGCGTCAGGCGGGCGTAGAACTCGCGGTGCCGTGCCTGCGCGGGGCCGCCGCCGGCGCCGACCGCGGGCGCACGCGCCGCATCGGCTACTTCTTCGCGGCGGGCGGAACCTCCCTCGCTATCCATTGCCATTGTCGTCCCGCGTACTCAAAGCGGTCCTGCGACCGGCCGAACTCGTCGCCGGGAATCCGGTACTCCAAGATCAGCACGTATTCCTCGAGCACCTTCGCGCCTTCCTTCGCCTTCACGACGATCGTGTCGGTCAAGTTGCGCACATAGATTTTCACGAATCTGGCCTCGAGGTCAAGAGCCCCGAAGGTCGCGATGCAGCGCTTGGTCTCCTTGGGCTTGATCATGATGCGCTTGCGCTCCAGGTATTTCCGGAACGCGTCGATCTGCGCGTCACCCTTCAACGCGCGCATCTCATCGAGAGCCTTCCTCTGCTCCGCGAGGGGAAAATGCTTCTCCTTGTCGATATTCCCGAAAAGATCCTCCCCCAGCGCGCGCTCCGCGGCCTCCTCGGCCTCGGGCCTGAGGTTATCGTTATACTTGACGCCTTTGTCGGATTCCGCGCTGATGGTGAGTTCGAAGGGCCGCGGTTCGCTCCCGTGATTGGTCACGGCGTACACGAGGTACCATTCCAGGCGTCCCACGCCGTTCACGCGCTCGATGACGATCGGCTTGATGTCGAGCGGCTTGAAATCCAGAAGCCAGGTGTCGACCTTGGGATCCGGGCCTTCTTTGGGCTGCCCACCGGCATCCTCCGCGGCCCACGCGAGAAGACTCACCGCGACGCTCACGACCGCGACCCACAGGCTGCGCATGGCTACCCCCTTTGCGGGGTGCGCTCACGAGGCAAGCGACACCCATTCATCCTTGTGTTGTGTTGTGACTACCTTGCTTCACCAGGCGGCGCGCGCGCGGCAACCCGTCGCGTGCGCGCCGGGAGACATATGTGAATAAGTCAAGTATACTTGCGACGAAATGCCTGTCAAGCCAGCCGCTAAGCGCGGGCGCTGCGGCGGGTTACATGCGTCCGAGCCTGAACGGCGCCCCATCCCCCTGTCCGGCGCCGGCTATCCCGCCCCCGACTCCAGCGCGCGGACTCCGCGCCCGGATCGGCACGGGAAACACGTCAGGCCGAGCAGCGCCGCTCCGGCGGCCCACGCACACAAGGCGGCCGCGCCCCGCGCGACGAAGCTCCAGGGCAAGACGGTGATATCGCCGTAGAAGAAGTCCCCTCCCCAGACGAGCTGGAAGTTCGGCACGAGCAGGCCGAGCGGGAGGGGGATCGCGTCCAGCACGGCGCCGAAGCTCTCCTTGACCTGGCCGAGCACGATGACAGCCCCGCCCGCGAGGATGCCGCAGGGGCGGCCGAGCAGCATGCTCCCGGACCAGACGGCGCTCAGGACCGCGAGCCCGGCGCAAAGGGTCAGAACCTCGGCCTGCAGAAGCAGGACATCGGCATCGCTCAACGCCGCGCGCAGGCCGCCGCCCGGCGCCCGCGCGAAAGCGACGCACGCCGCGGCGGCGCTCAGCACGCAAAGCGCCCCCAGCGCACCCGAGGAAAACGAACGCCCCCCGCGGAAACTGCGCCACGCCCCGGCGCCCAAGGCCAGCAACCCCGCGGCGGCGGCGTACACCCAGCTCTCGCCATCGAAGGCGAGGCCGGGCGCGTCCCTGAGCAGGACGGCGCCCATGCACGCGATCGCGGCGGCGGCGACCGCCCCGGCCAGGGCGGCGCCGGCCAAACCGCCCAGGAAGTACGCGGCCGGCCCGATCGGGCGCGTCATGACGAGAGCGCGCAAGGCGTCGCTCTCGCGCTGCGTTCCCGCCACCATGGCGGCGAGAATGCCGCCGAGGAAAATCGTCGAGAGCCCGATGTCCCGCACCAAGCCCTGTTGCTCGCGAAAGCCGAAAGCCGTCCCGAGCGGCGCCAAGGCCAGCAGGCACAGCGCCGCCAGAACCGCTACCAGGAGGGCGGGCTCCCGCAGCGCGCCTGCGAAACTCCGCCATGCGACCGCGCCGAAGGAGCGCATCACCCGGCCCTCCCCTTCGCGCGACCCCCGCGCGCGGGCGCAAGCTCCCGCCGCGCCTGGGCCGCGACTCGGTCGAAAGACGGAAACTCGGGGCCGGTGAAAACCGCGGCGGCTTCGCCGTAAAGTCCGCGGGCGAAGTCCAAGTACGTCCGCGCCCCGTCGTCCTCGCCGCGCGCCGCGGCCCGCAGCGCTTCCCGCAGAAAGGCGCGGATCACGGCGAGAAGCTCGTCCCTCGTGGCGCGCTCGACATTGACCTTCCGGTAGATCCAGTCGTAGACGTAGTCCTCGCAGGCGACGCGCGGCGTCCCCGCGGGATCGAGTTCCGCCAGCTTCGCGAAATGCTCTTCCGCAAGCTCCCGCCCCCGCCGCGTGCCGCTGATGTAGGCCAACGGGATCGCACCCTTCAGAAATTGAATCCGGTCTTCCAGAAACGAGGCCTCCTGCTTGCGGTGATAGGAGTCGCCGGCCGCGCGCGCGGCGGCCTCGGCATACTCCCGGTCGATGGCCGCGAGCAACGCGATCTCGCCGCTCTGAAAGAGGCGCGTCAGCGCGCGGAGTTCCATGCGCCACAGCGCGATCGCATCCAGCCTAACCGCATCGGGCGCCAGTTGCTCCAGCCCGTGCCGCGCCCAGAACAGGACGAAGCTCTCCGGGCGCAGCAGGCCGACATCGCCGAAGCGCCCGTGCGCTTTGGCGACGACGTCCATGCCGACGCCGAAGGTCCTTCTCCACGCCCGCGCACGGAGCCCGCGATCGTACGCTTCCAGCAGGGGATCCTCGCGCAACGCCGCCGCCAGAGCATCGGCCGCATCCCCCAGGACGGCCTCGGGCGCCGCCCACAGAGCCGTCCACCCGCCCTCGACATCGCCCACCCCCAGCGCGGCCAGCGTTTCCGCGAAGCGCGCCACCGCGGGATCGCGCCGCAGCGCGGGCAGCAAAGCCTCGGCCGCCGCGAACGCGGCGGGATCCCAGGGCTCGGCCCCGAGGATTTCGCGCCCCGCGCTCTCGACTTCCGCCCGGTACCGCGGGCCGGCCGCGTCGATTTCGCCGCCGATCTTGTACGCCCAGAACCACGCGATCTCCCAGTGCAGCCCCAGGCTGCGCGGGTTCGCGGCCAGCCCGTCGCGCCACAGGAGTTCCACGGCGGCGCGCACGTAGGGCCAACGCTCCTCGGGCGGCAGCGAAGAAGGCACGTTGACGCCGAGATTCCAAGCCTGAAAGCTCCAGCTTCCCTCCACACGGCTCTGCAGCATGGTGATCCAACGCGCGGCCTCCGCCGCGGCGAAGAACCGGCCCTCGTTCTGAAGCGTCTCGGCGTGGATCCAGAGGTAGTCGACCAGCAGGGCGCGGAAGCTCCCCAGGAGCGTGCTCGCAAGCTGGACCGCCGGCGGCAGGGAATCGCCCCGCTGCCGCTCCATGCCGCTCTGCATGGCCGGCCGGCATGCGCGCGTCCCGCGTTCCAGCAGCGCCGCCGCGCCCAGCGCCGCGGCCGCGCACAGAAGCGCGATCCCCCGGCGCATCTCAACCCCTCTTTCCCAGCTCGCGCCGCCTGAAGAGGAGCCACGCGAGCACAAGCGCCCCTCCGCCGCGGAGCAGCGTGCCGTGGGCCGCGACGGCGGCCGCGGCGCCAAAACCGATCGTTCGGCCTTCGACGAGTTCGACGCCTGGATCGATGCCCCGCGTCGTCGGGATGACCGCCAGCATGCCGGCGACGGCCTTCTGCCAAACGGCCCGCAGCGCCGGCGGGAGCGGCTCGGGCACCGCCTCGCCGTGGGAGTGGCCGCGCGTTCCCGTGAACTGCGCCGCCGCCTCGCTCAGCATGTTCGCGCTGAGCGCCGCGAACACGATCACCGCGGCGGCGAGCGCGCTCACCGCGCGGGACAGGGTCGCGCCGGACAGGACCGTGAACCCGCCCACCGCCGCCGTGAAAGCGAAAAAGAGCAGCCCGGCGCGGGCGAGGTTGGCGCCGAACCCGATCTCGGGCAGATAGAGAGCGAGGCCGTCCTCCGGCGGGAAGTAGACGAGGAGCTTCCGGTCGGCGGGCAGGGTGACGGTGAGACCGAGGGCGCCGTCGGGGCCGATCGCCGCGCCGGGCAGGCGGAACTCGCAGGCCACGCCGTTTTGAAGCTCGCGGCGCACGATCTCGGTTCCCGCCCGGAACTCAACCTCGGCCAGTTCCAGCGGCGGAAACACGCGGGCCTTGACGCGCACCCGCACGCCGCCTTCGCGCGGCCCCGCATCAGGCCACACGATCGTCGCGGACTGTCCCTCCGTGAGGCGCCAGACGGCCAGGCTCTCGCGAGCCATGGCGGCGACGCCGTCGGCACCGTGCCGCTCCAGGAAGGCCGCGTCGCGGCCGAGCGCCTCGGCCAGCTCGCGCGCCCGGCCGGCGGAGACCGGCTTGGGGGGCGCCGGGCGCACGGCGCAGCCGGTGAGCGCCTCGGTCTCAATGCCGAGCCTGCGGGCGCACACGCCGGCGCCGGCGCCGATGACCGCGCAACCGGCGGCAAGCACGGCGCCGGTGATCAGCGCGCCGGCGCAGAACCGCGCCGCTATGAACGCCGCCCGCGGCACGGGCCGCGTGCCCAGCAGAAGCGCCTGCCGTCCGGCGCGCTCGGCGCCGAAGAAGCGCAGCGGCAGGTACGCGATCAGGCCCACGCTGAAGCCCGCCAACAGCAGCCACGCCGCCGTCACGTAGAACTTGAGGTTCGCCTCCTTCGGCCCCTCGGCGGCGACGGCGAAAGCGAGCCCGAGGATGCCGGCATAGACGGCGGCGCACGCCGCCGCCAGACCGCGGCTGCGGAGCGCCTGCCTCAGCGCCAGCCCTATGAGCGCGCCTGTGCCCCGCATGGCCGGCCGCCTCCTTGGATCGCCGCCAGGAAGAAGTCCTCCAGCGAGCGCGCGGCGCCGCCCTCGCCCGCGAGAAGCTCCGCCCTCGCGCCCGCGCACAAAACCCGGCCCCGATCGAGGATCGCGAAGCTGTCCGCGACCTCCTCCACCTCGCCCAGGATATGGCTGGAAAGAAACACGGTCCGGCCCAGCCCCTTAAGACGCAGAAGGAGATCCATGACGCTCCGGGTGCCGAGGGGGTCCAGACCTACGGTCGGCTCGTCGAGAAAGAGCAGCTCCGGGTCGCCCACGAGGGCCTGCGCCAGACACAGCCGCCGCAGCATGCCCTTGGAGAACTCCGCCGCGGGACGGCGGGCCGCGGCGCGCAGATCCACCAGTTCGAGCAGGTGCTCGGCGCGCGCCTTCGCCTCGTGCCGCGGCAGCCCGCATAATCCGGCATGCAGAAGCAGCGTCTCCCGCGCCGTCAAGAAGCCGTGGAGGTACGATTCCTCGGGAAGATACCCGATGCGCCCTCTGACCCGAAGGTCGCCGGGCGCCCCGCCGAGCACGATCGCCCGCCCCGCCGTCGGCGCCAGCAGCCCGAGGCAGATCTGCATGAGGGTCGACTTGCCCGCGCCGTTCCGCCCCAGCAGCGCAAAGATCTCGCCGCGGCCCACCGCCAGATCGACGTCCGCGAGGGCGCACACCCGCGGCCTTCCCCAGAAGTCCCGGAAGATCTTGCGCACGCCGGCCAGTTCAAGGACGTTCGCCATCGCCGCGCTCGCTCGCCAGCCGTGCGCTGGACAGGAGCACCGCCAGCGCGCCCGCGTTCTGGACGATGGCCGCGGCCACCGGGCTCAGGTGCCCGAAGGCGGCCAGAAACATGCCGCAGACGATGAGCCCGCCGCCGATGACGAGGTTCTGCGCGGCGACGGCGCGGCTTCTGCGCGCGAGGGCGACCAGCGCCGTGATGCCCCGCAGATCGCTCCTGAGCAGCGCCACGTCGGCGCTCTCGATCGCGACCTCGTTGGTGCCCGATCCCACCGCCGCCGAAAGATCCCCCGCCGCCAGCGCCGGCGCGTCGTTGACGCCGTCGCCCGCCACGAGGACGCGGTGCCCTTCCTCCCGCAGGCGCCGCACGAAAGCGAGCTTCTCGTCGGGGAGGCACTCGGCGATGAACTCGTCAATGCCCACGTCCGCCGCGGTGCGCTCCGACACTTCGCGCCGGTCGCCCGTCAGCATGACGATGCGGCCGACACCCGCGGCCCGGAGCGTCTCGATGGCGGCCCGCGCCTCGGGGCGCGCGCGGTCTTCCAAGGCGAAGGACCCCGCCAAGCTCCCGCCCACCGCGACGGCCAACGCCGAGAATCCGCGCAACTCCTCCTCGAAGGGCGCCGGCCCGCCCAGGTCGACGCCCGCCTGGGCCAGGAATTCCGGCCGCCCGAGACGCACCTCGCGGCCGCCGACGGCGCCCACGAGCCCCCGTCCGGGCTCTTCGCGGACATCGCGCGCCTCGGGAAGCGCGATGCCGCGTTCGTGAGCGTACGCGCTCAGCGCCCGCGCCACGGGGTGCTGCGACATCCGCGCCACGGCCGCGCCGTGGGCCACCACCGCTTCCTCCGCCCACGGCTCTCGCGCGAGGGCTCGCACGACGCGCAGCTCGCCGCAGGTCAGCGTGCCCGTCTTGTCGATGACCAGCGCCGAAACGCCGGCGGCGGTCTCCAGGCTCTGGGGCTTCTTGACAAGGATGCCGTTCCGCGACGCGCAGGCCAAGGCCGCCACGGCGGCGCTCGGCCCCGCGATGACGAGGGCCACCGGGCAGGCGGCGACGATGGTGCTGATCGCCCGGCCCCAGTCCTCGCTGAGCAGCAACACCAGGGCGGCCAGCATTATGACGACGGGCGGATACCAGCCCACCACGCGTTCCAACGCCCCGGCGAGGCGGGGCTTCGCCTTCCGCGCCTCGACGATGAGCCCCCGCACCCTGGCGAGCGTCGTGTCCTCGCCGACTTTGTCGATGCGCACGTCAAGCGCGCCGGTCAGGTTCAGCGTTCCGGCGTAGACCGGATCGCCCGGGGCCTTGTCGGCGGGCATGGCCTCGCCCGTGACCGAGGCCTCGTTCACCGCCGAGGCGCCGCGCTCGATGACGCCGTCGGCCGGCACCGCATCGCCGGGCAGGACTTTCACCCGTTCGTCCACCGCGAGATCCTGAACGGGAACCAGGTCCCACCCGCCGTCGCTCCGCAGCCGGCGGGCCGTCTTGGGAGCCAGCGCGCCCAGCGCCTCGACCGCCGTCAGGGCCCCCGAGGCGGTATGCTCCTCGAGCGCGAGGGCGCCCAGCATGAGGAGCGCCACGACGCCGGCGGTCAGATAATCGCCGAGGGCGAAACACGCCACCGCGGCCAGCGCGACGAGTTCATCGAGCCGGCGCTCGGGGCCCCGCAGGTTGCGCACCGCCCTGACGCACAGCAGCCCCGCGCACAGGACGGCGCCCGCGAGGCTCGCGAACTCCCCCGCGGCGCTTGAAACCCCGGCGCGCCCGATGAAGAAACCGTTCAGCAGCAGCGCCGCGCCCAGAGCGGCGGCCAGACGGGCGCGGCGGCGCGAGGGCCGGGCGCTCATTGGGTCGGCTCCTTTCCGCCGCCGTCCGCCGCCGGCGCGAGCCGGTACTTGAAGTTCCGCCCTTCGCTCGTCGAAGCGAGCGGCCGGATATCGGCCCGGGCGAAGGCTCGGGCGCAGGCCTCGAGGATGAGGCGTCCCCGCAGCGAGCCGTCCCGCGCCATCGCGGCGGCGAGCTCGCGGGCCCGCGTCGCGTCCCGCCGGGCGCGCCCGAGGATCCGCCCGGCTTCGTTCTGCGCGGCGTTGACGATTTCGATGGCCCGCGCGGCCGCATCGGCCCCGCGCGCCGCGCACTCCTTCCGCGCCTCGGTGAAGGTCGCGAGGGCCGCGCTGGCCGCGTTCTGAGCCTTCACGAAGGCCTCCTCGACCTGGCGCGGCTCCCGCGGCCGCGCGACCGGCGAGATCTGCTGAAGCGCCAGTCCGCGCGCCGCCAGAAGCGGCGCGAGCTGCGCCTCGATGCGCCCGAAGTACTCGGCCTTGCCGCCGGACGCCTCATCCGTCGAGAGCAGGCGCACGGACAGCGCATTCCGCAGAACCGCCTCCGCCAGCAGCGTCTTGACGAAAGCCCGCTCCCGGGCAAGATCGGCCTCGCGTCCCGCGCCGAAGTTGGCGTAGTAGCGCGCGCAGTCGCCCACGCGCCAGTCCGCGCGCACCTTCAGGTGCAGGATGGCGCCGTCGCCGCACAAGACGTAGCCGTCGCGGCCGGGCCTGAGGGATGGCGCCGCCGAGCGGCGCCGCAGGGCGCGCAGTTGATCCTCCGCTTCCTCCTTGTACCAGAACGAATCGGTAGTCGCCTGCCTGATCTCCTGGACGGGGATGATAACCCGCGCGCCCAGCGGCGGCGGCAGCGTCAAGTGCGTGCCGGATCTGTAAATCCGCGGCGCACCGTCGGGTTCCCGCGCGAGCCGTCCCAGGTTCAAGACCAGCGCCTCGTGCCCGTCGGGCACGACACACAGGCCCGACGCCACGTACAGCACGAGGCCCGCCCCCAGGCAGATCTTGAGCACCCGCAGCGTCACGCCGAGCGCAGCGGCGAGGGCGCGAGCGGGGCGCGAGGCGGCTCCGGGGTCCGTGGGGGCCTTCACCGCCGTTCCTCCGTTCCGGCGGCCCCGCCCGCGCCCGCCGGCGCCAGTTCCTTGAGAAGATCGAGGGGCGGAGTGTTCAGGTCCCAGACGATGGTCGTCGGCCCAGCGAACACCTCCTCGAGCGCCGTGAGTCGATCCAGGAAGGCCAGCAGATCTTTGTTGTCGACCGCGGCGAGCACGCCCGCCGCCTCGGCCTTGGCCTTGGCCGCGATTTCGCCCGCCCGGGTGCGGGCCTCGGCCAAGCTGCGTTCGTAATCGCGCTGCGCCTCCGCCTTGATCTTGCGCGCCTGGGCATCGCCCTCGGATTGGATGCGCGCCGCATCGCGTTCCTTGGCCTGGCGCATCTGAGCGAACACGCCCTCGGCCGCCTTCTCGGGCAGGACGAGTTGGTGGAAGCCCGCGGCGACGATCTCGATGCCGTAGGCCCCCAACGGCTCCCTGAGCAGGCGCGCGATCTCGGTCTCGATTTTCTCCAACTCCCCCGCGGCGCCGCCGCCCGACTGGGCGGGCGGCGCTTGCGTCAGCGCCGCGTAGCGGTGGCGCGCCAGCACGTCGTTGACGCCGCTGCGCAGCGCGCCGCCGATGAGCGGTTCCGCGGCCGCCTCCCGGCCCATGACCGCCTCGTGAAAGGCGCGCGGATCGCCGACACGCCACAGGACGAAGACGCCCGCCACGACAAGCTGCCCGTCCGCCGTGCTCGCCTCCTCCAGGCCGCCCTCGAAGATCCGCTCGCGCATGTCGTAGCGGTACACCTTCTCGATGGGCCAAGGCCACGTCAGATGCACCCCCGCGTCCCGCGGCGCCGCCAGCACGCGCACCGGGCTTCCGAATCGCACCGAGAGGGCGCCCTCGCCCTCGTGCAGGACGAAGGTCACCGCGTAGATCGCCGCGGCCGCGACGACGGCCGACGCGCCGAGAATCCGTGGAAGCCGCGTTTTCACCGTTCTTCTCCCCCCGCGATCGGCAGGCGCCGAACCTCGCCCGTATCCACCTCGAAAACCTCCGACCCGCCCGGCGCATCCGGCAGGATCAGCTTCGGCCGCGCGCCCGCGGCCTTGGCCAACGCCTCGAAAGCCATGCGCGGGCGCAAAATCGCGCCGAGCGCCTCCCAGAACGGCGCCAGTTCGCGCGCCGTGCTCGCGGCGGCCGCGCCGCGGGCTCTCGCGCGCAGGGCCTCGGCCTCGGCCTCGGCGGCGAGGACCTCGCCCTCGTACCGCGCCAACGCCCCGAGACGGATCCGTTCGGTCTCCGCGCCCACGATCTCCGCCTCGACCACGGCGCGCAGCCGCGTCAAATCCTCGAAGGCCGGCCCCACTTCGGCGGGCATGTGGGCGCACTCGATCGCCGCGCAGCGGACCAGCACGCCGTAAGGCGCGGCGCGCTCCTTGAGGCCTTCCGTCAGGCGCCGCCCGAGGGCGGCCCGTTCCGGCGCAAAGAACGCCCGCGGGTCGGTCGCGGCCGCGATGTGGACGAGTTCCCGCCGCAGGAGCGCTTCCACGACGGCCTCAGGCCGCGCCGCCGTGTAAGCGAACGCCGCCGGATCGGCCACCGAGAACTGCACGGAAGCCGTCAGGGCGAGGAGCCCCTTGGCCTCGGCGCTCTCGCCCCACGCCGGCGTCAGGAGGCGCAGCTCCTTGCCGTGCTCCGTATCCCACAGATGCACGCCGGCCTCGTGCGCGTGGGCGCCGCTCTCCTCTCCGCCCTTCCGGCCCTCGCCCGCGAGGACGACTCTCACCAGGCTCGTGTCGACGGGGCGCAGGCGTTCGACGGGCCAGGGCAGCTTCAGGGAGACGCCGGGAGGTCGGACCGCGCCGCGCCGGGCTCCCCAGCGCTCGACAAGCGCCGCGCGTCCGGGCTCGACCCACGCGATGCAGGAAAGCAGCAGGAAGATCGCGCCCGCCAAAAGCAGGAAGGGCAGCGCGCCGTCCAGCAGCGCGCGCCGCACCGAAGCGCCGCTCGCGGTGATGCCGAAATTGTACGCCAGCGCCTCGCGCGCCCGGCGCAATACGCCCGCGGGCGCGCCGACCAATTCCACCAGGCGGCTTCTCCCGGGGGCCGGCTCGTGTTTGCCCAGCCCGTACGCCCGGCCGAGGAACGCCGCGGCCTTCTCGAGGGCCAGCGCCGCGAACCACCACGGCGCGAACCTATCCGCCAGGGCGGGAGCGCCCGCCCAAGCCGCGTGCCCGGCGGCGCAGACCAACCCCGCGGCGAAGGCCAGAATCCCTCCCCCCGCCAGCCACGCCGCCGCCGGAGCCAGGGGCCGAAAGGCCTCGCTCTCGCTCACCGCCGCCAGGTAGCGGCCCCCGACGTACGCCGCCGCAGCAAGCACGCCGAGAAAGGGGACCGCGACGACCGGCTGCGCGGTCGCGCCCGGCGCGGCGATGAAGAAACGCCATGCAATGAGGCCGGCGGCGGCCAGAAGCACGCCATCGGCCGGCGGCCCCAGCCGCCGCGCCGCCTGCGCGCGCTGTTCCGCGGGCGCGGCCCGCGCCACGCCGCTGAAGAGGCTTTCACCGCCCGTGCGCAAAGCGAGCGCCGCATCCTCGTCGGCGCGCTCGGCGCTGACGCGGAAGGCGCGGAACTGCGCGTAAGCGGCGAGCGCCGGGACGGCAGCCAGCAGAAAGTGCCACGCGAGGCCCGCCAGCGCGGCGCTCGCGAGCGCCGCGCCGAGCACGTGCACGCCCACCCCCGCCGCGCAGGCAAGCCCGGCGACAAGCAGCGCGGCCCCTTCGCCGCGGCGCTCGATGCCTTTGGTCATGCTGGCGGGTGCGGACATATCTGCCGGCGATTCTCTCTTCCTGCGCGCCGCTGCGGGCGCGAGCCAAAGCCCCCGGCGCGCTCCGGACAGCCGGGCGCGCCCCGGCCGCGAAGGCGCGGTCTCCCCACGTTATATCGGAAATCCGCGCGAATCATGCGCAGAGCGCCGCCGTGCGCCGCGCGGATCCATCGCTCCCGGCGCGGCGCGGGTTACCGGACCACCGCCTCAAGAAAAGACGGCGGCGGGCGTCGGACGTTGCAGCGCGGGTGTGGATTGCGGGCTACCGCTGGAGATACGTCGCGACCTCGCGCCACGTGGCCTCGGCCTGAGCGCCGAGTTCACGCTCCGCCATGCCCCGCGCGAAGGCGCCGAAGACTCCCTCGACCTGGCGGATCCACGTGTAAAGCTGAACCGTCAAAACGGGAGGAGCCCCCGCCGCCAGGTGATAGACGTTCATCCCGGCGACGTACTGGCCGGACACGTGGAAGTGGATTTCGACCAGCCAGGCTTCGGTCTCGGCGGCGCCTCGGCGCAAGTCGGCGAGGGCCAGAATCGTACGGCTCCCGCTCGTGAACACCGTGACGCCGAGCGCGCTTCCCGGATCGCCCGCGAGCACGCCAATGCCCGGCGGCGTGTGCTTCCACGCCTCGTCAAGCAGCGCATGCGTTTCACGGAACCGCGCCGGCGCCCCCTGCTGCCAGGCCGCGAGGGCCGCCACGGCCGCATCGGGCGCCGTCCCCGCCTTTGCGCAGGCTTCGCGCAACACGGCCGCGGGGTCATCGTCGGAACGGATCTGCCGCGCGTACACGGTGCCGGACTGCGCCTCGACCAGGTCGGACCACGCGCCGATCCGAACCGCCGCGGTCTCGAAGGACACGGGCAGCGCGCCCACGGCCTGCGCCGCCGCGATGCCGCCCGTGTGCGCCGGCAGGGGCGCGACGCGGATCGAGCCTTCGTCCGGTTTCGGCGCGCTCCTGCAGCCGGAGACGAGCGCGAGCGCCGCGAGGGCGGCGGCGGCCCCTGCGCCTCGGGCTAAGGCGGCTCTTCCGCGCAAACGGCGGATTCCTGCGTCACACACGGATCGCGGCGCCAAGGCCTCTAATACGTCCTCTTTTTGCCGTGCTTCGGCTTGCGGGTATCGTGCTTGTTGCGCTTGCCCGCTCCGCGGCGGCGTCCTTTCTTGGCCATTGGGGATCTCCTATACCAGGGGCACGGTCCGAAACAGGCACCCAGCCTATCACATCTCGGGCCGCGGCAGAAGCCCCGGCCGCGCGGCGCTCATTCCCAGCGGACGATGCGCGGCGCGCAGGTCGCGCGGCGCTCCTCGGCAAGCCCCAGCGCGAGCAGATCGAACACGGCTCCGGAAACCGCGGTCTTCGTGCCGGCGGCCGCCACCGCCGTCACCTTCCACCGGTAGGCCACGCGCGGCGCGAGCTCGCAGGACTCCGGAAGCGGCGGCACAACCACGGTCTGCGCGGCGGCTCGGCCCGCCGGAACGAAGATCTCCCAGAGCACGGCCCCGGAGGAGTCGCTGAAGGACACGATGTAAAAGCTCGCTTCCCGCACGCGCCGCCAGCGCAGCGCCTCGCCGCGCTCCGTCAGATCGAGCATGGACGCCGACGAAGCGGGCGCGATGAGCGCGGGCACGTCGAGAAAGTCGAAGCGCTCAGGCGCCGGCGCGGCGGCGCGCGCATCGACCTTGCAGCGGTACGCGCTTTCCCCGATCGGGGCCTCGAGTTCGACGACGAGCATGGCCGGCAGGTCCCAGAGGCGCGGGAACTCCGCCTCCGCCGCCACGGCGCCTTCCGCCGCGTCGAAGCCCAGCTCGGCGGCGCCAAGCTCCGTCGCGAGCGCGCCGGCCGCGCCCGCGGGGCCGAAGAGCAGCGCGCGCTGCCGCGCCGCCGGCGCGGCGCCGAAAGACGGCGGCGCCGCGCCGCGCGCTTCCACCGCGACTTTCTCGCCGGCCCCCAGCGGCGCCACTTCCAGATCGTGCGCGCCGGGCTCAAGGAGAAAGAGCGCCCCCGCGGCGTCCAGGGCGCCGCCGGCGCCGGCGACGCCGGCGAAGGCATCGGAATACAGGTTCGAGCGGGAGGTCTCGATTCGCCCTCCGCCCGCGCGCTCCTTGGAACCCGTGACCCGGACGACGCTTCCCGGATTCGAGGGCGCGAGGTGGAATTCCACGGGCGCGAAGAGCGTGCCGCCGTCCTCGGCCAGCTTCTCGACGGCCTGACAAGCGCCGGGAGGCGTGATCAACGCCGGCTTCCCGCAGGGGCGCATCGAGACGCCCTCGACGGTGCTGAGCACGTTGTAGGAGGTCGGGACCAGCGCCGGATGCGCGTTCGCGAACATGATCCACCGTTCGGCGCCGCTCCCGACCCGCACGTTCAAATCGAGGAGACGGGCCCGCGATGTGCCCGCGGGAATGACGGTGGGCGGATCCGCCCCACCCAGGCCGTCGAACACCATCCCGACGACGATCCACCCCTCGTCGTTGTCAAGCCTGCCATTGACCCAGTAAAGGGGATTGGACACGAGGGCGGGATTCAACTTCAAGGCGCAAGTGTCAGCGAAGCCCACAAGGTCCTGCCCCACGATTTGGAGCGCCCTCGGATCGAACTTGAGCGCGAGCGAGCACGCCACCGTGTCCTCGGCGCAGCTCACGTAGAGCGGAACCGAGACCGTTTCCCCCTCGCCGGCCTCGACCGCCCCGAAGAGGAGTTCATCGGCGCCCGGCTCCTCGGCCGGCAGCGGCAGCACCGCGCACGCCGCCGTCGCGCCGGCGAAGGAGCGCGCCTTGAGGGCGCGGCCCCCCGCCGACACGGAGTAAGCCCCGGGCGCAAGCCCGGACACGACGGCCTTGCCCTCCGCGTCCGTGCGCGTCCGCACCGTCAGCGCGCCCTGCGCCACCACGACGGCCGTGCCGGCGAAGGGCACGCCCGAGCGCGCATCGATGGTCCACACCGTGACGCGCCCCCCGTGGGCGCCGCCGCTCAGGCCCGGCCGCGGAAGGTCCGCCTTCAGCGCCGTCTCGCCCGTCACCTCGCCGGTCACGGGGTCGACGGCGACGAGGCCGACCAGACCGTGCGCCGCGGTGTAGATCTGAATGCCGATCACGGCGCGCGGGCTCCCTCCGGGCATCTCGCCATCGTAGTCGGGGTACTCGTCGTCAAGCCCGAAGCTCGACTCCTCCAGGTGCAGCGTTTGCGCGGGCCGCGTGGGATCGAGCACGTATAAAAGCTGCGCCGCGTGATCCGCGCCCAGAACGCGCACCGTGCCGCGCGCCGCCACCATGGGCGGCGTGCTTCGCGGCTCCGTCACGCCCGATCCGTGAAATCTGAAGGTGTAGTCCGTCGCCTCGATGACGCGTCCGCTCCTCGCGCGGCGCGGGAACACGATCGGGGGTTCGTAGACGCCTTCCTCGTTCCCGAGGAAAGTGATGGAGTCCTTCGTGAGGGTGAACTCGACGAGCGCCCGCAACCGGAGTTCGCCCGGCCCCGGATACGCGGCGCGCCGGATCGGCTTCTCGGACAGCGTGGCCGAAGTCTGGGCAAAACTCTCCGCTCCGCCCGGCCGGCCGACGTGGAACACGCTCAAGCGGTCGGCGGGCGCGGCGATCGCGGGCCCCGCGCCGTCTCCGCCCCCGCCCCCGCCGCCGCCGCCGCACCCGGGAAGCAGGACCAGCGCCGCCAGCAGCAACGCCGAGACTCCGCACGCCACGCGCCGTAAGAATCGCATTGGAACCACTCCCTGTCAACTCGTCTCGTTTCCGACTCGGTTCTCACCGATTGTAGGCGGTCTTTCGTTGCACCACCATGAGTGATCGGATAAGGAGTCGTAAGGCCTTGATTTTGAAGCGGCTTGAAATAGGCCGCTCTTCGGGTTGTCCTTCCTCAATACGAACAAAAGGAGTAGTGAAAAGAATGGCCCGCAAGAAGTTTATCGGGAATCGTTTGAACTAAAAACACCTCGTCAGCGCCAAGCGCCTTTCGAGCGCGGCTCGGGAAACCGGGTTCGTGAAACGCCGGCGCAGGGTCGACCCCGCGAAGTTCTTCCGGACGTTGCTCTTGGGATACTTCTGCCGGCCTGTCCATGCCGGCGTTCAATCCTCCGATCGTCGACGTTGCCGCCTTGCCGCGATTCGCGCCGAGGAGACGAGACAGCATCGCGTCTGCGCCGCGAACCTCCCTGTGGACGGGATCCCCGCCGCCGGCATCGGCGCGCTCTATCGCGGGCGGCGGGCCGTCGAACCGGCCTTCAAGCGCTGGAAGAGCGCCTTCCTCTCGGCGGCGACACCCGGTCGAAAGAGGCTCATCGTCGAGGCGAAGATCCATGCGAGCGTTCTCCCGCTCATGGCCGGCAAGCGGCGGTTCGTCGCCACCCGCGAGAAACTCCGGCGGGAACGGCGGCGTCTCAACGCGTGCCGTCGGACTCGATCGATGCACACGTTCGCCGATCATCTTCCTCGCCTCGTCAACTGCGCTTCCCGCCGCGCCGGGGACATCGAGCGCCGCTTGGAACCGCCGCTTCTTGTCGCGATTCTCGGCCCGCATCTTCGCCGGCCGGGCCTTCGCGCCCGGGCGCGGAATGCGCTGACTTGCCCCACGGCCCGAGCCCCTGGAAAAGCGACGTCATAAAGACCAATTCTGCAATGTCTTACGAGCTCTTGGCCGCGGTCGTGTGAGTGTACCACAATAACCGTCCGGCCACTACGCCCGGATCCGAGCGCCCCTCCCCGCGCCGCTCGGGCACTTGCGGCGGCCTCCCCGACGACGCATTCTTGACGGCATGGTTATCCGTCTCATCGCCGCCGATTTCGACGAGACGCTCAGCGAGCGCCTCGGCATCGTGCTCCCCGAGGTGCTCGCCGCGATCCGCGCCCACGTCGCCCGGGGCGGCGCCTTCCTGCTGGCGTCGGGGCGCATCACCGCGTCGATCGAGAAGATCGCCGCCGCCTGGGATATCCCCTGCCACCTCGCCGCGGCCAACGGCACGGTGATCGAAGCCTGGCCGGAGCGGCGGCGCCTGCGCGCCCTCGAGCTCGCGCCGGACATCGTGCGCCGGGCCCTCGCGCTGGGCGCGGGGCGGGGCGAAGCGCATCTCTTCTTCGATGGGTGCTTCCACGCCCGCGCGTCTCCCGAGGTGGAGCGTTACAGCCGGATTCTCGACGTTCCGTTCGTGCATGCCGGCGATCTAGCCGCGCGGGCGGCGCCGGGAGCACGCTCCGTGATCTGGCGCTGCGATGCGCGCGAAACGCCGGTTCTCAGGGCCGCCCTTGCGGACGCCTTCGACGGCGAAGCCTACGTGACCGCTTCGCACGCCTGCCTGGTGGACTGCAATCCCCGGGGCGCGGGCAAGGACCGCGCCCTGGCCTGCGTCCAGAAAGCCCTCGGCATCGCGCCCGGCGAGACACTCGGCCTCGGAGACTCCCCCAACGATTTGGGGCTTTTCGCGCACGCGGCCTTTCGCGGCGCCCCGGCCAATGCGCACCCCGAGCTCAAGGCGCAGGCGACCTTCGTGGCGGACGAACCGTACGGCCGCGGCGCGCTCGCCTGTCTGGCCCGCTACGGACTCTTATAGGAAAACCGCCCCGGACGGCGGCTTCGCGGGCCCCGGCCTGCTTCCCTCCCTGCTTCCAGCCCGGCGGCGGCCGCCGCCGAAACCTCGGCAGCGGAGGGTTTGCGCGCCGCCGCTCCGGTGAGACCGGGAGATCGGATCCCGCACAGTGTGTCAAAACTCTTGACGCCGCGCACCGCTCCAATCCGCGTCTTGGAGAGCTAACTCCGTTCTCAATAATGATTTCCGGCGTAGGAACAGCGTTTGCACACTCACCCCGCAAGGAGGTCGCCATGCATAACTTCGACGCAGTGTTGGTGTCCTCGCTCGACCGGCTGCAGGCGGCGGGCGTCAGCAGGATCGAGCTCCTGCGCTCAAACGGCGTTCGCTCGCTCCTGAGATCCGAGCTGCGCCGCCGGCTCACGCTGGACGAAGCGGCTGACTCCGAACTCCTCGACGCGTTGACCGTTCAATCGCTGCGGGAGTTCAAGGCGTTGCTCCAAGAATGCCTTGCAGGCGGCCGCGGCGTGGCGGGCCTCCTTCCCGAGCGGACATTCGCGCGCTCCTCGGAATGCGCGCCGTACGGCGACGGAGTCTTCGTGATCCACGACGACCAGCCGCCGTCAGGGGAGAACGACGGCCGACGCTGAGCGGGATACGCCCGCTGCGATCATGGAGGAACGACCCATGGCGCAATCGACGGCACCTCTTCGCGTGAGCATCGACCTCGGCTCCTCCGCCACGCGCATGTGCTTCGGCGACGCCGCCGCCAGCGAGGTGCGGTTCCACAGCACCGTCTTCGCGCCATCGGACGCTCCCGACACTTACGTCCTCGGCGAGGAGGTCTTCCGGCGCCGTCTGACGCCCATCGAGCCCTTGCCGGCGGGACACCCCTCGGAGCAGGAATGCGCCATCTTCCTGCGGCTGCTCCGCGCCATCGCGGGCGAAGAGGGTCGCCCGGCCTGGGCCGTGCTCAGCTCGCCGTCGTCGGGCAGCGCCGATGCCTCCGAGCTTCTCGCGCGCATCGCCGGCCGCGCCTTCGACGGCGCGCTCGTCATTCCGGGGCTCACGCTGGCGACTTTCGTCCTGAAGGATGTCTTGACGCCGGATAGAGGTTTCACCTTGATCGGCGTCGGATCCACGAGCATCCAGATCGCCCTCGTCGAGCAATCGATGCGCGAGCCGGGCGAGATCGTGCACATCTCGGGAGGCACCGCCTCCCTGGACGGGCTTCTCCGGGAGGAACTCCGCGCGCTCGTCCCGGACATCGACATCAGCGACCGCATGCTCGGGAACTTGCGCCGCAAGTACGCGCGCTTCGCGCGCTCCCAGGGCGCCTGTTTGGTCCAAGTCATCCGGCGGAACCATCGCCGAATCCTCGACATCGGGCCGGCCATGGAGCGCAGCACGGCCCCGCTCATCGACAATCTCGTGGCCGCGACGCTGCACGTCCTCGGCAGGAGCCCCGGAGCCGCGGCGGCTTACGGCGCCGACATCGTCCTCACGGGCGGCGGGGCGCAGATTCCCGGCATCGCGGATGCCCTGCTGGCCGCGCTCGCGGCGCACGACCTGCCCGTCGAGAACGTGATCGTCCCCGACCATGCCGGCGAACTCGTCATGCGCGGGGGCTTCAAGGTGGCGCTCATGCTCACGTCGGAGCACTGGGACGTGTTGGTCTGACCCGACCGGGCGGCGCGCCGCCCGGCTCCGCATCATTTCGGCCGGTATCGGTTCGTGATAGGCATGCGCCGCTCGCGTCCGAAAGCGCGCGGCGCGATCTTGATCCCGGGGGCGCTCTGGCGGCGTTTGTACTCGCTGCCGTCGACGAGGCGGATCACTTTCGCGACCGCCGCGGGATCGAAACCCTCGGCGACAATGGCCTCCAACGCCATGTCCTTCTCCACGTAACGCTCCAGGATCGGGTCGAGAATCTCGTAGGGAGGCAGGCTGTCGGAGTCCCTTTGGTTCGGCCGCAGCTCGGCGCTCGGCGGCCGGTCGATGATCGACCTGGGGATCGCTTCGTCGCCGCCGCACGCGTTGCGCCAGTCCGCCAGCTCGTAGACCAACGACTTGGGAACATCCTTGATCACGGCGAACCCGCCCGCCATGTCGCCGTACAGGGTGCAGTATCCCGTCGCCAGTTCGCTCTTGTTGCCCGTCGTCAGGACGAGCCACCCGAATTTGTTGGAGAACGCCATGACGATGACGCCCCGCAGGCGCGCCTGGAGGTTCTCCTCGGTGACATCAGGTCCGCGCTCCCCCCAAAACGGCGCCAGCCGGCCCGCGAGCGCCGCGTACAGCTCCTGGATCGGCACGGTGTGAAGCTCGAAGCCCAGGCGCCGCGCCAGCTCCACGGCATCGCCCAGCGTGTCCGCCGAGGAATACTGCGACGGCATGGTCACGCCGACGACCCGCGCGGCCCCCAGCGCGTCGACGGCGACGGCCGCGACGAGCGCCGAATCGAGGCCGCCGCTCACGGCGATGACGGCGCGCGCGAAACCGTTCTTGTCCACGTAGTCCCGCAGTCCGAGAACCAGCGCGCGGTACACCTCCTCGGCATCCGGAAGCTGCGGCGCAATTCGCGCGGCCGCCGCCCAGGCCGGGGCTTCCCCCGCCGCAAGCTTGAGCGACGCTTGGTCCCAGGCGGGCGGCGGCGGGAGCGGCGGGCCGGGCGGAGCGAGGCGCGGCACCGCCGCGCAGAGGATCTCCTCCTCGAACTGAGCCGCGCGGGCGATTACGCCGCCGCCGGCGCCGAGCACCACGCTCCCGCCGTCGAAAACGAGTTCATCCTGCCCCCCCACGAGGTTGCAGCACGCGACCTGCGTGCCGAGAAAGGCGCCCATGCGGCGCAGGGCCGCCTCGCGCTCCGCCGCCTTGCCCCGGTGGTACGGCGAGGCCGCCAGGTTGACGAGGAGATCGAGCCCGGCGCGCTCCAGCGGCGCCGCGGCGCATTCGCCCGCCGCCCGGGAATCCTCGCCGATGTGGACGCCGACCCTGAAACCGCCCAGCGCCAGCACCAGCGGGCGCCTGCCCGCCGCGAAGACGCGCTGCTCGTCGAAGACGCCGCCTGTGAGCAGCATCTTCCGGTACACCGCCGCGCGGGCGCCGTCGGCGTACACGCAGGCCGCGCTGAAGGCGGCGCCGGGGCCCGCGCACGGGCTCCCGACGATCGTCGCCGCGCCGCGGGGCAGCAGGGGGCCCAGCGCCGCCAGCTTCGCCTCGCAGGCACCCAGGAAGTGCGGCTTGAGCACGAGATCCTCGGGCGGACAGCCGGAGAGCGCCAGCTCCGGGAACACGATGAGCGCCGCGCCGCGGCGCGCGGCCTCGGCGGCGGCGGCGGCGATCTTCGCGGCGTTCCCGTCGAGATCGCCCACCGTGGCGTTGATTTGCGCGAGAGCGACGACAAGCTCGTCCATGAGAAAGAATGTAGCACGGCCGGAGGGGAACAAAAAGGCTCGAAGCGGCGGCGCCCGCCGCCCCGGTCTCCGGGCGGAAGGGCGCGGCGCTGGAGCGGCCGGGCGGTTCCGCATTTACCGCGACAGCCGTTGCTTGACTCAGCGCCTGAACTCGCGCCGATCCTCCAGGGCCTCGGCCACGGTGGTTCCGGAGGTATAGCCGATCTGCCCGCCCGAGGCCAGGCCGCGGGCCAGGCGCGTGACCTTCACGCCCGTCGCCCGCAGCATCTCCCAGGCGCAGAGGGCGGTGTTGTCGCCCTCCAACGTCGGGTTCGTCGCCAGGATCACTTCCGTTATTCCGCCGCGCTCGACGCGGGCCGCCAGGGCCGCCAGGGTGAGGTGCTCCTCGCCGACGCCGTCAAGGGGCGAAAGCGCCCCGAGGAGGACGTGGTACCGGCCGTGGAACGTCTCCGTCCGCTCGATCGCCACCAGGTCGCGCAATTGTTCGACGACACAAACGACGCCCGGGTCGCGGCGCGGATCCTTGCAGATGGCGCATAGATCGCCCTCGGCCGCGTTGAAACACTCGCGGCACGGCCTCAGCTTCTTCTTGACGTCGCGAATCGCGTGGGCCAGCGCCATGGCCTCGGCTTCCGGCGCGACAAGCACGTGGAAAGCCAGACGCTCCGCCGAGCGCGGCCCCACGCCCGGCAGGCGCTTCAGCTCGGCGATCAGGCGGTTGATGAGGTCCTTCTCCTCGGCCACGGGTCACGCCGGACGCGTCCGGAAAATCTCCTTGGCTTTCTCGAAAATCGGCATGGCTTCCAGGTCCTCCTCGCGCGGCGCCTCGTCGGCGGCCGCCGGCGCGAGCTGGATCTCGATGGCCGCGGGCGCGCCGCTTACCTTTCGAACGATCTGCTCGATCAGCGCGCGCTGCGTGCTCTGCCCCAAATGCCTGAGCGTCGTCTCGCTGCGCACGAGGAGCACGATCGCCCCCGGCGCGCGCTCCTTCACCACCGCCGTGCGCAGAAACTCCGCCGTCCGCACGTTGGCCGCCTGCGCCTCGGCCAGGACCAGCGGCCAGATCGCTTCGATGTGGACCGCCTCGGCGAGCGCCGGCGTCTCGGGCGGGCGCGCCGCCGGAAGCGGCGCCCGCGGCGGCGATTCCGGCGGTTCCGAGACCGCCTGAGGCGGCTTCCGCGGCATCTCCGGCGGCTTCGGAACCGTCTCCGCCGCACTGCGTGCCGCCGGCCGCGCGGGCGTCTCGCGCGCGCTCCCGGGCGCCGCCGGCGCCGCAGCCGCCGCCTCCGCCAGGAGCTCGCCGATGGAAACCAGGCCCTCGCACGACGCCAGTCTGAGCAGCGTCGCCTCGGTCACGATCTCCGGGAACGGCGCCGCGCGCAGCCTGGCGATCGCCTCGGAGACGATTTCCAGGCGCAGGAGGTCGGCCTCGGCGATTTTCCTTCCGTCCTCCAGCGTCCGCTTGATTCCCTCGCGATACTCCAGCAGCACCTGTTCGAGCAGCGCCTCCGGCGCCGTGACGCCGCCGAGCGCTTCGCGCACGACGCGCCAGACGACGGGCGTGTCGCCCCGCGCGAGGGCGTCCATGAGCACCTGCATGCGCCCGCGGTCGAGGCGCCCCGCCACGCGGTCCAGGTCCACCAACGTCGGCGCCGGTCCCGCGAAGGTGATGAGCTGATCGAGGAGCGTCTGCGCATCGCGCATGCCGCCGTGGGCGTACTGGGCGATGCGCGCCAGCACGTCCTCGCCCGCAGCGACACCCTCCTTCTCGCAGATCTGCGCTAGGCGCCGCACGACATCGTTCTCGCCGATGGGCCGGAAGTCGAAGCGCTGAAGCCGCGAGATCACGGTCTCGGGGATGCGCTGCGGCTCGGTCGTGGCGAAGATGAATTTAACGTGCGGAGGCGGCTCCTCCAGCGTCTTCAGAAAGGCGTTGAAGGCCTCGCGGGTGAGCATGTGCACCTCGTCGACGATGTACACCTTGCTCCGGCCGCGCATGGGCGCGCACGCGGCGCCCGCGATCAGCTCCCTGACGTCATCGATGCCGCGGTGCGACGCGCCGTCCAGTTCGATGACGTCCAGATCGGCCCCGGCCGCGATTTCCGCGCAGGCCGGGCACGCGCCGCACGGCTCGGCCCCGCGCCGATCGCGGCAGTTGAGCGCCATCGCCAGAATGCGCGCCATCGACGTCTTCCCCACGCCCCGGGGGCCCGAGAACAGGTACGCGTGCGCCAGGCGGCCGGACTCGACCGCCTGCGCCAGCGTGCGCGCGGTCTCCTCCTGGCCGACGACCTCGTCGAACCGGCGCGGGCGGTAACGAAGGGCGATAACTTGATAGGCCATGGCGCTCCGGGACGGCGCGCGGCGCGCCGTCCGACTCGCGGCCGGCCGGCGCTCGCGGCGAACGCCTCCGGCCGCGGGAGAATAAAAGGCCGCACATAGAAGCGGACCTGCCGTGGCTGCTCCCTTTCGGGCCTGACCAGATCAACAGCGCCCCTATTGCGGCCTTTTTTTTCGTGACATGGCGGAGAGGGGGGGATTCGAACCCCCGGAGCAGTTGCCCACTCACACGCTTTCCAAGCGTGTTCCTTCGGCCTCTCGGACACCTCTCCTCGCAGCCTCGCCGCGCGGCCGCGACGCGCCCCGAAGCCCGGGAACGCGTCTCACGGCATTGTATCTCCGGGCCGCGAAACGGCAAGCCCGCGGGCGCCGCAAAAAAACTGGCGGAGAGAGAGGGATTCGAACCCCCGGTGCCCAGTCAAGGGCACACCGGTTTTCGAAACCGGCCCGTTCAACCGCTCCGGCATCTCTCCGCCGCACGGCGCCGGCGCCGCGCCGGTCCTATCTTAACGCCTGCGGTAGGGAAGACAAGTCGAAGGACGGACGTGAGTGAAAGGCTGAGGCGGGGGCGGAACCTCACGCGGCCGTCCCGAGGCGGGGCGGTGTGGAATCCCGGGACGCGCGCGGCCTTGAGGACGGGGCCGGCGGACCAGGCGGTCAGGAGATCGAGTTTCCGAGGGTTGCTCCAAGCCCGTCTCGGCCTTAGCAGGCTCTTGGTCTTGCCCGGAGTTCTGCGCCCCTCCCCCAGCGGCTGACTCACAGCGAAGGGCGGAGCAGCCCTGATCGCCCCCGCGGGCCTGCCGGCGCCGGGCGGGAGGGAGCGGTCAGGCGCCCAGGAGCGGCTCCCGGCCTTCCCCCCCGCTCTTCGCGGCCCGCAGCGCCTCGAAGAACTCCCTGAGGAGCTCCGCCGATTGCTCCGCGAGCAGCCCCGCCTCCACCGCCACGCGGTGGTTCAGGCCCGGGGTCTCGAAGAGGCGCATGACCGACGCGTGCGCCCCGGCCTTGGGATCGACCGCCGCGTATACCAGGCGCGGGATCCTGGCCAGCACGCAGGCGCCCGCGCACATGGGACAAGGCTCGAGCGTCACGAAGAGGTCGACGTTGACTAGGCGCCACGAACGAAAATGCGCCGCGGCCGCCGTCAGCGCCAACATTTCGGCGTGCGCCGTCGGGTCCTGGAGCAGTTCGCGCTGATTGTGGCCGCGCCCCACGATCTGTCCCGTCGCGCGGTCGACCGCGACGGCGCCGATAGGCACGTCGCCGTGGGCCAGCGCGGCACGCGCCTCGATGAGCGCGCGTTCCATGAATCTCCGGTCGCCCGCGTCAGCCATCGGTTTTCTCGAACAGCACCATCTCCGCTTCCCCTCCGTCCAGCGCCGCAACCCCGCCCCGAGGCGAAAACCCGGGATCCGCGCGCAGCTCCTCTAGAGCGGCCTTTTCCACGATGATAGCCTTCACCTTGGGATCCGACGCCAGCGCGGCAAAATCCCCCCCCCACGTCACCAGCCGGTCGAAGTAGAAGCTCAGAACCTCGCGCACCCGCTCGGCTTTGTCACGCGCCCGCGCAACGCGCTTGCGCTCCGCGGGTTCGGCCGCGGGAGCGCGATCGGGAACGAAGACCGCGATCGACTCGCCCGCAAGCCCGCGCGCCCTCAGCGCGTTCGCCATGCGCAGCCGCGCGGCAGCCTCGTCGTTGCGCGACACATCGACGGCTTCGAACGCATGCAGCACGATGACCACGCTCACGCACAGACGCGCCAACGGCAGCGGCGCCCAGCGCCTGAAGGCGAGGAAGGCCGCGAAAAGCACGCACGCGGTCCCCAGCGGGACCGCCAGGGCATGGCCGCGGTGAAGGGTCGCGCCCGCCGCAACGGCGCACGCAATCACCGCGGCCGCGCCGCACAAGCGATCCGCCCACGCGACGGCGCGGGCGCACGCCGCTCCGTACCGTTCGACGAGCCCCGCCGCGGCCCAGGCGGCGATGATGACGCAGGGCGCGTACAGCGGAAGAAGATAGCGGTGATCCTTGATGGACGACAGGTTGAGCATGGCGAACATGGTGCCCGCCCACGTCAGCGCAAATCCGAGCCCGCGGAGCCGCGCCGGGTGGCGGCGCAGCCGCAGGCCTTGCCACAGGCCGAAAAGGAGCAGCGGGCTCCACGGCAGGAGGTACGTGGGCAGCGCGTGGAAGTAAAAGAGCAGCCATTCGCGGCTGCCGGCGATCTGCCGGGCGCGGAAGGCGTCCAAGTACGCCTGGCACTCCGGATGCAGCCACACCCCCAGCGCCCACGGCGCGACCGGCGCGAACATGACCGGCAGCGTCGCGAAAAACACCCCCGGGCCGAAGCGCGCCCGCAGCCCCGGCGTCCGGCGCACCGCATTGACGGCCACCCATGCCGCCACCACCGCGCAGCCGCTCAGCGCGATCCAGGCCTTGTCGAGGAACGCGAGCCCGGTGGCGCCCCAGAAGCCCGCGTACCACCAGCGCCTTCCCGCGCCGCCCGACTCCCACCCCAAATGGAAGCAGACGAGCGCCGCCGACACCAGCACGCCGTACTCCATATCGATCCTGGTCCTGCGGCCCCACCAGAACCAACCGAAGGTACCGAGCAGCATGAGGGCGGCAAGCAGCCCCGCCCCGCGGCTGCGCAGCACCCGGGAGCCGTACAGCCAAACGAGCGCGGCACCCAGCACCGCGAAGGTCGCCGCGGGCACCCGCGCCGCTCCGGCGTTGACGCCGAGGAGCCGGTACGCCCAGGCTGTTTTCCAGAAGTGAAGCGGCGGCTTGTCGGGGTAGTATTCCCCTCCGAGCCTCAAGACCAGCCAGTCGCCGCTCTCCACGATCTCGCGGGCGATCTCCGCGTACCTGACGTAGTCCTTGTTCTCGATCGCCCGCCCCCACAGGTTGAAAAACATCGTGAAGGCGGCCAAGGCGAGGAGGTACAGCCCCGCCCGCCATGGCGGTGCGGGGCCATCGCCGAGGCCTGTGCGCAAATTCGCCGCCCCGCGCGGCTCTTCACCGGTTTCCACGGTTCCTCCAGGCACTCGGCGCGCGATCGCGTGCCCGCGCGATCGGGACCGATTCTATCATTATGACCTCGGAGGAGCAATCTAAGCGGGCGACCCGCGAGGCGGTTGCGCTGCCCGGAAGTCTGCGCGTGTGTGGAGTCTCCATGGTGACCTGCGGCGCGCATACCCCAAGTGAGTGGTGCGGGGAGAGCGCCGCGCGGGTTCCTCGCCGGAGCACGCCGGGCGCCGTTAGTCGCAGCGCAGCGCATCCGGCGTCGGATCGAGGCCCGGTTCCGGGAAGGGAGGCGGCAGCCACGGCGTGTCGGTGTGAAAGTAATTCCGCAGAAAATAGATGACGTCGGAATAGTTGATCACGCCGTCGTCGTTGATGTCGCAGCGATCCTCGCAGCGCAACGGCGGGCCCATGCCCTCAAGGTGCGCCAGCAGCGCCGCCAGATCGGCGTTCTCCTCCGCCGGGCGCGGATCCAGCACGCCGTCCTCGTTGCAATCGCCGCGGATGAAGTCCGTCGCCGCGGCCTGGTTGGGACGGGCCGGCGTCGGCACGCACACGCCGAAGGCGCCGTCCCCGTCGGGAACCCGGCCCCACGAGCGGCCCTCGGGTAGAGCCGCCCATGCGGTCGCGTCCACGACGCACCCTCCCGCGGCCGGCGGTTGCGAGAGGCGCAGCGCGCCCGCGGGCGGCAACCCCGCGTAGTCCAGCACCAACAGCCCTCCCGGCGGCACGACGGTCCCCGCGGGGACGAACTCCACGGCGGCGATGGCGCCGCCCGCCCGCACCTCCGCCTCCAGGCCGCCGATGTCGCGCTCCAAGCCGCCGGTGTTGAGCAACTCGATGAAACCTCCGGCGCCCGGCGCGATTTCGTTGATCACGATGTCCGAAGGCGCGCACCCCACGGTGAAGACGAAAGCGTCGTCCCACACCGGCGCATTCTGCTCACCCTTGCGCGAAAGCCAGGTCTTTTGGTCCCACGCATTCGTGCCTTCCACGAGATACCGGCCCACCCTGCCCGCCGCGGCGCCGCTCACGCCGCCGGTCCAGACCTGGTACGCGCCGGAATCCGAGGACCGGGTCAAAGCCACGGTCACTGTCGTCGTGCTGCCCTGCCAGCGGAGCCTCACCACCGCCGATTGCACCGATCCGCCGGGGTTCGACGGCATCGCCGAGCACGGATCGGCCGCCATGACCGTGAAGGCGATCGCCTCCCCGGCGGCGGGATCGCGCGGCCGGTGCGGCACATCCCGCACGAAGCGCACGCCCTCGCCGCAGTTCGGCGCATCCGGCGTGGGCATCATGCCGCTCAGGACGACGCCGCCGTCCGGTTTCCTGCCGTACGCAAGCCTGGCCGGAACCGACGCGTACTGGAGGGAATCGAGCGGCACGTTCAGGCCGCCCCACGGCCAATCATCAGGCTTCCAGAGATACACCTGGCCGCCCGTGGGGCTGTAAGCGATATCGCAGGTCGCCGCGCCCGAGACGAGCGGGCCGAGCCGCACCGCGACCTGCTGGCCGGGGCCGAGCTCAAGGTCTCCGGCCACGATCCGCCGGCGGCTGGCGCCGGTGGGATCGTTGGCCTGGCCGAACTCGAAGCCGTCGAGGGCCACCGGCGGCGCGCAATCCTCCGCGTGGTAGAAAAGCTCGACGTAGGGTTCCGCCGGGCCCCAAAGACCGATCTCGTTGACCACGATGCGCGGTTCCGCCGACAGGTTGGGCTCTCCGGGGGAGGGAGGCTGCGGCGCGCCTTCCTCCTGACACGCCGAACGTCCGAACGCTCCCAGGGCTTCCCAATCCGCCATGCTCTTGAACCGGAAGCGGTCGATCGCGGCGTTCCCGTTCTCCCGTCGATCGTAGAGGGTGGCGGCGCCGCCGCGGTAACGCGCCAGCAACGACGGCCGTCCCGTCGTGCCGCCGTCAAGATCGATCACCGCATAGCCGCCCGGCGGGATCACGCCCTCCTCGAGGCGCCATTCCTCCGATGAGTACCGCGAGGCGTGCGGCTCCTCGGTCCCGGGCAGGGCGCGGGCGAAGAGCGACAAGAATCTGCCGGCAAGATCGAACGGCGCGTCGCCGGCGTTGTGCAGCTCGACGAAGGTGCGCATGCGCTCGGCGGTCGCGCCGCCGCCCGCGGCCACGGATTCGTACTCGCCTCGCAGGCCGACCTCGGTGATCGTGACGGGCGGCCGCTCGTAGCCTGCCGCGAACACGCGCCGCGGAGCCACGATCGTCGTCCGGCCGAGGGTCGCCGTCACCGTGTAGCTCACTCGCGCCCCGCGCGCGAAAGAGCCGATGGCGGCGGTGAAGCAGTCGCTCGCGACGGCGGCTTCGCCGCCGACCCGGCGCATCTCGGCCGCGCCGCGCCGGCCGCCATCGTCCTCCCACGCCACCGCGGCGACGGGCACTCCGGCCGCCGGGGACCACATATCCTCCCACCCCAGACGCGCCCACACCGTCACCGGCTCGCCGGCGGCCGGGTTGAGGGTGTCGGCCGCCGCCATGCCGGACCATTCGACCCAGACGGCGACATCGGGCGTGAACCAGACCCGGTCCGCGCCGCAGGAATTCGGGAAGCGCGGCGTGGTGAAGCGCAGCGCCCGCGCCTCCTCGGCGGTGTTGTTGCCGCAACGCCCGGCGGCCTCATCGGTCTGGAGCGTGTCGAAGCTCAAGCGGCTGATCTCGATCAGGTTCTCCGTGCTGCCCAGGCTTTCCCTCAGGACGAGCATCCCGCCCCCCTTGGACAGCCGGTACGGCAGTTCGAACGCCGTCACATCGCCCAGAGCCCGGGCATACAGAAGCTGCGACGATCCCGGCGGCACCGAGAATCCCGTCGCGAGCTTGGCGCGCCCCGTCTCGCCGAGATACACGTCGTTGACGTACACGCCATCGAGGGAAACCGCATCCTCGCCGTAGTTGTACAGCTCGACCCAGCCGGGCGAACTGGCGAGATTCCCCGTGTCGACCCGCACGAAGTCGCTCTGCGGCATGACCTCGGAGAGCATGAGGCGCTTCTCGCATCCGACGCGAATGCGGTGCACGCGGCGCGCGCCGGCCCCCGCGGCGTAGTCATCGGGATCGTAAACCGTGCGGCCCCATTCGTTCACGGTGTGCACGTACCAGCCGATGACGGTCCGCGCGCCGCTGCCCGGGTCGATGTGCGCAAGGCCGCGCCCGGACAACACGGCCGTGTAGAGCTTCGGATCCCGCGCATCCGGGGTCATGGCGATCCCCGGCCACGTATCGGCATCCGCCGCCCCGCCGGGATTGACCTTATACCTGAGCATGACCTGGGCGCCGGGGAGTTTGCGATCCGCCCGCACCGTGATGGTCACCGGAGAGTATGGATACGCCGGCATCACGTTCACGACGCGCAGATACAAGCCGATGACCTGATTGGGCCTGCCCGGCGTGGGGCGCCAGGTAGCGACGTGGCGCCGCGGATCGTCGGGATCGGCGACCCAGGCGACATCGGTGCCCAACGCGGGCAGATCCACGCGGTCAATGACCGTCACGCCGTCGGGCGCCGTCAGGTAGACGCTCTCCTCGCTGCTCAGACCGAAGGTCGCGTGCAGCGCCTCGGTGGGTTCGCCGCCGGCGGCGACGACCAGGAATCCCTTGCCGGAAATGACCGTCCCCTGAGGAAAGGCCCATTTCCTGAGATTGCCGCCGCTGTCGCTGAGGTAGTACCCGCCGAGTTTGAGCTCCCTGGGCGAGGGATTGTAGAGCTCGATCGCATCCCAGGCGCCGGCCCAGCCGGGCGCCGTGAAGCGCCGCGCATCGGGAAGCACCTCGCTGATCCGCACGCCGCCCGCATTGATGCTCCCCGACCGATCGCAGCCCGCGACCGCGGCGAACAAAAGCAGAAACATCAAAGGGCGCATCGAGAGGCTCCTCGTCCTCCAAACCTCGATTGTACCACAGCGCCGGCGGCGGACGCGGCGCCGCGGTAAAGGCTTGCGCGCCCTGGGATTGTTGTCGGGCGCCCGCGGGCGAAGACGCGGGTCCCCAGCGGAACACGCCCCCCCGGGGAGGCCGCCGGGCCCTTCCCCGCGGCCCCGCGGCGCCCTTGCATAACGGGCCGCGCCGGAATTATCTTGATAGGCGCGCCGCCGCCTTTGAGGATCACGCATGGAAACGGGCCGCAAGATAATGAACCTTCGTCTGGATCTCAGGATCACCCAGCGCGACATGGCAGCCAAGTGCCGCATCTCGCCCGGATCGCTCTCGAAGATCGAGACGGGAACCCATCGCCCGTCCTCCTCCACGCTGCACACCATCGCCAGGGTGCTGGGCACTTCCGCCGATTACTTGCTCGACGAAGCCGCCCCGTATCCTCCTCCGAGGCCGTCGGCGCGCACCGCGGCCGAAGGCGGCGACCCGTTCCAGAAGGTGCGCGCGGAGATCACGCGCGAGGAACTGTGGCTCCTGGAGAACCTCAAGAGCCGCGGCGCGTACTGGTGCGAGGCGGCGTTAGCGCTGCCCGCCGCCGACGTGGAGACCATCAGGCTGGTGCGGTATCTGCTGCAACGCGCTCAATTCGCGGGGGCGCGGGAGGCCGAAGCCGCCGCCGCGCCGAAGGCCGTCCGGCCGCCGGGTCGCGCCGGCGGTAGCCGCGGGTCGCCGCAGGCCGCCCGCGGGCGGCGTGTCACTGCTTGCCCTTCGGCGCCGACTCCCGCGGCGCGGCCGTCCCGCCCAGCCGGAAGACGCCGTGGAAGGCGGTTTCGTTCTGCGGATCGAGGCGCAGCGCCGCGCGGTAGTGACGCAGCGCCGAGTCCGCGTCGCCCCTACGTTCCAACACGCGGGCGAGCGCGATCTGGAGATTCGCGTCCGTGGAATCCTGCGCCGCCGCCTCGCGCGCCCGCGCCTCGGCCTTGTCGAGCTCTCCCTGGATCAGGTGAATCCGCACGAGGTTGATGGCGAACGCCTTCCTGCTTCCGGCCAGGGATTCCCGCAGCGCCTTGAGGCTCTGCAGGTAGTCGCGGCGGCTGAACGCGGCCTCGCTCCCGGCGGCATCGGATCCGGCCGGCGCGACGACGAGCTCCTTCTCGTAGGCGGCCGCGGCCTGCAAACCCGCCTCGCAGGCCGCTTCGGCCTGGGCGAGAAGCTCCTTCCGGCGCGCATCCGACAAATCTTCGTTCAAGAGCGCCCACTCGTAGTAGTCGTCTCCCAGGGCGGTGTAGGCTTCGATATAGTGCCGCCTGTTCTCGATGGCGCGCTTGAACCATTCCGCGGCGCTCTTGTAGTCGCCGAGCTCGCGCCGGAGGGCACCGAGGTGGTACATCGCGAAGGCGTACAGATCGTCGGTCGCATCGGGATGCCGGCCCGCAACCACGTTTTCGAGACAGGCCGCGGCCTCCGCCGGTTTGCGCTGGTGGCGATACAGGAGGATGCCCAGGCTCAATCCCGCCCTGGCGTACGACGGGTCTTCAGCCAGCGCCCGGCGGAACGATGCCTCCGCCTCGGCGTACTCCTCCTTCGCCGTCTGCTCCGCGCCGCGCTCCCAGTACTGGACGGCCCGCGCGCGCTGCGGCGTAACCTGGGGCGTGCTCGACGTCATCGCCCTGGCGCGCTCCATGATCACTTCGCGGTGCGCGAGCCACCAGGCCTGGTAACGCTCCTGCGCCTGGCGCCGCGCGGCGGCCGGCGCGCCCTCGGCCGGAAGATAGTTTTCGCCCGTGTAGGCTTCGAGCTTCTCCCGGGCCAGCGCGCGCAAGCCGGGGTCGTCCTCCCCAAGGGCGGAGATCAGGCAGGGGATGCCGATGTGGAGGCCGTTCTCGCCCAAAGCCACGGCCAGCGCCAGCGCCAGGGCTCCATCGGCGCGATTGAAAGCGTCGATCATCTCCCGGTAGCGGTTGAGTCGCCGCAGAAGCTCCACGCAGAACGAACGCACCGCCGGGTCGGCCTCGGGATCCTCCAGCGTGAACACGACCAGCGGCACGGCTTCCGCCGGGGCGACGAGCAGCGCCGCCTTGAGCGCATCGATGCGCGTGTCCGGCTGCGGCGCCTCGATTTCCTCGTAAATCTCCGGAAGCTCCTTGTCCAGTTCGTCGCCCACGAGCTTCCTCAGTTCGTACGCCCTGAGCACGGCGCGGATGCGCCGGGCCGCCTCGCCGGGGGCGGTCCTCGCCGCATCTTCCAGGAATCCCACCGCAAAAATCCCCAGACCGCGCAGTTCCTTTTCGGCGGCATCCGCTTCGGCGCCGCCCCGGCCTAGGCGCTCGACGAGGGCGGCGATCCGGGCCGCTAGCTCCTCCGGGTCGGCGGAGGGACGCTCGGCGGCGCCCTCCCCGCGGGGGATGATCCGGACGACTTCCTCCTTGGGATAGGAGGCCTCGACCACGCCCGGCACGCTCACGATGATGCGCTTCCCGTCGGGCGATTCGCGCACCTCTCCCGCGATGCGCCGTCCGCCTCTCAGCTCGATGCGCGCGCTGTCCAAGTTCTCGTCGGGTTCGAGGCGACCGAGCTGGATGCGCGCGATGTCGCGCTTGGCGATTCGATCGGTCGCCCGCGGCATCTCGAGCTCGATATAGTTGCGGCCCTGGTCGCGGATTCGGCCCGTGCGCACGGCGCCGGAACGCAGCACAACGCGGTCCTCGGCTCCCGCGAAGGCGCCGAGAGCGATGCTCAGCCCGACCACCCACCACCCTGCGGCTTTCGTCATGGTTTCACGGTCTCCCGGGATGCGCGGCAGCGCGCAGCCTTCCGGCGACGCGCCTCCTAATTATCGTGTCTGGGAGGAGCGGATACAACATTCCTCCGCCGCGCTCTGTCCCCGGGCCTCGCCAGGGCCTATAATCTCCCTTCCGCTTTCGCCGTGGCTTCCACGGACAAGTCCGGCCGGCCCGCGGCCGGGGACCGTTATCGGAGGAATGCATGAGCCTACCCCCCATCATCCGCGTGGCGGAGATCGAGCGCGGCGCCATCGTCGACGGCCTTCTCATGGTCGATGCCGCCAATTTCAAGCAGACCAAGAACGGCAAGCCCTTCATGCAGCTCGTCCTTCGCGACCAGAGCGGGAAGATCCGGGCGCTGAAGTGGGACGCGGACCGCGACCTGTACCGCTCCATTCGCGTGAGCGACGTCGTCGCCGTCAGAGGCCGCGCGGAGGAGTATCAGGGCAGCCCGCAGCTCATCCTCGATGACATCAGGGTCGTGCCCAGGGATGCCATCCCGTCCAAGGCGTTCATTCCGAAGGGAAACGCGGACACCGCCGAGCTGTGGGAGACGCTGCACCGCGCGGTAATGGATGTAGCCAACCCGGGCCTGCGGCGCCTCCTGGAGAGTTTTCTCAAGGATCCCGAGATCGCCGAGGGGCTGCGGTCCTGGCCGGCGGGGCGCACGCTCCACCATGCGCATCGCGGCGGGCTGCTGGAGCACATCGTGAGCATCATCGGCGCCGCGAAGCACCTGGCCAGGCACTGGCCGCAGCTCGACATCGATCTGCTGACCGCGGGCGCGATCCTGCACGATATCGGCAAGCTCAAGGAGCTTTCGTTGGATCACAGCATCGAGTACACGGACCGCGGCCAGCTCGTCGGGCACGTGGGCATCGCGCTGCAGATGCTCCACGAGAAACGCAAGGAAGCGCCGGACCTCGTCCCCGAGACGCTGCTCGAAATCGAGCACCTCATCGTCAGTCACCACGGGAAGACCGAGTACGGCGCGCTGCGCGAACCCATGACCGCGGAGGCGATCGCCCTGCATTTCCTGGACAATATGGACGCGCGCTTGGCGGCGTACTTCGCCCTCGCGGGCGAGGAGGAGCCGGGCCCTTACGGCGAGAGCTGGACGGACTACCACCCGCTTTTCGGCACGCGGCTCTACAAGCCGGGGCGGATTCGCGCGCCGCGGCGGGCCGAGTGAGGCGGCGGCGCGGGCGGCCGCGTCCGCCCGCGCGACGTCACTCCGCCCCCGCGGGGGGCGCGTCCTCCCCGCCGGGAAAGAGATCGAGCTCCAAGCCGACCTCGGCGATCGCCTGCCTGAGCGTCTCCTCGCTCTTGGGCTGGAGCTTGTAGAGGGGCAGCCTGACCTCATCGCTCACCACGCCGCCGAGGGCCAGGGCGCGCTTGACGGGCACCGGGTTGACCTCCACGAAGAGCGCGCGAAAGAGGGGGAACAAGCGGTAAAAAATCTTGCGGGCCTCGGCGATGCGGCCCTCCCTGAAGAGATCGACAAGATCGGCCATCGACCGCGGCACGACGTTCGCCGCCACCGAGATGACGCCGACGCCGCCCAGCGCCATTACGGGCAGCGTGAGCGCATCGTCCCCCGCGAGCACTTCCAGGTCCGTCCCGCCGAGGATCTCGGCCGCCAGGTCCAGCCGGCCGCTGGCCTCCTTCACCGCGACGACGTTCTCGTGCTGCGCGAGCCGCGCGAACGTGGCCGGCTCGATGGAGACGCCCGTGCGCGACGGGATGTTGTACAAGATGAGGGGCAGGGAGACGCTGTCGGCGATGGCCATGAAGTGGCGGTACAGCCCCTCCTGGCTCGGGCGGTTGTAGTACGGCGCGATGAGCAGCGCCCCGTCGGCGCCGCTGTCCTGCGCGTGCTTCGTCAGCCGCACCGCCTCCTGGGTCGAATTCGACCCGGTTCCCGCGATGACGGGCACGCGGCCGTTCGTGCGCTCGACGACGAGCTCGACGACTTTCTGGTGCTCGGCGTGGGAGAGCGTGGCCGACTCCCCCGTGGTCCCGCAGGGAACCAGGCCGTGCGTGCCCGCCGCGATGTGCATCTCGACGAGCCTCTCGAGCGCCGCCGCATCGACGGCGCCTTCGCGAAAAGGCGTCACCAGGGCAACGATTGATCCGCGAAACATACTCTCGCTCCCGATTCGCACGGCCTCTCCGCGGAGGAGGGCAAAGGACCAGAAGGGATTATAGGCGCCGGCCGGGCGAACCGCCAGGCGCCGGCGGCGGGCGCCCTCACTCCTCCCTGGCCGGCGCCGGGACGAGCCGGTAGAAGATCGTCCCCGTGCCTTTGGCGCCGCCCGGGGCGGCATCGGCCTCCTGGAGCCTCACCCCCGCCGGGATCAGGCGCTGGTCCCACTTGAACTCCGTCAACGACAGCGGCCACGGTTCGCCCGCCCTTTTGGTGGGATCGACGACGAAGTACAGGCCGAACTCGGGCTTGTCCCGGTTGGCCATGATCTGCTCGAGCTCCTGCGTCGTGCCGACGAACTTGACCGTGACGTGGGAGCGGTCGCACAGCACCGCGACGGGCCGGTCGCCCTGGGCCGCGAGGGGCACCTTGGCCCAAAGGTTCACCTCGAGCTGCCGCGAGTCGGTCGGCTCGGGCTCGAAGAACACCGTGACGCGCACCATGCGCGTCGTGCCCGCCAGCGGTTGACCGCGTTCATCCACGAACACCGACGCGTTCAAATCCCCCTTAGGGTACTCCAGGCGCGCGGCCGTCTCCCCGGTCCAGGAGAGATCCTGCGTCCCCACGTCCTCCAGGGCCACTTCGTCGGTGACGATGCGGCAGTTCTGCAGGTAGTACTCGGCGCCCCGCACGCCCAGCGCCGCCGGCTCGATCTCGGGCTCCCGCGTCGTGCTCAGCCTGAGCGGCGGCGGCGGCCGCCCTTTGATGGCCGGCGTCCCCACGGGTAGCTTCTTGACCACCACCCGGGAGAGCTGGAAGTGGAGCACGCTGGGCGTGATCGTCTCCTCGACCACGCGCAGCGACTGCACCGGCGGCACGAGCAGCCGCCCCGTGAGCCGTTCCTGGCCCATCCGGTAGCCCTCGCTCTGGTAGCAGTCCTCCGGCCGCACGAGGAGCACCTTGTCCCACTCGCTCCACCGGAACGAGTTCACGTCCTGCTGCGGGCCGGTGACGGACAATTTGACCTTGACCGCCTCCCGCTGATCGATGTCCGCCTCCAGCTCCCGCGCCGACCACAGCCGGACGATCTGCCATTCCTCGCCGCTGGCGCTCGTCGTGTCCATGCGGACGTAGAGGGTCATTTCGCCCGTTTCCGAAACGGTGATCTGGTTGTTCCAGGCGAAATACCAGATCGTGACGGCGAAGAAGAGGGCGATGCCCTTGTTCTTCAGATCCCGCGTGAAGATGCCCGCCAGGTCGTGAAGCTTCATGAGGACCTCGTCTTGTGCGCCTCCTGCTGCTCGTGGACGTAGAGCTCGCGCAGCCGCGTCTCGAGCTGCCGGGGCTCGAACCCGCGTTCCAGCTCGCCGCCCACCGCCAGGGAGATGATCCCCGTCTCCTCGGACACGATCACGCAGATGGCGTCGGTCTCCTCCGTGATCCCGATGCCGGCGCGGTGCCGCGTGCCGATCTGCGGATCCAGGGCGGGGTTGTCCGTGAAGGGGAAGAGGCAGCCGGCCGCCGCGATCCGCCCTCCTTGCAGCACCACGGCGCCGTCGTGAAGCTCGGTTCCGGGATAGAAGATCGTCAGCACGAGCTCGCTCCGAACCTCGGCATCGAGGATGACGCCGCGCTCCACGTACCCGCTGAGATCCACGTCGCGCTCGAACGCGACGAGCGCGCCGATCTTGTTCTTGGAGAGCCGGCCGACCGCGCCCACGATTTCCTCGACGATATCCACCCGGCCCCGCATGAAAACGCCCAGGAAAGGCGTCTGCCCCAGCTTGGCCAGGGCCCGCCGCAACTCCGGCTGGAAGATCACGATGAGGGCGGTGATCGCCGCGCCGCCCGCGAAGTGCAGAATCAGCCGGACCTGCTCCAGGTTCCACCAGCGCGCGAGAATCGACACCGCGAGCAGCACGAAGAGAACGAAAAACGCCACCCCTTTGAGCACGCCCGCGCCGCGGCTGCCCTCGGTGAAGCGCAAGAACGCGTAGATGATCGCGTACAGCAGCAGCACCTCGAGGAGGTGCTCCCAGCGCAGGAAGGGCCGAACGAACTCAATCAACGCATCCATGCGCGCTCACCGCATCGAATTCCTCCGCGGCCTCCGCGATGGCGCGGACCATGCGGACGCAGTCCCGCGCCGCCGCCGCGTCGTGCACCCGCAGGTACGCCGCGCCGCCCAGCAGCGCCCACGCGTGCGCGGCGCAGGTCCCGAACTCGCGAGCCTCGACCGGACGCCCCGTCACCGCGCCGATGAACGACTTGCGCGACGCCCCGACCATGACCGGGAGGCCCAAAGCCCCGAAGCGGCGCAGGTCCCGCAGGAGGCGCAGGTTGTCCGACACGCGCTTTCCGAAGCCCAAGCCCGGGTCCACGATGAGGCGCCCGCGCGCGATGCCGGCCTCCTCGGCGGCGCGCACGCGCTCCCCGAGGAAAGCCAGGATTTCGCCCACGACGTCGTCGTAGCGCACGTCGCGCTGCATGTCCCGCGGCGTCCCGCGCATGTGCATGAGGACGACGCGGCAGTCCGCGCCGGCCAGCATCTCCGCCATGCGGGGGTCGCCCCGCAGCGCCGTCACATCGTTGATCATGACGGCGCCGCGCGCCAACGCCGCCCGCGCCACCGCCGCCTTCGATGTGTCCACCGCGAGGGGCGCATCGACCCGACCGGCGAGGGCCTCCATCGCCGCCGTGACGCGTCGCAGCTCCTCTTCCGGCGCCACGGGCGGCGCGCCCGGACGCGTCGACTCGCCGCCGATCTCGATGCAGTCGGCGCCGCCCTGAGCGAGGCGCTCGGCGGCCGCGACCTGCGCGGCGGCGCCCTCGTGCCGCCCCCCGTCCGAGAACGAGTCCGGCGTCACGTTCAGGACCCCGACGATGCGCGGCATCCGATCGCCTTCCATGCCGTCTCCCCGCGCGGCTCCTTCGCGCCGCTATGCCTGGGGCGCGGAGGAGCCCTCGCCCCCGCGCGCCTGCTCTTCCTCCGCCACGAGCACGCCCAGCTCCTCCCCGCTCAGCACCTCGCGCTTCAGGAGCTCCGCCGCGATCCGGTGTACGGCGCCCTCGTGCTCCTTGACGATGGCGCGGGCGCGCTCGTAGCACTGCCGCGAAAGGGCGCGCACCTCGGTGTCGATCTCCTCGTTGAGCTTCTCGCTGTGGTTGCGCGTGCGCGCGATCTCGCGGCCGAGGAAGAGATGCTCCTCGGTCTCCGTGAAGCTCAGGGGGCCGAGGCTCTCGCTCATCCCCAGCTCGCACACCACCAGCCGCAGGAGCTCGGTCGCCCGGCGGATATCCTCCCGCGCGCCGCTGGTCACATCGCCGCAGAACAGCTCCTCGGCCACGCGCCCTCCGTAAGTGACGCACACGTCGCCCAGGATGCGCCGCCGGCTCATGTGGTAGCGATCGTGCTCGGGAAGCTGCATCGTGGCGCCCAAGGCCATGCCCCGGGGGATGATCGTGACCTTGTGGAGCGGCTCCACCTCGGGCAGGCAATGCGCCACGAGGGCGTGCCCGGCCTCGTGGTAGGCCGTGATGCGGCGGTCATCCTCCAGCATCACCATGCGCTTCTGCCGGCCCCAGCGGATCTTGTCGCGCGCCTCCTCCATGTCCGCGGTGGTGACGAACTCCCGGTCGCGCATGGCGGCCTGGATGGCCGCTTCGTTGACCACGGCGGCGAGCTCCGCGCCGCTGAAGGTGGGCGTCGCCCGGGCGAGGCGTTTCAGATCGAGATCCGGGCCGGTCTTCACCTTGCCGGTGTGCACCTTGAGGATCTCCTCGCGGCCCTTCACATCCGGCAGGTCGATGACGATCTCGCGGTCGAAGCGCCCGGGCCTGAGAAGGGCCGGGTCCAGCACGTCGGGACGGTTCGTCGCCGCGACGATGATGATGCCCTCGTCGGACTCGAAGCCGTCCATCTCCACCAAGATCGCGTTGAGAGTCTGCTCGCGCTCGTCGTGTCCGCCGCCCAGCCCCGTGCCGCGCCTCCGGCCCACCGCATCGATCTCGTCCAGGAAGATGATGCACGGAGAGTTCTCGCGGGCCTGTTTGAAGAGATCGCGCACCCGCGACGCGCCGACTCCGACGAACATCTCGACGAAGTCCGACCCGCAGATGCTGAAGAACGGCACGTTGGCCTCCCCCGCGATGGCCTTGGCCAGCAGCGTCTTCCCCGTGCCCGGGGGGCCGACGAGCACCACGCCGCGCGGCACGCGCCCGCCGAGACGCTGGAACTTGCCCGGGTTCTTGAGGAACTCGATGATCTCCCGGACCTCTTCTTTCGCCTCCTCGATGCCGGCCACATCGGCGAAGGTGATCTTCGACATCTCCTTGCTGACGAGGCGCGCGCGGCTCTTGCCGAAGGACAGCACGCCGCCGCCGGCCCCGGGCGCCCTGAACAGGCGCGTGACGATGTAGAAGAACAAGATGAACAGGATCAGGGCGGGGATGTAGGGCAGGAGCGTCTTCAGATTGAACTCGGGCTCCGCCGTCTGGAAGCTCAACGTCACCGGAGCGCCCCGCTCCATGTCCTCCGCCATCACTTTCGCGGCGGCATCGTAGAGGCGTCGATCGAACTCGGCGTTCGGGGAGATGAATTGGAGCGGCCGGCGCGCCGCGTCGGCGTAGATCACCCGGAAGACCGTGGGCGCGAACTGCTCGCGGTACTGGACGATCTCCTTGACCGCGCGGGCCTCCACCTCGCCGAGCAGGCTTTCGGGATCGGAGAGTTTCTCGGCCTTCCCCCCCGTGCGGGAGAGCGCCATGAAGAGAAAGATCACGGCAATGACGGTCACGATCCAGAAGAGCATCTGCGGCGGACGCACGCCATCCCTGCCCTCGCTTTTGGCCGGCTTGCGTTCTTCGCTCATGGCTCATCCCAGGTATTCAGGACTTCGGCGAGGATCCGATCGGCCAGACGACGGACGATGTCGCGGCGGGCCGCCTCGAACCCGGCGTCCGCCCGGAAGGTGAAGCGGTCGTGAAGGGTGTCGTTGAAGAACACCTCGGCGTCCGGGCCTCCGACTCGGCGGAAATCCACATGAACGGCAAGCTCCGCGTGGGCGTACACAGGCCGGTCCAGGCGGTCCTCGGCCACGACGTTTTGGCGGTAGGACTTGATCGTAACGCGCAGGGCGGCGTCGGCGTCGGCCGCGTCCGTCACCGGAATGCACGGGCTCTGCATCTCGATCCGCCGCCGGAGCTCACGTGTCATGTCGTACTCGATCTCGCGCTCGTACGGAAAGGTCTCGTTGACCGCGAACGGCACCAGGATGCGGCTCACGCCGGGCGGCGGCACGACGCCCACCGTGTAGCAGCCGGCAGCCCCGAGGGCGGCCCAGACGGCGGCTCCCGCCGTTGCCGCGCGCGCAAGCCTTCGCATCACTTCTCCCCGGAAAGGCTCTTGAGGACCTCCTCGGCCTCCCTGGCCGCGGGCAAGAGCGTCCCGTCCAAGCTGCGGCCCTTTCTGACCGCGGCGCTCAGATGGATCCGGGCCCCCTTCACATTATCATCGCCGATATAGAAACGCGCCACGTACAGCTCGTAGCTCGCCTCCATGTTCTTGAGCTCCTCGATGCGCTCCCGCGCCTGCCTGGCCTCCGGGCCGGTCTCCCGCTTCTCCAGGTAGCGCTCGAAATGCCAGCGCGCCCTGACGATGGGGGTCGGGTCGCAGCGATAGCTCTTGATGCCGTGGTAGATGGCCGTGCCCACCTGAAAGTAGGCCTCCGGAACGAACTCGCTCCTGGGATACTGGGCGATGAGGCGCTCGTAGACCGGCCGGCATTCCTCCCATTGCTGCTTCCGGGCGTAATGGTTGGCGATGCTGAAGAGCGCATCGTCGCTGAAGCTCTCGTAGGGGTAGTCGCGCACGAGCTCATCCAGGACCTTGACACCGAAGGCGGAGGATCCGTAGGGGATGAAGCCCAGGAAGTAGCGGCTTGCCCTGCCTTCGAGGTAGTCGAGCCCGATTTGGTACTTGCGCTCGAGCGTCCGGCGCAGGAGATTGACGTCGGGACGCATCTTCAGCACCTGGTCGTAGCATTCAAGCGCGGCTTCGCAGTCCCGGGCGGCAAGCAAAGCCTCGCCCTGCGCAAAGAGCGCCGCCGGACTCCACGGCGCGTTCTCGGGCTTCGCGCCTGCCTCCTCGGGCTTCACGCCCGCGTCCGCCGGGGGCTCCGCGGGGCGCGGCAGCTCCGGGGAAACCGAGTCCGCCCCCAGGGCGGCCGCCGCGAGCAGCGCCGCGCACGCAGCGGCCCGCTTCCAACTCGACAAGGCCTTCTTCACGTCGGGACACCTCCGCCGGCCCGGGATCGCCCGCGGGCCTACGACACGCTCACTACTATATCGGCCCCTCCGGAGCCGCCGCAAAGGCTTTCCACGCCGGGCCGAAGCGATCGGAAACTGAATTAACACGAATACATCCAGCCCCGCGGTGCGCGGACCCCGCTTGCACGGATCACATCTTCAAGTAGAAGGGGTATTCTAACACGCGGCAGCGAAATGCCAAAACATGATTAGCCCAGTCCATGAGAAAACGCACCGCGGCGCCGCGCGCCGCCCCGTCGGAAAAGTCCTCGCCGCGCGCCGCCCGCAGAACGGCCCCGGAAAGCAGGCGGTCGGCCTGAGCCGGGTGCCGCCCGCAGAGGATGCCGCCGGCCTCATGGCTGAAACCACAGCGCGCCGCCTCCCGGAGCAGAGCGCCGCACTTGGCGCAGGCGTCCAGGCGCGGCAGGACCCCGGCGCCGCCCAGACCCGCGCGCAGGAAGAGAAGCAGCGCCTCTTCCGATCCGGCATCGAGGGCCCGCAGCGCGTTTCTCACCAGCTCGAACAACTCGGCATCGGCCTGCTCCGGGGCCGCGAAGCACGCGGCGAAAGCCAGCACGACGAAGGCGTCGGCAATGCGCGCGCGGTCCCGCGCCAGGCGGCGCGGGCACTCGATTTCCTGCGCCTCGGTGACCAGGCCGAGCCCGCTCCGCGGCCGGGGAATGTAGACCAGTTCGTAAGTGCGCCCCGCGTCGAACCCCCCCTCGAACATGGGATTGCGCGGCCGCCACACGCCCTTGGCCAGCAGCCCCAGGAACCCGCGGCCGGGCGTGAGGAAATGGACGACCTGGCTCGAGTTCCCGAAGTTGAGGCACCTTAGCGCCACGCCCACCGTCTTCGGCATCACCGCTCCGCCCCTAAATGCACGCGCACGGTCTTGACGCGGCGTTCGTCGGCTTCGACCACCTCGAAGCGCAGGCGGCCTTGCGCCATGGCCTCTCCCACCCGCGGAATCCGCCCCCAGAGGCTGTACAGGAAGCCCGCCACGGTTTCGTAGGAATCCTCCCCGGGCAGGACGATGTCCAGGGCATCCTCCAGATCGTCGGCGCGCATGGCCGCATCGACCTCGAACGTCCTCTCGTCGATGCGCCGCAGGCGCGTCCCGGCGCGCTGGATCTCGAACTCATCCGCGATCTCCCCGACGATCTCCTCCAGGATGTCCTCGATCGTGATAAGTCCGGCGGTGCCGCCGTACTCGTCCAACACGATGGCGATATGGAAGCGCTGCGTCTTGAACTCCTGGAAGAGCGCGCTGATCTTCTTGTTCTCCGGCACGAAGTACGCCTTGCGCACGATGTCCCCGATCGTGCGCGTCTCCCAGCCCGGCGCGCCGAAGTGCCGCAGGAAATCCTTGACGTACAGGATGCCGACGATGTTGTCCTCCGTGCCCTTGAACACCGGGATGCGCGAGTGGCCGCAGGTCGTCGCGATGCGGACGCCGTCGGGCAGGGTTAGATCCGCCGCCATGGACACCATGGCGATGCGCGGCGTCATGACGCTCGCGGCCTCGGCATCGTAGAAACTGATGATCGACTCGATCATGTCCTTGCCGCCGCGCTCGATGAGGCCCTCGCGCTCGCCGTCCGCCGCCGCGGCCAGAATTTCCTCCTCCACCGCCTCCTCGGAGCGTTTGTCCGGATCCCCGCCCCCCGCGCGGACGAGGAAGCGGAGCGCCGCGCGGTGCGCGCGAACCGCCGGCACGGCGACGGCGAACAGCCGGCGCAGCGGACCCAAGCTGCCCGCGACCACCCGCTCGGGGATCGTCCGGCCCACGGCCCGCGGCGCGATTTCCAGGCCGACCACGACGGCGGCGATGAAGCCCGCCAAAAGGCCGGCGGTCTCCCCCGGGGTCAGGCCCTCGGCCACGGCGCGCCACGCCAGGAGCCCCATGATGACCAGCCGTCCGATCTGGTCGACGGCGCCCAGGAATACGGCGCAGTCATCCAACGCCTCCTGCTCGGAAGCCTCGAGAGCCGGCCGGCCGCGGCGGCGCAGGTGCGCGTTGAGGCGCGTCTCGGACCGCGTTTCCAAGGAGCGCGCCAGAAACGCCCCGGCCGCCACGACGGCGTACAAACCCGCCGCGGCCGGCCAGAACAGAAGGTCAACGGCCTCGTGCCACGTCATTGCCGCAATCATCGGTTCTCGGAAAGAATCCGGGCAACATGCGCGTTCGAATCGCTCGTAGTCTACCGCCCGAACGCCCCTGTGGGAACCGCGTCCGCGCCGGGCGGCGGCCCCGCGCGCCGGGCGTTACGGGAACCGCGCCCGCCGCTGCGCCCGTTATCGCCGGAAGATCGGCAGGTATCCCAGCGGAACCTCGAGGATCAGGACCGCCATGGCGGTCGCGCTCTCGTCCCCGAAGCGATCCTTCCAGCGCCAGTCCTGGCGGCGGCCTTCCTCGATGAGCTGAGGGAACGCCCGCGAGTGCCACGCGTGCCACCGCTCCCCGCCCGCCAGGAAAAACACCTGCGCCGCGTAGAAGTTGCCGTAGAAACGGTAACGCGTCGCGGCATCGAGGGGCTCCAGCGGCGTCCTGCTCAGGTGGCGCTCCAGGCAGTCCAGGCCGCGGCGCACCTCGTCGGACCCGTAGACGCCGAGCGCCTGAAGGCTCGCCACCGACGCGCACGTCAGCTCGTAGGTCGACCACGTGACCTCGGGTGCGACCTGGTAGCGGAAGCTCCCGTCCGCCTTCTGGCAGCGCTCGACGTAGCGGCGGGCGCCGGCGATCAACTCCTCGCCGACATCGAACCCCACGTTACGGGCGCCGCGCAGCGCCTGCAGCACGCACACGGTGACGCTGTTCTCGTCCTGGTGGCTCTCGTTGGTCGGGCCGTAGTACCACCCGCCCTCGCGGCTCCGCGCGCCCCTGATACGTTCGATCCCCCGCCGGATCGCATCGCCGGCCTTCCGCTGCAGTCCCGCGGGAAGCTCGCCGTAGACCTGGGTGAGAAAAAGCACGCCGAGCGCATGCCCGTGCATGGGGTGGTCCTCGCCGGCCTTGGCCAGGAAGCCGGGATACGCCTCGGACTGGGCGCTTTCGAGCACGTACTTCAGGCACAGGGCGATCTGCTCGCCGTGCCGGCCGCGATTGTAGCCGTACCCGGCGCCGAGGAACGCGAGCCCCGCCAGACTCGTGACGCCGACCTGGTACTTGGCGCCGATGCAGCCGAGCTCGCGCGACTGCTGCGCGGCGAGGAATTCCAGGCCCTTGGCGATGGCGTCGAGCTGAGCGGCGCGCAGAATCTCGGCGGCGGCCGGCGGGCCGATTTCCTCCCGGAGCGCCGCGCCGGGCCGTTCGGAGGCCGCGAGCAGGACGGCGCAGGCCGCGGCCAGCATCACTTCGTCCTGTCTCCCTCGCTCAGCCGCTCGAAGTAGCTCCGGATAAGCCCTTCGTACTTGGCGGGCACGCCCGGCCTCCCGCTCGCCTCGATGAGCGCGCGCACCTCGCCGGGCAGAAAGCCCCAGCCGCCCGTCCCGCTCTTCTCGGTGAGCGGCCCGGCGACGCCCGCCGGAGGCGGCGGCGCCTTCTTGACGTCGTCGTTGGGCAGCTTGCCCGCCTGCTCCTTGCCGTCCTCCCGGAGCTCGCCGCCCGCCGGCTCGGTCCGCTTGCGGGAATCGCGCTCCTCGTCCTCGGACGCGCCGGGCCGCTTGTTCTCCGGCCGGCGGCCCTCCATCTTCTCAAGCTCACGGCGTTTCTTCTCGGCCTCCTGGTCCCCGGATTGTTTGCCGTCCCGGGGCTGCGAGGCGCTCGATCCGCCCCCGCCGCTCGACGAGGCCTGCATCTTCCTGAGCTCCTCGATCAGTTCGTCGATCTTGGCGACGACCTGCTTCTGCGAACCCCGGCATTCCTCGCCGCTGTCCTTGCGGTTGAGCATGCGCTCGATGAGGGCCATGTTCCGCGTGATATCGTCGAACAGCGCGTCGAGCCCCGGCCCCTGGGCGGGCGGCTCGACGGCGGCGCCCCGGACGACGGCGGCCCAGGCCAACAGGGCGAGGGCGCCCCGGACGACGCTACTCCTTCCCGGCCGGTTCATTCGCATTCTCCCCGGGCAAAATACCGAAAAAATCCTTGGCAAGGCGCTTCGTCAGGCCGCCGAGCGCCCCCTGCTTGAGCGCGAGGCGCGTGAGCTGCCGCTCCATGACCTCGTTGAGCTTGCCGTCGTTCGCGACGCGCGCGCTCTCGAGAGCCTCGGTCTGGGCGTTGATCTCGAACTGCATGTCGCGCAGCATGAGCGCCTCGGCGACGGGCGGCACCAGCACGAGGCGCTGCTGCCCCTGCCGGTCCTGCGGCCGCTCCTCCTGGCGCTGGGCCAGTTCGTTCTTGAGGGCCGCCAGCAGCTTCTCGAGCTTGGCGATGACCTCGACGACGAGCATCTGGGTATACGCTCCCGTGTCCTCGCGCCCGAGCGCTTCCTTGATCTGGGCCATGTCGCCCAACACATCCTCCACCAGAAACGCGAAGACGCGGGCCTTCTCATCGTCGAGGAGCCGGCGGACCTGCTCGCCCTCCTCCATGAGACCCGCGTGTCCCTGCGCGACCTGGCGAAGCTGGTGGCGCACGTTGCGCGGGAGCTTCCCGTCGGTGCGGGCCTCCTCGGCCTTGAGAATCTCGCCGAGGACGTCGCGCTCCCCGTCGCGGAGCTTGACGAGGAGGACCACCATGTTCGTCAGGGCCTCCTCCTGCTTGAGCCGCGCGAGCTCCTCCTCCTCCTGCCCGACCTCCTCCGCCGCGCGGGCAAGCTCCTCCTCGGCTTCCTTCTGCTGGTTCGCGCCGCGCTCGCCCTCGCCGGCCTGGAAATCCTGGGCCGCCCGATCCATGCGGCCGCCCGCCCGGTCGACGCGGTCGCCCGCGCGCTTGAGCACCCCGTCGGACTGCTCCTTGAGACCGCGCGCCGTCGCCTTGGTCTTGCGCGCCAGCTCCTCCTGAGCCCGCGCGGCCTTCTCCAGGTCGTGCCGCTTGAGCTGCTTGAGGGCCTCTTCCTTGAGGGCGTTCTTGGCCGCCGCGAGCTCGCGCGCCGCTTCGCCCGCCTGCCGGATGCCCGCCTCGCGGCGCTCGCCGAAAGATGCCGAAGCCTGCCGCATCGCCTCGCCGGCTCGATCCAGCGCGCGGGCGGCGTCGGACAGGGGCTGCGCGCGGTCCTTGCGCTGGAGGCGGGCGGCCTGATCCTGCATGCCCCGGGCTAAGGCGGCGGCCTTCCGCTCGATGCCCTCCTGCACGGCCTGCGCCCGCTCGAAGCGGTCGCGCCGCCCGAGCGCCTCCGCGGCCCCGGCCAAGCTTTTTTCCGCCTTCCCGAGCTCTGCCGAGGCGCGCTCCTGCCCCTCGGCCGCCTGCCTTCCCTCGCCGGCCTGGAGGCTGCGAACGGCGCGTTCCATGGCCTGCGCCGCGCTCTTGAGCGCCTCCGACGCCTCCTCGGCGGCGCGCCGGCCGTCCGCCCCGTCCGCGGCCGCGCGCGCAAGCTCGCGCGCCTGGAGCCCGAGATCGGCCTGTTCCGGGGCGAAGGGGGCAAGCGCGGCGCCTTTGGCCGTCCTGTCCCTGGTCTGGCGAAGGGCGCGCGCGCCGTTCCGCCGCCGCGCATCGTCATCGAGCGCGGCGGCGGCGCGCAGCTCCTCCGCCAGCGCTTGGTCGCCCAGGACGCTCTCCGCCGCCGCCGCCAGATCTTCCATGCCTTTGCGCGTGTCGGCGTTGATTTCGCTGCGCGCGACCCGGCCGAGCAGCGCCTCGGCCTGCTGCCTGAGCGGCGCGAGATCCGCCTCGGGGGGCGCCCCTTCGGTCCGGGCGCGCAACGCTTCCTGGGCGCCGCGCAGGGCCGCAACCCTGCCGGCGAGCGCCTTGAGCGCGGCTTCCTCCGGAAGCGGCCCCTCCGGGAGCTTGTCGGCGAGACGGCGCTGCGCCTCCGCCAGATCCTCCAGCGTGCGCGCGAACGCCTCCAGCGCGCCCGTCTCGGCGCTCGACCTGACATCGCCCCGCGACGCCTCGTTGAGCGCGCGCTGCTCGTCACGCAGGGCCCGGATGGCGGCGGCCGTCGCCTTCACACGGGCGAGGCGCGCATCCCAGTCCTGCGCCGCCAACCGGCGGCCCTCCAATTCCTCAATGATCGCCCTCAGGTTGGCGATGACGCGATCCTGAGCTTGGACCGCCGCCGCGAAGTCCTTTTCGGTGAGCCGCCGGCTGACCGTTCCCATGTCCGCGCTGATATCCAAGCGCCGGATCTCGCGCTCGACCGTCCTGATCTTCTCGGCATCCTCCGCCGAAATCCGCTCCATGCGCTCGACGGCCGAGGCGAGGCGCTTGACCAAGTTGTCGAGCTGCGCCTTGACCTCGTTCTGCATGTCGGCCACGTCCTCGGGACGGAACGTGTCCTCCTCGCCTCCGCGCAGGCCCAAGGCCGCCCCGAGGAGGCCGGCGATCAGCATCAATCGGCCGCGACGCTGCGTTTGCATAGGCTTCATCTTGCCACACTTGACCTGCGGCGCAAGCGGAATCCGACGCCGCCGGGCGCCGGGGGCCTCGTTCCCGGGCGCCTACCGGCCCAGCATCTCCCGCGTCATCGCCTTGACCCGCTCCTCCGCCTCGTACAGGTCGCGGAGCTGCCGCGCGAGCTGGTTCAGATCGCCGTACTCCGTCATGCGGTCGATGACGTCCTGCAGCGCCGCCTTGACCTCGCCCTGCCGATCGATGAGCGCCGGGAGCGCCGCCGGCGAGGCGTTGCCCGCTCCGGCCGCCTCGGCGAGCTTGCCGATGTCCCGGCCCAGCGGCGCGGATTGCTCGCCGGCGATGGATTTCAGCTCCTCGCCCAGGGAGCCCACCCACTTCTGTTCCTTCAGGTCCGCCACCTGGTTGCGCGCCATGCGGTCCCGCACCCGCGCAAGCTCCTCCGCCGCGGCCTCGAGGCGCCGCGTCATCGCTTGGGCATCGCTGCGCGACTGGCTCAGCGGACCCGCGGCGGAAGGCTCCAGCGTGGCCTGCTCCCGCGTCTCCCGGGCAAGGGCGCTCAACCGCTCGCGCGCCCTGTCCTGCAGTTGGACCGCGCTCCGCAGGTCCTCGCGCACCATGGTGAGCCGGTCCAAAAGGATCGCCCGCAGGTCCTCGGGCCTGACCACCACGATTACGTGCTCCGCCGAGAAACCGGCGCCGCCGGCGGCATCCTGGGCGCCGATGCGCCATTCGATCATGCCGCCCTCTTTGACCCCGGTCCCGGTGAGGTCGAACACGTGCCCCAACGCCGCCTCGCGCGCCCCCGGCTCGACGGCCAGCGGCGTTCTCTCCTCGGGTCCGGGCTCCGGATCCTCGGGATTCTTCACCGCGTGCCCGAACCACGCCGCCACGAGCCCCCAATCGTCCGTCGCCGACGCCTTGACGGCGAGGCGCGCGTCAAGAGTGCATTCCTCCTTGACGGACGGCTCGGCGATGCGCACCACGGGAACCCCGTCGGGAATCGCCCGCACGCGGTAGCGGTTCTGCTCGGTGTTGGCGAAGCCCTCCTCGCTCACCAGGGCGCAAGCGTAGTAGCCGGTCTGCGTCACGTCGAAGCCGCCCTCGAAGACGGAAAACTCCTCCTCGGCGCCCACCGCGAGGCGCCGCTCGGCGAGCGGCTCGTCCTTTCCCGTCCCGAACAGCCGGAACGTGGCCTCCTTGACGCGCGGCCGCGCCCAGGCCTTGAAAACCACCGTGCTCCCGGCGAGCGCCCTGATGCTGCCGTCCTCCGAGGTCTCATCCGGCCGGCCCGCGTAAGCCGGGTACTTAATGACCGCCGCGATCTTCTCGATCCGCGGCCGCGCCACGAGCTTGACGCTTACGGGCGCGGTGCGTCCGTCGCCGCCCCGCGCCGTGAACGTGAAGCCTCGCGTGAGGTTCGCCATGGTGTGGCGGAAGGTGTGCCGGCCGAAGCGAGTCATGACCTCCACGCTCCGCGCGTCGTCCCAGTCGCACAGAAGCTCGACCTGCCGCGCCCGGCCCTTCACCACCTCCACCTCGATCATGAGATCATCGCCCCTGGCGACGAGCACCGGCGAGCCTTCCGGCTCGACCACCTTGAGCGCCACGCTCCGCGGCCACGGCACGTTCGCGAGGGCGAGGCGCGCCCACCACACGCCCAGGACCTCGCCCTTCCACAAGGCGACGGCGAGCCAGAGCGCCGCCAGGACCGCGAGCACGGCCGCCGGCGTCCGCAGGCCGCGGAGCGGGTACACTCGGCCCGCATCGATGTGCCGCGCGGCGCCGTCGGCGTCGCGGACGACCGCCGCCACGAGTTCGGGCGACACGTGCGCCGCGGCGGGATTGCCCGCGGCGCTGAGCTGAACGGCGGTGAGGAAGCGCCCTTCCAGCTCGGGGTACGCGGCCTCGACTCCGCGGGCGAGCCCGGCGGTATCGGGCAACGCCCCGAGCGGCCGCACCAGAAGCACAAACGCCGCCCGCGCGCCCGCGCCCAGGGCCGCCAGCAGCAGCACCGCGCGCGCCGCCGCCGGAATGTCCAAGTGGTAGTCCAGCAGGAACTCGGCCAGCAGCAGCCCCAGCGCGAAGCTCCCGAGCCCCAGGGCCGCCCGGGCTCGGGCGCCGAACCGCGCCCGAGCCCGGGCGGCGGCGAGCACCAGGCGAATGTTCTCCGGCAGCGCGCCACGATCCATCGCCTTCACCGCTCGAAAACCGGCAGGTACTGGTACGGAATCTGCAGGATCAACGTCGCCATGGCCGTCGCGTAGTTGACTCCGACGTAGTCCGACCACGCTCCGTCGGGGCGCTGCAGCTCGAGCAGTTCGCCGGCGATGCGCCGGTGCCACTCGCTGAAGAAGCTGCCGCCGCGCTGGAACGCGGCCTGGATCCCGTAGTAATGTCCGTAGTAATAGTCGAAGGTCTGCGGCGCGCGGTAGTAGATCGGCCACTCGCGCACCAGGAAGCGCAGGCCCGCGTCGATTTCCGGCCCCTCGTAGTACCCGGCGCCGTACAGCGCCGTCAAGCCCGCCGCCGTGAGCTGGAACGAAAGGCGCGATTGCGGAAGCTGGTAGAAGAAGCCGCCCGTCCTCGGATCCCAGCTCTTCCGCACGTACTCGATGGCGCGGTCGATGGAGTCCTTGGGCACGTAGATTCCCGCGTTCCGCGCGGCCCTGAGCGCCTGCACCTGGCACACCGTGACACATACATCGGAATCCGGGACGCCCGGCAGGTAACGCCAGCCGCCCTGCGCGTTCTGGGCGCTCACGATGAGGCCGACGGCCTTCTGCAGCGCCTCCCGGACCCGCGAGTCCCGCGTCGTGCCGTGGACCTCCGCCAGGAAGAGCGCCGCGAAGGCATGGCTGTACATGCGGGAGTTGTGCGCCGAGATGAAGCCGTTCTCCAGGGTGCTCGCCAGCACGAACTCGAGCCCCCGCTCGACGTTCCGGCCGTACGGCCCGCGGCCGGGCGTGCTCCCGCCCGCCATGAAAGCCAGGCACGCCAGGGCCGTGACGCCGACATGGTGGCCCGGCGTGCCTTCGTAGCTCCGCAGCACCTTGCGGCCGATGATGGCGACCCACGCGCCGTTGGGCTCCTGGGTCCGCGCCAAGAAGCGCAGGCCCCGCCCCACGGCCGCATCGATGCGCGCGTCGTGGGGCGCCGGCGCTTCGCCGGCGCACAAAACCGCCAGGAGCGCGAGCGTGCTCACGGCGCGCCCTCCTCGGGCGGACTGAACGCCGTGACCGCGCGCGGCGAGGTCACCAAGACCAGTCCTCCGGCGACGTCGACGTTGCCCGCCTCCAGCGCCTCGCGCTCGGCGCCGGCGACCCGCTGCCTGGTGCGGGACTCGAAGGCGTAGAACCACAGATCGATGCGGTGCGTGCGGCCGGTTTCGCCCCGCTCCTTCGCGGTCAACTGGGTCCGGCCGGTGAAGTACACGCCCTCGGCGGTCAGGGCCGGGCGCCCCACAACGGTCTCGGTCCGCGCCAGCTCGAGCAGCAGCCGCGCGTTGAGATCCTCCTCGTCAAGGGCGTAGAGCGCCCCGCCGGTGGCCACATAGACGCTGCCGCCCAGTTCTCCTAGGAGCCACGCGCGCCGGTCGGCGGCCCGCCACGAGCGCAGGATCTCGCCCGTGCGCGCATCGAGCCTCAGGAGCGCCCGCGAGTCGCGCGGCGCCGCGATCACCGCGCCCGCGCCCGCCAGCACCGGGCTTTCCGCCCACACCGACGGGCGCTCGGCGAGCAGGCGCGCCCCGTACTGCATGGGCACGGGCAGCATCTCGTAGGTGACCAGCCACCGCAGGCACCCGTCGCTTCGGCGCAGCGCCGCGATGGTTCCCATCTGCGTCGCCACGAAAAGCTGGTCGCCGTCGGCGGCCAGCATCATGGCATAGGGCTCCGCCGCCATCTCGCCGAACAGCGTCGTGCCGAGCTGGCTCCCGCACAAAAGGCGCCGCCACAGGACGTTCCCGGTGTGAACATCCACCGCGGCGGCATAGACGTTGATGAAGCCCTCCTTGATCCAGCCGGCCAGGTACAGCGTTTCGCCCCGCACGACCGGCGTTCCCACGACGCTCAGGCCCTCGAGCCCCGCCGTCAGGTCGGAGCGCCAGGCGAGCGTCTTGTCGCGCCGGTTGAAGACGCACAGGCTCCGATACGGAATCGGCTCCGTGATCGAATAGGCATGGAACTCGGTGGGCTCCTCGACGCGGACGACGAAGGACCCGATGACGTGCTCGGCGGTGACCACGACGCTCTGCACCGCCTGCTCCACATGCTCGAACCGCTCCAGGCGCGCCCTGAGGGGGCTCGGGTACGAGTCGGCGAGTTTGCCGGTCGCGCAGTCGAAGCAGTACACGCCGCCGACGCCGTCGGTCACATAGGCGATGCCGTCCCGCGCCACCGCGAACCGGCGGCAGGGAGCGACGGGCGCGAAGGGCGACTCCGGATCTCCGCGGCCCCAAAGCGGCAGCGTCCGCCACTTGACGGCGCCGCGCGTGAAGGACGCGCGCGGCAGCGGCGCGCCGGACACGTCGAACGCCGCCGACCTTGCCGCCCCCCCATGGCGCGGCCGCGCGTTCGGCCCCGCCATCTGCTCGGCCAGGACCCGCGCGCAGGCCTCCTTCTCCGCGGGGCTTTCATCGCCGCCCGCGGCGGCCGCGGCGGCTTCCTCGCATCCTTTCAGGTCGCCGGAGAGCAGGCGCGCAAGCCCGATGCGCCGCCACAGGTCGGGCGCGCCGCCGCCCTCGATCACCGCCAGAAAGCGCCAGATCTCCTCGGCTCCGTCGAAGGCGCCGGACTCGAACAGCTCGGCCGCTTCCTCGTCGAGCGCGGCGCGGCCGGCCCTGGTCAGAACGAGTTCGCGCGCGAGCGCCGCGCGCGCCGCTGGGTCGCCGCCCTTCCATCCGCGGAGATACTGTCCGCTGAGGTCCTCGAAGAGCGTGGCGAAGGCGTCCTTCTCCGCGGCCGTCAGCGCGGCCACATGGCCCCGAGCGATGAGATCCACCGCCATGTAGCGGCCGTCGGCGACGGGCAGGAGCGCCCGGGCGCCCTCCCCCAGCAGCCGCCGCAGGCCCGGGAGCCCGTCGTTCAGGCGGCCCTCGGCGAAGGCGGCCGCGGTCCGGGCCAATTCCTCGTTCCACTCGCCGCCGGCGACGGGAATCGAAAGCGCCGCCGCGCCCTCGAGCTCGAACTGCGCCGCGCAGGGCATCCCGAGGGTGCCGAGAAGAACGGCGGCGGCCAACGGGGCGAACGCGCGCCCGGGCGTCTCTGCCCCGTTTCTTGCCCTCACAGGAGCCTCCTCAGTTTGCGCAGCGCCCATTCGGCCCCCGCCAGGGCGACCACGAGCAGGACGGCCCACCACTTGCTCCAGAGCGGTTCCTGCCTGGTCGTCACGGCGAGTTCCTGCGTCACCGGGTTGACGTCCTCGGGCAGGCTCCGCACCTCCGCCACGCTATAATACTTGCCGCCGGTGGCCCGCGCCACTTCCCGCGCCGCGGCCTCGTTCATGCGCACATCGCGCCGTTCCTTGGCCGGCACCATGACGCGGAACGCGGCGCGCGCCTCGGGGCTTTCCGGGAAGTACAAGGCATAGGCGCCGAAACCGCCCGCATCGACGCCGCCCGTGAAGGTCCCGGGACGGGTGGGGTCGTCCTGCGCCACGGCGACCCGCCGCCGGTCGCCGTCTTTCCCGGGCCCCTCGAGAATCAGGATCCATTCCTGCTCGGCGCTCGGCCGCAGCTCCTCGTCCAGAACGCGCGCCGTGATCGTGAGCTGGTCGCCGGGATGGCACACGGGCTTGTCGACGGCCACCTGGAAACGCGCCGTTTCGCCCTGGAGGCGGCTGGCCGCCGCGTAACGCAGCACCGAGGCCCAGAAGGTCGTGAAGTACGTGTCGCCCACCCCCGCGCGCCAGCGCCAGGTGGAGTCGACGGCGCTGAAGAACGAACGGCCCTTGCCGTAGATCTGACAGGCGAAGAGAACGCGCGGCCCGTACCTGAGGTGCTGCTTGGTCGGGTGCACGGCCAGGGCGAAGCCGCCCTTCTTCAAGCGCGCCACCGGCGCGAACCACCAGAAGCCCGGCAGGCTGTTCTGCTCGATGCCGTCGATGTCTTCCCACAGATCGCGGTTGCGCTCCTTGTCGGGCACAAGCTGCATGATCGGGTGATCGAGCCCCTCGGGGGTGAGCACCACCCGGAAGGGCTCCTGCGCGCTTTCCCGGCGGTACCGCGCGCTCTCGGCGACATCCTCGACCTCGACGGGCAGCACATCCGCCAAAGGCGTGTGCGCGTAGGCCTGCGGATTGAAGTTCTCCCCGGCCAGAAAGATCATGCCGCCCCCGCCTTCGGCCACGAACGCCCGCAGGTTCTCCAGCATCTCCGCCGTGAACCACCGCGACGGATCCACGTCGCCGAGGATCACGACGTCGTAAGCGAAGAGATCCTTGCGGTCCGCCGGGATGGCCGTGAGCGGCGCGAGCGGCGGGTGGAGGCTCGTCTCCTGGCGGAAACGCGCGTCGGCGCTCACCAGAAAGCACTGGATCGCCACCGTGGGATCGCGGATGAGAAAATCCTTGAGGTAGCGGTAGTCCCACCTGGGCGGATCCTCGATGTACAGGACGGCAATCTTGCGCTCCTCGACGGTGATCTCGCGGCTGGCCGTGTTGTTGGACCCGTCGACCTCCCGGGGCACCGGCTCCAGACGCGCCGACACCTCGAAGCGCCCGCGCACGGGAAAGCGGTGCTCGAAGAACTCCTGCTGCCTGCGGCCCTCTCCCTGGAGCACCGGATACTTGGCCTCGCCCACCGTCGCGCCGTCGACGAGCAGATCCAGGCGCGCCGCCGTGCCCGGCTCCGTGCCCTGCGAGGCGATCGTCACGGTGAAGACCGCCTTGTCGCCGGCCAGCGCCGTCGCGGGCCCGGCCAGCTCGACGATCATGGTGTCGCGGGGCCAGGCGGGCGAGCCCACGCCCACCGCCATGACAGGAATCACGCCCTCGGGGCGCGCGAGCTGGGGGGGAAGATCCGCGAGCGACAGGTCTCCGCCCGTCTCCTGCCAGTCGCTCAAGACCACCACCGCGGCGACGCGCCGGCCGCGCAGGGACAGCACGGCCTCTTGGATCGCGTTGGCGATATGCGTCTCGTCGCCGCCCTCCATGCGGGTATCCAACTCCGCGATGCGCGCCAGGGCGCCGGGGAGCGCTTCGGTCCCGCCGCGGGGGATGTCATCGGGCAGGAACGGCCTGGCCCTGCGGTTGAAAGCGAGCAGCCTGAGCACGCCCTTGTCCGCCAGGCGCCCCAGCCAGTCGCCGTGGCCGAGCACGCGCTTCACGACCTCGATGCGGGGGATCGGCGCCGGACTGGCGGTGATCTCCGGGCCCAGGATCGCGACGGCGCCGCCGTCGGCGCCGAAGGGCGCCCAGTCGTCGGTGAGGCTCATGCTGTGGGAAGTGTCGCACAGGACGAGGACGTGCGCCGCGCGCTCCTCGCGTCGCACGAAAGACAGAACCGGTTCGAAGAGCACGGCCAGGAGCAGCGCGAACAACGCCGCCCGCAGCCCCGCCAGCGTCCAGCGCCACGCGCCCGTGAGGTCGCCGCGCTCGTTGCGGTAAAGGAGCACCGTGAAGGCGGCGGCCGCGGGCAGGAGAACGAGGAACGTCACCCAGAGGGGCGGCGCGTAAAGCCAGCGCACCTCCTCCTCGACCGACACCTGCGCAAGGGACAGCCAGGGCATCATCGCTGCCTCCGCCCGAACCAGGTGGCGCAGAAGGCCTCGGCGGCGAAGAGGAGCGCCATGGCCCAGAGGAGCGGCCGCCAGAACTCCCGCCGCCGGCTGCCGGCGACTTGCGTTTCCGCCCGCCCCTCGCCCGGCGCGACGACCCGCGGGGCGGCGGCGCCGTAAGCCGCGCGCAGCTCCTCCGCGCCGGTCGGCGCGAGGTCGCCCTCGCCCCCGGCCAGGTTGACGGCGAAGAGGTCCTTCTCCGGATAGCGCTCGCGAAGCAGGGGATCGATCGCGCTCTGCCTGAGGAGCGTCACCTCGTAGAGACCGGCCTCGTCGGTCTTGTGGTACACCAGGCTGAAATCACCGCGCGCGCCTTCGCCCGCGCTGCGGAGCGAGGTGACCGTGATGCCTCCCTCCGGAGCGCGGATGCGCACCTCGTCGGCGTAGGCCGCCGCCGGGTAGGCGCGCGTGAACGGCCAGCCGACGAGCAGGTTGCGGTCCGCGCCGCCCGGCGCGGCCATGGAGGCGAGCAATTCGTGGACGAGCGGCACGAAATCAGGCCACTTGGGAAGGTTCGTCCAGGCGTCGTCGGCGGTCGTGGTCACGAGCACGAAGCTGCCTTGCGGCCGCGGCAGTTCGACGATGGCGGGGCTCGCGTCGGGGTTGCTGTAGACCGCGAGCACCCGCGCCCCCTCGCCCGCCTCGACCCGCACGTACCGCCAGACATCGGCGCCGTCCAGACGCACGTCGTCGCGATCCGCGAAGAACTGCACGAACGGGTGATCCAGCGCTTTCGGCCTGAGCTTGACCCCGAGGCGCAGGCTGGGATCCCCCGCCGGCCCGAGGAGCCGCAGCGCCGCGACGCCGTCGTCCGCGGCCAGAAGGTCGCGGTTGTAGGCCTCCGTGTCGACGTTCGGGCCGAGGAACACGAGCACGGCGCCGCCCCGGGCGAGCAACTCCTTGAGCGGCCCCGCCATGGCGAGGCGGTCCGCGTCGGCCACGACCACCGCATCCTTGCCCTCCAACGCCGCCGCGGTCAGGCGGGAGAGCGGCACGGTCTCGACGCGAAAAGGGCTCAGCGCCTCACCCAGGCTGTCGCCCAGGGGCGAGAGCGCCGCTTCCAGGTAGAACGTGGCGCGATCGCGGCTCTCGAGCGCCTCGGCGCCGTCCACCAGAAGCACGTTCACGACCTTGCGGACGTTCACCGCCAGCCAGCGGCTGTTGTCCGTCGCGAGGGCGTCGGTCGTCAGGACGAGCCCCAACGAATGAACCCCCGCGTCGCGAAACGTGTGGCGGAAGGCCACGGCGCGCGTCTCGCCCGCCGGCACGTTGGCGAGGGTGCGGCCCTGGACCTGGCGGCCGTCGACGATAAGGTCGACGGCGATGCCGGCGGCGTCCTCGGCGGAGTAGTTGCGCACCGCGCCCTGCACGATGATCGGGACGTCCGCGGCGGCCAGCGTGCGGTCGATCCGCAGGTCGCACACCTCCAGATTCACGCGGTGGGGACTCCCCAGATCGAAAATCTCGAGGGCCGCGCCGGCGCGGGCCAGGGCCTGGAGGCTCTCGCCGATCTTGGGATCGGACTTGCGGCCCGGCCGCAGCCAGTCCTTGGCCTGCAGGTCCGTGAACAGGATCGCCCGGACCGGGAGCCCCTCGCCGGCCATCTCCTCCGCGCCGCGGGCGATCTCGCGCAGAAGCGCGTACACGTCCATGGCGGCATGGGCCGGCGCCAGCAGATCGATGATCTCGCGCGCCCGCAGCCGCGCATCTTCGCTGACGCGGTCCTCGAACACCGGGTCCGCGAACTCCCCCGCGCGCAGGATGATCAGCCGGTCGCCCGAGCCGAGCTTGGCCAGGAGGCTCTTCGCCAGTTCGCGGCCGCGGTCAAGCACGCTCCGGCCGGCGTCCTGGTACAGCATGCTGTAGCTGGCGTCCAGCGCCACGATCACGCCGTGCCGCTGCGGCGCCGCCGCGGGCAGGAGATCCTCCTCGCCGGCGGGGCGTCCCGCCGCCAAGGCCAGGCAGACGATGGCCCCGACGCGGAGGGCGAGCAGGAGCAGGTTCTCGAAGCGGAGGCGCCGGCGCTGGCGCCGCATCGCCCTGAGCAGGAACTCCATGGCCGCCCACCTGACGACGCGCCACTGCCGCCGCGCGAGAAAGTGAATGATGAGGGGCACCGCGGCGGCGCCGAGGAGCAGCAGGCTGCCGGGCGCGAGGAACGTCAAGGCCAGCATCATCGCGCCCGGCTCCGCGCGCGCGCCGCCAGAAAAGTCGCCAGCGGCACGTCGAAGGTCTGGGCCGTGCTCAGGAGGACGTAGTCCGTCCGGTCCTGCCGGCATCGCCGCCTGACCTGCGCCGTGAAGTTCGCGATCTCCGCCAGGTACGCTTTCCTGAGGTCGGACGGCTCGACCAGCGCCTCGCCGGTCCCCTCCAGGCCCTCGAAGCGCGTCATGCGCGTGAAGGGAAAGACGAGTTCGTCCTCCGCCAGGACGTGCATGAGAATCACCTCGTTCCCCCGGTGGCGCAGGCGCCTGAGACCGGTTTGCACGGCGTCGAGGTCGTCGAAGACATCCGAGATGACGACGACGAGGCTCTTGCGGCGGATGTCCGACGCGGTCTGGGCGAGCACGTCCCCCAGCGCGGTCGGGCGCGCCGGCGCGACATCCTCCAGGGCGCTCACCACGGTCTGAAGCTGCCCCCGCGTGCCGCCCGGCGGGATCATGGTCCGCACCCGGTCGTCGAAGAGCGTCAGCCCCACGGCGTCCTGCTGCCTGAGGGCCAGGAACGTGAGCGCCGCGGCCACATGCCGGCCGTAGGCCGCCTTCGTCAGGCCGCCGGGGGGGCCGTAGTCCATGGACTCGCTCACGTCCAGGAGGAGGTAGACGCGCATGTTCGTCTCCTCCTCGTACTCCTTGACGTAGAAGCGGTCCGACCGGCCGTAGACCTTCCAGTCGACATGCCTAATGTCATCGCCGGGCGCGTACTCCCGGTGCTGGGCGAACTCGACGCTGAAGCCGTGGTAGGGGCTGCGGTGCAGACCCGCGATATAGCCCTCGACGATCAGGCGCGCCTTGAGCTCGAGGCGCCCGATGCGCGACAACGCCCGCGGGTCGAGGTACTTGCGCCAATCTCTCATCCGTTCGCGGGACTCCGGTCGTACACCGGCACTTCCGCCGCGAGCTTCGCGATCAGATCATCCGGCGTGACGCCCTCGGCCTCCGCCGTGAAGTTCGTGAGAATGCGGTGGCGGAGCACCGGGAGCGCCATGGCCTGCAGGTCCTCGGGCGCGACGTGGCGCCGCCCCCGGAGCACGGCGCGGGCCTTCGCGCCGAGAATCAGAAACTGGCAGGCGCGGGGGCCCGCGCCCCACTGGAGGTACTTGCGGATGTAGTCCGGCGCCTCGTCCTTGCCCACGCGCGTGGCGCGTACGAACCGGATGGCGTACCGGATCAGATCATCCGTGATCGGCACGCGCCTGACCAAGCGCTGCAGGTTCAGGATCTCCTCCCCTCCCATGACGGGGGCCAGCTCGGCCTGCGCCCCCGCCGTGGTGAGCTTCATGATCCGGAGTTCCTCGTCCGACTCCGGGTAGTCGATCCGCACCATGAACATGAAGCGGTCGAGCTGCGCCTCGGGAAGGGGATACGTGCCCTCCTGCTCGATGGGATTCTGGGTGGCCAGGACGAAGAACGGCTCGTCGAGGGGGTGGCGCTTGCCGCCCGCCGTCACCTGGCGCTCCTGCATGGCTTCCAGGAGCGCGGCCTGGGTTTTCGGCGGGGTGCGGTTGATCTCATCGGCGAGGATCACGTTGGCGAAGACCGGTCCGCGCAGGAACTGGAAGGCGCGCAGCCCCGTGGCGCGGTCCTCCTGAATCACCTCGGTGCCGGTGATGTCCGCCGGCATGAGGTCGGGCGTGAACTGGATGCGCGCGAAGGAAAGCGAGAGGCAGCGGGCCAGCGAGCTGATCATCAGCGTCTTGGCCAGCCCGGGGACGCCCACCAGCAGGCAGTGGCCCCGCGCGAACAGGCACACCAGGAGCTGCTCGAGCGCCTCCTCCTGGCCCACGATGGCCTTGGCCAGCTCCCGCCGGATGCGCCCATAGCCTTCCTTCAGTTCGTTGACCGCGGCCTCGTCCGAAGCGGCGCCGTGGGCGTCGGGAGGCGCGGGGTTTTCGCGTGCATCGATCACGGCGTGCCCTCGCAGTATGGAATTCCGGAAGTGCCGCCCGGCGAGCCCCGCGCGGCGTCGCGTCACAGAAACGGGTCGATCATAGCTGCGGGGCGCAACAGCGTCAAGGAACGACGCCGGCCGCAGCGCTGCGGCGTTCGAGCCGTTGATTCCGCCCGGCGCGCCGAGTACCATGAGCGCCTATCCGCCGGCCGGCCCGCGGCCCGGCGCGCGCCTCTCGGAGCAAACCGCCATGAAGACCGCCGTCCTCGCCCTCGATCAGGGCACGACGAGTTCGCGCGCCATCGTTTTCGACGGCGCGGGCGCGATCCGCGCCTCGGCGCAGCAGGAGTTCCGGCAGATCTTCCCCCGCGCCGGGTGGGTGGAGCACGATCCGCGGGAGATCTGGACAACGCAGCTCGCCACCGCCCGCCGGGCCCTGGCCGAGGCCGGGCTTTCGGCCGCGGACATCGCCGCCGTCGGCATCGCCAACCAACGGGAAACGACGGTCGTCTGGGACCGCGCCACCGGCGCGCCGATTCACAACGCCATCGTCTGGCAGGACCGGCGCACGGCCGGGTTCTGCGAGTTGCTCCGGCGCGATGGACACGCCGAAGCCATGCGGCGCGCGACAGGCCTGGTCATCGATGCCTACTTCTCCGGCAGCAAGCTGCGCTGGATCCTCGACCGCGTGCCCGGCGCCCGGGATCGCGCCCGCCGCGGCGAGTTGGCCTTCGGCACCATCGATTCCTGGCTGCTCTGGAACCTCACGGGCGGGGCGGTCCACGCCACCGATCCCGGCAACGCCTCGCGCACCATGCTTTTCAACCTCGGCGCGGGCGCCTGGGATGACGCCATGCTCGCGCTCCTCGACATCCCCCGCGAGGTCCTGCCCGAGGTCCGCGCCTCCAGCGAGGTCTACGCCGAGACGGCCGCGGGCGTCTTCGACGGCCCCATCGCCGTCGCGGGCATCGCGGGCGACCAGCAGGCCGCGCTGTTCGGGCAAAGCTGTTTTACCCGCGGCCTGGCCAAGAACACCTACGGCACCGGCTGTTTCATGCTGATGCACACCGGCGAGCAGCCCGCGCCGTCGGCGCACAACCTGATCACCACCGTGGCCTGGCGCGCCGGCGGGCGGACGGAATTCGCCCTGGAGGGCAGCGTGTTCATCGGCGGGGCCGTCGTCCAGTGGCTGCGGGACGGGCTGGGGCTCATCAAGTCATCGCGCGAGGTCGAGGCGCTGGCGGCGGGCGTGCCGGACTCCGGCGGCGTGTACCTCGTGCCGGCCTTCGCCGGGCTGGGCGCGCCCCACTGGGATCAGTTCGCCCGGGGCACCATCACCGGAATCACGCGGGGCACCACCGCGGGCCACATCGCCCGCGCGGCGTTGGAGGGCATCGCCTTCCAGGTGGCCGATGTCCTCGCCGTGATGCGGCAGGACTCGGGCCTGGCCATGGACGAGCTGCGGGTCGACGGCGGGGCCAGCGCCAACGACCTCCTCATGCAGTTCCAGGCCGATATCCTCCAGGCGCCGGTGGTGCGGCCCAAGGTCATCGAGACGACCGCGCTGGGCGCGGCGTACCTCGCCGGCCTGGCCGTCGGCTTCTGGAAGAACCGCGACGAAGTGCGCCGCGCCTGGCAGGTCGACCGCGCCTTCGAGCCCCGCATGGCCGCCGCCGCCGCCGCGCACCGCCGGAGCCGGTGGGCCGAGGCCCTGCGGCGCGCGCGCGATTGGGAGGAGCATTCGGCCGCCAACGCGCCGGCCGGCGGAGAAGACTCATGACCCCCTGCATCGCCGAATTCATCGGCACGGCCGTGCTGGTCGTTCTCGGGAACGGCGTCGTGGCGAACGTCGTCCTGGCCCGCACGAAGGGCGCCGGAAGCGGCTGGATCGTCATCACCGCCGGCTGGGGCGTCGCCGTGTTCGTCGGCGCGTTCTGCGCCGCGCCCGCCAGCGGCGCTCACCTCAATCCCGCCTTGACCGTCGCCATGGCGCTGGCCGGGAAGCTGGCGGCGGACCAGGTTCCCGGATACATCGCGGCGCAGATGCTGGGCGGCATCCTGGGCGGGGCGCTCGTTTTCCTCTTCTACCGCGAGCATTTCAAGGCGTCGGAAAACGCCGACGCCAAGCTCATGTGCTTCTGCACCGTGCCCGCCATCCGGAACGCCCCGCAGGCCTTCTTCTGCGAGGTCGTCGGCACGTTTATCCTGATCCTGCCCATCTTCCTCATGACCGGGGCGGCCGTGACGCTGCCCGACTCGGCGGGCGGGTGCGAGGCGCCCGTCGGCCTCGGCACTCTGGGCCTGCTTCCCGTGGCGCTGCTCGTTTTCGGCATCGGCCTGTCGCTCGGCGGCACGACGGGCTACGCGATCAACCCCGCCCGCGATCTAGGGCCGCGCATCGCCCACGCCCTCATTCCCGTTCCGGGCAAGCGCGACAGCGACTGGAGCTACGCTTGGGTTCCCGTGGCGGGACCGCTGGCGGGCGCGCTCCTGGCGGTGTTGGCGAACGCGGCGCTGCACTGACGGGCGGGCCTTACGCCAGCGTCCACGGCGCGCGCATCGGGCGCGAGAGATGGCGGTTCGCCTCCGCGTCGCCGATGAAGACCTCCCGCTCCGGATCCCAGGCGAGCTTCCGCTTAAGAAGCAGCGCCAGGTTCCCCAGGTGGCAGATCGTCGCGACGCGATGGCCCTTGTCCACGGGAAAATAGGGATCCTTGCGGCTCTTCACGCAGTCCAGAAAATTGCGATGCTCGCCCGCCGGGCAGGTGAAAAGACGCACGCCGTCGGGCCCGATCTCCGTTTTCAGGATCTCCGGATCGCTCGCCTTGAGCTCCGCGCGCCAGGACGGGACCTCGATCCAGCCCTCGGTGCCCTCGCACCTGATGCCCGTCCCGCCGTGATCGACGATCATCCGGACGCCGTTGGCGTAGGTGTACTCCAGGTGGTACTCCTTGGGCGTGTCGTACAGTCCGCCCTCCCAGAAGGTGCCCGCGCCCTCCACCGCCACCGGCCCGCCCAGCTCGGTGTCGTTGGCCCACTGGGCCGTGTCGAAAAGATGCGTGCCCCAGTCGCAGATAATGCCGCCGGAGTAATCCCGGATCCAACGGAAGTTGAAGTGGACGCGATCCCGGGTGTACGGGGCCTCCGGGGCCGGCCCGAGCCACAGATCCCAGTTCAGCTCGGGCGGCACGGGCTGCGGCGTCGGGTCGCCGGGCGTTTCGGGTTGGCGCGGCAGCGTGACACGGATGGTTTTCAAGGCGCCGATGCGGCCGTTGCGCACCAACTCCGCCATGCGGTGATACACGGGGATCGACCGGTCTTCGGTGCTGGTCTGAAAGACCTTCTTGTGGGCCCGCACGGTCTTGACGAGAATCTTGCCCTCGTCGATGGTGAGCGTGGGTTTCTCGCACTGCACATCCTTGCCGGCCCTGACCGCCATGACGCTCATCAGGACGTGCCAGTGGTCGGGCGTCGAGATCATCACGGCATCGATGTCCCCGCGCCTCAGGATCTCGCGAAAATCCCCCTGCGCCGCGCAATCCTTCGTGCCGTATTTCTCGTCGACCATGGCCTTGGCCGCGGCCATGTTGTTGCGGTCGACATCGCACACCGCCAGCACCCGGGCGTCGGGCTGAGCCAGCAGGCTGCGCAGATTCCACTCGCGGCCGTGCCCTCCCGTCCCGATGCAGCCGATCGTAATGCGCTCGCTCGGCCGGACCTCGGCGCCGAGGGCGCGCGCCGCGAAGGGAAACGCCGCCGCCGCGCCGGCCGCGCCCGCGGCCCGGCGCAGAAACCGCCGTCTGCTCGTGCGAATCCGGTGAGCCATGCCCGGTCTCCTTTCCGCCAAGAACGTCTTCCACTTTAGTGCCGCGCCCGCCGGAGCGCAATCCGCCGCCGCGCCGGCGGTCAACGCGGCGGCGGCCCCGGCGCCGGTGACTTGACGCGCGTCGGATCTCAACGCACAATTATTCTTCGCGCATCGGCCTGGGGCGGCGCGCCGCCCGGCCCGCCTGGAACCCGCACGAAAGGAGCTCCCGTGGCTGCGCCCAACTCCAAAGCACGCGACGGCGAGACGGCCGCGACGCTTTTCAGCAAGGGCTACGGAATCACCTACAACGACTTCATCCTGCTGCCAGGCCATATCGACTTCGGCGTCGACGCGGTCGACCTCGAGACGCGGCTCACCCGCGCCATCCGGCTGCGCACGCCCATCGCCAGCTCGCCCATGGACACCGTGACTGGCTGGCGCATGGCGGCTTACATGGCGCTCCTGGGCGGCATCGGTTTCATTCACTACAACAACACCATCGACGAACAGGTCGAGGAGGTCCGCAAGGTGAAGCGCTTCGAGAACGGCTTCATCATGGATCCCATCGTCCTGGGCCCGAACCACACCATCGCCGACGTGAACGCCATCAAGGCCAAGGAGGGGTTTTCCTCCATCCCGATCACCGAGGACGGCACCCGCGCGACGCGCCTCATCGGCATCGTCACCAACCGCGACACCGAGTTCCGCAAGGATCTCGGAACGCCGCTGCGGGAGGTCATGACCAAAGACCTGGTTACGGCGCCGAAGGGCACCCCGCTGGCCGAGGCCAACCGCATCCTCCGGGAGAGCAAGAAGGGCAAGCTCCCCATCGTGGATGACCAGGGCCGCCTGGTCGCCATGGTCACGCGGACGGATCTGGTCAAGAACCGCGACTTCCCCGGCGCGTCCAAGAACGAGCACAAGCAGCTCCTGGCGGGCGCCGCGGTGTCGACGCGCAAGGAGGACCGCGATCGGCTCGAGGCCCTCGTCGCCGCGGGCGTCGATGTGATCGTCATCGACTCGGCCCAGGGCGACTCGACCTTCCAAGTCGAAATGATCAAGTACGCCAAGGAGCGCCGGAGCGACCTGCAGGTCGTCGGCGGCAACGTCGTCACGAAGGCCCAGTGCCGGGCGCTCATCGAGGCCGGCGCCGACGGCCTCCGGGTCGGCATGGGCCCGGGCTCGATCTGCATCACCCAGGAAACCATGGCCGTCGGCCGGGCGCAGGCCACCGCCGTGTACGACTGCTCGCGCTGCGCCAACGAGTACGACGTGCCGGTGATCGCCGACGGCGGCATCTCGAACCTCGCCTATCTCGTCAAGGCGCTGGCTTCCGGCGGCAGCGTCGCCATGATGGGCGGCATGCTCGCGGGGACGCAGGAGGCCCCGGGCGACTACTACTACAAGGACGGGGCGCGCCTGAAGCGGTACCGGGGCATGGCCTCCATCGAGGCCATGGAGGCCGGCGGCAGCAAACGGTATTTCATGGATGAGACCGCCGTCAAGGTGCCCCAGGGCGTCGCGGGATACGTCGTCGACAAAGGCTCGCTGCTGGACTTCATCCCGTATCTCACCCAGGGGCTGCGGTATTCCTTCCAGGATCTCGGGGTGCGCTCGATTGCGGAGCTGCACGCGGCCCTGGCCGACGGGCGGCTGCGCTTCGAGCTCCGCAGCCCTTCGGCGCAGCGCGAGGGCGCGGTCCACAGCTTGTTCTCGTACGAAGATCCGTTCATGAACGTACAGGAACGGACAAGGAGGAAGTGGTGAAGATGCTCCAGGGCGCGTTCATCGGCGCCGGCAGAAAAGTCGCCATCGTCGCCGGCCGGTTCAACGATTTTATCGTGCAGAGCCTCATCAAGGGCGCGGTCGACTGCCTGGTCCGCCACGGCGTCAAGGACGAAGCCATCGCCGTCGTGCGCGTTCCGGGCGCCTTCGAGATCCCGCCCGTGGCGCAGATGCTCGCCGAGAGCAAGGCTTACGATGCCATCGTGTGCCTGGGCTGCGTCATCCGCGGGGACACGCCGCACTTCGATTACGTGGCGGGCGAGGCGGCCAAGGGCATCGCGCGCGCGGCGGCGACGGCCGGCGTGCCGGTGATCTTCGGGATCCTCACCGCGGACACCATCGAGCAGGCCGTGGAACGCGCGGGCACGAAGGCCGGGAACCGGGGCGCCGACGCGGCGCTCTCCGCGCTGGAAATGACCGACCTCTATGCGCAGATCAGGGCCCGCTCGTGAGGCGGCCGGCGGCGCCGTCTCGGGAAGGCCCCCACCCGCCATGAAGCACGTCCTGTCTCGTGCGCGCGAGGCCGCACTCAAGGTTTTATACCGCGCGGACATGCTGCGCGAGACTCCGTCGCCCGCCGACCTTGACGCCCTCCTGGCCGAGCAGAACCTCAGGCGCTCCGCCATCGACTACGCGCGGCGGCTCATCGACGGTTGCATCGCCGAGAAAGAAGCCATCGACGCGATCATCGCCGCGACCCTCGACAACTGGGACCTGACCCGCCTGGCCGCGATCGACCGCGCCATCCTCCGCGTGGCGGCCTACGAGATCGTCCGCACCAAGGAGACGCCTCCCGCCGCCATCATCAACGATGCGATCGAGTTGGCCAAGAAGTACAGCACGGACAAGTCGGGGCCCTTCGTGAACGGCATCCTAGATCGAATTCGGGCGACGCACCGGGGAGAGGCGCGATGAGCTGGTGGCCCTTTCGGAAGAAGCCGGAAGCAGGCCCGCGGGCCGCAGACGCGCCGCCTGGCGACGCCGCGTCTGCGGCCGGACAAGGCCCGCCTCTGGAAACGGAGCGCGAAGCTCCGGCGCCCGTGCCCGAGGAGGAGGCGGTCGGAGCCCTCGGCCTTCTCACGCGCGGCCTTCGCAAGACGGCCGCAGGCCTGAAGCAGCTTCTCGGCCTCAGGCGCGCCATCGACGAGGCCTTCCTGGCCGAGCTCGAAGTCAAGATGTACGAGGCCGATTTCGGCCCCGACACCGTCGCGGCGCTCCTTGACGACGTGCGGGCGGCGTGGCGGGCGGAAACGCTGCGCGAGTCCGGGCAGATCGCCCCCTTCCTTCAGGAGCGCCTGCGCGCCCAGCTCCAGGCCAAGGACACGCAGCTTGTCCGCGCGCCGAGCGGCCCCACCGTGATCCTGGTCTGCGGCGTCAACGGAACCGGCAAAACGACCTCGATCGCCAAGCTCGCCCGCTGGCTCGCCGCCCGGGGCGACAAGGTCGTTCTAGCCGCGGGCGACACCTTCCGCGCCGCGGCGACCGAGCAGCTCCAGATCTGGAGCCGGCGCATCGGGCTCCCGCTGGTCACGGGCGGCGCCAGGAGCGACCCCGCCTCGGTGGCCTACAGCGCCTGCGAGCGCGCGCTCGCTGAGCAGGCCGACTACCTCATCGTCGACACCGCGGGCCGGCTGCACACGCAGGCCAACCTCATGCGGGAGCTGGAGAAGATCCGGCGCGTGATCGCGGGCCGCATCCCCGGAGCCCCGCATGAAACGCTGCTCGTTCTGGACGCGACGACGGGGCAGAATGCCGTGAATCAGGCCGATGCCTTCCACCGCGCCGTCGCCCTCACGGGCCTGGTCATGGCCAAGCTGGACGGCACCGCCAAAGGCGGCATCCTGGTGACACTCCACAACCGTTTCCGGATTCCGGTCAAGTTCGTGGGCCTGGGGGAGAAAGTCGAGGATATCGCCGAGTTCTCCGCCGAGAGGTACGTCCAGGCGCTCTTCGCATAAAAAGATCCGCGGCGGGCGCAATCGCAGCGCCGCGCCGCGGATCCGCCGCGCGTCCGGCCGGCTGCTACGGATTCGGCTCCTCCGTGTAGTCGATCGGCTCCCACGGTATCGAGATCCGGTCGACCTCGACGGTCTCGGAAGTCTGCGCGCTGGAAACGAAGGCCAGCAGAAAACGCATGTAGCTCGGTTTCAGGCCGGCGGCGTTGATGCTGCCGAAGTCAACCATGGGCCCGAAGAACCGGTCCGCGGTGCCTCGCACCGAGCACTTGGCCTCGCCGCCGTCCACCAGGAGCGACCACCGTACGATCGGGCTCTTGAAGCTCGCCCCCAGGAGGTTCGCAACCGCGCGGGACGGATACACGATGCCGTCGGTCATGAACACGCCGTCCCCCGGGCCGAGGCTGAGCGGAATGGGTTTCGACCACACCCACGACACGATCTCGTTGCCCTGGAAGGCCGTCCCCACCGAGACGTCCGTGCCGGCCGGTCTCACATCCACGACTTCGATGTTGCCCTGATCGATGTTCCCGCCCGGGAACTCAATGCGAATGCGCCCTAGCGCGCCGTTGCCGCCGTTGTTCACCGTCGAAGCCGGGAACTGCGCGGGATACGACGCCGGCGGATTCAGGTTCCCCTGCCCGCCCAGCGCCGTGATAATCGCGCCGGGTTCGATGGACAGCTTCCCGTTCACCCTGAGAAAAACCGCGCCCCCCGCGCCCCCGCCGCCGTTCCCGCCCGTTCGCACGGCTTTGAACGCGTTGCCGCCGTTCGCGTTGATCCTCGCTCTCGGACCGACGTACAGATCGCCCAGCACGGCGAATACCAGACACCCGCCGCCGCCGCCGCCGCCGCTGCCGGGATAGCCGACCGTGCCGGCGGCGCCGGTCGTGCTCGCGCCGCCGCCGCCGCCGCCCGCCCCGCCGTAGAAGGGCATCGTCTCGTCGTTCAGGAACCAATTGTTCCCGTACGCCAGCCCGCCCGCGCCGTTGTCGAATAAGGCCCCGGGCGCCGGAACGCCCTTGGTGCCGGCGGTGCCGAATCCGCCGCCGCCGCCGCCGCCGCCTTGGTGCGTCGCGATCGACGCGCAGTCACCGCCGCACAGCGCCGGCATGAACGTCAGGCCGCCCTCGGCGGGAAGCACCGTGCCGTAGGGGGAAAGATCGTTCCAAGGATCGCCGGGGAGATACCCGCCGCCCGAGGACGCCGCAATGGCTCTCGGAAGCCGGCCGTCCTCGCCCTCCGTCGTCTGCCATTCCGTGTCCCCCGCGGCGGCGCGGACCGCCAGCCCGCCCACCCCGCCATCGCCGCCGCCCGGACCGCCGGTGCCGCCGGCGCCGGCGATCGGCTGATTGTCCACAATATCGATCCAACCGCCGTCCGCCCCCGCGGCATCAATCGTGCCCAACACCGACGCGCGCCCCTGCACGCGAATGACGAGGGGCGCGGAACCGAATCCCTTCAGCTTGAAGTCCTCCGGAATCGTCAGCGTCGTGAAGTTGAACTCGCCCAGGCCGGCGATCCGGCGGATGATCTCGACGCGGTTGCCCTCGTCGTCTCTGTAGTAGACGACCGGAGTGTCGCCGTCCTCCACGCCGATGTAGAACGTGTTGCCCGCCGCGCCGGCGAAGCTTCCGAGGTCCAGGATCCCGTGCGCTCCGCCGCCCCCGTTCACGGTCTTCAGAATCGGTCCCACGGTGGCGGGCGAGTCCTCGGCGATCACCGGGGCAATGCCGCTCGTGCTGATGTTGTTCGCCAGGTTGACGCCGCGGCCGGCCTCCAGGCGAACGCGCCCCCTGCCGCCGTCGCCTCCGATCGGATGCCCGATGTGGTTGAGTATGTTCGGATCCGACGTGGTACCGGGCCGTCCGCCCAGTCCGCCGGTCACATCGAGCACGGAGCCCGGCTTGAAGACGAGCGCATCGGTGACCTGCACCAGCAACGCGCCGCCGCTGCCGCCGCCGCCGCAGGACCCGGCCCATTCGCCGTACGTGGCGCTCGTGCCGACGCCCAGAGGCTTGGCGCGCCCCGGACTACCCTTGCCGCCGCAGGAGGACAACCGTCCCCCGATCTCGACCGAGCCGCGCGCGACGATGTGAATGATGCCGCCGCCGCCGCCGCCGCCGCCGCCGCCGACGCCGAAAAGACGAGCGATCTGGTTGGCGACCGGGCCGACCCCCCAGCGCGCGAGCCAGCCGCCGCCGCCGCCGCCGCCGCTGCCGCCGATAAGGGGGAGCAGATCCTCCGAGCCCCGCACGGGCCCGGGAGCGCCCACCACGCGCAGGATCTCCCCCAGCGCCGACCACGGGTTGCCCGAGGTGTTGTTCCTGTTGTCACCCAGCGTGCGGTTGCTCGGACGCCCCTTGCCGCCGGCCGTTCCGAATCCTCCTCCGCCGCCGGGACCGCCGTAAACGAAGTTCTTCAGTTGGGGCGCGGCGCTCCCTCCGCTGCTCGATTCCTCGGGCAGCGTGTACGCGATCGTCTGTCCCGCGCCGCCGCCCCATTCCCCCGGCTGGGCGTTATTCGTCTCGCCGACGACCAGGTCGCCGCCGATGGAACGGACGCGCACGACGCCGCCGGCGCCGCCCTTGCCGCCGCCGGGGCCGCCGGCGCCGCCCTTGCCCGCTTCCGCGCGCACGATTCCGGTTTCGCTATCGACGGTTCCCTCGGTCGCGTCGAGACCGTCGGCGACGATGTCGCCGTCGATTCGGGCGGCGAGGCCGCCCGCCGCGCCGCTCACGCGGATCACCAACGCCCGGCTGCCGCGGCCGTAGATCTTCGCGCCCGCCGGAACCACGAGACGCGACACGTGCAGCTCGCCCCGGGAGGCGCCGGGATTGAGCCCATCGAATAGGCGAATGAGGCCCTGTGCGGTGGGATCCGTCGCCTGAGCCCGAATTCCGGCGATAAAACCGTCGGTGGCTCCGGCGGGGAACTGGTACAACTGGCCCGTGTTCGTATCGAAGAGGTAGTTGGATCCGGATTTCAGATAACCTTCGTCCAGCGCCGCCGTGCCGAAGCCCGCCACCGCGGTGCCCCGGGTGTCTCCGCGCGCAACGCCATCCCCCCACGTTCCCGTGGGATCCAGGTTCGTAAAAGTGTCTCGATCGAGGGCCAGACTCTTGTCTGAGAACGTTTCGACGATGTTCCCCTGGACGGGCCACGAGAGCGCGGTGGTGACCGCAAAATACGGAAACTCGACGCGGTTGCCTTTGAGCGAGTCCGCGATGGCGGTCACGCCGATCTCGCCGTGGCTCACCGGCTCGGACTTGAGGTGCATGCGGAGCCTGCCCTGGCCCGTGCCATCCCACAACGCCCGAATGTTGAGGAGCAGCCGGTACACCATGCCCGGCCCCGAGAAGACGCCCTTGTCCTGCTTCTGGTTCTTGTCGCCCGCGAGGATAAACGAGGGTTGGTAGTCGCTCGTTCCGAAATCAAGCGTTCTCGGCGGCTTGAGCAGGACGTCGGGAAGCACCGGCACCCATTCGGTCCCGTTCCACCACTCGAGAAACGGGGTCCACTTGAAGCGCACGACCGGCTGGAACACCGAGTAGAAGAGCTCGAGCACGTCTCCATGCACACCGGGACTCACCCAGCACCCGTTGATAAACGCCGGCAACGGCACGTCGTAGGTGGACGGGAGCGTCCAGTTGCTGTTGACGGCGGGGACCTGCAGCACGTTGCTGACGAGAGAGCCTCTACGCACGCGCACGGTCACGAACGTGACGCGATCGACGGGAAACCCGCTGCCGAGGGTGGTCGGCAGCGGAATCCTCAGGCCCCGGATCTGCGGGTCTTCGACGCCCGGCACCGTAATGCCGCAGCCGTCGGCCGGGACCGTCACGGACACGGAGGTGATCTCCTTGTCGTCGAGTCCCAGAACCCCGATTTCCGCCACGCTCACCGTGGCGTCCACGTTGTTGCCGTACACGATCAGCGCGGGCGTTTCCAGCTTGAACTGGTTGCCCTCGAGCATGCCGGGAACGCGCACCGCGTTCGGGACCTGATACCCGGTGAGCATCGGCGTGCCGCTCACCTCCTTGGGCGCCAGCGGGATCTTCCGACCGTTCGAGTCGCGCACGGTGACGGTCAAAAGCCCGGTCGGAATGCCGGTGGGCGCCACGACCGTGATGAGGTTCGGGGTGATTCGGACGGGAAGGCCCGCAACGCCAAGCCCCTGATCCTGCACCGATTTGAAGTTCACGAAAACGTCGGAGAGCGAGTTCGGGAAGCCGCGGCCGTTGATCTCGAACACGCTGCCGGGCACAAGATCGGTGGGCTTCACCGTCACCACGACCACCCGTTCTCCGGGTTGTGTCGGCGTCGGCGGTTCCTGGGAGCCCGAACCCGCCCCGTCGCAGCCCGCAAGCAAGGCGCAGGCCGCCAGACCCCACAAGCCCAGCGTCTTGGCCCCATTCCGTCCCTTGCACTCTTGCTTCACCATAACCTCCTTTGAGCACGCTCTCTCAGGATTCCCTCCTGCCGCCCGACGCAAGCCGATTGCCGGCTCCGCCGGAATGCATGCAAGGCGTCAAGCATTTTGCGTACCATCCACGCGCGCACCGCCGAGAACCTCGCGCCCTGCCTCGAGGACCCGCGAGAAACCGATCACAAACCACTTTCTCCTTTTGTGTGCGCCGCCGCGCATGTAACAAGCGCTTTACATAATGGGCTGCCTGTATCCACACGCGCGCCGTTCCCGCGAGACGCAGCAGAGAGACCTGATTTATCTCTTGGGGCGATTATAAAGGGAGGCCCGAGGGCAGTCAACTCTGCTATAATCGTCCATGATAGGCAATGCGCATGCCCTTGGCCAAGTTCAGACTCCTCGGCACCCGGGTCCGGCGCTTCGCACGCCGGGTGTTTGTGATGGAAGGCCGGTTTTTGAGGCGCTTTGCCTTCGTGGCCAGCCGGCCCCGCAGGCTGAGGCTGGCATGGATCGGCTTTGTGGTTCTATCGCTGGGCGCCCACGGGGTCGGCGTCTACCTCGCCCGGGGGAGCATTTTTCAGGTGCCGGCCGGCGAGCCCCCGCCTCCGGCGACCGAGCTGTCCCTGACGGTGCGCCTCCCGCCGCCTCCGGCCGCGGCGGATCCGCCTCAACCGCTTCCTCCGGTGGAGCCGTTGACGCAGATCGAAGACCAGGAAGAGGAGCCTGCTCCCGGACCGCGTTCGGCGGATATCAACCCGGCGCCGGCCGCGCCCCCGGGGGTGATCGGGATCGGTCCGGGCTCCCCGGGGCATTCGCAGGGCGGCGGCGGCGGCGGCGGCGCGGGGACCGCGGGCCGCCGCATTCTGCTGGAGGAGTTCGGCGGATCGCGCGAGACCGAAGAAGCGGTCAGGCGCGGCCTTGTCTGGCTGGCGGCCCACCAGAGCGGCGATGGGCGCTGGGACTGCGACGGCTTCGATGCCTGCTGCCCGCCTGATGATCGTTGCTCCGGCCGCGGCCACCCCCAGTATGACGCCGGCGTCACGGCGCTCGCGCTTGCCGCCTTCCTGGCGCAAGGCGAGTCGCCGCCGCCCGGTTGGAAAACCGCCGCCGGCAAGGCGCGCGATTTCCTTCTGAGATGCCAACAGGCTCGGGGCAACTTCGGTCCTGAGGACGCGAATTTCATGTACAACCAGGCCATCGCCGTGTACAGCCTGGCGAAGGCCCATGCCGCCCACCCGACTCCGGAGCTGGGCGCCGCGCTGGCGCGCGCGCTTGTTTTCGCCGCGCAATCGCGCCAGGCCGGCGGCGGCTGGGACTATACGAGCCGGGCGACGGGGCGCAACGACCTCTCCATCACGGGCTGGCAGGTGCTCGCGTTCGAAGCCTGCCGGGAGGCCGGCCTGGAGGTGCCGGACACGGCGGCCACCCTGGCGTCGATCGAGCGCATGCATGGCGGCGGGTCCGGGCTCGTCACCTATGCGGACAAGGGCCTCGGCCGCGATGAAAGGCGGCCGGGGCTCGCGCCCGTCGCGCTCCTCGGGCTGCTTCTGTGCGGCCGGCCCGTCGCCGATCCCCAAGCCCGCATCCTCGCGGACGCGACCCTAAGGCTGCCGCCCGAAGCTCGCGGCCGGACGCGCTGGCAGGAAACGGGGCAGTCGCTCTATTACTGGTACTATGGGACTTTGGCGCTTTTCCACCTGGGCGGCCGCTGGTGGAAGGAATGGAACCCGGCCATGAAGGACGCGCTGCTCAAGCTCCAGCGCGCCGATGGACACCGCGCCGGAAGCTGGGACCCCGATCCGAACTGGATCGGCCAGACGGGCGGCAGGGTCTACGCGACCGCCATCGCGGTGCTGACGCTGGAGGTGTACTATCGCGTGCGGCCGAGGTATCTGGGGAGCCTGTAAGCTCCGAAAAAACGGAGCCTACCCGGAGGGCACAAGGTGAATTCGATCGTCTTCGGTTTGCGGAGCGCCGGCGCATGACGCCGCCGATCCTCTCCCGCGACACGGTGCGGCTTCTCGACCGGCTGGCGATGGAGAAGTTCGGCGTCCCCGGCCTGCTCCTCATGGAGAACGCCGGCAGCGGCGCCGCCGCGCTCCTTGCGGAACGGCTCGCATCCGGGCGGTGGCGAACGCCGGTCCTCGTCCTCGCGGGAACGGGCAACAACGGCGGCGACGGCTTCGTGATCGCCCGGCACCTGTGCAACATGGGGCACGCGGCGAGCGTCATCCTCCTGGGGCGCGAGGAACAGATCGCGCCCGGAAGCGATGCCCGCGTGAACCTCGACGCCGCGCGCGGGACCGGGGTTCCCGTCGGCGTCGAGCGCGCCTTCTCCCCCGCCCTTGAACAGGCCATTCGCGGCGCGGGCTGCATCGTCGATGCCGTGTTCGGCACCGGACTGGACCGCCCCGTCGAAGGTTTTCTGATCGGCGTGTTCAGCGCCGTCAACCGCGCGGGGGCGCCGGTGCTCGCGGTGGACATCCCGTCGGGTCTCCACGCCGAGACGGGCGCGGTTCTGGGCATCGCCGTGCGCGCCGCCTTGACGGCCACGTTTGCCGCCGCCAAGCCCGGTTTGGTGCGAGGACGGGGCCCCGAGCTCTCGGGCGAGGTCGCGGTCGTGCCCATCAGCATCCCCCGGGCGCTGCTGGCGCGCGCCAGGGAGGACGAGGCGGCGTTCAGAAGCTGGGCTCGGCGGGAGCTGCGGGCTTGAGGCCGCGCCGGAGCCCGCAGCCCCTCTTCGTTGCACAACCGCGCCGCGCCTTCCGATAGATGGTGTAGAATCGAACCCGGCGCGAAACGACGAGGTGATCGGCATGCTCGACCGGATCGAGAAAATCCAGTGGGTGTTCAGCGGCTTGGCGGTCGCGGCGATCGCGGCGCTGTTCTGCTACCCGGGCCTTTCGACGCCCGTGTCCGACATCACCCCGCCGGCCGTCGAGATCGAAAACGCGCAGGCGTTCATCCAAGGCATATCGCCCGAGGCCGCCGCCAAGCTCCAAAAGGAATCCCAGATGGCGGATGTCGGCCGCAAGCTCGCGACCGGCGTGATGACGCCCCCGAAGCCTCAGTACTTCGTCGTCCCGCCGCCGACGATCGCCCGCCTGTCCGACACGCGCCACGTGGTCACCGAGCTCGACCTGGCCCAGAGCGAACTGGACGCGAAGAAGCGCGAGCTGAAGCTCAAGAGCATCAAGGACGAGTCGCTGCTCAAGAACTTGGGGTTCCAACCGGGCGATGTGATCAAGGGCTTGAACGGCAAGTCCATCCCCTTCGATGACGAGAAAGCCCTCTGGGACCTCTACGACGAGCAGCGCCGGCGTTTCGCCGCCGGTGAGCCGATCACCGTCACCTTCGAGCGGGGCGGGAGACCGGTCCAGTATTGCTTCACGTCGGACAAGCTCGGCAAGTTCCTGCGCTAGCCGGGCCGCGCCCGCGCTCAGCCGGACGGTTCGGGGTTCCCGGCGGGCGCCTCTTCCGCCGAGCCGGGATCGGACTCGGCATCCGAGGGCGGCGTCAGGCCGTAGGCGCGGATCTTGTTATAGAGCGTCTTCACGTTGATGCCGAGGGCGCGCGAGGCCCGCATCTTGTTCCACTTGAGCGCCCCGAGGACGTGCTCGATGTGGACGCGCTCCAGGTCCTCGATCTTCCAGGACGCGGCCGGCGCGGCCGGACTCGGAGCGGCGGCATCGCCCCCCGAGGCGGCGGCCGCGGGCGCCGCGGCCGCCGGCGGCGACAGATCCAGAAACTCGGCCAGGTGCGCCGGCTCGATGACGTCGGCGGGGGCCAGGAACAACAGCCGCTCCACCGCGTTCTCCAGCTCCCTGACGTTGCCCGGCCACGGGAGCCCCTGCATCACGGCGAGCGCCTCGGCGCTGAAGACCTTCGGCGCGACCATGTGCTCCGCGCTGAGCCGGCGCATGAAATGCTCGCTCAGAAGCACGATCTCCTCGGGCCGCTCCCGGAGCGCCGGGAGATGCAGGGTGATGACGTTGATCCGATAAAAGAGATCGCTCCGGAAGCGGTTCCGCGCCACTTCGCGCTTCAGATCCTTGTTGGTCGCCGTGATAACCCGGACGTCGACCTTGATGACCTCGTGGCCGCCGACGCGCCGCAGCTCCTTGCTCTCCAGGAACCGCAGCAGCTTGACCTGCATCTCCTGGCTCATCTCGCCGATCTCGTCCAGGAAGATCGTGCCCCGGTCGGCCATCTCGAACAAGCCCTTGTGCTGCTTGATCGCCCCGGTGAAGGAGCCCTTCTCGTGCCCGTAAAGCTGGCTCTCCAGGAGCGGCTCGGGTATCGCGCCGCAGTTGACCTTGACGAAGGGCTTGCGCGCCCGGGGGCTCCGGGCGTGGATCTGCCCGGCGACCACCTCTTTCCCCGTGCCGCTCTCTCCCTGGATCAGCACGGTGGAATCGGTGGGCGCGATCCTCGTGGCGATGTCGAAGACCCTCTGCATCGCCTCGTTGGTGCAGATGATTTCCTGCGCTTCGGGCGGCGCGGCGTCCGCGAGGGCCTCGTCCGCCTCCTGCGCGTCCGCCCCGGCCTGGGGCAGCCCTCCGGGCAGCTCGTCGATCCAGAGCACGTCCCTGGCCCCCGCGCGCATGAAGAGCCGCACCTGCTCCGCGCTCGGCGCGCTCAACGCCACGACCGCGGACACCGCCCGCCGCGTCTGCACCAGCATGCCGAGGAGACGCAACGCCTCGGATTCCGGCTTCGCGCCCAGGATGACCCACGCCGGGCGCTCCACGTGAAAGGCCTCGAGGAACTCACTCGCCGTCTTGACGGCGCGCAGATCCGGCCGCTCCGCCCCGCGCAGCGCCTCCTCCAGGGCCGTGTCGGCCCCGCACCAGCACAGGAGCGTGTCGGCGAGTTCGGCGGTCTTCATGGCCGTCGTTCGTCCCTTCCTGCTACCACGCCGCGTCGTGCTCCCACGTCTCGCAGTCCGGATCCGGCTCCTCGATGGGCGCCGCCGGCGTGCTGCTCGGCACCGGCCCGCCGTGCCAGAAGTACGGCGCGAAATCCAGGGGCGCGCCGTCGCTGATGCGGAAGGTCTGGATGCAGCGCTCGATCTCGTGGAGCGCGCGCCGAATCTCCGGGTCGGCGTTGACGGGCGTGCCCTCGTAGTCGACGATATCGCGCCGCACGTGCTCGATTTCGATCCACTGGTATCCGGTTCTGAGCAGGCGCTCCACCTCCTCGATGAGCTCGTCGTAGTTGCCGGGCCAGGGGTAGCTCTCCAGCACGCTCACGACGCCGGCGGAGAAGCGCTGGTCCACCGGCATGCCGTCGAGGTACTCGATCACGTCGACGATGTCTTCGAGGCGCTCCCGGAGCGGCGCGACCTTCACGACCGACGCGGCGATGCGCTCCCACAGCTCGCCGAGAAACGCGCCGCCGCGCACGTACAGCTCCAGTTCCTTGTCCGTGCCGCACAGCAGGCGCACGTCCGCTCGCTTGCGCGGCCCGAGCTCGCCGGCGGTGTATTCGCCGCTTTTCAGGAAGCTCAAGAGCCGCTCTTGGAGCGACACCACCATCTCCTCGGGATGCACCAGATACAGCGTCCCGCGGTTCGCGCGGGCCAGCAGCGCCGTCCCGGGCCGCTCCGCGCCGCCGAAAATGATGGCGGCGAGATCCTCGGGAAAGAAGCGCCCGCAGTCCACCATCCGGAAGGGTCCGCGCCGGCGCGGGCCCTGGGCGTGGATCGTGCGGGCGCACAGCTCCTTCCCGGCGCCGGCCTCGCCGCTCAAGAGCACGCCGCCCGTGCCCACCGCCACCCGCGCCGTCTCCTTGCGGAGCAGCGCGGTGAAACGACTCTGTCCGACGATACGGAAACGTGCGGCGGATGTCATTCCTTCTTCCCCGTTGCAGGTCCGTGCGAGGCGCGGCTTCGCGGCGCCGCGAAACGCGCGTCCACGCATGTGCACGGACCGGCCCTTCTCAACGCGATCCCCCGGCGATGCGGTTCTTTCAGACCCTTCTGCCCGCGGGCAGGCGTGTGGTGTATCCTGCAAAATCTACGATGCGGGGAGGGCGGCGTCAAACGCGGGCCGATAAGCGGCGGAGGCGCCGGCCCCCCCGGACGATCGGCGCGGGATCCCGCAGCGCGGGTCCGGCGCACGCCGCGGAGCCCTCACGCCGTCTGCCACTGCAGGCCGTGCAGGCGCGGCGAGCCTAGCACCGCGCCAAGGAAGCTCCACACCGCCTGCGCGACGGCCTCGGCGGCGTCGGCGGAGGCGCTGGTCAGCTCCTTGGCGCGCGCCGCGACGTCGCGGCGGGCCAACTCGGCCGCGACCGCGTTCTCGCCGGGCGCCGCGCCCTTGAAGCGCTGCTCGCCGCCCCGGGCGAGCGCCGCATCGCACAGCTCCCGGACGATGCCCAGCGCATCCAGCGTCCGGCCGCTCAGCTCCCACACGGCGCTCCGCCAGACGATTTGGAGCGTGCGCTCCAACTGCAGCGACGCGATCTGGAGTTCGCAGGCCGGCGGCAGGGGCTCCTCCCGCGCGGCCCGGCCGCAGCGCGCGACGATGGCCGCCGCGACCTTCTCGTACAAGCCGCGAAACTCCGTCAGGATTCGTTCCAGATCGGTGCTGCAGACGCTGTCGCACTGGATGCGCGCGCGGAGTTCCGCGCGGCGGCCGCCGGCGGAGGCGGCGGCGCTCGCCTTCTCGTCGGGCCGCTCGGGCAGCGTCAGCCCGGTGCAGCTCGAGAGCTCGTCCCGGTCGACGCCCTCCCACTGCGCATCGGCGATGGCGGCGCCGGTGAAGTCGGACTCCCGGACGAGCGCGCCCTGGAAGTTGACGCGCGTGAGCTGGGTGTTCTCGAAGCGCACCCCCACCATCTGGCCGTCGCGCAGGTCGCAGTCCTCCAGCACCGCGCCGCGCAGGTCGGCCATATCCAGCGTCGCGCCCGCCAGGCGCAGGCGCACGAGCTGCGCCTCCATCATGTTGGCGCGGTAGAAATCGCCGCCCGCCAGATCCAGGTCCTGCCACTTGATCTCCTTGAGGAGCGCGCGCTGCCAGGAAGTCGCCTTCACCGCGCACTCGGCGATGGTGGTGCCGATGACGACGGAGCGGTTGAGCTTGGCGCCCTCCAGGTCGCAGCGCTTGAACTGCGCGCCGGACACGTCGGCGCCCTCCAAATCCGCGCCCCGGAAGCTGCATTCCTCCACTTGGGCGCCGCGGAGGTTCACATCCTTGATTGCGGCCGACTTCAGCGATGAGCGCTGCAGGACGGCCTTGAAGAGGTTGGCCCGGAGGAAATCGCCGTCGGTGAGGTCGGCCTCCACGATGCGGCTCCCCCGGCAGACGGCGGCGCGGAAGCGCGCCCCGCGGGCCGTGGCGCCCGTGAGGTCCGCCTGGCTCAGGTTGGCGCCGGACAAATCGGCCTCCGAGAGGTCCGCGCCCCGCAAGTTCGCTCCCGCGAGGTTGGCTCGCGTGAAATCACACTTCCTGAAATCGATGCGCGCCAGGTTGAACCCCTCGAAGGACACGCGCGCCATGACGGCCCCCGCGAACTTGACGCCGGCGATGCCCTCCTGCGAGAAGCGCGCCCCTTCCAGGCGCGCTCCCGAGAAATCGACGTCCGTCAGGTCCAACGCCGAGAAGTCGAAGTCGACGAAGCACGCGCCCCGCCAGTCCACCCCGCTCAACCCCGTGCCCTCGAAGCGCGCGTTCCTGAAGACGGTGTCGCCGAAATCCGCGCCGGCCAGAGTGCAGCGCTTCAGAATCGTGTTGACGAACTGCGCGCCCTGGAAGTTGACGTGCTCGAGATTGCACGAGAGGAACACGGCGCCGCCGAGATTCGCCCGGGCGAACCGGCCCCCGCGCAGATCGAGCTCGGGAAACCGCGCCCGGAACAGATTCGCGCCGGCCAGATCCGCGCCGCCGAGGTTCGTCGCGGTGAAGCTGACGCGCCGCAGATCGGCGCCGGAAAGCTTCGCTCCTTTGAAGTTGGCCAGCTCGACGTTGGCATCGAGCAGCACCGCCCGGCTCAGATCGGCGCCCTCGAGGTTGGCGCCGAAGAGGCTCGCGCCCTTCAGTCCCGCGCCGGAGAGATTGGCGCCGCGCAGGTCGGCGCTCTCGAAGTTCGCGCCCTCCAGGTCGGCGCCCGACAGATCGACCCCGCGCAGGTTGAGACCGCTCGCGCTCTTACGCTTGTTGATCTCGGCGACGACTTCCGCTTTTGCCGGTTGAGCCATGCTACACTCCCTCGAACCGCCATCCCCTCGCATGAAGTGTACGCTAGGGCTCGCGCGCCGGCAAAAGCCGCGCTGATGCACGCCGGGGAGGTCCGATAAAGACGCCGGGGCGGGCCGCCCGGCGTCACTTCACGCAGCGGTAGACGAAGGCGGGCGGCAAATTGCCCCAACAGACCGGCGAGCGCTCGACCGCGGCGAAGCAGCCCGCGAGCTTGCGGGCGAAGGCGCGGCCCGACGGGAGCAGGAGGCCCTGGAGATACGCGAAGGTGGCGAAGCGGCCGCCGTCGCGCAGCGCCGCGCACGTGGCGGCGAGCAGTTCGTCCTGGAGCCGGCCGCCGAAGGACGCCCAGGGCAGGCCGCTCACGATGCAGTCGGCGTGCGACGCGCCCAGCGAGGCGAGGATCGCGCCCACGTTCGCGGCCGAGTCGTTGACGGCGTTCAGACGCCCGTAGCGGGCGCGGAAGGCCGCGTACATCGCCGGGTTGTTCTCGATGGCGACGAAGAGCGCGCCGGGCCGCAGGCGCGCCAGGATCTCCCCCGTGAAAGCTCCGCCGCCCGGTCCGTACTCGACCACGGCCGAGGCTCGATGCAGGTCGAGGCCGCGGACCATGGCGCGGGCCAGGGCGCGGGAACTGGGCGCGATCGCGCCCGTGTTCAGGGGGTGCCGCAGGAATTGAAGCAGGAAGCGTGCCAGCATGCATCGCTCCCCGCGGGCGCGGAAACCCGCTTTCCGGACCTCCGCGCCCGCGCGGGAAGAGCGTTCATTTAAGCTCGGGAGACAGCTCCCTGACCTCGAGGTTCTTGAACTTCACGAGCACCTTGGGGTGGTGCATTTGGAAGGCGAACAGCCCCTCGGTGTAAAGCTCCTTGCCGTCCGCCGGGCCGAAGTGGTCGATGGCCACCTGGTCGTTGAGAAGGATCACGGTGTGGTCGCCCACGGCGATGATGCGCATCCGGTACCAGAAGTCGCCCTGCCGCTCGAGGTCCTCTTTGCGCGCCGCGTCGAAGCCGGTGAGAGCCTTGATGTCGCCGGACCAGATGACCGGCGCCGCGTAGAAAGTGCCGCTGCGCTTCGGGTCGCCGCCGTGGCTCAGGTTGACCTGGGCCTCGTAGCCGTTCGGCCAGTCCATCCACTTGCCGTTGGGAAGCAGGTTCTTGTCCTTCGGGCAGCGGAAGTAGAAGCCGCTGTTCCCGTCCCGGCTGATGCAGATCTCCGCCCTGACCTCGAAGTTCCTGTAGCTCTTCTTGGTGTAGTACAGGTGGCTCGAGCCGGGCGTCCCCTCCGCCGCGTAGCCGGTCAGCACGCCGTCGGGCCCCGCGGTCCAGTGCTTGCGCGTGTCCTTCTGGTTGCCCGACGTCTCCCAGGCGGCGTCCCAGGCAAGCGGCGACCCGTCGAGGAGCTTCTCCCACCCCGCCTCGAGTTTCTTGTGGCCCACGGCCAGGTTGGCGTCACCCAACCCGTTGCCCTTGACCAGCCCGACGCGCTCGCCGTCCTTGTTGGCCTTCCAGCCGGCCTGTCTGGCCGCGCCCAGCGCCCACCTGAAGCCGCCCATGAGGTGGCGCTGGAAGAAGACGTCGTCCCACAACGCGTGCTCGTGGCCCAAGGCGGTGTAGAAGACGCGCCCCTGGCCGTAGGGCTTGCACCAGGCGATGGCGTAGTCCTGGTCCGCGACGCGGGAGGGCGTGCTCTTGCCCTTGAGGGACGACTTGCTCAGGCTCATGATCACGTGGAGCTTGTCGCGGGAGTAGTTCTTGAAGGCGTAGATCTCGTCCTTCACCACCCAAGGGGAGGGCACCGGCGCCGCGCAGGGGTGCGATGGGTCTTCGATGTCGATGGTGACCCGCTCGTTCCAGGGATGGCTCTCGAAGGCCCCCCCGATCATGTCCACGTAGGGCTGCCAGTCCTTGTAGGTGTCCGTGGCGGCGTGAATGCCGATGAAGCCCTTGCCCCCCTTGATCGCCTCCAGGAGCGCGTTCCGGTCGGCCTCGCTCAGGGGGAACTGAGCCAGGCCGCCCGTGGTGTTCGAGAAACAGATGGCGTCGAAGTTCTTCAAGCCCTCGGCGGTGATCAGATCGGTCTTGTCGGTGCAGACCACATCGAAGGCGCCCAGCAGCGGGTCCTGCTTGGACTCCTCCGCCAGCTTCTTGACAATGGGAATCGAGTACTCGCAAGCGGAGTGATGAAAATCCTTGGTCGTCGTCACGTAGAGGATTTTCTTCACCGAGGCGCCTTCCGCCGCGCCCAGGAACTGTCCGCAGGCCCAGAGGGCCGCGAGGGCCGCCGCCGCCAGACTTCGAAGTTTCATCCTGTTTCCTCCCGGCCGCAAGGCCGTGTTCGCGCCTGGGCGCCGCCCGGGCGGCGCCTGAATCACCCCCTCACTATACGGCGTCGGACCGGCTGGGATCAAGAGCGAACGCCCGGATTGTCATGGCGCAAGCTGCGTGCGCGCCCCGAGAAGATCCGGCGCCAGTTCGAGCGCGGCGCGGAACTCCTTCACCGCCTCGTCTTCCCGGCCCTGCCCGCGATAGCCGAGGCCGAGGAGGTAGTGCGCCTGGGCGATGCGCGCGCGCTCCGAGCGCCGCTCGCCGAACTTGGCGAAGTAGTCCACCGCGCCGGCGCCGGCAATCTCCTTGGCGCCATGGGCCGCCAGGCCGGCGAAGATGCGCCCGGCCTCCTCGTCCCGGCCGAGTTTGCGGAGCGCGCAGGCCTGGTGGTAGCGCGCCTCCGACGCGCCCTCGAGGGCGTGCGCCGCCGCCTTCTCGAAGCAGGCCCTCGCCGCCGCGCCGTCGCCCAGAGCCTCGCGCGCCAGCCCGATGAAGTAGTGCTTCTCGCCGGCGCGGTAGTCGCGGTACGGCCGGCCGACCTCGAGATTCTCGGGGTAAAGGAGCGCGGCCTCGTAGGCCGCGCGGGCGCCCGCGTAGTCCTTGGCGCGGAACAAGCGGTGGCCGCGGGTGAGGCACGCGTCGACGTACACGCCGTGGATCTCGTCGGAGCCTTCCCAGTTGTGGAAGCGCCGCGTCGCCAAGACGGCCAGGGCCTCGTCCTCGGCGCCGTTTCTGATGAGCAGGGCGAGCATGCGCGTCATGGCATCGTCGCGCCGCGCGACCGTCTCGGCGTGCGCGCGCAGGAGCGCGAGCCGTTTCTCGACGGCGGCGCCCGCCGCCTCGAGGATGCCGTCCAGCTCGAAGTACCAGCGCGGGTTGCCGGGATCCAGGGCGATGGCCTTCTCGAAGCTCGCGATGGCCCGGGCGGGGTCCTTGACGCCCCAGGCGTAGCCGTTGGCAAGGTTGCGATGCACGGGGGCGAAGGCGGGGTCGAGGGCGGCGGCCCGTTCCCAAGCCTCGATGGCGCGGCGCGGCTGGTGGTCGTAGAGGAGGTTGCCGAGGTAGTAGGGCGCGCGCGCGTCCGTCGGGTTAACCCGCATGGCGTCGGCGAGGGCATCGAGCGCCTCGAATCTGAGGGGGAAGCAGCCGCCGGAAGGCAGCCGCGCCGCCCGCCGGTAGCAGTCCGCGGCCTCGGCTGCCCGGCCCTGTTTGGCGGAGTACCAGCCGAGGAAATAATAAACCATCGGGTGAACGCCGCCCTCGCCGGCCGCGGCGGCGGCGCGCTCCAGCACGCCGCAAGCCTCCTCGTAAAACCCCGCCCCGCCGTAATCCACCGCCAGCTCGAGGTACGACTGGGCCTCGCCGCGCATCCACGCGCCGAGGCGCTCGACGTCCTCCGCCGCCAGGGCCGTCTCGTCCACCGCCGCCAGGGCGAGGCAGAGCTCGTTGACGGCGCGGAAATCCAGCGGATCGACGGCCGCCGCCGCTAGGGCGTTTTGGTAGGCCTCCACCGGGCGGTCGAGCCTGCGGAGCACGGCGCTGCGCAGGGCGAGGGCCCGCGTGTTGGCGGAGTTGCGGCCGAGAGAACGCTCGACGAGCGCCAGCGCCTCGGCGAAATTCCCGCGCAGGCAGGCGATCTCGGCGAGGGCGTGGTACCCCGGCGCTTGCCAGGCCGCGCTCCAGACCGCGCGCTGCAGCTCGTCCCAGGCCGCATCGAGAAGCCCCCGCGCCTTGAGGACGATCCCCAGGTAGTAGAAGGCCTCGCCGTCCTTGGGGCGGATGTGGTTCTGCGTCGCCCGGGCGACCGCCGCGCGCAGACAGGTTTCGGCTTCCTCGTAGCGGGCGGCCTTGAGCAGCAGGATTCCGAGGGCGGTGTTGGCCCGGTAGTCGCCGGGATCCCTGCGGAGGGCTTCCTCGTAGTACGCGGCCGGGTCCATCGCGGGGCTGTGGAGCTGCTCGAGCCTGAGCCCCGTGAGATACAGCTCCTCGTTGGTGGCGATCTCCCGGGGCGGCGCGGGCTTGCGCGCCGGCGCCGGCATGGGCGTTCCCGCGGGCTTCGCGGGCCGGTACGCGATCAGCTCGCGCCCGTCGGGGGCGGCGAGCGCGGCGCGCAGATCCCCGAAGGCGACCCCGGCGGGGAGCGCCGCCTCGGCGCGGAAGGGCCGCGCCGGGCCGATGGTGATTTCCCTCTCCAGCAGAAGCCGATCCCCCGCGGCGAGCCGGGCCACGGCGCCAATGTGCTCGCGGGTGGTGTTGAACGCCACCACCGCCGCGCCGTCCCCGCGGGCCTCGAGGTTCACGGCCGCCTCGCGGTTCGCGTTCTTCGCGGCGCCGAGGCTCCGCACCGGGTACCACCAGTGCTTGAACTCCTTGACCTCGCCCGGTTGGATCCAACTGTAATCGGGCTGGTTGTCGGAATAGGCGCCGACCATCAGCTCCAGGTACGGGCCGTCCTCGTCCGTCAGAATCGCCGTCCACGAGTCGCCCTCGGGGCCGTCCCCCCATTCGAAGAACTTCTTGCCGGGGACGGCATGGTGATCGGCGACATGCAGGACGCCCGCGTCCTTCCCGTGGTCGTAGCCCCCGAAGAAGTCCTCCTGGGAATTCCAGGCGAAGAAGGAGACGGGCGCGGGGTGATTCCTCCACCAACTGATGTCGACGCCCGCGGTGTAGTCGACGCCGCCGTAAACCTGCCGCGCGATGGGCCAGGAGGCGAACTCGGGTTTGCCGTGCTGAACGGCCCATTCGGTGTCGGGCGGGAAGATCACCTGGTACTCGGGCGTGGCGTGGACGCCGGGGTTGATCCAGAAAAGAAACGCGTTGGCGACCGGCGTGCGGTTGAAAATCTTGACCTCCAGTTCCAGCTCGGAGCTGTCCGGGCGCAGGGTCACGCCGACGATCCACCTCATCCTGTGGCGCAGCTCGGTTTCGCCCACCCAGATCGTCTTGCCCCCATCGGCATCCTCCGCGACGGTCCAGTCCACCGCCATGAAGCTCGAGGCGCGGTGGTGATGGGGCACGTTCCACTCGGCGCCGCCCGAGATCCAGGCGCCCAGCATGCCGATCAACGCCGGCTTGATCACCCGCTGCCGGTAGAAGAAGTCATAGCCGTTGGTCTTGTCGAGGGCCGTGAAAATCCGCCCGCCGAGTTCGGGCAGGACCTGGAGCTTCACGTACTTGTTCTCCAGGCACAGGGCGCGGTAAGTCTTGTCCTTCTTGACGCCGGTGAGGGTGTCCGACGCCGCGTAGGGATAGTACGACGCCTTGGCGCCCTGGTAGACGCGGCCCTGGTAAAAGCGCGGATAGGGATCGGGCGGCGCAACCCCGTAGGTGGGGATCACCAGGGCTTCCTCCCACAACCTGACCGCATCCTCCGCTCCTGCGCAGAGGCATGCGGCCAGAAGACACGCGGCGAGCCGCGCCGAGATTCGAGCTGCAGGCTTGAACATCACGGTGTTTTCCTCCCGGGTACGCGGCGCGGGCGCCGCTCATCCTTTTTCCCGTCGCCCCCCGGTCCGCCCGTGAAGGGCGCGCCCAAGCCGGCCCGCGGGGTTTTCACAACGCGCGCCGCGGAAACCTCAGGCCTCCGCCCGCGCCTCGGCCCAGATCGCCTTGATGGTCTCCTCCTGGTTGAAGCCCTCCGGGCAAGCCTCCGAGGATGTGTTCGCCCAGTACCAACGTTTTCCGCCCGCCGGCTCGGCGAGGGTGCGGCTGCCCGGCATCTGCAGCCAGCCGTTCGGGTCATGCTCGCGAACCCAGTTCCACGCGTAGCGCAGCCACGCGTTGCGATACTCTTCGCTCTGCCGCGCGAACCACGAGATCTCGTCGCAGCCCCAGATCCAATGGCCGCCGATGTTCTCGTCGGGCCGGCCGCTCCGCCCGAAGTTGTCCAGCTCCACCAGAAAGGGCAGGTGCTCGCAGCTCCAGCCGCTCGGCGTCGCGCCGCCCGCGCTCCGGCCGAAGAGGCTGTCCAGATAGCCCATCTTGAGGACGCCGCGGCCGGGCTCTTCCGGCACTTCGTCGATGCGGAGCGGGAAGGAGTGGAAGTCGAAGAGCAGAACCCCGTCCGCGACGATGCCGCCGCCGGGGACATGGGCGTCGCAGAGCAGCATCCCGCGCCGGGCATGCGCCGCGGCGTAGCTCCGCGCGCGGGCCAGGAGGTCGCGCCAGTGCCGGTGCCCGGGGTCGCGCTTGTCCATGAGCTCGACCTGCCCGAAGTGCACGGCCTCGACGCCGATATCGATGTAGCTCGCCGCGAGGTGGAAGAACCACAGCCGCGTTTCCAGCCGGCTCATGTCGGGGACCGAGGCGCCCTTCCCCCAGTGGTCGACGAACCGGCCGTCCCGATAGAGCATGTCCTCGTACCTGAAAGTCCGCGCCTCGGGTTCGCGGCCGAACGCGCGAAACACCCGCGCGGGCACCCGCGCCGCACGGACCCGCGTCGTCACGATCTCGAAGGCCGCCCCCTGGAGAATGACGTCCGGGTCGGCGCGGTGGACCCTCGCGGCGATCGGCGCGGCGGCGGCGACCAGGCGGTCGAGAGCGTCTTCGCCGCCCCACCTGTAGATCGCGCGCCCGATGAATTTCGCGCCGGTGTTGGCGAGCATGCGCAGGTTGTCGTCGACGTTGCCGGTGCCGTGCAGGAGTTCGCTGTAGGTGATCGCCCGGGCCAGATAACTCTCCAGGACCCGCCGGGGCATGCGCTCCCGGAAGGCGTAGTCCGGAAGACCGGCGCGCGGCGCGGCGCCCCCGCCGGCCTCGGCCTGGGACGGGGCGGCGGGCGCGTCCGCCAGCAGCGCCGCGCCGGCCAACACTACCGCAAGCGCTGTGTTTAGCATGGGAGACTCCCCTCCTCGTTCCTCGGCGGCGCTATCCCGCGACGATATAGATGCAGATCTGGATCACGTTCACGACGATGGCCCAGACGCGCACGTTGCGCCACCACACGGGCGCGCCCTCGGCTTGGCCGATGAAGCGCCTGGGCATGAAGACGAGCCACCCCAGGAGGAGCAGCATCGCCGCCAGGAAGACGCACTTGCCCGCGGAGAAGGTCACGGCGAGGAAGAAGCTCGAGAGGACCGCGGCGCTCATGGTTTCCCGCCCTCCTCGGTGGGTATCCAGCAGACAAGCCCGCGGAGGCGCTCGGTGTCGTAGGGCTTGGTGACGAGGCTCACGGCCACCGTCGCCGTCACGGCGGTGACGAAGGACCACCAGGCGACCCAGAGATAGGGCATCCCGTATCCGCGCATGAGCACCACGGCGCACGCCACGCCGCAGAGCATCCCCGCGAGGCCGCCCCATTGCGTCGCCCGGGGCCACAGCATGCCCAAGAGAAGGAGCGCGAAAAGCGCTCCCTGAAAGAGCGTGAGCGCGTCCTGGAACGCCTCGAAAACCGATTTGTCGCCGTAGTAGGTCTCGACGACATAGCTCGCCGCGACGCCGGCGCAGATGAGGGCGACCGTGAGGACGCGCCCGAGCCCCAGGCATTCGCGATCCGTGGCGCGGGGCCGCACAAAGGGCCTGTAGATATCGGAGACGAGCAGCGTGCTCGCCGAGTTCACGTAGGAGTCGAGGTTCGAGGTGATGCCCGCCAGGAAGGCGCCCACGACGACGCCGAGGGCGCCCCGGGGCAGAAGTTCGACGACGAGGCGCGGCAGGACGAGCTTGCCCTGCCACTCCGGGTTCTCGTTGCCCAACTGCCCGATGAAGGGCGCTCCCAGGGTGTCGCTGAACAGCGCGAGGGCGATGAGCCCGGGCACGACGAGGAGCACCGGGAAGACGAGCTTGATGGCGGCGCACATGACGTAAGCGGCGCGCGCGTCGTTGCCGCTGCGCGCCCCGAGGTTGCGCTGCACGATGGCTTGGTTGCCGATCCAGTAGGCGGGGCCGAGGACGATGCCCAGGCCGAGGAACACGGCGGGCCATGGGAACGCGGGGTGGTCGGCGGGGGGAATCAGGCTGAAATGGTGCTCGGTCCACCACAGCTTCTCGACGGAGGCGCGCATGGCGTCCCAGCCGCCGGCGCGCTCCAGTCCGAAGAAGCAGATCAGCGCCGCGCCCACGATCAGGATGACGCAGGACAGGACCTCGGTGAAGACGACGGAGCGCAGGCCGCCCACGGTGGTATAGGCGATGCCCGCGGCCGCGACGATGCCCACCGAGAGCCAGAAGCCCCAGCCCAGCAGGATTTTGAACATCGCGGCGGCGCTCACGAAGATCGTCCCGAGCGTCGCCACCATGAAGATCGTCCAGACGATGGCGAAGAACGTCCGGACATACATGTTGTAGCGCCGCCCGAGGTATTCGGGGACCGTGTAGATGCCCGCCATCCAGAAAAAGGGCATGAAGAGGAACGCCGCCAGGAGCACCGCGAAGATGCACCCCAGGAAGTCGAAGTTCATCATCACGACGCCCCAGCGGTAGCCGTCGGTGGCCAGCCCCACCATGTCCTTGGCGCCGATGTCCGAAACGACCAGCGACAGGGCCACCGCCCACCAGGGCAGGGTCTTCCCTGCGAGGAAGTAGTCCTTGCTCGACTTGACTCCGCGGCTCGCCCACAGCGCCACGGCGCTCACGATGACCAGGTAGGCGACGACGAGCGCGGTGTCGACGGTGCTCAGTACGGCTTTTTCCATGGCCTCGCATCATACCCGGGCAACGCGCGGGCGGCGAGGGCTCGCACGCGGCGGCGCCGCGGGCGGCGTTGCCTTTTCCCGCCGCCCGCGGCTACACTTCATGGCATGCGACGCTTTAACATGCTGCTCGCGACGCTGTTGGCGGCGGCCGCGTCCCCCGCGGCGGACGCCGGCTCCCAGGAATGCTTCTCCCTCATCGCCGGGCGCGCGGCGACGGCCTGCGGCGGCGTCCTTCTCGCGCACAACGAGGACAACGGCCTCGCCGATCCCGCGGGGTTCAGGATGTTCCCGCGGCCGAAGGAGGCCGCGGGCGCGGCCTACGCGTGCCTGGCCATGCCCGGCTGCCCGGAGAGCGATCTCCTCCTCAACGAGCACGGCGTCGTCGTGGCCAGCAACAACTGTCCTTCCCGCGAAGACCGGCCCGCTCCGCCCGGCGGCGGGATCGCGGGCCCCGAACTGAGGCACCGCGTGGCGCGCGAGGCCCGCACCGCGCGCCAGGGCGCCGAGCTCATCGGGGCCCTCGTCGAGGACCGCGGCTACGCCGTCAGCGGAAGGACCTATCTCATCGCCGATCCGCGCGAGGCGTGGCTCGTCGCCGTGGTCCGCGGAAAGCACTGGGTCGCCGCCCGGGTTCCCGACGATGCGGTGGCGGTGCTCGCCAACACCTACACCATCGGCGCGGTGGATCTGGCCGACGGCGCCCGCTTTCTGGGAGCGCGGGACCTTCAGGAGTACGCGGCGCGCCGCGGGTGGCACGACCCCTCGCAGGAGCCCTTCAGTTTCGAGAAGGCCTACGCGAATCCGGAAACCCGCGTTGCGGCGAGCAACACGCATCGGGCGTGGCGCGGCCTGGCGCGCGTCGCCGGCATGGCGCCGGCGCCGGGCACGACCCCGCTTCCCTTCTGCGTCAAGCCCGCGGCGCCCGTGACGGTCGCGTCGCTGGCCGCCGTGCTGCGCGACCACTACGAGGGCACGCCCTTCGCCGCGCCGCCCGGCGTCTCGCCGCACAACGGCCCCGTGCGGACCATCTGCGTGCCTCGCACGAATTCGGCCAGCATCTTCCAGTTGCGCGCCTCGCAGCCCGCCCCGATCGGCATCGTCTGGTGGCTGTGTCTCTGGCAACCGTGCTCGAATCCCTTCGTGCCGCTCTATCCCTGGGCGGGTCCGCCGCCCGCGGCGTACGCCCTCGACCCCGGCGACGCCGCGGCGCCGGCCTACCGGCTCTTCGGCGACCGCGCGCGCCGGATCGACGCGGACTACGAAAAACGCATCGCCGCCGAGGGGCGCCGCCTGCGAGACCTGGAGGAGGCCACGCACGCGCTCCAGCCCGCGGTGGAGGAAGCCGCGCGCGCCGCCTGGGCCGCAAACCCCGAGCGCGCGCGCGAGCTTCTCACGCGCTTCTCCTGGGGAACGATCGCGCGCGCCATGGAGGACGGGGCGGCGGCGCCGTCGGACGCCCGCTGAACCGCGGCCGGATTTCGTCGCCGGCGTCAACCACTAAAAGCGAAAGACCCGCCGGCGTCCCCGGGGGTCTTTCGCCTTCCGATCAGCCCCTTCTCCTACTTCTGCGCCTGCTCGCATACTTCTATCGCGGCAGCCGTCGGCTCTTTTCCCGGATTTCCGGGAACTCGGCCCTGAACCCCGAACGGCGGCAACGGCCGCGCCGCTTGGCCGCCTGGCGAGGTTCGTCCTGATCTGTCTGGGGCCGGTCCTCACGGAGCGAAGACATGGGCGGCGCGTTGTCCCCGCGCCGCCGACGTCCCGGCCGCGTCAACCTACTGGCGCCTACTTGACCATGTCCTTGAGCGCCTTCAGGGGACGGACCTTGACGACCTTCCGCGCCGGCTTGGCCTTGAATACCTGTTCCTCCTTCGTGAACGGGTTGATGCCCTTGCGGGCCTTCGTGGCCGGCTTATGGATGACCATGATCTTCAGCAGGCCCGGCACGACGAAGACGCCGGGGCCTTTCTTACCCACGTTGGACTTGATCAGAGCCGAGAGAGCCTCAAAGACGGAGGCGACCTGTCGGCGCGACAAATCGGTGGCCTTTGCGATGCCGGCGAAAACCTCACTCTTCGTTGCGACTTTGGCTGCCATGACGACTCCTTCCATTTAGAGTAACAAACCACGTACAGTGCAGCAGATCATAGATCATGCCAGAGTTTGCGGCAAGCCCCTGTTCGCCGAGGAATTGTTGATTGTTCCGGGCACAAGGGGGAGGCGCAGCGCACTGCCGGCGGGAAGCGGCGCATGTGGTTTTCGGTGCACGCGTTACTTCCGGAAATAGGCGGCATCTCCAAGTCGTTTCCGACCATGGATGGCATGGAAGAGGGGCCTGGTGCGCGCAAGGGTCCTTGTAGGATTTCTCCAGTACTCGAGCCGCCTCTCGTATCCCCGCGCTTCTTCGTTAGTCATGTCTCGCCTCCAGGCCCGAGGACCATCCTCAGTTGCGGACGGAGTTTTCGCTAGGGACAACAGGGTACTTCGCCCTTCGATCTCGCACCAAAGCGTCACCATGCACGCTCCACCATGCCAACAGGGCCTGATCGGGGTCTTCCTCCTCGGAGAGATGAAGTCCCAGCATCTCTATCACCAGATCACGGGTCTCATAGTCAATCCAACGATCCCTGATCCCCTGTATCACAAGACCGACGCCGTCTCTCCCATTGAACCGTCTGAGTGCCTCTCGGGCCACCCACTCAATGTCAAATGGCGCATTAGTATCAAGTATATTAACGAACTGCTCTGCCCTCAGATGACCGTAATTGCCGAGCAGGGCGAGAGACAGATCGAGTCCCACCCTGTCAATCGGACTGCGGTAACCATCCATCCAGGGGGCAGAGGGCCACGGTTCCGAGTCCGCGCCGAGAAGCTCCCGGGCGGAGGCACCTACCGCGTCTGCGCCGAGCAGGGCTGCCGCCAGGCATGCCGCGACATCAATGCTCATCCAGCCATCCCTCTCACAGATCCACACAGGGGATTCACCCGCCGCGATCCGCAATAGTACTTCCACTGCATCCGTCCTGCGTTCCTCAACGACAAATCTCAGAACCTCATACCTATTCGCGAAACTCTCCTCGTAGCATAAAACGTTCTCGATCAGTCGGGGCAGCCAGCGATCTGCCGCGTCTTTGTCAAGCCAGCGACTGAAAGACGTCTCTTTGGAAAAGTACAATTCCGCCGCCCCAAGCAGAACCGCCCTGTCGCCGCCAAGACGCACCATTACCTCCGTGAGCTCGGCAGCGCCTACGTCCCGCATCGCTTCGGCAGCGAGACGCTGCGGGTCACTACCCCAGCCCCAATCACTATGATCTGCTCCCAATGTCCTACATGCCGCAATCGTGCGCTCAATACGATCTGGCATGAGTGTCCGGATCCGCTCACCAACCCTGGAGAACGTACCATCCTCGTCTTGATCATGATTCTCTGCTGCCGGCCGACGCGCTTCGTCACCAACATCCTCTCCTTCCAGAACGCCACTGCATTCCTCGCCCCTCCCCGTAGCCCGCGAGAGTCCGTCCGAACTCGGTTCATTTTTCGGCAACAGCAGCCGGCTGACAACTCCCTTGGCAAGACCCGGCCACAACTCAATCACATCCCGTGCCACTTGACGTTCCTGGTCTTCGCGGTTCGACTCCTCCAACAACCGCTTGGAGTGTTCCTCCGCCCCATGGCCAGCCAACCAATGCGCAATTCCTTGCGCCGACTCGTCCGTGACCCAGACCCCTTGTGCCCACAGGTCCTCCGGCTTTTCTACGAACAACGCATGAAGCCCGTTCAGTCTGAGGCGCCCGACGAACACATTAGTCCTGAAAAACTCTAACGTGATTGAATCCATGAATACAATGGGAAGCAAAAATAACACGGACTTTTCACCTTTTGCATATTCTGCCAATGTCTTTGCCGGATCGACGACCACTGTATGTAGGAGACCCTCAATCCCGCTCGTTCCCCGAACTTCGTAAATCCTAGTACTGCAGCCTGGCCAACCGATCACAGGAGAGCATTCTTTAATGACAACATAATCTGCACCCTTCATCGCCTCCTTCAGTGAAGCCTCGCGGTCACGCGCAAGCTTCTCTCCTTCTCGCCATCTGCTACCTTCCTCTCGAGGTGCCAATTCCACAGCGCAGCCCGAGGGCGCCGTCGCCAGTAGCAACATCGCCACAGCACAGGTGCCAACACGATTCAACTCTTCTCTCTTCTTCTGCCGTGTTGCGGTTTCTCGCACAACAGACTGAACCTGCCACCTTTTCATTGCCGACCTCATAGATACAGAGCCAAAACAGTAACGGACCACCCCTATAAAGAATGGCTTTGGTTTGCCCCCAGAGGGGGACAAGGCATGGGCTGCCCTCCGGGTGCCGTCCGGCCACACATGTGCTTCGTTGCCACCTCACATCGCTCTTATCACTCGTCTCCGCCCTCGCGATCTCGCACGAAGACCAGTTTCACGCGGAACCTCTGCCGCGCTGCAGACGCGAGGGGGACTGCCACGCGCACGTCAGACATTCCGTTACTAGCAGCACACCTGCTGCAGGAGAAAACGGCACACCCGATGGCGCGCCGGAACGGCAGAGCCTTCCCGGGTCCTCGGCCATAGGCCGAGGGTTTAGATCTCGTACTAAGTTGCCTATGGCATTATTTCCGTTCCTCTCTGGGACGATGTAGCCAATAGTGGTATCCATTATTAATGATAGACTCAGTTCGAAGCCAACGCTCTCGAGATTAATGACCTGGCCCTTAGGAGTGACAGTTGCGACTTCACCATTCGTAACCCTAGCCGTCCCCCCGGAGCTAACGCGCATGGCACCCCTGACCTTACCCCTGTTCGCATTCGTTGCCTGATCAGCTTTGGCAGCGATCACAGCAGACCCACTCGCCTGCGCTAAGGCTTTGGCCACGGGAAACGATCCACAGCCAAGCAACCTGATCAGGCACGGTTTACACATTCGTCCTTTGATAATCGTGCCTAACTGGGGAACTGAAAAGGCGTTCAGTACCTCGATCGGATCATTGTTGCGCTCGAATCCCGCTGCCCCAAGGCCATTTCGACCCGTTTTTTGGTCCTTGTAGTCCCTCGCCGTGGTCTCTTGCGCCTGTTTCCGCGTCCGCCGACCGGAAAATCTATCCGCGACGCAGGACGCTGCGAACGCGAGGTTTATAGTTGGCGCGCCAGGGGTGATTCGAACACCCGGCCGTCGGATTAGAAATCCGATGCTCTATCCGGACTGAGCTACTGGCGCGCGGTTGTGCTCTTCAGCTTCGCGGGGTGTAATTATAGCATTGGCGGCGCGCGGGAAGTATAGCCCGCGGCCGGACGGGGAGCGCCAATCGTGCATCGTCCCCCGGTGGTCACAAAACCGCGGCGGCGCGCCCTCCTGCGCGGGCTCGCCCTGTGCGGAGCGCTCTTTCTCGTGGGCTTTTCGGGCTGCTTCGAACGCTTCGGCTTCATGCCCTCGGCGGGGACGCCGTTCCCCACGCCGGACGCGAACGGTTGGAAGGACTGGCGGGACGTCTACTTCGAATCCCGCGACGGCCTCCGGCTTCACGGCTGGATCATCGAAGGCCGCGCCGGCGGCGCGGACCCGCGGGCCGTCGTCGTTCACGCCCACGGCAACGCCGGCAACATGGGCTGCCAGTTCGTGGCGCCCGTGCGGATGTGCCTGGAGGAAGGCTGCCGCGTCCTCATGTTCGACTACCGTTCCTTCGGGCTCAGCGCCAAGGGCGCCCTGTCGCGGCTTTCCGCCGTCGAGGACGCGGCGGGCGCGCTGGCCTTCGCCCGCCGCGAATTCCCCGGCGCCCGCCTCCTCCTCCTCGGCCAGAGCATGGGCGGCGCCACGGCCGCCCTCGCCATGCGCGAGGAAGGGCTCCGCGCCGCCGTCGACGGCCTGTGCCTCGTCTCCGCCTTCGCCGACTGGCGCGTCGAGGCCTGCGACATGCTCAAGTCCAATCCCGTGACCTGGCTCCTGGCCTATCCCCTGGCCTACACGCTGCTCTCCCCCTTCCGGCCCGAGCCCAAAGAAGGCCTCGCCGCCTGGCCCCCCGAGAAACCCCTTCTCCTCATCCACGGCAAGGCCGACTGGATCGTCCCCTACCACCACCTCGCCATCTTCGCGGCGGCGCTGCGCGACGACGTCCGCGCCGGCGCGCGGCTCCTCACCCTCCCGCGCGGCAGCCACAACGAGCTGGCCGAATCGCCGGAGGAGGGCGCCGCGGAGGTGCGCGCCGCGATCAGGGAATGGATCGGCGCGGCAACGCGCTGACGGCGCCCGCTTGCGCGCGCCGCCGCGGGCGGCGAGAATGCGCTTCACCACGCCACCGGGAGGAAGCCATGGCACGTTTCAGCGTGAAGATCGCCAAGAGCGACGGACGCTCGATCATCGAGCTTGCGGACGCCGAGGCGGGCACGGCCGCGAAAATCGCCTGCGACCTCGGCTTCAACTGCTGCAGCTTCGTCAAGAAGCTTCCCGACGGGCCGGGAGAGTACATTTACAGCTCGCCCGAATTCCTGGCGGCCGGCCGCGGCGTCTTCGGCAGCGGCATCCCGATCCTCTTTCCGTTCCCGAACCGGATCAAGGGCGGTCTTTTCACCTTCGCGGGCAAGGAGATCGCCGTGCCGAAGAACGAGGGCGGCCGCAACGCCATCCACGGCCTGGTCGCCGAGAAACCCTGGCAGCTTCTCGCCACCGACACGAGCGCCGCGGCGCTGGCGACGGGCCGCATCGACACGGCCGCGCAGCCCGAGCTCCTAGCGGCCTGGCCCCTGCCCTTCGCCCTCGAGGTGACCTACCGCCTCGCCGGCGACACGCTCGCCATGGAGGCCGTCATGAAGAACCCGGGGCCCGGCGTCCTGCCCTGCGGCTTCGGGACGCACGGCTACTTCACGCTTCCCGGCCAAGAGACGGTGGAGCGCATCTCGCTCGCCGCCCCGGTCGGAAAACGCTGGAAGCTCGACAACCTCATCCCCACGGGGGAACTGGAACCGCTCCCGCCCGAGGATGCCGATCTGCCCAAGGGCGTCGCCATCGGGAAGCGGAGTTTCGACACGGTTTACGGCGCCATCGCCTTCGAGGCGGGCCGAGCCGCGTGCTCCCTCGCGGCCGGGGCGCGGCGCCTCACTCTCGGCATCGACGCCACGACGCGGGTCCTCGTCATCTACACTCCGCCCCACCGTCGATCCATCGCCATCGAACCCTACACGTGCGTCACCGACGCGTTCAACCTCGCCGCCCGCGGCGTGGACGGCGGCGCGTACTTTCTCGCCCCCGGCGCCGAGGCGCGCACCATGATGACGCTCACGGTCGCCTGACCCCGCCGCCGTCACAGGCCCCCGAGCGCCGCCTTGAACGCCCGGACCGCGCTGCGCACGCTCGCGGCGCCCACCACCGCCCCGCGCACCGCCACGCCCCGCGCCCCCGCCGCCAGACACTGCGCGGCCGTCTCCGGCCTGATGCCCCCCACCGCGAACACCGGCAGCTTGACGCGCGCGGTCACCCGTTCCAACACCATCAGACCGACGGGCGCCGCTTCGGGGTGCGAGGCGGTCTGGAACACCGGACCGAACACAACAAAATCGGCGCCGTCGCCCGCGGCCGCTTCCACGGCCTCCGCCGTGTGGGCGGACACGCCGATGACCGCCGCGTCCCCCAAAATCCGGCGCGCCGCCGCCACCGGCATGCTGCGCTCGGTGAGGTGAACCCCCGCGGCGCCCACCGCCGCCGCGATGTCCGCGCGGTCGTTGATCAGAACTTTCGCCCCGTAGCCGCCGACGCTCCGCTGCACATCCTCGGCCAGGCGGTAAAGCGCATCGGGCGCCAGATCCTTCTCCCTGACCTGCACGGCGCGCAGCCCGGTCTGCACCGCCTGCTTCAGCACCAGCGCCAGCAGTCTGGGGGCGCACGCCGCGCGATCGCCGATGGCGTAAAGCTTGAAATCGACCTTGGGGTCCATCCGTAATCCTTTCCGGCAACGCGCCCCAGGGCGCAGCCAGATCTTATCCCCGAATCGTCCGCCGCAAAAGCCCCGGCGCGTGGCGCGCCGCCCGCCGCGTCGGGTAGACTATGCGAGGCGGGGCGCGCCGCGCGTGACGGACGGCGCTGGACCGCTCCGGTGAGGAGGCCGCGCCATGGCTCGCTTTCGGCGTCTCGAAGTCTACCGCCGCATGCTCGACATCGGCTTGGTGCCCGTCTTCTATCACGACGACGTTGAGACGGCCAAGCGGATCGCGCGGGCCTGCGCCGCCGGCGGCGCCACGGTCATCGAGTTCACGAACCGCGGCGATGGGGCCCACCTCGTGTTCGAGGAACTGGTCCGCGCGAGGGCGAAGGAGTTCCCCGACGTCGTCCTCGGCATCGGCTCCGTCATCGACGGCCCGACGTGCGCGCTGTACCTCGCCGCCGGCGCCGACTTCATCGTCGGCCCCACGCTCAGCCCCGCCGCCGCGGAGACGGCCAACCGCCGCAAGGTCGCCTACATCCCGGGCTGCGGGAGCGTCACCGAAGTCTCCGCGGCCGAGGCCCTGGGGGCCGAAATCGTCAAGATCTTCCCTGGCGGCCAGGTGGGAGGCCCCGCCTTCGTCGAGGCGGTCCTCGGACCCTGCCCTTGGACCGCGATCATGCCGACGGGCGGCGTCGAACCCACCGAGGCGGGCTTGTCGGCGTGGTTCAACGCGGGAGCGGCCTGCGTCGGCATCGGCTCCCGGTTGATCCGCAAGGAACTCGTCGCAGCCGGCGACTTCGAGGCGCTCGCCCGCGAGACGGCCAAGGTCGTCCAACTGATCAAGACGATTCGCGCCGGCGCCCAACACGGGCGCGCGCGGTGACCCCCGCCGAGGCGGCCCTCGCGCCCCAACGCAACGGGGCGGCAAGCGACTCAGGCCACCCGGCTTTCCCCTGAATCCTCTTTCCGGTCTTCGCGCGCATCCCGGCCCCCCGCCCCCGGCAGCCGGTACGGCGCGAGGATCGCGTGCGTCTCGATCGCGCGCCGCATCCGGTCCGCGTTCGTGCTCTCGATGCGCGCCAGCATGTGATCCCAGCGATAGCGGATGCCGCCCTTCTCGTCCCCGCGGTCCTCGAACAGGGCTTTCAGGCACTTGCCTTCGGCTTTCACCAATTCCTGCACCCGGACAAGCTCGTCGATGAACCGCTCCCCGAACCTCCGGACCGCCTCGTCCAACGCCTCCGCGCTCGCGCCCTGCGAGCGCGCCTTCTCCAGGTGTTTGGCGACCTTGACGAGGCACTGGGGCAGCAGTTCCTCCATAGGCGTCGCCCAGTCCGCAAAGGACCCGGTCGTCTCCGCGATGACAACATCCTCCGGAATGCCTTTCTCGTCCAGCTTGAGGATCTCATCGCCATCGTCGAAATGCAGCTCCGACTCGGCGTTAGCGCGGCCCAACGCAAGGCTCACCAACGCTGCGCGGCCGAGGCACCCGGCCAGGCCCACAATGAAAAGATCGGGAGACTTCCCCGCGTAGCGGCGCAGCGGTATGCGGTTGGACGCGAGGCCGTGGATATACGAACGGTTGAAGAAAAAAACCGGATAGGCGGGGTCGTTTCCGGGCAGTTTGTCCTCTATTCGAATATCATCGAAGTGGGGAATCGGCATGCCGAGCTTCTCCGCGGCGCGCAGCCGGTCGAAGATGTAATCCCGGTACCGGACCGTCTCCCAGACGGCCTGATCGAACCCCTTGCCCTGGTTCAGCCGGTGGATCACGTCCCATCGCGCCATGCGCGCGACATAGAGCTCCTCGGGGGCATTGGCGAAGGAGAGGGCGATGAGCAAGACGTCGCGACGCTCGTCGCGCGGCCGCTCGAGGTTCTGGGGAATCAGCACTCGGCCGACGTTGATCGCCTTCAGCGACGCGCGCCTCTCTCGGAAGTCCCTGATCAGGTCGGCGACCCGCTTCTCGACGTTGTTCTCGAAAACGAGTTCCCCCTTCACGATGCGGGCGCCGGGGAGCCATTGGACGTTGAGGTAGAATTCCTCGCTCAGCCCCAGGACACACTCCTCGATCTCTTGCTGGTTGATATCGCTCAGGCGGCAGAACATGGCCATCAGCCAAGCGGAATCGCTCAGATTGTCGGCGCACAGGTCCTCGCCGGCCTTCGCCGCGAAGGTCTCCGCGAACTCCATGAAGCGCTTCTCGACGGCGGCCGTGTCCGCCCCCGCCTCCAGCTTCGCAATCAGCGGCTCCAGCGCGTAGACTTCCAGCGTCTGGCCCACAGGCAGGAAGAGTTCCAGCTCGGCCACGGCCTGGTCGTTCTTAAGGCGCGTGAGCTCGACGATCTCCTTGAGGCGCGCAAGCGCCTCGCCCGGGTTAGCGCGCAAGAGCGGCTTGATGGACCTGAACTCGGCGTGCGTCAGAAAGCGTCCGCCCGTCTGCGCGTTGTGGTAGTAGACGGCGCCCGTGCCCACGGAAGCCATGCTCTGCGTGACATAGGTCCGTATCTGCTCAAGCGACTGGGGCGGAGGCGACATGCGCCAACTCTCCCCGCGGTGTCTAAGCTGCTCGCGCACCTCCTCCAGATGCACGCCGGTGAATTGGATCTTCTCCTTGGGAACGAGTTTCTGCAGGATTTCGTCGGCCGCGAACATACGTTCCATGGCGTCGGGGTCGGAGCGGATGACCACGCACGACCCGCGGACGAGGAGCGCCACGGCGTCCTGGTAGATCTGATCCTCATCCTCCGCCATAAACGGCTTGCCTTTATGGCTCTTCGCCTGGGATGCGAGATATCTGCAGAACATCTCGACCAGCACGGCGTGAATCGTACGTCCCGTGACAAGGACGCCATAGCGGGGAAACACGCAAGCGATCGGACCCAAGAGCTGCCCCGCTTTGTCCGTCGCCAGAAGATCGGGGCCGAAAATCTTCACGCCGTTGACGTCGCGCGGCTTAGGGGATTCTGCAATTTTATTCATGGAGGCAGTCCGCCGGGTACGTCCGTCATTCTAACGGACGACCCCGCGTCCGGGCAAGACAGGCGCAGACCCCGGCGCGAGAACAAAAAGAGAAGGACCGGAGACCCGAACTGCATACGCGCGTACGTAAGGTGGTAGCCCGGAGATGCTCGTCCTTGCCGGCATCTCACGTCGGCCCCGTGCTCAAGTGTCCGTAAGCTCTGGCGGTCTCCAGTCCTTCAGTCTAGTGTATCGGCGCTGGCGCCCATTTTGTCAACTGCCTACTTCACAATCCTTCGATCAAGGGGCGCCGAGCGCCTCGCCATGTCCGCGAAACCCGCCGTTCCCCGGCCGTCCCCGGGACGGACCGAACGAGGAGGCAAACCGGAGACCGAGGCACCATGTACGCTTTTATGGGACAAACCGGCAACCTGTGGAGGCCCTTAAGAGCCTCCGCCTTCGGCTCCTGTCGTGCGTCTCCGCGACCGTACGTCCTGTTGGTCTCCGGTTTCACCTCCACCCCTACTTTACCACGGCGCGACGAATTGTCAAGTGTCAACTGCACGCTTAAACAGAATTCACGCCGCCGCCGTAAAAACCGGAGGCGAAGATCTTACCGCAGGACTTCGATGGGCAGCGCCACCAGGTCGTAGCCGGTGACCTCGTCTGGATAATCCGTCGCGGTCTCGGCGTAAACGACGAGCGTGTAGTATCCCGCCCGAAGCGCGTCGGGCAGAAAGAGCGTGCCGCTTGCGAAGGGCTCGTCCCGCCACCCCACCCTGAAATTCTGTGTGAAGGCGACGTTGCCCAGAGAGCTGTGCGCGGCGGCGGCGGGACTCCCGTCGTAAAAAAGCCCCGTCTGGAGGCGTACAAGCGGTGCCGCGGTGGACTGCTCTCCAACCGCGAGGAGCCGGACGTCGACAAGGAACTTCGCGCCGGGGACCGACTGGATCTTGACGACACGGAAGCTCGGGGCGTTGGCGGTGCCGACAGTCTCGTAGACCCTCTTCCCGTTGACCAAGAGTTCGTTGACGATGAAGTTGAACGTGAACTCTGCGGGACGAGCGAGAGGGAGAACCGTCTCGTACTCCCACGCGGGCGCCTGCGCCGTGATGCTGAAACCGCCCGCGGCGTTCTCCAGCATGAAGAAGCTCCAGAACGCCTCGTAGCTGCTGAATGGACTCCCTGCCGACTCCGACCCGCCGAGAAGGCCGAGTTCGACCACGACGGGCAACGCGAGGTTGTACGGGCTCGTCGACGAGTTGACCCAAACGACGTACTCGCTGTCGTCGCCGAACCTGAGGGTGATGTCGCCGCCGCCCGCGTCCTCCGCCTCGTCCGCGTTCCAGAACGCGGCCAGATACTGGCTGCGATCCCACCCGTCCAGATTGAAACCCGGCACCAGGTATCCCGGGTCGGGCAGCCCCGTGCGGCCTCCGATCACGTCCAGATACGAGTCCAGGAACCCCTGCATGGACTCGGCCGCCGCCCGCTCGCGCGCCTGAAGCTTCGCCTCGCTGGGGCCGCGGTGGCGATGGTGGCCGTCCTTGCACCCCCCGATCAGCACCACGACGCACAACGCCGACACGAAGGCTGAAATTTTCATGGAACTCTCCTCATGCATTCGCGTCCGCACCATCACCCTATTCAACCTTAGGACACGCGGGCGCCGGAGTCAAGCTCCGCGCCCGCGCCCCCCGTCAGCGCGCGCTCCGCCACCAGCGCGTCGAGGCGTCGCGCGAGCTCCGGAAACGGCGCGCCGCATTCAGGCACCGGCACGATCGCGCGGGCCGAAAGAAAGACGAAAGCCGCGGCGGCGATCGGGCGCTTCCAAATGGCCTGGAGCGCCCAGCTATAGGCGATAAGCTGAGGCGCGTAGGATTCGGCGCGCGCGGGCGCGTCCCGCGCCGCGATGCGGTCCGTCTTGAAGTCCAGAATCTCCAGGCCGTCGTCCCCGCGCCACACGGCATCGATCCGGCCCCGCAAGAGCACGGGAGTTCCCCGCGCGCCCGCCCGGGCGAAGAAGGGGACCTCCCGCCGCACGCGTTCGGGCTCGGTTGCCCAGCGCGCGCCCTGGGGCGTCGCCAGGAACCACCTGAGCCCGTCGAAATCGATGCCGCCTCTGTGGGCCGGCTGAAAAACGCCCTCTTCGACCAGCCGTTCGAACTCGGCGTCGAGGTCGCGGGCGCGCAAATCCATGTGCCGAAGGAAAAGATGCGCCAGCAGCCCGCGCTCGCGGCCCTCGATCGCATCGCGCCGCTGCATGAACTCGGGGACGGGCAGCGGCACGGATGCCGGGTTCTCCCTCGCGGGCGGCGCCGCGGCTTCCGTTCCGAGTTCCGTCGCCTTGAGCGACGCGAGCCTGCGCGTGTCCTCCTCGTGCTCGTAACGGTGAAGGAGGATCGCTTGCATCTTTTCGACGGCCGGATCCGCCGCCGCCGCCTTCGGCGCGCTGTCGGCCGCCTCCGCGCGCTCCGGAGGCGGCACGGACTGGTGGAACTCCCAGGCGAGGAGGCCCGCCCCGCCGATCTCCGGGTCCGCCGCCAGGCGCCCCAGCGCCCGGCACACCCACGCGAGGGGCTGCGCGCCGCGCACGAGCGCGTGGTCCGGAATCCGCGCCCCGCCGTCGGGTTGCTCGAAATGCGCCGCGAGCGCCTCCTGATCGCCGCTGCCCACGATGATCAGCCGCTCGCGGGCCCTGGTGAACGCCACGTAAAGGAGCCGCATCTCTTCCGCCAGAAGCTCGCGCTTCTTGCGGGCGCACACCAGCAGGTGGCGCGCCGTCGGGTAGTGAACGCCCCCCGCCGCATCCGGCGCCCTCAGACCGATGCCCAACACCCGGTCGCACACGACGCGCGCCGAGAGATCGCTCAGGTTGAAGCGCCGCCCCATGTCCGCCGCCACCACGACGGGCCACTCCAGGCCCTTGCTCTGGTGAATGCTCGCGAGGCGCACCGCGTCCTGGACGTCTTCCTCCACCGCCGCCCCGAACTCGCGGTCCTGCTCCCTGCGGGCCTCCAGAAAGCGCACGAAGCGCCGCAGGCCTTGAGCGGCGAAGGAGGCAAACCGCCGCGCGCTCTCCAGAAACGCAATGACGTGCGCCCGCCGCCGCGCCGCGCGGGGCAGCGACGCGACGTAGGCCAGGTAGCCGCTCTCGGCGACGATTCTCCCGAGCGCTTCGCCGAGCGGGAGTTCGCGGGCATACCGGCGCCAGCGGGCCAGCTTCGCCCTGAAGCTCCCAAGCCGCTCGTCCAGCGCCGCGTCCCCCGTCGCGCCCTCCAAGGCGAGGGCGTGGAACGGGTCCGCCGCGCCGCCCGCGGCGCGCACCGCCGCGAGCTCCTCCACCGCGAAGCCGCCGAAGGGGCTCCGCAGCACCGCGGCCAGCGGAATATCCTGGCGCGGATTGTCGAGGGTCGCGACGAGGGCCAGCAGGTCGCGAACCTCGATCTGCTCGAAGGGATCGCCGCTCGGCGGTCCCACGACCGGAATGCCCGCCTCCGCCAGGACGCGCGTGTACGCCTCCGCGCGGCCCTTGACCGCGCGCAGGAGAATCGCGCAATCGCTCCAGGCAAGCGGCCGGCCCTCGGCGCCCACCGTTACCCCCGCGCGGCGCAATCGGACCAACTCCCGCGCAACGACCCGCGCCTCGCGCTCGGCGCGCTCCAGGTCGCCGTCGCCATCCTCCCCGCCCCCGGTTTGCGTTTCGCCCCCGTCGGGCAGCCCGGCGGAGCGGTCCGCCAGAACGTGCAGCGCCGCGAAAGGCGCCCCGAACACGTTGTCCCCCTCGGGCTCCGCCCGCGCGGCCCGCAGCTCGGCGGAGGCATCGAAACCGATGCCGTCCAGGGCGCCGGACATCAAGTACGCGAAGATGCCGTTGATCACCTTGATGAGGCCGGCCCGGCAGCGGAAGTTCTCCTGGAGCGGCACCCAACGGCCGACGCCGGCCGCCCGAATCCGCCCGGCGAAGATGGCCGGCTCGCCCAACCTGAAACGGTAGATGCTCTGCTTGAGGTCGCCCACGCAGAACAGGTTGCCGCGCGCCACCGCGCCGAGCAGCTTGTCTTGGAGCGGGTTCACGTCCTGGAACTCATCGACGAGAATTTCGACGAAATGCTCCCGGAGCCTCGCGGCGACGTCCGCGCCGAGCTTCTCTCCGCCGGCGAGAAGCTCCAGCGCCAAACGCTCCAAGTCGTTGAAGCTCAGGAATTCCAGCGCCGCCCGGCGCCGCCTGAACTCGATCCGAAAGCGCGCGACGGCTTCCAGAAGGGCCGCGCCCGGCGCCGCGACGATCTGCGCGCCGCGCCGGAGCTGCGCCTCGGACTGAGCCGCGAGTTTGGCCAAGACGTCGCTTTTGAAAGCCTCGCGCGCGGCGTCCACCGCGCGGCGAGCGCGCTCCTTGTCCGGCTCCAGCTCGGTCTCGACCCGCGGCGCGGGAAGGCGGCCCAAGGGCAGGTCCGCCAGCGCCGCGCGCAGCCCCTCGAAATCCCGGTGGCGCGCGCGCAACGCCTCCGCCGCATCGGCGATTTCCTCGATATACACCGCGTAAGCGGCGAGCTTCGCTGTCAGGCCGCGCACGAACCGGCCGGTCTCGCGCGCCTGGGCCACGGCCCGGTCAACCTCCGCCTCGAGATACGCGCGAAACTCCTCGACCGGGAATTCGCCGGCGGCCGTGCGCGCGCGCTGCTCCTCCAGCCACGCATCGCCTTCGGGCATGGAATCGGCGAGTTCCGCGATGCGGCGCACGAGCGCGACGTAAAGGCCCACTCCGCCGTCGCAGTACTCGTTGACGAAGGTCCTGGTGCGCGCATCGCGCGCCAGCAACTCTCCGGCGATGTCCCGCGCCGTCTCCTCGGCCAGAAGCTCGGCCTCGTCACGCTGCTGGACGCGCATCCGTCCGGGAAGGCCCGCCGCAAGGCTGTGTTCCTTGAGCACCCTGAGGCAAAAGGCATGAATGGTGCTGATCCAGGCCCGCTCCAGGCGCAGGTTTTGAGCCCGCAGGTCCGCGCCGCCCTCGGCCGCGAGGCTCTTGCGCAGATCCTCGGCGATGCGCGTTTTGAGCTCCCGGGCGGCGCTGTCCGTGAACGTAATGACGAGCAGCCGGTCGATGGGCACGCCCGACTTCAAATGCCTGAGGACGCGGGCCGTCAGGACGGCCGTCTTGCCGGCTCCGGCCCCCGCGGACACGGCCACGTCGCCGCCCGCGGCTTCAATGGCGCGTCTCTGGGCTTCCGTCCAGGCGATCTCAGCCACGGCCGCCCTCCCGGGCCGGCGCGGCCCCGAGCGCCGCCAGCACCTCCTCGACGCCGAGCGTCGCGTGGCGGGCGTACCTCTCGCCCGGACCGAAGCGCTCGAAGCGGCACACCGCGCCGAAACGGCAGCGGCTGCAGGCGGTCGCGCGGCGGTGGAGCGCCGGCACGGCCGCCGCCCGGCCGCCCGCCATCGCCGCGAGCAGTTCCCCCGTCACGGCGCCGACGCGCTCAAGCAGGCGATCTAGCTCCCGGTCCTCGAGGATGTCCGACGACCGCCGGGCGCCGAGGGCGCCGTCTTTCTTGATGGAGCCTCGGAAATAGGCCGACCCCCCGCTGAGCTTGGGTTCGAAGCGGCGCAAACCCGTCAGGGAGAGCAGCCCCCGCGGCTTGAACCTCGGAGGGATGGCCTCGGCGTCCGGCTCCTCGACGGGCCCGTCCGCGGCTTGGAGGCCGGCGCGCGTCGCGTGGAACAACGCGCCGCACACGGCCGCTTCGCGCCCGGCCACTTGGCGCGCGTTGAGCCGGAGGGCCTCCAGGTACAAGGGAAGCTGGAGCGACAGTCCGTGGTAGATGGCATCGAGGGTGAACCTCGCCGCGCTCTTGAAGTCGTAAACGCACAGGAGCGGCGGCCCCTCCTCGGACAGATCGATCCTGTCGATCTTCCCCTGCACCGCGAAGGTCCGGCCGTCCCGTTCGAAGCCGAGCGGCGCGCCGCCCTTCCCGCGCTTGAACTCCCACTCCACCGCGCGCGGACGCCACGCTCCCTGCCGCTCGATGCGGCCGCGCGCCCTGAGAAAGACCGCGATGTCCTCCACGCAACGCGCGGCGCGGTAACCTAGCAGCGGATCGCGCTCCAGCGCGGCCCGCCCCTCTTTCCCGAGGACCGCCTCCGCCGCCTCGGCCGCCAGGCGGGCGCAGGCGTCGGCTTCGAGATCCCCGAGCGCCGGCCCCTCGTCCATGAACCGCCGGCCGATCCATTCCAGCATCCGATGCGCCAGCGTGCCCAGTTCGAGGGCGCCCAGATCGAACTCCTCGCGCTCCTCGAGCCGCAGCCGCCGCGACGCGAAGAACTGGAAGGGGCAGCGGGCGAAGGACTCAAGATCCGTCACCGTCACGTCGATGGGCGCGTCCCCGCTCCACGGCACCGTCTCGGGCGCCGGGGGGATCAGCGCCGCGCGCGCGACGTTCTCCGCCCGCGCCGCCAGCTCGGGGCGCGCGGCGAGCGCGGCGCGCAGCGCCTCGAACCGGGCGCCGTCCGGACCGCCGGCCAGACAGCCCTCGACCACGCGCTCGGGCGTCGTCGCGCCGAGCAGCGCGTCGCCCTGCGGCGCGGGGGCCAGCGCGGGGAAAAGCGCCCGCAGCTCTCCGAGGAAGACCGAGGGAAAGAGCGGCGCCCCTTCCTGATCCTTCTCGGACCACGTGATGCACAGGTGCTCGCTCGCCCGCGTGAGGGCGATGGAAGCCAAGAGGCGCTCCTCGCGGGCGCGCTCCAAGCTGTCCCCGTCCAGCGCGAAGCCCGCCTCGGCCAAGGCGGCCCGCTCCGCGTCCGAGAGCAACGGGTCCTCCTGGACGGCCCGCGGGAACTGCCCTTCGTTGAAACCCGCGATGATGACGGCCTTTAGCTCGGGGTGGCGGCTGCGTTCGATGGCGCCGACGAGCACCTGATCGCAGCGCGGCGGCGTCAGGCCCATGTCCCACCCCTGCAGCCCGATCCCCAAGAACTCGAAGAAATCGGCGGCGCCGAGGGGCTCCGTGCCGCCCGTCCGCGCGATCTCGTCCAGGAGCGCCATGAAGTTCTCCACCGCCCGCCGGTGCTCCCGGGCCCGGTCCGGCTCGCCCGCGTCCTCGGCTTCCGCGGCGATCGCCAGGAGTTTCTGGAGCGCGCCGATGTCGCGGGTGAACTCATACAGCCGCCGCGCCCATTCCTCGGCCGGCGCCGCCGCGTTCTTCCAGGCGCGCCACGGGGCGAGCGCCGCCGCGAGGCGCGCCACGAGCCCCTCGGCCTCCTCAAGCCACGCGTCGCGCGCCCCGCCGCCGAGCACCTCGCGCATCCCGGGCAGGTTGCCGGCCTGCCACCACAGATCGCCCCGCAGATTGCACCTGAGCACATAGTTCTCGAGCACGTCGGCCTCCCGCGCATCGAGCGGCAAGAGGCCGGTTTTGAGCGCGCGCCCCACCGCAGCGCTCGAGAACGAGTCGCCGAGCGCCTCGCCCAGCGCCGCCGCCAACTCGGCGAGGGGATGGTGGCGCAGCGTCCGGCGCCGATCGATGAAGTACGGGATGCGATGCTCGGCCAGCACGGCCGCCAGCAAGTCGTGCCACGGGTCCAGCGCCCGCACGATGATGGCGATGTCGCGGTACCGGAGGCCGCGCTCGGCGACGAGGGCGAGCACGGCGCGGGCGGCGGCATCGGCCTCGGCGCGCGGGGTGGCGCAGGGAATCAGCTCGATCGCCGCGACGGGCCCGGCATAAGGCCGCGCGCCGGGCGTGAAAAGATGCGCCGCCAGGTGCAGCAGCTCCGGCGTCTTCCCAAACCTCGGCGCCGCGCGGCGCAGCACGACGGGCGGGGCCGCCGCCAGGCCCTCCTCCTCGAAATCGCGTCCGAGCCTGCGGTGCGTCTCCGCCACGGGCGCGTACAGATCCCCGCCGTCCGCGGCCGGATCCATGAGCAGGCTGATCTTCACCGCGGCGGCGCGGCGCGCCAGCGCGCGCAGCACCTTCCGCTCCTGGCCGCTCAGGCCCGCGAAGCCGTCCACCCACACGCGGGCCCCCGCGGCGAATTCCGAGCGCGCCAGCATGGCCGCCAGTTCGCCGAGGATCAGGTCGGGGTCCTGGTGCGTCGCGGCCAGCTCGGCCTGGTAAGCCTCAAGCAGCAGGGCGCAATCCCGCAGCTTCCCGCCCAGCGGCTGCCCCTCCAGCGCTTCCGCGCTGCGCCGCAGCGCCTCCGGCGCCCAGCCGTGGCGCATCAGCTCGGCGAGCAGCGCCGTGAGATGCTCAAGGTCGCCGCGGCGCATCTCCCGGGGGAACACCGCCAGCGCCGGCGCGGCGCGCGCGTAGACGCGGGACAAGAGGAACAGCCTGCCCACGGCGGACAGGAGCGGCTTGTCCGGAGCGCCTTGGTGTTCCCGCACGCGAAGGGCCAGGCTCTTGAAGCTGAGCACGTGGACCCGCGTGGCGCCGACCGGCCCCGGAGCGGCGAGAAGCGCCGTCTCGGCCTGAAACGTGGCCTGCTCGGGCAGCAGCCAGATCAAGGCCGGCCCCTCGGGGTCGCGCGCCAATTCGGCGCGGATTTCCTCGACCATCGCGTAGGTCTTGCCGCTGCCCGCCGCGCCGAAGATGAACTCGATCACCTGAGCTTCCCGCCGGTCGTCGCCGGAACGAGCCGCCGATAGGAGTTCTCGCCGGCGCTGGGAGTCCTCGTTGGCGTTGTCATCGCCGGGATCATAATCGGAGGCTCCGCGGGAGTCAAACGGCGCCGCGGGCGCGCTTGAACCGCCGCGGACGCGCCCGCGCCTCCGGCCCGCCGACCGGCCCGAAGGTCTCCCGAACCCCTTCGCCCCCGCGTGTCACGAATCCCACCGGCTTTCCATCTCCGGCCGGCTGGAAACGGCCGGCCTCACCCCGATGCCCGCGCCTTCCCCGTCTGCTCGGCCCGGACAGGCGTGGACGCCTAAATTCGCGGTCTATTCCGGAGCGGGAAACGGGCCGTCCCGACCTTGCCCAACCTTTACCTTGCCGCCCTCACTCAACCGAACGCGCGATGACGTTCACCACAAACAGAATCATCATCGCCACGCCAATCGCAGATTTACCAATCACACCCAAGGCCAGCCCGAACACGGCGCCCACTCCCGCCTTGGCCGCCGCCTTGAGTTTTTTGTCGCCGATCAATTCGAACAAGGTCGCGCCCATGAAGGGCCCAAGAATGATTCCCGGCAGGCTGAAAAACAAGCCCGCCATTCCGCCGATCGCCGCGCCGGCGATCCCCCGCCACGTTGCGCCGAATTTTTTCGCTCCGTAGGCGCTCGCCGCAAAATCCAGCGCCAACGCCACGAGCGTCAACGCAACCAGCACGATCAAGACGGTGTTGGTCACACTCGCCGCGCCGAAATACAGCCGGTGCGCGACGACGGCCAGCAGTCCCAGCGGCGTTCCCGGCATGCCCGGAACCACGTTGCCCGCCAAGGCCGCCAGCATCACCAACCAGGCCAGACCGAGTCCAATGATTTGCTCCCAAGTCATGGCCCGATTCTAACCCGGCCGCGGAAAAAGGGAATGTTGCCCGCCTGTCTCCCGCGGCGGTCGGCCTGGCCGGAGGGACGGCCCGATCCCGCGCAAAATCGAAACGTTCACGTCGCCCGCGCGCCGCCCAATCCCCGTCTCCGCGCGCGACTGCGCGGCCGCTCCCGAAACCGTGAGTCGTGCGCCTCTCCGCCCGCCACCGGCTCGTCAACGCGTCGCGGACAGAGCTTCAAGCTCCTCGTTGGAGAGCGACCTCGCGTAGAAGTGGAAATCGGCCAAGCGCGCGGCCAGAAACTCGTTGCCGCCGAAATGCGGATTGCCCCCGAGGGCGCAGTCCCGAGCCTGGGTCGTGGCGAACTCCGGGGCGGCGCAGGAACCCACCGGACGGCCATCCACAAAGAGCGTCAGGGTGCCGCCGCGCTTGGTCGCCGCCAAGGCATACCAGCGCCCCGTTTCGAGCGCATGGCCGGGCGTCGAGAACGCGCCGCCCGCCTCGATCCGCGCAAAAACCCTTCCTCCTTCCACAACGAGGCGCAGCGGGTCGTCCATTGCGCCGGCCCACGCGCTGAAGACCTGGCCGATGCCCTTCCGCGGCAGCTCCCTGATGTTCACCCGAAGGGAGACCGTGAAATCCTCCTCCGGCCACAGGGGCACGGAATAGATCAGCATTTGATCTTGACCGTTGACTTCCGTGCCGCTGCCATCGCGGCTCGCGAATTTCGCCGACTTCAATTCCCCGAACCGCGGCGCGGCGTCCCCCCGCAGCAAGTGCACGATGATTTCCCCGCGCGGCCCGGTGCTGAGCTCCGGCGGCGGAGACAGCGGCGGCGCGGACGGGTCCATCATGAACCACGCCGGAGGCACATCGGCCGCCGTTTCGCCGTTCGCGTTCACGGAAATCACGCGCCAGAAAACCGGCGCCGTCCCCCCGTTGGCCGCGGCGGCAAGCGTCTCCGAGTCCAAGGTCAGGCGCGTCGCGGAAAGGCTGGCAGACCAGGAGGTCGCCGGGCCGAAAGCCGCGCTGGGCGCGATCTCCATGCGATAAGTGACATCCGGCGAACGCGCCCCGCGCCAACGGAACTGTACCGGTCCGACCGGGAGACGCGCGGCATCCGGCGGCCATTGCGTGAACGCGGGCGGCGGCGGCGGCGCGTGCGCCGGCAGCCACGAGCGATAGCGCGTCCCGGCGGCTCCGGCACTGGCGAAATCCACCAACCGAAGCCGCCGCCCTTCCACCGCCGGCACTTCCAGCGCCACCCAAGGCCGCAGTTCCGGGGCCGCGGCGGGAAGCAAGCTCGCGGAGTCCACGACGCGTGCTTCGGCCAATCGCGCCAGATCGATCGCCCCCAGGGCGTTTTCATCGAAATCGTTGTACGCCTGATCGTAGGCCAGCAGCAGCGGGCCGCGATATAAAGCGATCCTGCCCGCCGTTTCGTTGGCGCCCGGGACGCCTCGAAGATCCATGTCGAAGCTCAGCGTGATTTCATCGCACGAGCGCCATTGGCGCCGGATCTGCAAATAGCGGCCCGGAGGCGCTTCCTCGGGGCAATCGGGGAAATTGGCGGCCACCCGCGTTCGTCTGGACCACGCGGGGATCCGCAGATGCAAGGTCCACTCGCCCTCCCCGCCGGCCTCGATGAGCACCCGCTGGGTATGCTTCCGAGGGTAATCGTGATCCAGTTGCAGGATGCGCGGCCGGCCCGCCGGCGGCAGCGTGAAGGTCCCGGGAAGGTAGCTGTTCACCACCATGCCATCGGACGCGGTCATCACGGCCCATTCACTCAGCATGCCCAGCACGCGCGGGGCGTTCACCGAACAGCAATTCAACTCCGGCGTCCCGGCACGCGCCTGGAAGTTGATCGAGTGCGCGCTGGCTTCGCGCACCCCGTCCATGGGCGTGTTGTAAGTCCACCAGCGCCCGCTGGGATGCTGCGCGCCGAGACCGCCGTTCAGCGTGGCCAGCTCCAGGTCATCCGCCGCCGGCGCGTCGCCGGTGAGGCGGAGGTAATCGATCGTCAAAGCCATCCAGGCCACGGTGCAGCAGGTCTCGATGGCCGAAGGCGCGTAGGGATTACCCGTGGCCTGTTCCCCGGAGCTGAAGCCGCCCGTGTTGCGGCGATCCCAGCGCCGGATGCTCCGCCAGTGATGCACGAAAGCGTCGCGATACTTCGGCTCGCCGGTGATGCGGTACATTTCCAGCAATCCCTGCAGAGCATGCAGGCTTTCCCAGCGCGGTTTCGGCGAACGGAAAAACTCCCGGCCATCCAAACCCGCGCGCAGATAATCCCCCGCCCGTTCCCAATCTTTTTCCACCTCGCGCGCCATGCGCAGGTAACGCGGCTCGCCGGTCAAGCGGTGCAGCAACGCCATTGCCGTATGGATGGACATGTTCATTTCATGGTCGCCGGCATCGAACACGCGGCGCCCGGTGTCGAGGTAGGTGCCGCAGACCAGATCGGCGGCCTTGCGCGCGGCGGCGAGCGCGTTGGCATCTCCGCTGTATTCGTGCCACATCGTCAGCGCCAGAATGGCGTGGTAGTGCCCCCACAAATCCCAGTTTTTGAGCAGCCGATCGGATTGGGGAAACGGGCCGAGATAACCGTCTGCGGCCTGCGTCGCCACGAACTCCGCCACAACCCGGCCGACCTGTCGCCGCAAACGCGGATCCTCCGACAAACGCAACGCCTGCACCGCCGAGATAAGGTATTTGCCCACGAACTCGCCCGCCCACGGAACGAGCCGCGGCGCGGGTTGGCGATCGCGCATGCGGAACATCGCCAACATGCCGGGATTGGCCTGCGGGGCGCGCAGCAGCCAGTTTTCAAGGTTGGCCTCCACGCGCGCGCCGACCGGCCCGGAGAACTTGAACCGCGCCGCGGGCATCGAGTCGAAGATGAGACGGGAATCCGCCGCGGACGACGCCGCCGCGCCCGTCAACCAGGCGGCGGCCCATAGGAAGTTGAATTTCACGGGTAAGATTCCCGCCATGCCCCTGCTCACCCTATCAAGCCTGCGCCCCCCTACTCGATCGCGAACCGGTTCGCTCCCGCGCCGCCGCCAACTCGGCGAGGATGGCGGCGCAGCGTCCGGCGCCGATCGACGAAGTACGGCGTGCCGTCTCGGCCCGAAACGCGGTCTGCTCGGGCCCTGCCAGATCGAGGCCGGCCCCTCGGTGTCGCGCGCCGGTTCGGCGGGCATTTCCTCGAGCACCGCGCCGGTCTTGCCGCTGCCCGCCGCGGCGAAGACGACCTCGATCACCTGAGCTTCCGGCCGGTCGTCGTCAGGACGAGCTTGCCGTGCTTGACGCCCCGGCGGCTGACGAGCTCCTCGCCGAACCGCTTGATCTTGCGGGCCGCGCCCCTGAGGATGAGCACCTCCAGACAGTTGTGCGCGTCGAGGTGCACGTGCGTGGTCGCGACGATCAACGCATGCCGGCGATGCTGCGCCTCGGTGAGATTCTTGGGCAGTTCCAGGTGATCGTGGTCGTAGACCAGGGACACCACGCCCACCGCCTCGCCCGCGCCGGGCACCCACTCCTCCTCCTCGATAATGCACTCGCGGATGAGATCGCGGATCGCCTCGGACCGGTTGGTGTACCCCATGCGCGCGTTCCGGCGGTCGAAGCGGGCGCGCAACTCCTCCTCCAGCGACACGCCGAAACGTGTGATTCGTCCCATGGGCATCCTCCTGGGCGCCGATGTGACCACAGGAGGAACTGCCGCGCAAGAGGCGCGGGTTACTGGCTCACCCAGGCCGCCCGAACCTTGTCGCGCCCCATGGGCGTCACGAGCTCGATGATGGTCGCCGCGTCCACGATGGGCAGGGCGGCGGGCGCGTCGCTCATGGCGAGTTTGAACTTCTCCTGCTTGACGACGTTCTCTTCGTCGCGGCACTGTGCGGCGCGATGGAAGTCCTGCGCCTCGACGGCCACCTGCTTGCGCCGGGCCAGCTCGGCGAGCTTCTCGTCGAGCATGGCGACGCTGAGGGCGTCGGGCGCGCCCTGGCGGCGAGTGCGCGCCTTCGCGGCGGCGTGGTCGAGGATGGAGCAGGCCAGGGGAAAGGCCTCCTGTTCGGAGACCTCGCTGGCCGCCACGAAGGCCTGGTCGATGGCTTCGTCGGTGATGCGCACCCGGTGGAAGGCGTCGAGGCGCGACCGGTTCGCGCGCAGGATCCGGAGCGCCTCCTCGCCCTGGGGCGCCGGGACTCTGACGGGCGTCAGCCGCGGCATCACGTAGGGATCGCCCTGAATATGGCTTTCGTAGGTGGTCGCGTCGCACACCAGCACCACCGGGAAGGCGCTTCGGGCCAAAACGAACCGGAGGAGCAGCGCGGCTTCGTCCCACGCCGGCGACCGAGCGAACATGTCCATGTCGTCGATGAGGAGCACGAACGGCCCCGGGGTGCGCACCTCGTTCAGGAACTCGGCGATCTTTTGCTGGGCGCGCTGCCAGCGCCAGCCGACCAGCTTGAAGATCTCCAGGTGCAGCGGGTGCAGGCACGGCGCGATGCCTCCCTCGCGGGCGAGCTCGCGAACGATGCCCACCAGCAGGGCGTGCTTGCCCACGCCCCTGGCGCCGATGATGGCGACGTGGGGCGAATCGGCCCGCCGCAGCGCCGTCATGATCTTCGCGGCCAGATCGGGACGCTCGATGATGACCTGTTCGTCCTCCGCCGCGTCGCGCCACTCCGACGCCACCGCGAGGAGGTTGGGCCGGAGGTGCACCAGATTCGAGCGGTACCCCGCCCTGGCCTCGCCGACGCAGCTCAGGACGATCTGCCTGAATTGGACCAGATCGCCCCCCGCGCTTCGCAGCGCCGCGGCGGCGTCGCTGCGGCCGTGGCGCAGAATTCCGAGGAGCAGGTGCGAAGTCCCCGCCAGTTCGTGTCCGAGGCGGCGCGCCTCTTCCAAGGCGGCATCGAGCACGTCGGCCCACTGGCGGGCATCCTGCTCGGCGCCGGCGGGCGCCGCGGGCGGATCCGCGAGCAACGCCTTGAGCGCCTGAACATCGATGCCCGCGCGCCGGAGAAGCACGGCCGCATTGCCCCCTTCCTCCCGCATCACGGCGGATAGAAGATCCATGGCCGCCGGCGCGTTCAGGCCGCGGGACTGCGCGTCCGCCTGCGCGGACGACAGGATCGTTTGGGCCTGCCTGCTGAATCTGGATCGCACCCTACCGTCTCCCCACGTGCTTCGCCGGCGCGCCACGCGATGCCGGCTTACTTTCTTTTTCGGATGGTAGCGGCGATTCCCGTACCTCCGCCCCCCGGGAAACCGCGGCGGCGCGCGGCGCGGCGGGAACGCCGATATTATCGGCAGCGGCGGGAGCGGGCGGCCGTGCGGCGCGGCTCCCCTCAGGCGAAGTACGCCACCGCGTTGGCGAAAATGCCCAGCCCGTCGGCAAACTCGGGCAGCGGTTCTCCCGCGCGCCTGAGCGCCGCGGCGCGCGCCGGCCAGTCGTCGCGCTGGAGAAAGTGAACCGCGCGCTCCGGGTGCGGCATCAGGCCGAAGATCCGGCCCGACCGGTCGCAGATGCCGGCAATGTCATCCAGCGACCCGTTCGGATTCCAAGGGAAGCGGCCGCCCGCGGGCGCGCCGTCGGGCCCGGCGTACCTGAGCGCCACCTGGCGGTGGGCGACCAGCGCCGCGTGGACATCGGCGCCGGCCGTGAAACGCCCCTCGCCGTGGGCCACGGGAAGGCGGATCGTTCCCAGGCCGCGGGTGAAGACGCAGGGAGAATCCTCCACCCTGCACCGGACCCAGCGGCACTCGTAGCGCGCCTGCGCGTTGTGAGTCAGCCCGGCCGCGGCGGCCCGCGTCTCCGGCCACGGCAGGAGCCCCAGGCAGGTCAGCACCTGGAAGCCGTTGCAGATGCCGATCACCAGACGATCGCCGGCGGCGAACTCCCAGAGCGCGTCGCGCAGGCCGTGGCGCAGCCGGTTCGCGAGCGCCTTGCCCGAGCTCGTGTCGTCCCCGTAGGAGAATCCGCCCGGCACCACGAGGATCTGCCAATCCGCCAGACGCGCGCGGCCATCGATCAGATCGTTCAGGTGCACGGCGACCGCTTCGCCGCCCGCCTGCGCGAAGGCCCAGCACGTCTCTTCGTCGCAGTTGATACCGTGCCCGGTGAGAACCAGCACCCTGGGGCTCGCCATGACCGTCGCTCCTCGCCTCAGAACCCCTCGAACGTCCGGCGGTACGCCTCGGCGAGCTGCGCGACGCCCGCGCGGACGACGGGCGCCGCGCCGTGGGTCACCGCGACTTCAGCGTCCTCCGTCACGCGGCCGACATACACCGCCTCCTCGCCCCGCAGACACTCCTCGAACGCCGCGCGCGCCTCGGGCGCCACCGTGCACAGGATCCGGCCGGGCGTCTCGCTGAAAAGCAGCTCGGCGTCGTTCAGGCGCTTCGCCTCGGGCAGCGCCGCCAAGTCGACGGCGCAGCCCAGCCCGCCCGCGATCGCTTGGCGCGCCAGCGCCGCGCCGAGCCCGCCGAGGCCCGGCGCCTCGGCGCTGGTCACCAGGCCGCCCGCCGCCGCGCGCTCGTAGGCGCGATACAGCGACGCGCTCCGCGCCGACGGCACGGGCACGACGCTGCCCAGGTACGGGCGCCCGCGCCGCGCCGCGCCCCACCACGCGAGAAACTCCGAGCCGCCCAACTCCGCCCGCGTCGCGCCGAGGAGGTAAACCAGATCGCCCGGCGCCTTGAAGTCCGCCGACACGCAGCGCGCGACATCCTCGACGATCCCCAGGGAGGAAATCAGGATCGTGGGCGGCACGGAGATCGCCACCGGCGTCCCCCCCGGGGCGAACCCCGCGAAATCGTTGAACATGCTGTCCTTGCCCGAGATGAACGGCGTGCCGTAGGCGACCGCGAAGTCGCGGCAGGCGCGGATCGCCTCCTTGAGCTGCCAGAGGCGCTCCGGCTCGTAGGACGAGCACCAGCAGGTGTTGTCCAGCAGCGCCAGGCGGTCCAACGTGCCGCCCGCCGCGATCGCCTGCCTGACGGCGGCATCGACGGCGCACGCCGCCATGGCGTAGGGATCCAGATCGCCGTAGGCGGGAAAGAGCGCCTGGGAGAGCACGATTCCGCGCCGGCGGTCGAGCAGCGGCCGCACCACCGTCGCCCGCGCGTTGACTTCGCCGGTCCCGACGAGCGGCTTGAGCACCGCGCCGCCCTGGACCTCGTGATCGTACTGCCGCGAGATGAAGGCGTAGGACGCGATGTTCCGCCGGGCCATGACGCCCAGCAGCGCCGCGCCGAGGTCCGCGGGCAGGGTGTCGGGCTCGTCGGGCGCCGGGCGCGGCGGCGCCTTGGAGGCGAGCCGCTTGCGGGGCAGCCCGTCGTGGAGGAAGTCCAGGTCCACGTCCATGATGACGGCGCCGTGCCAGCGCACCCGGCAGCGGCCCGAGGCCTCGAAGCAACCGATGGCCGCGGCCTCGACCCCGCGGCGCGCCATGAGATCGGTGAAAGCGTCGAGCTTGTCGGGCGGCACGGCGAGCGTCATGCGCTCCTGGGACTCGCTGATCCAGATCTGCCAGGGCTCCAGGCCCGGATACTTCAGCGGCACGCGGTCCAGCTCGACGACGCACCCGCCGCACTCCCGCGCCATCTCCGCCACCGAGCACGAGAGCCCCCCCGCCCCGTTGTCCGTGATGCTGTTGTACAGGCCCGCGTCCCGGGCCTCCTTGATGATGGCGTCGGAGAACTTCTTCTGCGTGATCGGATCGCCGATCTGCACCGCCGTCGCCGGCGAACCCGAGCTGAGGGCTTCCGACGAGAACGTGGCGCCGTGAATGCCGTCGCGGCCCACGCGCCCACCCACCATGACGATGACGTCGCCTGGCCGCGCCGCCTTCAGGTGGGACGGCCGCCCCGCGCTGGTGCGCGGCATGAGCCCCACCGTGCCGGCGAAGACGAGCGGCTTGCCGCGGTAGCGCGGGTCGAAGCACACGAACCCCTGGGGCGTCGGGACGCCGGAGCAGTTGCCGCCGACGTTCACGCCCTCGATGACGCCGTCCATGATGCGCCGCGGGGAGAGGAGCGGCTCGGTGCACGCCTTGTCCCGGAACAGAAGCCGCGGGTCATCAGGCGGCGCCAGGCAGAAACCGTAGCGGTTGGCGATGGGCTTGGCGCCCAGGCCGCAGCCGATCGCGTCGCGGTTGACGCCCACGACGCCCGTGACGGCGCCGCCGAAGGGATCCAGCGCCGAGGGGCTGTTGTGGGTCTCCACCTTGTCGGTGACCAGGTACTCGTCATCGAAGGCGATGGCGCCCGAGTTGTCGCGGAAGACCGACACGCAGAAATCGTCCTTCCCCTTGGCGGCGCGGATGGCCGCCGTCGCGCCCTTGATGTACGTCGCGTAAAGGCCGTCCTCGACCTCGTCGAGGGCGGCGGCGAAGATGGTGTGCTTGCAGTGCTCGGACCAGGTTTGGGCCAGGGACTCGAGCTCGATGTCGGTGGGCATGCGGCCGCACCGCCGGAAATACGCCCGGATGGCCAGGAGCGAGTCGCGGTCCAGCGCCAGCGGCCCGCGCCGCCCGCCGCGGGGATCGGGGATGCCTTCCCGGCCCAGGCGGAGCAGTTCCTCCTCGGGAAGGTCCAGATCCACCACGGCGACCTCGGCCGGAGCGGGCAGCGCCACCCGCGGGATGTACGGCGCCGCCGCGCCCGCGCGCTCTTCTTCCGCCGAGCGGACCTGGATATGGTGGATGAGCGGGTTGGCGAAGGCGGCGGCGATGGCATCGACCTGGCCGCGGGCGAGCCGGCCCGCCAGGAAGGTCGTCTGCGAGGAGTAGACGTCCTCGCCCGGGGCGAAGGGCGCTCCCAGCAGATCGCCGATCCCCTCCCTTGCCGTGCGGCCGACGTTGTCGGTCACGCCGGGCAGAAACGCGATCTCGAAGGACCAGTCGAACCGCGGGGGCAGGAGCGGCCGATCGGCGGCGCTCTCCTCGGTGACCGGGTGCGTGAGCATGGCGCGGACGCGCTCGAGTTCGTCGGGCGCCAGGTCTTTGACAACGGTGTAATTGTCGACGAGCCGTAGATCTTCCACCACGGCGCCGGGAAACTGGCGCGCGATCGCGGCCTTCCGCGCCTGCGCGCGCGCGTCGGCGCCCGCGGCGCGAACGTGGATTCGATGTGCCATGCGCATGCCTCGCCCGAGGGACAATCCCGGGATTGTAGGACCCGGGCGCCCGGCGCGCAACGCCGGGTTGTGGCCCCGCCGCGGCGCGCTCTATAATCGCACCTCGCGCCCCGCCGCGCGCGGCGGGGCTTGTGTAATGTCTACTTGTGCGGTAGACTTTGAAAACGACGACGGCCCGGAGCCTAAGCATGGCCTGGAACTACAGCGAAAAAACCAAGCAGCTCTTCATGGATGCGGTCCACGGCAAGCCCGGAACCCACATGGGCGAGATCGCGGACCCGGACGGCCTCGGCGACCACGGCTCGATCGCCTGCGGCGATGCCCTCAGGTTCACCTTCCGCGTCCGGCGCCACCCGACGGACCCGACCCGGGACGTCATCACCGAGGCGCGCTACCTGACCTTCGGCTGCACTTCGGCCATCGCCGCCTCCGAGGCGCTTTGCACCATTATCGAGGAAGGCCGCTTCACGCCCATTCAGGCCCTCAGCGTCACCAACGAGGACATCGTGGAGTTTCTCGAGGGCCTGCCCGACCAGAAGATCCACTGCTCGGTCATGGGCGCCGAGGCGCTCCAGGCCGCGGTCTTCAACTGGGCCCGGAAGCGCGGCGTCGATCTGACGAAGCTCGGCATCGATATCCACCAGGAGGAGCAGGAGGAAGGCCGCGTCGTCTGCAAGTGTTTCAACCTCACCGAGCCTTATATCAAGCGCAAGATCCGCGAGCTCGGGCTGCGCACCATTCCCGAAATCACGAATGCCATCAAGGCGGGAGGCGCCTGCATGTTGTGCCACCACGCGCCGGGGGGGCTTCAAGATCTCCTGAACGAGGCCTGGGGCGCGGAGGCGGCCGGCGCCGCTCCGGCCGCCTCCGCGCCGGCGCCGCTCTCGCCCTACCAGTTCGGCAAGAAGATCGAGAAAACCATGGAGGATTACATCCGCCCCATGCTGCAGCGCGACGGGGGCGACATCAACATCGTCGACATCAAGGACACCGTCGTTTACTGCCGCCTCGGCGGCGCCTGCGCCCAGTGCGCGGGCTCCCAGCGCACGCTGAAGAACCTCGTCGAGCGGACGCTCAAGGAGCAGGTCGACGAGCGCGTGCGGGTGATAGAGGTCTAGGCCGATGCAGCTTGTCTACGCCGACAACAACGCGACGACGCAGCCCGCCCCCGAGGTCGTCGAGGCCATGCGGCCCTATCTCTCCGAGGTGTTCTTCAACCCGAGTTCGATGTACGAGGCCGCGCGGAAGGCCTCGGAGGCCGTCGGAAAGGCCAGGGACGTCGTCGCACGCTTCGTCGGGGCGGACGCCAAGGAGATCGTCTTCACGTCCTGCGCCACGGAGAGCAACAACGCGGCCATCGCGGGCGTCGCGAAGGCCGTCCCCGCGCGGCGGCACATCGTCACCACCGCGGTGGAGCACCCGGCGGTGCTCGAAATGTGCCGGGAGATGGCCCGCGCCGGCTGGGAGGTCGACTTCCTTCCGGTGCGCCGCGACGGCTCCCTCGACGTCGATGCCTACGTGCGCGCCCTGCGGCCCGACACGCTCCTGGTCACCGTCATGCACGCCAACAACGAGACGGGCGTCATCTTCCCCATCGCCGAGCTGGCGCGCATCGCCAAAGCCACCGACCCGCGCATCGTGTTTCACACCGATGCGACCCAGACCGCCGGCAAGCTGCCGATCGACCTGGCCGGGGAGTTCCGCGAGGTCGATCTGCTGTCTTTCTCCGGCCACAAGCTCCATGGGCCCAAAGGCATCGGCGCGTTGTACGTGCGCCGCGGCACCCCGTGGCGCCCCTGGCTGATCGGGGGCCACCAGGAAGGCGCGCGGCGCGCCGGCACCGAGAACGTGGCCTTCATGGTGGCGATGGCCAAGGCCGCGGAGCTCGCGGCGGCGCACCTGAGCAAGGACGAGGCCAGGATCGGGCGCATGCGCGACCGCCTCCAGGCGGCGCTCCAGGAGCGCGTTCCCTTCGTCGAGGTCAACGGCCTGGGCGCGCCGCGCCTGCCCAACACGCTCAACATCGCCTGCCACTACATCGAGGGCGAGGGAATTCTCTACCAGCTCAGCGACGCGGGCATCTGCGCGTCCAGCGGCTCGGCCTGCACGTCGGGCTCGCTGGAGCCTTCGCATGTCCTCCGGGCCATGCAGGTGCCCTTCACCGCCATCCACGGCTCGGTGCGCTTCAGCCTGAGCCGCTACACCACCGACGCCGACATCGACCGCATCATCGAGGTCTTCCCCCGCATCGCGGCCGCCCTGCGCGCCCTTTCCCCCTACTGGGACGCGGCGAGGAACGCGCCGCGCACCGGCTCCGCGCCGGCGCCCGCCCGCGGGAAATAGCGCCGCAGGCGGAGCGCCGCGTTCAATCGCCGCACCCCCGCCGGATCCAGGCCGGCCGAACCCGGCGCCGCGCCGCGCGCTTCAACTTCGCCTCCTCGCGCGCCACGACGGCGCCGCCGCGCTGGCCCCCGCGGCGTCGCGCGTCTCACGCTCCCACGCTCGTTCCCTTGACGGGAACGAGCCTCGCGCTCGGGTAGCCCTCGACCGCGACGCCGCGCCGCCTGAGCGAGTGGGCCACGTTGGGCTTGAAGTCCTCGGGCGCCCCGGCGAACGCGGCCCGGAGCGCCGCAAGGGACTCCTCGCCCGGAATACGCTCGAGCGCCATGCGCGCATCTTCCCTAAGCTCGGGCTCGCCGAGCAGGGCCGCCACGGCGCCCACCGTCTCGCCGCCCGCAAGGTCGGCGAGAAGCCAGAGGACTTCCCGCCGCAGCTCCCGCGGCTTGTCCTTGGCAAGATACGGCGTCAGCGCCCACACGACCGCCGCGCGATCGTCATCGGCGCCCGGCCGTCCCGCCGCGCTCGCGAGCCGCCTGAGGGCCCGCACCGCCGCGCGCGCCGCGTCCGGATCCGCGCCCGCCAGCGCCGCGGCAAGGGGCTTCACCATCTGCGCCGGCCCGATCGGCACCGCCTCCGCGCCCCCGGCGCGCGGGTCCTTGTCGCGGGGCTCTCGTCTCTTGTCCGCCATGTCCGCGTCCCTCGTCTCACAAAGTGTAGGGGTAACGCTGCGGCCGGCTCATCATCCGGCGGGCCTGCTCGTCGCCGACGATCTCCTGCGCGACGGGATCCCAGGTCAATTCCCGCCCCAACAGGAACGACAGGTTGCCGAGGATGCACAGGAACGCGACCTCGACGCCCGCCGCGATGTTCATGATCGTCTCGGCGCCGGTCCTGATGCCCTTGAACCAGTCTTCCATGTGGCCCGGGCTCCTGTAGACATCCACGGCGCCCGCGGGCGGCCGCCACTCGCGCACCTTGCGCTCGGCCCAAGTGCCGCCGTCGCCGCCCCACACGACCATGGTGTCCTTCTCGCCGTAATAGACGGCGCCGTAGCCCGGCCGCTCGATCCGCGCCTCGTCCGGCTTACGCTTCTCGGCGGGCACCGGCTCGCCCGGCTGCGACCAGGTCAAGACCCAATCCGGGTTTTTGAAGGTGTACGTCACATCGATGTGGACCGCGCTGTCCCACAGCCCGCGCGCCGGCGCCATGCCCGTGGCCGCCACGGTCACGGGGCCGGCGCCGTCCGTTCCCGTGAAGTACTTCGCGCAGCTCATGACGTGGGCGCCGCGGTCGCGGATCTGGCCGCCGCCCGACTCCATGATCCACCTGAAGGTGCCGGGGCAATAGGCGCGGTTGTACGGCCGCCACCTGAGCGGGCCGAGCCAGAGGTCCCAGTCCAGTTCGGGCGGCGGCTCCCCGTCGGGCTCGAACCCGCCGACGGGGCTGGCATAGTGCCAGCACGCCACCCTGTGCACTTTGCCGAGGTTGTTCACCAGGTACCGGTGCGCCAGGTAGGCCTCGGGCTGGGAGCGGCCCTGCGAGCCGACCTGGACGGAGATCTTGTTGCGCGCCGCGGCCGCCACCATGGCCTTGCCTTCCTCGATGGTGCAGCAGGCCGGTTTTTCCACGTACACGTGCTTTCCGCACTCCGCCGCGTGCACCGTCTGGACGCCGTGCCAGTGGTCCGGCGTCGCGATCACGACGGCATCGATGTCCTTGCGCTCCAGCACGAAGCGGTAGTCGCGATACGCCGCGGCCCTGCGGTCCGTGAGGCCGCGCGCCTTTTCCAGGCGCTTCTCGTCGGCATCGCAGACGGCGGCGACGGCTACCCGGCCCCTTGCGCTCCGGGAGATCATGTCGTGCAGGTGCGCCGTGCCCATGCCGCCGACGCCGATGTGCGCCATGGTGATGCGCTCGCCGGGACCGGCGGCGCCGGCGGCCGCGAAAGTCCCCGAGGGCGCCGCGTAAGGAAACGCGATCGCCGCGCCCGCCGCCTTCACGAACCCGCGGCGGGAAACCGTCCCTCGTCGTGATGCCACGCCGGCCTCCTTCCTCTAGCCGGTGAACTCCTTCAGCAGCGCCCGGCCCTTCGCCAACGCCTCGCGCTGGTTCGGGACCCCGTCCTGCTCGATCGTCACGAATCCCTCGTAGCCGACGGCCGCGAGCGCCTCGAACACGGCGGGATAATCCAGGCGCCCGGTCCCCACCGCGGGGAACCAGAGCGCGAGTCCGTCCACATCGCGGATATGCACGTTGCAGAGCAGGGGCCCCAGCTTGTGGATCGCCAGGGGGGGGTGCTCCCGGTTGATCCAAATCCAGCCGATGTCCAGGTTCATGCCGAGGGCCGGATCGCCGACCTTGTCGCACAGCCGCAGGAAGGCATCCGTCGTCGGCACGAAAGTGTGCGTGTGATTCTCCAGCGAGAACCGCAGCCCGTGCCCCTTGGCGATGGCCGTGGCCTCGCGCATGACGGCGGCGAACTCGTCCCACGCCTCCGCGAAGCGAAAACCCGCGGGAACCTCGATGCGCAGCTTCGCATCGGCGGGCGGCGGATCGCCGCGCTCATCGATCGCGTAGTAGCGCGGCAGGTACCCCCGGGGACCCTTGATCTCGACGGGCCACGGCGCCACGATGTTGATCATGCCCGCGCCAAGCGCCCGCGCCGCGGCGCAGCCCTTCCGAAAGGCCTCCAGCGCCCCCGCGCGCGCGGCCCGCTCGACCTGCGGGGGGCGCGCCTTCGGCGCGCGCGCCCAGCGCCCCCGCGCGCGCGGCCCGCTCCCGGCTGCCCAAACCGGCCACCGCGTTCTGAAACAGGACGAACTGCGGGCACTCAAGGCGCAGTTCCGCGAGCAGCGCCTTGAGGCGCGCGAGCTCCGGCTCCCGCCAGTACGCGTCAAGCTCCTCGGCGCCCGCGGCGATGAGCTCGATGCCCTCGAACCCCAGTTCCGCCGTGGCTCTGATAGCTTCATCCCAGGGCGGCCCCGCGCCGATGCCGCGCAGGTTCCAGACCACGCTGCCCACGCGAATCCGCGGCGCCCGCGCCGGCTCGGAGGCGCCCAGCGCCAGCGCCGCGGCGCCGCCCGCCGCGGCGAAAAACCCTCGGCGCGTAGGTCCGCCGCCTCCCCTCATGACCACTTCTCCCGGCAGACGATGTCCTCGAGTTTCTTGCGCTTCTTCAGGGACGACGCCGCCGGGACGAGGGGTTCCGAGGGATGGCCGAGGGTCAGCAGCAACACGACCCTCGCCTCTTCGGGAATTCCCAGGATTTGCTTGACCTGCGCCTCGTAGAAGGCGCCGATCCAGCAGGTCCCCAGCCCCTCGGACGCCGCCTGGAGCATCATGTGGTCCATGGCGATGGCCAGATTGATCGGGTAGGCCAACTGGCCGCAGCGCATGGTGTAATCCGTGATCGTGGCGCAGCCCGCGATGACCACGGGCGCCTCGCCCACGAAGGTCTGGCCGGCGCAGGCCTCCACGAGGGCCGCGCGCGTCTCCTCGTCCCGGACCACGACGAACTTCCACTCCTGCATGTTCTTGGCCGACGGCGCAATTCTGGCCGCATCGAGCACGCGCTCGAGCCTGTCGTCCTCCACCGCCCGCTTCTGGTACGACCGCACGCTGCGCCGCGCGCGAAGCACGTCGATCACATCCATGAGTCCCTCCTCCCGGCGCGCGGATCCCCCGCCGCGGGCGGACGGGATTGCGCGCAGGCGCTTCACGGTTTGGTCCACGCGGCGCACCGCCGCGTTCCGGAGCATTCATCTTACGAGGGCGCGCGCGCCGGTGTCAATCGACTTCCGGCCGCAGGGGGCGCCGCGCGCCTCCGCCCGAGCCCCGCCGCTCCCGGCGCAATCCCACAAGAAAATTTACTTTCCTCCACTGGACAACGCCTTGCGCATGGCCTACACTCGCAACACGTTTGTTCGGCGCCGCCGGCAGCGGCGCGGGCCCTTGCGTGACAGCGTTTCGGGATCACGTTCCATGGCACAGGCACAAAAAATCAAGATTCGCGGTCTTGGACTCGGGGCTAGGGCCGAGAGCGCGCTGCGCGCCCTCGGCGTCAACAGCGTGGAGAAGCTCCTGGCCCTCGATGTCGACAAGGTCCTTCAGATGCCGGGGTACGGCAAGGCCGTGCGCGCCCGGCTGCTCGCCGTCCAAAAGCGCGTCGGCCTCCTGGGCGCGCGCAAGGCGAAGCGGCGGCCCTCGGTCGGCGTGCTCCTCTCCAGCCTCAGCGCCTGGGCCCGGCGCTGCTTGGAGACTCTGGGAGTCAAGACCCTCTTCGATCTGGCCGCGGTGCGCTTCGTGGATTTCATCACCATCGAGGGTTTCGGGCTCACCACGTGGCGCGAGATCGCCTCGATCCGCCGCCACGCCATCCAGAGCCTGGGCGGGATCGTCGTCTGGAAAACGCGCGCGGTCCTGAAGAACCCCGCCGCGATTTTCGCCAAGCCGCCCGTCGAGAACACGCTCCTCGCCCTGCCCCTCTTCTCCGACCTGGAACCCGCGCTCTTCGGAACGCCCAAGTTCGCCCCCGAGTGGCGCGCGCAGTTGAAGGTCCAAGATCTCGCGCTGTCCGTGCGGGCCTTTTCCCTCTGCGAGCGGGCCCGCGTGAAGACCCTGGGCCAGTTGCTGCTCATGCCGGCGACGCGGTTTCTCGAGGAGCGGAACTCCCACTACGGCACGCTCCAGGTGGTGCAGGACGCGGTCAAGGCGCTGTACCTCGGGACGCTCGCCAAACAGCAGGGCGCCGTGGACTACCGCTCCTTCAAGCACATGCTCGACGGCTGGTTCAAGGCCGTGCTCCGGGAGTCCTTCGCGGCGGTGGCCTCGGAACGATTCAACGCCAGACACGAGCGCATGCGCACCTACGAGGAGATCTCCAAGACCTTCGGGATCACGAGGGCGCGCGTGGGACAGATTCTCGACAAGGTGGGCGAGGAACTGCGCCGCAGGCAGCACCTGCTGGTGATCGACCGCTTCTGGAACGCCGCCAAGCAGGTGGCGGGGGCCGAGACCGTGACGCTCGGGCGGATGGCGCGCGGTTTGGCGGACGCCTTCGACTGGCAGGACACGCCGCAACTCATCGCCGTGGCCGAAGCGCTCACGCTCAACCCCGATTTCGAGGTCATGCAGACCACCGTCGCGGTCAAGTAAGACCGCGCGGGAGGCCGCCGGAATGAACCGCGCCGGCCAGCCCCCCGGCGGCGGGGGCGCCGCGCTCCTGCGCCGCGCCCTTGAACCTTGCGCCCCGCCATCTATAATGTCCTCGATTTTTCACCGAGCGCCGGCGGCCGGGAGGGCGCCATGACTTTTGCCGGGAGCGACGTCATCTCCATTGCGGACTTCTCGCGGGAGCAGATCCTGCGGATCCTCGCCGTTGCGGAGCAGGCCGAACGCGGCCGCCTGCCGGTGTTCACCAGCCGGAAGATCATGGCGGTCTTGTTCTTCGAGCCGAGCACCCGCACCCGCCTTTCCTTCGAATCCGCGATGCAGCGCCTGGGCGGCACCGTGATCGGCTTCGCCGACGCCGCCAGCACCTCCACCAAGAAGGGCGAGAGCCTCTTCGACACCATCCGCATGGTGGAAAACTACGCGGACGTTCTCGTCATCCGCCACCCCCTGGAAGGCTCGGCGCGCCTCGCCGCCGAAGCCGCCTCCCCCCCCGTCATCAACTGCGGCGACGGCGCCAATCAGCATCCCACCCAAACCTTCCTCGATCTCTTCGCCATCAGAAAGACGCACCCGCGCTTCGGCGCCGCCGACCAGCCGCCCCTCAGGATCGGGTTCCTGGGCGATTTGAAATACGGCCGCACGGTGCACTCGCTGTCCATCGCGCTTTCGCACTTCCCCTGCGAACTGGTCTTCATCTCGCCGCCCTCCCTGGCTCTGCCCCGGCATCTGAAGGAGATCCTCACCGCGCGCGGCGTGGCGTGCGTCGAGGCCGAGCGCGTGGAACAGCATATCGACTCTCTGGACATCCTCTACGCGGTCCGCCTGCAGAAGGAACGCTTCGCGGACCAGCTCGAGTACGAGCGCGTCCGGGGAGCCTACGTGGTGCAGGCCGGCATGCTGGCCCGCGTCAAACCCAACCTGCGCATCCTGCACCCGCTCCCCCGCGTCGGCGAGATCACGACCGACGTGGATCGGACGCCGCACGCGTACTACTTCGAGCAGGCGGGGCTAGGCGTGCCGGTCAGGCAGGCGATCCTGGCCCTCGTGCTCGGCCTCGTGTAGGAGCCCGCCATGGCCAAGAAAAAGCAACACACCGTCTTGAAGGTGCCTGCCATCGAACACGGCACCGTGATCGACCATCTCCCTCCCCGCGCCGCTCTCACGGTGGTGAGGATTCTCGCGGTGCTCGAGGATCTCGTGACCATCGGCGTCAACCTCTCCAGCCACGTCATGGGCCGCAAGGACGTGGTCAAGATCGCGAACCGGAAGCTCTCGCCCGACGAGGTCGCCAAGATCGCCATCATTGCGCCCCGGGCGACTCTCAATATCATCGAGTCCTACGTGGTCGTGAAGAAGTACACCGTGACGCCGCCCGACGTGGTCGAGGGCATCGTCCGCTGCGTCAACCCGAGCTGCATCACGAATCACGAGACCGTGCGGACCCGTTTCTCCGTCTTGAAGGCGGAGGATGGCAGCCTGCGGCTGCGCTGCGCGTACTGCGAGCGCGCCTACGATCGCCAGGAGATCGAAATCGTCTGAGCGCCGCTCCCCGCGCGCGGCGGCCCTCGCGCCCCGCCGGGCGAATGCGCGAAAGGAACCTGCGCCCATGGAGAGCCGCGACGAGGATCTGGAGCGCCTGCTCTGCCCACCGGCGCGCCGGACGAATCGCGGCTGGATCATCGCCGGAGTCTGCGCCGCCCTCGCCGCCGCCGCCATCCCCGTCCGCGTGCAAGCGCTCGCCGCCGCGCGCGCCATCCGTGAAGATCGTCCCTGCGCGGCGGTGCCCGAGCTGCGCGCCGGCGCCGAGTGCGTGCTGCACGCGACTCTCGCCGAGCGCGGCGCGCCGCGCCCCGGACTCCCCGTACGCGCCGAACTCGCCTTTCCGGGAGGCCGCGCCGGCGCCGCGGGGCGTCTCGGGGAGGGGAATGTCGTCTCGCTCGCGCTCCCGCTGGCCGGCATTGCGCCCGGCCGCGCGCATCTGGCGCTCTGCGCGGGACGTAGCCGAGTCGAATTCGAGACGCTCGTCAGGCCCCTGGAGCGCGCGCGGCTCAGAACCGCCATCGCGGCCGCCGAGGACGGATACGGCATCAGCGCGGCCGTGACCCGCGCGCTGGACGCCGAACCCGCCGCGGTCGCCTTCCGGCTCTACAGCCCCGCGCGGCAGCTTATCGCCTACGAGGAACGGCCGACCGGCGGCGCCGCCGTCTTCGAGCACCGGCTCGCCCGCGCCGTCCCCTTCGGCATCTACACCCTCGAGGCCGAAACGCCCGCGCACCGCCTGGCGCAGCCCATCGAGATCGGCCCCGGCGGCATTCGGACCCTCGCGGCCTGGCAGGCACGGAGCGGCGGCGCGCCTTTCGCGCTTCTCCCTGAAGCGGGGGTGCTCGTCGCGGGACTCGTCAACCGCGTGCGTCTGGCCGCCGATCCCGAGGGCGGCGCGACGTTTCCCGTCGAGGTGCTGGTCGCCGAGACCGGCGAGCGCCGCCGCATCGGCGCGCCCGACGAGACGTTCGCCCTGAATGTGCCGCCCGGCGCGGCCGCGGTGACCCTCACGATCCACGCGCGCGACGCCCGCGGCGCGGCCGCCGTCCGCAAGACGGTGCTCCCGGCCGGCGGCGCGCTCATGCTCGCGGTTCGCGAGGCCGCGCCCGGCGCGCCGCTGGCGGTCGACCTTGTCGCGCTCTTCGTGCGCGCCTACCCGCTTGCGCCCGACGGCGGGGAGCGGCTGACCTGGACGCCGGCGACCGTCGCCCCCCGGGACGCGCCTTCCCTGGCGCTGCGCTCGGCGGCGCCGGACGCGGCCGTGGCCGCCAACGAAGGCCCGCATTCCCTCACGGCGCTCGCTGTCTTGGCAGGCGACCGCCCTCCCGCCATCGCCGAGACGAATCCCGCCGCGGTCCCCGTTCGCGTGATCTCCGCGCCCGTGCCCGCGGGCGAAGCGGCGGCGGCGCGGGCGCGCGCCTCGGCCGGCGTGTTTCTCCTAGCCTGCTCCGTGCTCGTCCTCCACGGCTTCGCCTCGCTCCTGGCGTCGTACAAGCGGCGCGGGCTGTTCTGGTTCCTCGGCATCCTGCTGGCGACCTATGTTCTGACCGCGTGCGCGTGCCGCATCTTCGGGGCGCTGACTCTCGGCGCCGGCATCTTCTTCGTTCAGCGCTCCTTCGCGGCCAGCTTCCGCGTGCTGCCGCCCATCGGCAAACTCTCGTTCCGGTGGGCCGTGCCGGCGCTGTGTCTGCTGCCCTTCGTTCGCTTCGCGGCGCCTGCGCCGCGGTCCGAGCCGTCAACGACCGCTCCCTACGCGCGCCTGGCGGCGCCGCCGTCCGACGACTCCGCCGATCTGATCCTCGCGGCGCGGGCCGCGGTGGAGTGGACGCCTCCCGGCGCGGGCACGCTCCTCTTCGCTTGCGCGCTGCGCGACGACCAGGTGGAGGAATTCGCCGCCACGGCCCGAGCCCGCGCCGAGGATCTCGACGTCTCCTGCGCCTTCCCCGCGACCCTGACGGCGGGCGACAAAGGCGATGTGTTCACGGCGCCGATCAGGTTCGCGAACGGCGCGGACACGCCCTGGGCGGGAACCTTCAGCGCCGAGGGGACGCGCATCGACTGCGAGCCGCCGCGGCAAACCCTCGCCATCCCCGCGCGCGGCGCCGTCACGCGGACCGTCACGATCACCGCGCGCACGCCCGGCCTCGCCGCACTCGCCATCGCCTGGGAGGGAACGACGCGGGGACGGCTGCGGCGCGTAATTCCGGTGCGCGCCGCCGGCGAGCTTCGCTCCGAGGTCGCGAACGGCGCCATCGGCCTCCCGGGACACGCCAATCCCTTCCACGTCGTGCTGCCGCAGCGCACGCTCTACGGCTCCGCGCGCCTGTCCGCGCGGGTGTTTCCCGGTCCGGCGAGCTCCTTCCTCGCGCTGCTGGAGGCCGTCGACTCCTACGCGTGGCCCCAAGCGGAGAAGGACATTGCCGCCGCCGACGCGGCGGCAATGCTGCTGGCCTGCAGCCGCCGCACCGGCGAGGCTCTCCCGGATGAAAGCGCCCTGCGCGCGAGGCTCGCGAACGCTTTGCTCGGCATCGAGGCCGCGACCGCGCCCGACGGCGGCCTTCGCGGGGACAACCGCGTCGCGCTCACCGCGCGGGCGCTTCTCGCCCGCGCCGATCTGGCCGAGCTTTGGCCCGGGCCGGGCGTCCGTCCGCCCGCGGCGTTGCAGTTCCTGGAGTCCCGGATGCGGGCCGATGGCACCTTTCGCGCCGGCGAGTGGGAGCGCGGCGCGACGGCCGGCGACGTGGAGGCCGCCTGTCTGGCCGCCTGCGCCCTCCGCGCGGCGACGCCCGCGCCGACCCGCGCATTCCTGAGGGACCTCGCCTTGGAGACCGAAGACCCGGCGTTGCTTGCGCCGCTCTGCGCCGCGTGTCTCCAAAGCGGCGCGCTGGGAAGCGATGCGTCCGCCGCCCTCGCGGAACGCTGCGCGGCCCTAGCGCCTTCCGCCCCACAACTCTCGGTCGAGACGTCGGCCTGGCTCGCCTACGCCCTCGCCCTCGCGCTGGACGGTTCGGAGGCCCGTCTCCGGGGGGCGAAGCGGGCCCTGGCGGTCCTGTCCCTCGCGCGCGACGACCGCGGCGCCTTCCCCACGGCGCTGGCCAACCAGCTCGCGCTGCGCGCGCTCCTGCTCTGCACGCGCATGGGTCCGCGGCTCACGGAGAACGAGATCGAGTTCGCGATCAACACGGGCAGCCGCAGCCTGCGCGTCGCCCCCGATGGGCCTGACATTCCTCTCGTCGTCGAGTGCACAGAATTCCTCCGCATGGAAGGCAACGAGATCCGCGTCGACGGCACGGGAAGCCTCTTCACGCCTTACCAGGTGGTTTTCTCCTACGCCTTGCCGTGGGAAGGACGGGCCCCGTCGCCGCTGCTCGATGTCCGCGTGAGCGCGCCGGCCGACCCCCTCGCCGTGGGCGCACGCACGGCGCTCGAGGTGCAGGTGCGCAATCTGTCCGCGGACCGCCTCGAAACGGTCTATGTCGAGGTGCGCATCCCCCCCTTGCTCCGCATCGATCCGCCGCGGCACGCGTTCCTCTCGGGAGACACCGCGCCGGGCGCCGCGGCGCTGCTCGCCGCGCCCGCGCCGCCCCCGTCCGGCGCGTGTACGCTCCGGATCCCCGCGGAAGTCGTCGCCGCCGGCCGCGCCTATCTCCAGCCTTGCGCCGCCTTCGTCGCGCCCGGCGGCCCGGTCGCCTTCTCCGAGCCGGGGATCATCGACGTCCCTCGCTGAGCGCACGCCCGCGGCCCTTGCAGCCGCTCCCGGCGGCCTCGGCGGCGGACATGCCCGCCCGCCCGTCCCTCAAGCCTTCCCGGAACGCGGCCGATAATTCCATCGTCGGAAGGGAATCGCAGCGGAGCAATGAAGCAGGAGAATGCCATGACGACGAAAGCCGTCCATTTCACGCCCGGCCGCGTGTACTGCGTCACCGCGCTGGGCGATGCCGAGGATGCCGCGCCGCTCCTCCTCAAATACCACGGTCCCGAGCAGCCGTGGGAGGATATCTGCTCCGGAGAGAGCACGCGCCTCGACCCGGAGGTCATCGAGGACACCTTCGAGGTGCCGCCGGACATCGTCGCGGCGATCGCGCGCGCGCACCGCGCGGCGCGGCCGTCCGAGGCGGCGTCCGAGCGCCGCGCGGAGCTCGACGACGCTCCCGAGACCTGGGAGCGCGATATCTACTGGGATGACTGATCCGGCTCGCGCCCGCCCGCGGCGGCCCTGAGCGCCGACCAGGCCTGTCGGAGTTGAATCCGCGCCTGCGCCAAGCGGGCCGCGGCCGCCACCGCATCGCGCTGGGCCTCGTTCAGGCGGGTCAGGGCGGCCTTCTCGGCTTCGTAGGCCCTGCGCACGTCATCCCTCGTCTCCGCGGCCAGCGCCGCGCTCCGCGTGTCGATCGCGAGGCGCTCCTGCGCATGCACGACCGCCGCCACGGCCTGCCTGACCTCCGAGGCGGCCGCGCGCGCCCGCTGCTCGATCCGATACGACGCCTCGTCCGCGCGCGCGCGGGCCTCGGCCACCGACGCCAACGTGCTCCCTCCGCTGAAGAGGTTCCACCCCAAGGCCAGCATGAGCGACGAGTTGGCCTCGTCGCCGGAGTAGCGCATGTCGCCGAGCTTCTGCCAGCCGTAGGTGCCGGTCAGAACGAACGACGGCAGCCACGCGCCGCGCGCCGCCTCCGTCTCAGCCTCCCCGCGCTTGCGCGCCAGCACCGAAGCGGCGACGTCCGGACGGGCGCGCTCCGCAAGATCGCGCCACGCGCCCTCGTCCGGGCGGGCGAGCAGATCCGGCGTCTCCTCCGCGAGCGGCTCCAGCTCCGTCGCGCGGCCCAGGATGCCCTCCGGCAGACCGAGCAGTTCCTCCAACACGATATAGTTGACGGCCAGGGCCTGGCGGGCCGCCACCGCGGCCGCCTCCGCGGCCTTGAGCCTGATCTCGAAGTTGTTGACATCCTGGCGCGCCGCCTTGCCGCGGAGGCGCTTCTGCTCGGTCGCCTCCAGAAGCTGCCGGTTGAACTCCGCATCGGCGGCCGCGATGCGCAGCCCTTCCTCGGCGAGTTGCCCCTCGTGGTAGGTTTGCTCCACCGCGCGGCACAACAGACGCTCCGCATCCTTGTATGCCGCGCGACTTTCCCGGCGCGCCAGGTCCGCCGCGGCAAGGGAAAACTCCCGCACGAACCCGTCGAAAAGCAGCCACGTGCCCTGCAGAGCCGTGTCGTAGGACTCGAAGCTCCTGGGAATGAACGGGATGTCGCCCAACTGCGCCATATAGAAATCGAAGGTGTGCGTGTACCCCGCGGTGAGGTCGATTTTCGGCAGGTAGCGGCTCGCGGCGCCCATGACGCGCGCTCGGGCCGCCTCGACCCGCATGGCCGCCATGCCGATCTCGGGATTGCCCTCCAGCGCGAGCGCGCGCGCGGCGCGGAGCGTCAGGACGGGGCCCACGGCGGCAGCCTCGACCCGCGCGGCGCGGGGCGGCGCGCGGTCCTCGTCCCAGGGCACGACAATCTCCTCGTCCCGGAGGGACACGGCGCCGCCGCAACCGGCGGCGAGCCCGCAAAGAAGCATCAGAACGGCGTGTCGCGCGATCATGCTGGCGTCCTCTTCAACTATCGGACGCCTGCGCCCGCCCCTTGCCTCGGGCCGGCGGGAAGGCGCCGGTAATCGATCCCCCCTCAGCGCTCCGGTTCAGCGGCCCGCGGCGCCCTGACCGGCGCATACCGGACCGTGAAGACGCCGTCGTCCCCCCGCTCAACGCCCGCGACCTCGCGGAGCAGAAGGTGCCGCTCCTGGCCGCTCACGCAGGCTACATCGTGGGGCTCGTTGCGGTTGGCGCACGGGCGGCCCATGCGGGCGCGCGCCTCCACGAAGGCCCGGTGGCGCTCGAGACGTTCCCGGATGCGGCGGTTCGCGCAGGCTGGCAGGGCCGCCGCGGAGGCCTCCACGACGGGCCGGAAGGCGGCATCGATCTCATAAGAGATGCTGTGGCGCTCCGAGGCCATCGCCGCGAGCATGGTCGTGCCCGTGCCTGCGAAAGGATCGAGCACCGTATCGCCCTTCACGGAGAACATGTTGACGAGGCGATAGGCGAGTTCGAAGGGAAAGGCGCCGCTCCGGCTCCGGGCATCCTCCGCGGAGAGGGTTTGATCCGCGCCCGTCAGACCGAACCACACATCCGAAAACCACTGGTTGCGCTCCTCCCAGAAGAAGGCGCTCTCGGCTCGCAGACGCCTCTCGGCCGCGGTGGCGAACCTGCGGCGGGCGCCCTTGCGCAGCACGAGCACGTGCTCGTGCTCCAGCGTCACGTACGCCCCGGGCGGCAGCATGCCGGAGCCCATGAACTTGTTGGGCGCGTTGGTCGTCTTGCGCCAGATGATGCCGGGCAAGCTCTGAAAGCCGATGGCCAGACAGCCCGCAAGGACGCGGGCGTGCGAGGCGAAAAGGCGGAACACCCCGTCGCAGGTCCGCGTCGCATCGCCGACGACGATGCAGGCGATTCCTCCGGGCGCAAGCGCGCGATACACCTCGCGCCAGACCGCATCGAGCCCGCGGTGCATGCCCTCGAAGGCCTCGTCGCAGCGGCCCTCCGCCTGCTCGATGCCCGCGCCGCGTTCGGCGAAAAGCGGGTCCCACATGGCGATCATCGGGTACGGCGGCGAGGTTACGGCCAGCGCCGCGCCGCCATCGGCTACGCGGTCCAGACGGGCCGCATCGGCGAAGACCGCCTCGTGTCTGGTCACGCCCTCACTCGCTCGGCACGTAGATGACGGCGCTGGGCGTCACCGGGGCTCCGCCCCACGCTTCAACGCCCCGGCCGCCGCCGGCAATCAGCACGCGATCGTCGGGGTCGCCCAGACGGCGGTTGGCGCCGGGCAGCGCGCTCAGGGTATGCCACGCGCGTCCGGCGGGCAGGGTGCGCACCCGGCGTTCCTCATCGGAGGCGTTCGCGCCGGCGATCAACTGATGCGCCGCGAAGGTGTCGCCGGCCAGGTTGCCGTCGGTCAGAAGCCACGCTCCCTCCAGCCCCGAAGGATGCCGGTGCGTCCTCGGCTCGTTGGGCAGCGGCCGCGGGTCGGCGGCGGCCTCGGACCAGTAGTCCCGCACGGTTCCAAGGTCGTAGGGCTTCCGCGGCGGATCGAAAAACGCGTTGATCAGGTTGTAGGCGGGATTGAAAAGCTCGCCCGCGGCGACGGGAACGCCGTCGTACTTTTCGACCTGCGTCCCCTCCGCGTAGAAGAACCCGCCGCCGCAGGTGAAGATGGTTCCGATGGTTCTATCGCCCGCCTCGGTGGCGATCCTCCTCACGAGGCGCAGGGCGGGGGCATGCACGCGGTTGATGGGCGCATCCCCCCCGCCGCCCAGGATTTCCGCCGCGAAGTACTTGCCGATGCGCTCCTCCTCGACGGTGCCGTACGGCGTGGCCAGCACGGCCTGCACTTCGGCGAGGAGTCCCGCGTCGAGGGCTGCCCGCAACCGCGCGACCACGACGCTAATCTCCCAGTCCCAGGGGTCGGTGCGCACGAAGGAAACACCCCCGCCCGGCCCCGCGCCGGAGTACGTCGCCGCGAAGCCCTCCGTCAGCCACCGCCCCACGGTGGGCAGATTATCGTCGCTCCCGCCGAACACGATGAACGTGTTTGACTGTCCGAGGAAGCCGTCGTGGGTGCGGTCGCCGTGCCAGCCGAGATTCTCGGCCGCGACGTCGTGCGCCCGCGGCTCCTCGAGAAACACGCCGGGGCCGACAAAGCAGACCTGCCGCCCGGCATCGTACACATCGAGGGTCGCCATGAGCTGTGTCCGGCCGCCGCTCATGCGCCTGAGGACGGTCTCCGGAGAAAGCTCCGCGCTGCGGGAACGCAGCCCGCCGGCGTGCACATAGAGGTCGTTGTCGTTACCCAGCCGGAGGTCCGCCCCCGCGATACGAACCGTGGCGTGGAGCGCGCGGCCGGGCGCGCCGGGCAGCGCCGCCGGAAGTCCGCCCGCGCCGAGGAGCGGAACGAAAGCGCCGCGGCCGTCCAAGCTGGGCGCGGCCGGGTCGTACACCTCGATGCTCCCGGTGGTCGGATACCTCACCTCTTCGCGCAGCCGTTGCGGGTCGGACGGATCCGGGTACTGGATCGTCACGGCGATCCGTCCGCCGAACAGCGCGATCCTGCCGTCGGGCAGAACCGCCGTCGTGTGGTGAAACCGCGGGAACGCCGGCGGAGCATCGATGACGGACAGCCGGCGCGTGTGAGGGTCGAACAGCTCGCCGCGGGCCGCGGGCCGGCCGCTCTGCCCGTCCTCGACGCCGCCGGCCGCCAACACGCCGCCCTCGGGCAACGCATCGAGCGTATGGAAGATGCGCCCGCCGCCGGCCAGACGGATATCCTCGCCCTCGAAATCGGTGTCGATCCAGCCCCCCATGAAGCTCGGCGGCTCCGGCGTCTCGAACCGCTCCTGGTCGAACACCTCGCACCGGTCGATGCTCGTCAGACAGCGATCGTCGGTGCCGCCCGCCACCAACACGGTCCCGTCATCCAGCGTGACGGCCCGGTGCTCGAAGCGCGGGAAGCGCATTTCCGCGGCGGCGTAGAACTCGCCCGGGGGAAGCTCGCGATTGTCGATTTCGATCTCGATCTCCCGCGCGCCCAAAATATCGTCGAAGCGCCCGCCGCGCACGGCGGCCCTGAGAACCACCGCCACGCGTCCGTTCCGCGACGCGGGCACATCGAGCGCCGAATCCCACGCGATGACGATCTCCCGGGATCCGACGCCCGAGGCGGGATTCGGCGTCCGCGCCGACGCGCACGCGGGCGCGCCGCCGGCCGCGCTGAAGGCGAGTTCGACCGTGAACGGTTCGTTGGGATCGCCCTCGATGTCCACGACGACATCGATCACGCCCCACGGCGCCAGGGCGCGCATCTCCCTAATCGTCGGAATGAGGCTGTTGTCGATGGCGATGGGCCCCACGATCTCGGTGGAGGCTTCCACCGCCTTGATCTGAAACGACACATCCGCGACGCGCCGCCCGGCAAGCAGCGGATCCAGCGCCGTGTGCCAGATGAAGGCGCTCGACGCGCCAACACTCGGCAAGCGCTCCAGCACCGCCGCTTCGTTCCACTCTCCGCCGCCGGCGCGGAACCGAAGCTTCGCACCGCTGAACCACAGCGCCGGCACCATCAGGAGGATGTCGCCGCCCTGCTCGGGAACGAAGGCCCCCGAGCAAGGGAAATCGATCGCCGGAACCGAGGGCGGCGCCACATCGAGCGGCAGCTTCGCCGCCGTGTAGTCGTCGCTATCTCCCCCGCCGCAGCCGGCCGCGATCAACACCGCCGCCGCGCCGAACACCGCCAGCCAACAACGCGCGTTCTTCACCGCTCTTCCTCCTCTTCGCGCAGGCCCGGGAACCCGCCTCCGCAACCCGCGCATGCGCCACGCGCCGAAACCGGGCCCTTGCGCCGCAGTATTGTAGCGCCGGCGCCAGGCCGACTCAAGCTGAAAAAGCCCGGCAAGCGACAGTAACGCGGCGCCGCCCTTGACGCCGCCGGCCGCGAGGGCATATCGTGATTGCGAGGTGGCCGGCCGGGCCGGCCACGCGAGCGAACCGCGACGATGGGTAATCCTGATCTTGACACCGGCGGCTCCGACCGCGCCCGAAGCATCCGCGCCATGTTCGGCCGCATCGCGCGGCGCTACGACCGCATGAACGCCATCATCACCTTCGGCCGCGACCGCGCCTGGATCCGGGCTCCCTGCGGGACGGCGGGGCGCGTGCTCGATGTCGCCACGGGCACCGGAGTCCTGGCGGAAGAGGTGCTCCGGCTGGCGCCCCGCGCCACGGTGGTGGGAATCGACTTCGCCATTCCCATGATCCGCGCGGGCATGGCCGCGCGGAAGGCGCTGCCCTTGCGGTGGTGCCTGGCCGACGCCCTGGCTCTGCCCTTCCCCGACGATTGCTTCGACGCCGTGCTTTCGGCTTTTTTGTTGAGAAACGCCGTGAGCCTGGAACGCGCCATCGCGGAACAAGCCCGCGTCGTCAGGCCCGGCGGCCGCGTGGTGTGCCTCGAAAGCTCGCCGCGGCGGCCCGGACCGCTGCGCCCCCTGGCGCGCTGGTACATGCGCCGCGTCATACCCTTCGCCGCCGCGCTCCTGGCGGGCGACGCGCCCGCCTACCGGTACCTGGCGGATTCCACCGCCGCGTTTCTCCCGCCCGAGTCCCTCGCCCGCGCCATCGAAGGCGCGGGCCTGCGGCTCCTCTCGGTCCGAACCTTCATGGCCGGAACCGTGGCGCTGCACACCGCCGCGAAACCCGGAGAGGCTCCGCGCCCATGACCTCCCACGCCGCCTGGTTCCTCGCCATTCGCCCGAAAACGCTGCCCGCGGCCATGGCGCCCGTCGCCGTCGGCAGCGCCTTCGCCGCGGCCGACGGAAGCTTCGCGCCGCTGCCGGCCCTGGCGGCCCTGGCCGGCGCGCTGCTTCTGCAGATCGGCGCCAACCTCGCGAACGATTACTTCGACTGCGTCAAGCGCGTCGATGGCGCCGAACGCCTCGGTCCCCTGCGCGTCGCCGCGTCGGGCCTGATTTCGCTCCCGCGCCTCAGGCTCGGCACCGCGCTGACCTTCGGCCTGGCGCTCCTCGTCGGCTTGTACCTGGTGCGCCTCGGCGGGTGGCCTATCCTCGCCATCGGCCTGGCGGCGGTGCTTGCGGCGCTGGGCTACAGCGGCGGGCCGGCGCCCCTCGCCGCGCTCGGCCTCGGCGACCTGTTCGTCTTCGCGTTCTTCGGCCCGGCGGGCGTCTGCGGCACGTATTACGTCCAGGCCCGCGCGCTCACCGCCTCCGTCGCCATCGCGGCGTTGCCGGTGGGCGCCCTGATCACCGCGATTCTCGTCGTCAACAACCTCAGGGACATCGCCGGCGACGCCCGAGCGGGCCGGCGCACCCTCGCCGTCATCCTCGGCCCCGCGGGCGCGCGCCTCCAATACGCGCTGCTGGTCCTGGGAAGCTACGCCGCGCCCATCGCGCTCCTGGCCCGCGGCGACGCCGGCCCGCGGGTTCTCCTGCCCCTGGCCTCGCTGCCCCTGGCCGCGCGCCTGATCCGCGCCGTGTACCGCGAGGAGGGCCGCGCCCTGAACCGCGTGCTCGCCGGCTCCGCCCTGCTCGCGCTCCTCTTCAGCGTGCTGCTGGCGGCCGGCGTGGCATGGTGAAGGCGCCCGGGCGCCTCACTCGCCTTCCGGCGCCGCCAGATCGATGGCGACGATGCGCGTCCCGCCTAGATTCCACAGCCTCAGAAGGACCTGATCGTCCCCTCCCCGCCGCGCCGCGTCGAGCGCCGCGGGGACATCGTGCACGTTCCTGAGGGCCGTCGACCCGATATGCGTGAGGATCTCGTAGGCCTGGATGGACCTGATCGCCGCCTTGCCGCCCGGCTCGACCTTCGAGATCACGACGCCCGGATCATCCGGCGCCAGGCGCAGCGCGCCGCGGACCTCGTAGGTGAGGTTTCTCACCGACAGGCCGAGGGTGCGCTCCTTGAGTCTCTCGGCGCTCTCGAAATCCGCCGGCCCCTCCTCGAGCACGAGGTCGACCTGGCGCTCCTGCCCGCCGCTGAGGTAGGTCAACGTCACCTTCTTACCCGGGCCGATCTTGGTCAACAGGTTCGTGAGATAGTTGCGCGCCGGCCGCCAGAGACGCGTCGCTGGGAAGTCGTCGTCGTCGTCGTCGAGCACCAACCTTCTCCAGGAGTACGAACTTCCCGAGCCGGACCTCGTTTTGAGCTCCACCGGTCGGCTCTCCCCCTCCTGAGCGAGTCGGAGCAGAATGTCTCCGGGCGCAAGGCCGAGGGCCTCGGCGGGGGAACGCGCGTAGACGTGGGACACCTTCAATCCGATCCGGCCCTCGCGCGTGGGACCGAGGAGCCCCTCCAGTTCCATCAAGTCGCGGTCCACCGGCTGGTATTCGACGCCGAGCCAGACGATCCGCTTCTTCTCGGGAGCCGCCAGCGGACACGCGAGGGGGTCGAAGGCCTTCGCGGCATCGGCCAGGATCGGCGCCAGCCGGCTCAGCGAGGCGACCTGCTCCCACCGTTTGACCGCCGCGGGCGAATCCGCGATCTTGCGGACGAGGTACAGCCCCAGCAGTCCGCCCTCGACATCGAAGAGCAGCGCCGGCGCGTCCACCGGTTTGACGAGATCGGGCAGCTCCTCCTCGCCCGCGCCGATCCGGACGTTGAACCAGCGGTTGTAGTCGGTTTCGTGGTAACGGCGCCCGAAACGCTCCTCGACCCGATGGACGAGGAACAGCTTCCCGCGCCGCGGCTCGGCATCGGCGCGCAACTCGAAGGGTTCGACCTCCTCGGCGCCGCCGATGAGCAGCGCGCCCCACTGCGCGAAGACGCCGATGAACGGCGCCTCCCGCTCGCCGCCGCCGGCATCCACCGTGATCCTGGTGATCTGATGCGCCTCTTCGCGCTCCAGGTCGACGGGCACCAAGAAGCGGCCGCCGCCCACGGCCAGGCCGTAGCAGACGAGAATCTTACGTTCGGAGTCGTCGTACCCGTAGTACCGGTCTTCGTCCTCTTCCTCATCCTTGACGTTGCGCAGGTGGATCCGCACCTTGCGGGCGCTGCGGGCGACGCGCGCTTCAAGCCGCGCGCACAGATCCCCCCACCCCCGGGCATCGATGCGCGCGCCCGCGCGGAGCTGAGCCGGGTTGTAGGTCGTGAGGCCCCCCGGACCGTCCCACAGGTCGTACTCGGTCTGAAACCCCACCGCGGCGCCCGCCCCGTTCAGAAGGAGCGCGCCGCCGAAGGGCCGGTCCTCGGTTCTCAGGCCGAAGATGGCCCGGTACTCCGGCTCGGGCCCGAGCGGCACGAGATCGACGATGGCGGGCGAGATCTGGAGATAGCGGTCGCGGCCCACGAGCATGACCTCGACGCGGTGGAAGGGATCCCCCAGGGCGAACCGCGCCGCCTCGAACTCGACGTGCGCCACGGGCGCCTCGGGCGCCGAACTCGGCGCGAAGAGAAGCGCGTTCCAGTCGACGAAAACGGCGGCCGGCGCCAGCTCGACCTTGCGGCCGTCGCCGTGCTCGGCCTCCGCCTTGGTGACGCGCCAGAGCGGCACGTAGGGATCGGCGCACAGGACGCCGCCTTGCGGATCGACGACGATACCGGTCCACTTGAAAGCTATCCTTCGCGCGTAGCAGCGATCGGCCAGGTTCTGCTCGTCATCATCCCGGTACGCGTCGGGAATCGACCTTGTGTCCGGCCCGAACCAGAACGATAGGCGCACGAAGCTCTCGCCCGACTTCCGCGCCGCCGCCGCCACCGGCTCGGGAATGCCGGCCGCGCCCCACGCCAAACTCGCGACTAGCAGCGTCAGCATGTTCAGAAGCTCCCCTTGTTGTCGGACCTGACCGCGCCTTCCTGGCTCCGGCGGTTGAAGTCCAGGACAAACCATCGCGTGTAGCCGCCGCGCAGCACCTCGCAGAGCACCTTGCGCTTGCCCGCCGGCAGGGTGCTCGCGCGCTGATAGACCCTGAGGGCGGCCGCCAGATCCGGGATGTCCTCCCCGTCGATCCTCAGGAGGATGTCGTACCGACTGAGGCCGCCCGCCGCCGCGTTGCCGCCGTTCTTGACGCCCTGGATGAACACGCCTTCCGGCTGGAAGTACGCCAGCAGACGGTCGGTGTGCCGGTTGATTTCCTTGAGGGTCAGGTCCCATTCCCTCAGCTCGAGGTCATCGCCCTCGATCTTGCCCTTGGCCACCGGGACGAGCCTTGCCGCGGCTTCCTTTCCACCCCGGACATAGGCGACCTCCACGGCTCGCCCGGGGGGGAGCCCGGCCAGAAGCCTCCGCAAGGCGGGCAGATCCTCCATGTACATGCCGGAAACCTCCGCGCCGCCGATGCGCACAATCCGGTCGCCCGTCTTGAGACCCGCCTGCTCGGCGGGCGAACGCCGTTCGACGCCCGCGATCATGACGCCTTGGTCGGCGGGGATGAAAATGCTCTTCTCGAAATCGCGCAGCGGCTGAAGCTGCACGCCGGTCCAACTGCGCGGCACATGGCCGTGGCGCAGGATCGCGTCCACCACCTCCTTGACGCGGTTGACCGGAATGGCGAAGCCGATGTTGTCCGCCAGGAAGACTCCGCGCGCGTTGATGCCGACGACCTCGCCGCGCATGTTGACCAGGGGACCCCCGCTGTTCCCGGGGTTGATCGCGGCGTCGGTCTGGACCCAGAGGTTGTACGGCGACATGCTCAAGTAGCGGCGCGTGTTGCTCACGATCCCGAGGGACACCGACCGCACGAACCCGAAGGGCGCGCCCATGGCCATCACGAACTGCCCTTCCCTCAGGCTCTCCGAATCCCCCAGCGGCACCCACGGCGACTTCTCGCCGGGGCGCAGGGCGAGTCTGAGAAGCGCCAGGTCGGTCTCCTTGTCGTGCCCCAGGATCACGGCGGGCACCTCGCGCCGATCGGATAGGACGCAGCGAATCTCGACGGCCTTCTCGGACACGTGGTGATTCGTGACGACGAGCCCGTCCTCGGAGATGATGACGCCGCTGCCGTAAACGAGGACCTTGAGCTTCTCGCCCTCCTCGAAGCTCTCCTGGACGGGCTTGACGAAGACGACGCCGGGAAAAACGCGCTCCTGCGTCTCGGCGATCCCGCGCTCGAACTCGGCCGGCGCCTGCGCGCAGATCAACAGGCGCAGTACGCCCAACGCCGCCGCAACCCCGTTCCATCCCATGGTCCACCTCCCTTTGGCGGCGCGCCCTTTCGCTCGGCACCGACGGCCGCGTTCGCGCGCCCGCCGCGGCACTTACATTATATGTCGACTTTTCCGGACCATGAACTTGCCTTTTTTCCCCCGGCCGCGGCGGCGCGGGGAGGCGGTTGATTCGCCTCGGGGCCGGCAGTATCCTTGAGGCTCGCCCGCCGGCGGCAAGGAGCTCCATGGACCTCGAGGCGAAGATCAAGAGCCGCGCCCAGCTCGCGCGCCTCATCCCCGCCCTCAAGCGGGCAGGCCGGAGGATCGGCCTCACCAACGGCGTGTTCGACCTGCTGCATTGGGGCCACGCCGCCTACCTGGCCGAGGCGCGCGCCCTCTGCGATGTCCTCATTGTGAGCTGCAACACGGATGCTTCCGTGCGGCGCTACAAGGGCGACGCGCGCCCGCTGGTGCCGCTCCGGGAGCGCCAGCGTCTCGTCGCGGCGCTCCAGGCCGTGAGCTTCGTCACCAGCCACGGCGAGCGCCGCATGCGCCGGACGCTCGAAGCGCTCAAGCCCGACCTGTACATCAAGGGCGGCGACTACGATGCCAAGGCGCTCACCTCGCGGGCGGTCGTCGAGGCCTACGGCGGCAAGGCGGTGGTTCTGTCTCTGGCCGCGGGCCGCTCCACGACGGCGCTCATCAACCGGGCCGCCGAGGCGGCCTTCCGGGAGGGCCGCTTCCTGCCCGGCCCCGCCGCGCCGAGGAAGCCCGCGGCGTTCCTGGATCGCGACGGCGTCATCCTGGCGCCCGTGCCGCATCTGCACGAACCGGAGAAAGCGGCCCTCATGCCGGGCGCGGCCGCCGGCTTGCGGCTGCTCGCCCGCCGGGGGCTGCGCCTGATCGTCGTGACGAACCAACCCGGCATCGGCATGGGTTACTTCACCCTGGAGGATTTCTTCCGGGTCAATTCGCGCATGCTGGGGCTGCTGGCGAAGGAAGGCGTCATGATCGATGCGGTCTATTTCTGCCCCCACAGCCCGGCGCTGGCTTGCGGCTGCCGAAAGCCCGCCACGGGCCTGTTCGCCCGGGCGCTGGCCGAGCAACCCATCCTGCGGCGCGGAAGCTTGATGTTCGGCGACCGGGAGGCCGACATGCGGGCCGCGCGGCGCTTCAGGGTGCCGGGAGTCCTGGTGGGGCCCGGCGACACGGCCGCGGCGCGGCGCCTCGCCGCGGCGCGCGGGCGCGATCTCTTGGCGGCCGCGCGCCTGGGGCTGACGCTCCGCCGGACCGTGGGGTAATCTATCGGGACGGCACGGTTTTCGCCGGAGGGCAACCGAAGGCTCCGGGCCCGGGGCAGCGGCGCGGCCGAGAGGCTTCTTCGGCCGCCCGCGGCCCGCGGCCCGAGAGGAGTCCGCGCGCATGCTGATACTGAAACTGATACGCAAGTTCTTCCGGGGGCTCGCGGGCGCGGAATCGCCCACGCAGATCGCCCTCGGATTCGGGCTCGGCCTCATGCTCGGCCTGGTGCCTTTCGCTTCGGGACTGGCGCTCGCGCTTTTGGCCGTCATCCTGATCTTCAAGGTGAGCTTCCCCTTCGCCCTCGGCGCCATGGCGGTCGCGCAGATCTGCCGGGTGTCTTTTCTGAGCGACCTGTGCGGCGCGACGGGGTATTGGGCCCTCGAGTCTCTGCCGCTCCAAGGTTTCTGGGCCTGGGCGCTCAACCTGCCCGTCATCGGCCTGCTGAGCCTGGACCGCTACGCCGTCATGGGGGGCGCGCTCTTGGGAGCCGCCGGCGGCGCCGCGTTGTTCTTCCCGCTCAGGTGGGGCGTCCTGCGCTACCGCGAGGCCGTCGTCGCGCGGCTCTCGAAGTCCAAGCTTTTCAAGACGATCACCAACCTCTGGTTAATGCGCGCCCTACGGTGGTTGTTCCTCGGTTCCGGGAACTGAAGGAGGCTCGCCCGTGAAACGCTTTTTGCCCTTCAGGCTCGCCGTCGCCCTGCCCGTCCTGGCGATTCTCGCCGCCGCGACCGGGCTTCTCATGAGCTCCTTCGCGAAGACCTTCGCCGAGCGCGGCGCCTCCGCCGCCTTCGGAACCTCCGTCACCTTCGCATCCCTCAGCCTAAACCCCTTCACCGGCACGCTCGCCTTCACCGACCTTGCCGTTGCGGACGCGCGCCGGCCGGGGGAAAACGTGTTCGCCGCCGCGCGGGGCGAAGGCAAGCTCTCCCTGTCCGAGCTCCTGCGCGGCCGCGCCGTCGTCGACGACGTGACGCTGGCGACGGTGCGCATGCACGTCGAGCGCAACGAGGACGGCAGCTTCAACTTCGAGGACCTCGGGGAGGAGCCGCAGGCGCCCACCGAGGAGGAGAAGAACGCGGCGCGCCTCACCGACTGGCTCGAGCGCCTGAAGCAGGTCGCCGAAAAGCTCAAGGAGCGGCGGGCGCAAGAAGCCGAGAAGCGCCGGGACGAGCGCAAGGCGGAGAAGAAGGCTCCGCCCCCGCCCGAGCAAATCAAGACCGGGCGCGCGGAGTACGTCCGGCGCATCGAACCCCGCGTCGTCGTGCGCCGGGTGCGAATCGAGGACCTGGAACTGGAGCTCAGCGATGCTTCCAAGCCCGAGGAGAAGCTTCCCCCCCTCACCGGCGCGAACGCCGTGGTGGAGAACCTGTCGTCCTCCCCCCTGGACCACGACAAACCCGTCACCTTCGCTCTGAGGGGGAGCTTCGCCGACCAGGGCCGCATGAACCTCGGCGGCACCCTCGGCCTGCAGGCCGGCGCCGACGCGCTCCTCAAACTCGACGCGAAGACCGAAAGCCTGAAACTCGCCCTGCTGAAGCCGCTTTTCGGCCTCTCCCTCCCCGTCGCGCTCAAGGAAGGCGTGGCGAATCTGGAGGCCGGCGCCAGCCTGACGAACTTCTCCGCCCTGGCGGCGGTGCCGGACCTGGTGCTCAGCAATCTCGACATCGCGCCCGATGGGAAGCACGCCACGATCATCGGCATCCCCGCCAAGGACTTCTGCGACGCGGTCAATCACGCCAAGACCCTCGCGATCAAGGGCCTGCGGATCGGCGGCACCCTCGCGGCGCCGGAATTCTCCTGGAGCGCGGAGTTCAGGGAGAGCCTCAAGCGAATGCTCGTCGATGCCGGCAGGGCCGCCGCCGCCGCGGAGCTGGACAAACAGATCGCAAAAGGCGCGGAGAAGCTTTCCAAGGAGGCCGAGAAGGTCCTCGGCTCCGAGGCCGGCAAGCAAGCCGCCGACAAGGCCGCCGGCGTCCTCAAAAAGGCCGGCGGATTGATTCCCGGGCTTGGAACCGATCCCAAGTGATCCCCGCGCGGCCTAGGGCGGCGGGAAGTCCAAGCTCAGCGCGAACCTCACCGATGAGCCCTCGGCCGTCAGAGCGGCGCGCGCCCCCGCGAGCGCCTCGCAGACGACGGCCGCCGCCTCGATCTCGTCGGGCCGCCTGAAGCCGCGGCGCCGCGCGGATCCCTCGCTGAGCAACGCCTTGTTGCGGCGCAGCCACGCGCCGAGCGCGGCGGTGTCCACCGCCGCCGCGCAGGCCGGACGTTCCGCCGCGCCGCCCTCATCCGCAAGCTCCGTTGCCGCCGCGCGCACGACCCGCGCCAAGGCCTCGCTGGTGTTGACGCACAGGAGGTCCTCCCGCACCTCCATCGCCAGGCGGTGCGCGCCCAGGGCACACACGAAGCACGTCCGGCCTTCCTCCTCCTCCATGCGCGCCTCGCGCTCCTGGAGCGCCGCCGCGGCACAAAGGGCCCGCCCCAGAGCGAGGAGCCCTTCCCGCGCGCCGGCCGTGCGGATCGCGGCGCGCAACGCGAACGCCGCGGGCTCGCCGCCTTCGCCGCACCCGCCGATGGCGACAAACACTTCCGGTCCGAGTCCCGCGAGCACCTCGGGGACCGCGCGCCCGCCGAAGGCGGTGGACGCGATTCCCTCCATGCGGCGGCGCGCCAGTTCCCGCTCCTCGGGCGCGCCGAGGCGTTCGATGAGTCCGTGCAGCGCCTTGAGATCAACGCTGAGCGCCGCCAACGCCATCGCTTCCCGCGGCGACGCTTTCCCGAGCCGCGGGCGCGGCGAGGCCGCGCCCGCGAAGGGCGCCGCCAGCGCCGCGTCCCCGCAGCGCGCCTCCCCGGCGAGTTCGATCCCCGCGCTGGTCGCCTTGAGCGTGCATTCGAGGCGCTCGAAGGGAAGCGGCGGAGCGTCCTCAAGGCCGCGCGGCGACCGCGCCGGACCCCAGTCGACGCACACCTGCAGGCACGCGTCCTCGGGAACCGCGGGCGCGGCGGCCGCCCGCGCCGCGAGGGCGCGCGAGCTCCCCGCCAGAATCCCGTCGGCCTCGATGCGCAGGAAAAACTCCACGCCCTTCACGCGCAGCCGCTCGAACTCCGCCCCCTCCGCGCCCGGCCCCCGCAGCCTGACGACCTCCGGATCCCGTTCGATCAGGCGGGCGACAATGGCGCGGAAGTCGACCGGCCCGGCCGGTTTGAGATGGACGGCGAAAGCCCGCGCGCCGTTCTCCTCGGATAGAACGAGAACGCCCGAGCCGCGCAGGATCTCGGCAAGCGGCGCCCGGAGCGGCATGGCGAACCGCGCTTCCGCTTCGGAGATCGCGGCATCGAGCTGCGCCTTGCGTTTTTTCACGTCGGCACGCTCAAGCCACCCCGACGCCGCCAGCGCCCGAGCGAAGCTCGACTCCGCCACCAGCGACCATGCTTGATCGAGGTTGCGGAAGCCGATCCGGACCGAGGCGGGCGCCCCCGGAGCCTCCCGCCCCCGCGCGCATGCCGCCGCGCAGAACAGGGCCGCGATCAAGACCGCGGGCCGCCGGCGTCTCCGCGTCACCTTTCGCCGCCTCCGTCGGCCTCGCCGCCGCCCGGCAGCGACCCGAGAAAGCGGCTCAGAACCGACGCCGCGTCCGCCGCCGCCCGCGGCACGAACTCGCCGCCGAGGCCCACGATCTCGGAGAACCGTTGCGCCGCGGTATCTCCCGCGCACGCGAGCAGCATCGAATGCGCCTCGGAGGCGACGCCTTCGGGCACCGCGCTGATGCCGCGCCCCGTCTCCAAGCACGCGCGCGCCACGGAATCGAGCAGATCTTGCGTGGCCGCGACGACGTTCCGGACCGCGCTCGGCTTTTCGCGCCGCAGGAGCGCGACGCCCGCCAGAGCGGCGACAACGAGCACGGCCGCGGCGGCGCGCGCCCACCGCCGCGCCGCCCAGCGCCCCGCCGGCGAGGCCACGGCGCGCATCACCGCGTCGGCCGCGCCGCCGCGGGGGGCGCCGATCTCCCCATCGACGAGCGCGCGCACGCGCCGCAGGTCGCGCAACAGCGCCGCGCATTCGGCGCACGCGCCGGCGTGCGCCTCGCAGGCGGCGCGCGCGCCGCGATCGAGCTCTCCGTCGATCAAGGCCGAGAAGTCGTTCCTGACCTGGTCGCATCGCATGGTTCCGGCCCTCACATCAGCTCCCGCGCCCGCAGCATCTCGCGCAGGTCGACCCGCGCGCGGTGAATCGCGGTCTTCACCGTTCCGATGGGCACCCCCATGATCGCGGCGATCTCGGCGTAGCTGCGCCGGTCCCGGTGCAGCAGCACGAGCGCCCGCCGCTTCTGATCGCTCAAGCGCTCCAGACACTCGGCCACCGCGCCGCGAAGAGCCGCCGCGCTTTCCTCGCTTTCGTACCCCCACGCCCCGGCGCCGGCGGCGGCCGCCTCGACTTCGACGATCGGCAGCGCCCGGCGCCGGCGCTGGAGATGCCGCCGGGCGACGTTCGCCGCGATGGCGAGGAGCCAGCCGGCGAAGGGGCGGCGCGCGTCGAAGCCCGCGAGGGACTTGAAGGCGCGCACGAAGGTCTCCTGGCTGGCGTCCTCGGCATCGTGCCGATCTCCGAGAATCCGCAGGGCGACGGCGTACACCCGGCGTTCGTAGCGCTCGACGAAAGCGCGGAAAAGGTCCCGCTCGCCGCGAAGCACGCGCAGCACCAGCGCGCCCTCCTCGGCGATCAACATCACGTCGCCTCGGGGTCTCTCCGTATCCACCTGCATAATGCGCGATCACGCATGCCCGGACCACGGCGCCGCCGCCCGCGCGGTCGCGAGCGGCGCGCCATGGCTTCTATCGTATTGTACTCGGAACCGGAGCGCTTGTTTCAGCCCGGACGCTCGCCGCCCCCCAAGCCCGGGCCCGCCCCGTCCGATTCAAGAGTGTGCGGATCGAATGCCTTCCCGAAAAGACCGTCAGAGCCCGGCCCCGCCTCGCCTGCGCGAGAAGCGCGGCCGCGCTGGCGCTCCTCTGCGTCCTGGGCGCCTTTGGCCTCGGCGGCGGGGGCATCTTTGCGCCCCTGCGGCGGGAGACCACGATTCTCACCCTCTCGGGGATCGTCAACGCCGCTCCCCGGGGCGCGCCGCTTGCCGGCGCCTCCGTGGCCTCCGACCGGGATCTCTGTCTCACCGACGCCGGCGGGTTCTTCCGCCTGCGCGCCTCCCGGGGCGCTCCGGTCCTCATCCGAGCGCCCGGCTACGAACCGCTCAGACTCGCCGCCTCCGGAGAACAGCCGCGCTTCGTGCTCCTCTTCCCCGAAGCCCCGGCGCGGGAAGAAGAGACCACGGGTTCGGAAAATTGACCGCCCGGGACGGAACCTCGGCGCGGACGGCTAGAGGTAGGGAGAGAACAGCCGCGCCACCCCGTCCCGGAGCTTGACGGGCAGGGGCCGCCCGTCCACGTCGGCCATGCCCACCGGGCGGGAGCGCGCGATGACCGACCGGCACCGCGCGGCGAGCGCCGCGGCCAGCGCGCGGTCGTAGCACTCCACGTTGAACTCGAAGTTGAGGCGCAGGCTGCGCGGATCCCAGTTGGCGGAGCCCAGCAGCGTCCACGCATCGTCGACCAGCATGAGCTTGCCGTGGTCGAAAGGCGGCGGCGAGCGCCAGACCCGGCAGCCCCGTTGGATAAGCTGCCACAGGAGCGCCGTGGAAGCCCACTTCACCATCTTGAGGTTGTTCACCTCCGGTAGGACGATGTCGACGCCGACGCCCCGCATCGCGGCCACGTTCAGGGCGGTGATCAGCGCGGCATCCGGCAGAAAGTAGGGCGTGACGACGATGATGGAGCGCTGCGCGCAGGCGATGGCGCCGTGGATCGCGAGGCGCAGCTTCTCGAAATCCTCGTCCGGTCCGTCGGGAATGCCGCGCGCCACGGCGGGGCCGTCCGCCGGCGTCTCCGAGAACCAGGGCTCTCCCTCCAGGACCTCGCCGGTCGTGAACTCCCAGTCCTCGGCGAACATCGCCTGCAACTGGCGAACGATCGGCCCGGTGAGGCGGAAATGGATGTCCCTGATGGGATCCCGCGCCCTGAATTCGAGGCAGTTGCCCTCGCTGATGTTCATCCCCCCGGTGAAGCCGGTCGCCCCGTCCACCACCATGATCTTCCGGTGCAGGCGCAGGTTGAAGTACCGGAAGCGCCAAGGGATCAGGGTATGCATGAACCCCACGATGGGGAAGCCGGCGCGGCGGGCCGTCCACGGAATCGGCGGCCAGCCGTAGCGCGCCCCCACATCGTCCACGAGCACGCGCACCGCCACGCCCCGTTTCGCCGCGCGCGCCAACGCCGCCAGGAACCGCCGCCCCGCCCGGTCGTAGTTGAAGATATACGTGCACAGGGTGATGGATCGCGACGCGCCCTCGATGGCCTGGAGCATGGCCGGATAGGCTTCATCGCCGTTCTCCAGGGGCTCGACGCGGTTCCCGGCGACGAGGGAACGCTTCGTCACGTCGCCGACGAGCTGCGCCAGCGAGGCCAGGTGGCCGCCTTCGGGACCGCAGGCCGCCGAAAACGCCTCGGCGGAGCATTCGGGCAGGACCTCCTGAGGCTCCGGGTGCGGCCGCTGCGCCCGCAGGGAGCGCGCCTTCCGCTGGATGCGGTTGATGCCGAGCCACAGGTAAAGCAGCGTGCCCGCGATCGGGACGAGCCAGATCAGCCCGACCCAACCCACCGCGGCGCGGCTGTCGCGCTTGTGCAGCACGGCGTGGGCCGAAGCGGCGGCGGACACGGCGATGTCCAACGCCGCGGTGGCATAGGGCCAGAGGGCGCCAATGTCGTCCATGCCGTCACCAGCCCGCCGTTTCCGCCGGACGCCCGTCCAAGTCGGTCATTTCGCCCGCGCAAGCTCCGCCGCCAAATGCTGCGGCGTGAACCCGAACTCCTCGGCGAGCTTCTTGAACGGCGCCGAGGCGCCGAAGCGCTCGATCGTCAGGTAGACGCCGTCCTTCCCCGCGAAACGCTCCCAACCCTGGCGCACGCCGGTCTCCACCGCCGCGCAACGCGCGCCCGCGGGAAAAACCGATTCCCGGTAAGCGGCGTCCTGCCTGAGGAAGAGCTCCCAACAGGGCATGCTGACCACGCGGATGCGCGCGCCCTCCCGGCGCAGGATCTCCGCCGCCTCCAGGCACAGGTGCACCTCGCTGCCGCTCCCCACGAGAATCCAGTCCCACGGCGCGGCATCGTCGCTCAGGACGTAGGCGCCCTTGTAGACCCCCTCGGCGGGGGCGTACTTCGTCCGGTCCAGCGTCGCCAGGTTCTGCCGCGTGAGGCAGAGCGCCGCGGGACCGTCGCGGCGCCTGAGCGCATGGAGCCAGGCGCAGGCCGTCTCGTTCGCGTCGGCCGGCCGGAGGACATCGAGGTTCGGGATGGCCCGGAGGGCCGCGATCTGCTCGACGGGCTGATGCGTCGGGCCGTCTTCGCCGACGAAGATCGAATCGTGCGTGAAGACGTAGACCACCGGAAGCCCCATCATCGCCGCCAGCCTGATGGGCGGGCGCATGTAATCGGAGAACACCAAGAACGTGCCGCCGTAGGGCCGGAAGCCGCCGTGCAGCGCCAGTCCGTTCATCACCGCGCCCATGGCGTGCTCCCTGACGCCGAAATGGAAGTTGCGCCCGGCGAAGTCGCCGCGGCGGATGGAGCCGCCGTCCTTGATAAAGGTGTTGTTGGATGGCGCCAGATCCGCCGATCCCCCCACCAAGCCCGGTATTTTCGCGGCCAGGGCGTTCAGGACCAGGCCCGAGGACGCGCGCGTGGCGATGCCCTTCCCGACCTCGAAGACCGGGAGGGCCGCCTCCAGATCCGCGGGCATCTCCCGGGCCAGGAAGCGCTCGAAGGCCTCGGCCCGCCCGGGCTCCTCGGCCTTGTACGCGGCGTACATCGCTTCCCAGGCCTCCCTGGCGCGCCGGAGCCTGCGCCCCAGCCGCGTGAACCAGCCCCGAACCTCCTCGGGCACGTAGAACTGCTGATCCGGCGGCAGGCCGCAGGCTTGCTTCGCCGCGCGGATCTCGTCCTCGCCCAGCGGGGCGCCGTGGGCATCGTGGGTGTCTTGCTTGGTGGGCGCGCCGTAGGCGATGTGCGTCTTGCAGATAATGAGGTGGGGCTTGTCGGCGTTCTTCTGCGCGCGCCTGATCGCGGCGCCCACTTGCGCGCGATCGTGACCGTTCACCGCGGCGACGCGCCAGCCGTAGGCCTTGAACCGCGCGCCCACATCCTCGCTGAAGGCGAGCTCGGTCTTCCCCTCGATCGTGATACCGTTGTCGTCGTACAGGACGATGAGCTTCCCGAGGCCCAGGTGCCCGGCCAGGGACGCGGCCTCGGCGGCGACGCCTTCCATCATGCAGCCGTCGCCCGCGATCGCGTAGGTCCGGTGGTCGATGAGGACATACTTCTCGGTGTTGAAGCGCGCGGCCATCATGCGCTCGGCGATGGCCATGCCCACCGCGTTGGCGAAACCCTGTCCCAAGGGGCCCGTCGTCGTCTCGATGCCGGGCGCGTGGCCGTACTCCGGGTGGCCCGCGGTGCGGCTGCCCCACTGCCGGAAGTTTTTCAGGTCTTCCAGGGACAGATCGTAGCCGCAGAGGTGGAGGAGCCCGTAGAGCAGCATCGAGCCGTGCCCCGCCGACAGGACGAAGCGGTCGCGGTCAGGCCATTCCGGCGCGGCCGGGTCGTGCCGCAGGAACTTGGTCCACAGGGCGAAGGCCGCATCGGCCATGCCCATGGGCATGCCGGGGTGCCCCGAATTCGCTTTCTGGACGCCGTCGGCCGCCAGGAAACGGATGGTGTCCACCGCCATGCGTTCGATTTCTTTGCTCATTGCCGTCCCCTTCTGTTCCTGCGCGCGGCGGAGCCGCGAAACGCCTTCAGCGCGGCCAGGTAGCCGTCCGGGAAGCCGACGTCGTAGCTCTCGCCGTCGACGACGTACCCGAGGCAGCCCTCGCGGGCGCGCATGATGTCCAGGGCCGCGGTCAGTTCGAACCGGCCCGCGTTGTCCAATCCTTGGGTAATGACCGTCTCCAGGTGCCCGAAGACCTCGCTCCCCAACACGTAGAGCCCGAAAAAGCCCAGATAGCTCCCCTCGGGCAGGCCCGGCATGCGTAGGCGCTCGCGCGCCTCCAGCACGCTCGGCTTCTCCACCGCGTCCGTGATCTCGAGCAGCCGGCCCTCCTCGACCCACGCCCCGGAGACGATGCCCGTCGTCGCGAGCGCCTTCTCGGACACGACCTTGACGCCGATGACGCTGCGCTGGGCGCGGGCGAAGACATCGAGGAGCTGCTCGGTGCACGAGCGGTCCTCGCGCGAGCGGTACACGTGGTCGCCGAGGAACAGGACGAAGGGATGCGGGCCGACGCGCTCGCGGGCGCAAAACACCGCGCGCCCGATCCCCTGCGGACGTTCCTGCGACACCAAGCGGACGCCGCGGCCGAGGGCGGGCACGCGCTGTTCGTAAGGCTTCTGGTCAGGCCCGAGGCGGTGCGCCTGCTCCGGCGCCACGGGGTCGCGCAAGAAGCTCTCAAGCTGCGACCGGTCCTCGGGGCGCACGACGACGGTGATGTCCTCCAGGCCGCACGCGCCGGCTTCCTCGAGGTTGCAGAGCAGCACGGGCTTGGCCACGCCCCGGCGGTCCACGATGGGGAACAGCTCCTTCTGGACGACCTTCGAGGCCGGAAAAAGCTCGACGCCGAAGCCCACCGCGGGGATGACGGCGCGCGCGACGGCCTGCGCCGGCTGGATGTCGAGCGGCACGCAGTCCATGCCCAGCCCTTCCCTGATGAGCGCCGCGGCCAGGTCGCGCTCCTCGGGGCCGCGGCACAGGATCTGCGCGGCGCCGTCGCCCTGAGAGCCCACGCCCTTGCCGCCGAGGACGAGGCATCCCAGCGGCGCGTATCCCAGCAACTCGTGCAGGCGCGGCGCGGCTAGTTCCTCCGGGCAGGAGGGGCCGAGGCGCGCGTCGAAAAGCTCTTGGGCCTCCCGCATGAGCCGCCCCAGCTCCGGAGCGTCGCCGGCCTCGATGGCCGCGGCCGCCGCGTGCACGATCCGCCGGTTGATCGGGCCGAGATACTCCTGCACCGCTTCATCGCGCGGCGTGCGCGCGAAGGGGTACGAGCGGCTGAGATCGCTGAGAATTCTGACGGTGTCCTTGATGCCCTTCAGGTCCACAATGAGGAAGTGGAACCGGCCGCCCGCGCTCAGCTCGCGCACCGCGACCATGTCCTGGTCAAAGGCCATCAGCAGCGGCCGGCGCCCGAAGGCGCAGCCTTGGTCCATGCGGCCGCAGCGGGACGGCGTCGTGATCTCGCCGCGGTAGGCCAGGTCCATCTCGCCCCGCACCGTCAGACGCAGGTCGTAGAGGCGGTTGAAGGCGCGCGCGACGAGGACGCAAATCGCGGCGGAACTGGACAAACCCTTCTTGATGGGCAGGTCCGTGCGGTGGTTGTCGATGGCGAGGCCCCCCACCCGCCAGTTGGTGCGCACCTGGTAGGCCACGCCCGCGGCGTAGCTGAAGAACCCGCCCGCCTGCGCCTCGGCGAGCAGCGCCTCGGGGCGCATGTCCGCGCTCCACGTCCGCTCCGTGCCGTCCGGGAGCACCGAGCGCAGAACGAGCTTCCCGGCGTCCGGCGTCGCGCGCGCGTGCAGCCCCTGGTTGGTCCCCGCGATGATGGCGCAGCCCTTCTCCAGGGCGGAATTCTGGCGCCTGTGGCCCGCGGCCCAATCCGAATGCTCGCCGAACAGACAGATTCTCCCGGGGACGAACAGCTCCACGCGTGCGACTCCTTGCCCGCGGCAGTGCGGAGAAGTTAGAAACTACCACACGCGGCGCGGGCGAACAAGACCGGGCTCAGCACTGGGAAAAACCGCACCCGTGGCACACGACGCAGCCCTCGGCGAAATCGAGCACGTTGTTGCACTCCGGGCACTTCACCCGGAACGTCGTGGCGCCGTTGTCGTGGCCGATCTTCTTCCGCTCCTTGAGCGACTCCTCCAGGGGCCCCATGTCGAATTGGCCGAGGAGCAGCTTCTCCAGGCCGAACTTCTTCTTGAGGAAGAGGTACTTCTGGATGGCCTTGGCCAGACCGTCGGCCAGGGACATGATGCGGCCGGCGCGGGAGGGCACCGAGAGGCTCGACCCAATGCCGTCGAGCTGCTCGACGACATCCTCGATCCTGCCGTTGCACCGCAGGAACAGGCTCGTCAGGCGGCACACGGCCTCCAGGTCCGAGTTGGCCACATCGCCGCCCCGCCCCAGTTGGGCGAAGAGCTCGCGCTCCCGGCCCGTGCGCGGCTCCACCGTGATCTTGACGTGCATGTTCCCGAAGGGCGTGATCTGCCTGACCCTGAGGGAACTCATGATCTCCGGCAGCCTGAGGGGCTTGAGCCGTTCGGGCAGCGCGTCCTTGTCCTCGGGCTTCCGGCCCTTCTTGGTCAAGGTCATGGGCTGGAGCTCGCGGCTCCCGTCGCGGTACACGGTCACGCCCTTGACGTGTTCTTGGTGCGCCAGGAGGTAGAGCCGGCGCACATCCTCCCGAGTGGCCTCGCGGGGGAAGTTGATGGTCTTGGAGATCGACGCGTCGCAGTGGCGTTGGAACGCCGCCTGCATGCGCACGTGCCACTCCGGGCTGACGTCGTGCGCCGTGACGAAGACGCGCCGCACTTCCTCGGGGATGCCTTCCACGCCCTTCAGCGAGCCCTTCTCGGCCAACTCCTCCACCAGGCCGGGGCGCAGGAAGCCCCGCTCGGTGGCCGCGGCCATGAACTGCCGGTTGACTTCCGGCAGGCGCTTGCCGTCGAGAACCTGGCGCCAGAAGGCGACGCTGAACAAGGGCTCGATGCCCCCCGAGCAGTCGGCGATGATGGAGATCGTGCCCGTGGGCGCGATCGTTGTCGTCGCCGCGTTGCGCATCGGCCGGCCCCGCTGCTCCCAGACGCTGCCCGGGAAGTTCGGGAAGACGCCGCGCTGGGCCGCGAGCGCCTCGCTGGCGGCATGCGACTCCTCGTTGACGAACTCCATGAGCTCCTCGGCGAAGCGGAGCGCCGCTTCCGAGTTGTAGGGGATGCCCAGGGCGAACAAGGCATCGGCGAATCCCATGATCCCCAAACCGATCTTGCGGTTCCCGCGGGTGATCTTCTCGATCTCCGCCAGGGGATAGCGGTTCACGTCGATGACGTTGTCCAGGAAGCGCACGGCGAGTTTGACCGTGCCGCGCAGGGCCTCGTAGTCCACGGCGGCGTCGCCCGCCGCGCGGCGCACGAACTTGGCCAGGTTGATGCTGCCCAGGTTGCAGGATTCGTAGGGCAGGAGCGGTTGCTCGCCGCAGGGGTTCGTGGCCTCGATCTCGCCCACGGCCGGGGTCGGATTGTCCCGATTCATGCGGTCGATGAAGATCACGCCCGGCTCGCCGCTCTCCCAGGCGCGGTCCACGATGAGGTCGAAGATCTCGCGGCGCGTCCAGGGCGCGCCATCTTCCTTGGCCAGAGCCTTCTCCTCGCCGTTGCGCGGATTGACGACGACGTGGGCGCCATCGGGCTCCTTGAGCAGCCCCTCCATGAAGGCGTCGGTGACGGCGACCGACAAGTTGAAGTTGGTCAGGGCCGCCTTGTCTTCCTTGGCCCGAATGAACGCGACGATGTCGGGGTGGTCGACGCGCATGACGCCCATGTTGGCGCCGCGCCGAAAGGCGCCCTGCTGGATCGCATCGGTCGCCCGGGAGAACACGTTCAGGAAGGAGAGGGGGCCCGAGGTCGTGCCGCCGCTGGAGCGGACGATGTCGCCGGCCGGCCGCAGCCGGCTGAAGGAGAACCCGGTGCCGCCGCCGGCCTTCTGGATCAGCGCGGCGTGGTGCACGGAGCTGAAGATCCCGTCGATGCTGTCCTCGACCGGCAGGACGAAGCACGCGCTCAACATGCCCAGGCGGCGGCCCGCGTTCATGAGGGTCGGGGAGTTCGGCATGAACCTTCCGGTGGCGAGCTGATCGTAGAACTGCTCCTCGACCTCCTCCCGTCCGGCGGTCGAGAGGCCATAGTGCGCCTCGGCCGATGCGATCGCCCGGGCGACGCGCCGGAAGAGTTCCTCGGGCGTCTCGATAACCTCGCCGCGCTCGTTCTTCCTCAGGTAGCGGGCCCGCAGCACCTCGTGCGCGTTCGGCGACAGATTCAGGCTCGCGCGCGCGCCCCGCTCCCCGGCGGCCGCATCCGGCCGGCTGTCAGCATCCATCTTCTCCATGGAGGGCCTCTAATGGAAGATTATATGGCAAAAAACGCCGCCTGCCTCCACCGCGCCCTACCGCGGGTAGAGGCAACGGCGGATTATAGGCACGACCCCTGGGGGATGCAAGAGGGATTCGGGCGCCGACACGTAATGAATTCTATGCAATATATTATTAGGTAAAACCTAACTCAATCGGCGGGGCCGCGGGCCGCGCGGGGCTACTCGTGCCGGAGCGCCTCGATCGGGTCGAGCGCCGCCGCCCGGCGCGCCGGGTAGATCCCGAAGATCAGCCCCACGGAAACCGAGATGCAGAAGCTCAGGAGCAGGCTCGTCAGCGTGACGATGGTGCGCATGCCGGCCATGTGCTGGACGAGCAAGGGAATCGAGATGCCGAGGAACAGGCCGAAGAGCCCGCCCGAGGTGGAAAGGACGATGGTCTCCACCAGAAACTGGACGACAATGTCCTGCCGCCGCGCTCCGAGCGCCCGGCGGATGCCGATCTCGCGGGTGCGCTCCGTCACGCTCGCCAGCATGATGTTCATGATGCCGATGCCCCCCACCAGGAGCGAGATGGCGGCGATAGACCCCAGCACGATTTGGAAAATGCGCTGCGTGCGCTCCGCCTGGCGCAACAGCTCCAGGGGCACGACCACCTCGTAGTCCTGCTTGGCGTGGTTCCGGCTCAGGATGTGGCGGATCGAGTTCGCCGACGGCTCGACTTGGGCGACGTCGCTCACGTTGACGATGACCTGGTGCAGTTCCACGCGCTCGGCCTCCATGGAGCCCGAGCTGCGCCGGATCAGCACATCGCCCTGGGTGTTGATCATCGTCCCCAGGGGCAGGTAGACATCGCGGTTGCGGTCCTCGGCGGCGACGCCCGACCCGGCGCCCGTCGCGCCGCCGCCCACGGACATCACGCCGATGATGCGGAAGAAGTCCATGCCGATCTGTATGTCCCGCCCCAGGGGATCCTCGACGGGGAAGAGTTTACCCTTGATCGTCGCGCCGATGACGCAGACCGGCTCCTCGTCATCGAGCGGGGCGAGGAAGCGCCCCGCGTCTAGGCTCGCGTTCACGGCCTTCAGGAATTCGGGGGATGTGCCCACGATGCGCGCGTCGATGGCCGTCTCGCCGAAGCGCGCCTCCTGGCGCGTGATGCGCGCCGGCACGCCGCCCCGGACCGTGGGCACCGTCTGGCGGATCTGCGCCAGATCGTCGTACTTCAGTCCGTACTCGATGACCTGCTCGTTCGCGACGTTCATGCTGCGGTCCTCGGGCGGCTTGACGCTCCTCAGGATGATGTTGTCGCTTCCCAGGCGCTTGATCTCCTGCTCCTGCTCCCACCTGGCGCCCTCGCCGATACTGAGCATGGCGATGACCGAGGACACGCCGAACACGATGCCGAGCACCGTCAGCGACGACCTGAGCTTGTGGAGCATCAGGCTCTTGGATCCCAGCCGCACCGTTCTGAGGACCCTATGCAACCACATCAGGCCCCTCCTCCCGGCGTTCGTCGGCGATGATGATGCCGTCCGCCAGGCGAATGATCCGCTGGGCGTGCGTCGCGACCTTCGCGTCGTGCGTGACGAGGATGATGGTCTTGCCCTGCCGGTGCAGCCCGAGGATCAAGTCCATGATCTCCTCGCCGGTCCGGCTGTCCAGGTTGCCGGTGGGCTCGTCGGCCAGAATCACCAGCGGGTCGTTGGCCAGCGCCCGGGCCACCGCGACGCGCTGCTGCTGGCCGCCCGAGAGCTCCGTCGGGCGGTGATCGAGCCGGTCCGCGAGCCCCACCCGCTCGGCAAGGACGCGCGACCGCTCCCGGCACGCGCGCGGCAAGAGCCCCTGGTAAAAGAGCGGGATCTCGATGTTCTCCAGCACCGTGAGCTGCGGGATCAGGTTGTAGGACTGGAAGACGAAGCCGAGAAACCGGCAGCGGCGCATGGAAAGGGCGTTGTCGCCGAGCTTGGAGACATCCTCGCCGCCCAGGTAGTAGGCGCCCTCCGTGGGCCGGTCCAGACATCCGAGGATATTGAGCAGCGTCGACTTGCCCGAACCCGAAGCGCCCATGATCGCGACGAACTCGCCCTCGGGAATGGCAAGCGAAACCGCGTCCAGCGCCCGCACCTCGCCGCCGCCGAGGCGATAGATCTTGCTCAGGCGCTCGATGCTCACGATGGCGCCGTTGCGGCTCCCCGCGCCTCCGCCCGCCGCCGCCCGCGTCATGGGCCGCCCTCGGCGCCCTGCCCGCCGCGGGCTTTCGGCCTGCCCTCGGATCTCTTCCTGAATTCCGCCTTCTGCTCATCGGACAGGTTGTCGAGACCCGCCGGCGCGCGCCGCTTCCCTTCCGCCGCGCCGGCGGCGGGCGCCGCGGCGGGAGCGGGCGCCGCGGCGTTGCTCCCGTTCTTGTTCGCGTTTTCCCCGCGGCCGCCCTCCTTCCCCTTGGCGCCGGCGCCTTCATCCTGCGGCACCGACTGGAGCAGCACCTCGTCGCCCTCCGCGAGGCCCTCCAAGATTTCGACGTACACATCGTTGTACTTGCCGATCTTGACCTCCTGGCGCACGACGCTCTGCCCCCGGACGATCTGAACGACGCGCGTGTTGCCGATGGCCGTGACCGCCTGGAGCGGCACGACGAGGACGTTCGGCCGCAGATCGACCTTGATCACCACGTTGGCCGTCAGGCCGGGCTTCAGATCGAGCCCCCGCGCGTCGTTGATCGCCACCTGGACGGCGTACTGCTTGAGGTCCGGGTTCCGCCACCGATCGACGGTGTCCGGCAGCACTCCCACGCGGGTCACCCTGCCGTTCAGGGTGACGCCGCGCCGAGCGCTGATCGTGACATCGGCCCGCTGGCCCGTCTCCACCTGCCCGATCTTGGACTCGTGGATCAAGACATCCGCCACGAACTGCGAAAGATCCGGCAGATCGATCAGACGCTGCCGCTCTCGGACCAGCGCGCCTTCCTCGATGTACTGGCCGCTCATCTGGCGCATTCCCTCGGGGCGCGCGTAGACCACCATGCCCGGCGTCGGCGCCGTGATCGTGCACTTCTCGACCTGGTCTTGAAAGCGCTCCAGCAGCTTCTTCTGGTGCTCGTAGGTGCTGGTCTTCGACTTCCGGCTGGCCTCGGCGCCCGAGAGCGACGCGCGCGCCTTGCGTTTGACGCGCTCCATCTGCTTGCCCTTCTCCCTGGCGGCGGAGGCGTACTGCTTGACGTTGCGCGGGTGCGTGAACTCCTTCAGCAGCCGTAGCTGCTCCTCGGTCTTCGTGAGATTGATCTGGGCGCGCTGGAACGAGATGCGGTCCCGGACCACATCGCTCTCGGCGATGAACTTCTTGGCGAAGAGCGCCTCGCTGCCGTCCTTGTCGCCCCGCGCCTTCTCCAACTCCGCCGCGGCGAGCTTGACGGCGCTGTCGGCCTCGCGCCAGAGCTGGGCGGCATCGCCGTTCGTGTAGGACACCAACGGGATCGCGAGGATCCGCTCGACTTCCAGTTCGGGGGGAAGCACGGTGTCGAGAACCTCCTCCGGCGCCGAAGACGAGGCGGTGGAGTCGGAAGCCATGTTCCCCCGCGCCGGGCCGAACACCGGGACGCTCAGGCCCGTGTATTTCTGCAGGTCTATCGCCGCCAGTTCGAAGGCGAGGAGCGCCTGGTCGACATCGCTCTCGTTCTGACTCTCCTGGATCAGGTACTCCTCCTCGGCCTGGATCTTCGCGGCCAGCGCGTTCTGGTACTGAATCTCCTGCTGGGTGAGCCGCTCCTCGAGGTCCGAGGAATCGAGCTTGACCAGGACGTCGCCTTCCTTGACCTGCGAGCCCTCGGGCACCAGAAAGACGATGCGGCTCTCGCCGAGCACCTCGCACCGGACTTCGCTGTTGCGCGCGGCTCTGAGCGACCCGCCCTTTTGGATCTCGATGGGGAGATCCTGGCGCACGACCCGCCAGGTCGCCGCCGATTCGCGCGGGTTCTGCCGGCCGCAGCCGGCGAGGCACAGCAGCGCGGCCGCCGCGAGGGCCGCCGCCCGCGCGAGGTCTCTATCCTTCGCTCTTGGCATCGCCTTCCTCCCGGGCAAGATCGATGTAGGCACCTTCTTCATCCACGTGCAGGATCCCGATGGCGTGCAGGAACCCCAGATACGCCACCCGGAACTCGATGAGCGCCGCGGTGACCGCGTTGTTGGCTCGGAGCTCGGCATCGAGGGCTTCGAGCAGGTCGCGCGTCTCGACGCGGCCGTACTTGAGCAGCTCCTGCGTGCTCTCCACGCGGGTGTGCGCCACCTCGCGGCTCGCCTGTTCGATCTGGTAGCTGCGATAGGCACGGTCGACGGTGCGGTGCGCCACGGCCACCTCGCGCCTGATCCGCTCCTCGGCGTCGACGAGGTTTCGGCGCGCGCGCTCCAAGTCGAGGAGCGCCCGCCGGTACGTGTTGCGCTCGTTCTTGCGGTCCAGCGGCAGGTCGAGCTGGAACCCCGCGTCGTAGGTGAAGCGTTCGGCCTTGAAATAACCGGGGCGCTGGGCCTCGCGCTGGTCCGGCGTCGGGATCGAGATCCGGCCCGAGACGTCGAGCTGGGCCTTGAGCTGATCTTCGGCGATGGCGGCGACCCGCTCGGCATCGGCGGCGCCGTCGCGGCGGTTGAGCAGGTCCAGGCGGCAGTTGAGGGCGATCTGAATCGCCTCCTCGCTGTCCACGCCGAGCTCGCTCACGTCCATGGCGGTGAGAAGCGCCAGCTCCGAGGTGTCGAGCTCGATGGCCTGCTCGATCGGCAGTCCGAGGACGAGCTTGAGGGAGTCCAACCCGTCCCTGAGGCTCGTCCGGCTGCGGTTGACGCTCTCCTCGGCGCTCAGCACGCTGGTCTTGGCCTGATCGAGCTGAAACAGCGGCACGCGGCCCGATTCGGCGTGGGCCGCGATGCGGTTGAAGTTGGTGCGCGTGCTCGTCAGGTTCGCCTCCGCGTTCTTGACGGAGTCGTACAACTGGAGCGCGCGCAGGTACGCCTGGGTGACGTCGACGGCCAGGGCCCTGCGGGCATGCTCGAAGGAGCGCACGGCGTAGACGACGTTCCGCTCCGACTGCGTGAGGCGTTCGCCGGCGATGTCCGGGCCGAAGCCCCGCAGAAGCGGCTGGGTGATGGCGACGTTGATGGCGCTGGACGCGGCATCCTGGGGATTGCTCGTGAAGGACCGCAGGAGCGTGTTGGCGATGCTCACCGTCGAGGACAGGCCCCAGAGCCACGCCTTCCGCACGCCCCCGCTGCTGTCCAGCGCGCCCGTGCTCCGCTCCTTGTCGCCCCGGAGGCTCCCCGCGATCCTCGCGAAGAGCTGCGGCGCATAGGCATGCCGGTCGCCGGTCAGGCTCAGCGCGGCCAGATAGAGGGCCTCGCGCTCGTTCTGAAACGAGCGGCTGTGCTTGACCGCCAGGCGCTGGCACGCATGCAGGTTGAGGAGCAGCACCGCGCCCGTGGGAGCCGGCGTTCCGCCGAAGTCATCCAGCGAGAACGCGGGGGTCTCGCCCAGCACTGCGACCTGCTTCTCCTTGACGATGGTGTAGACCTCGCTGTCCGCATCCTTCCGGTAATAGTCCGAGGAGCAGCCCGCGATGCCTGCAAGCAGGCCGGCAAGCACGCGGTGCCGCCACGGGCGCGCACTCCTTCCTTCGCTACCGATCAACTCTCCTCCTCGGCGCTCGAATCGCGTCTCTGCGGGCGCCTTCCCCGCGGCGCCGTCGAAACGCCTCTTCCGCGGCGTGTCGGGGCCTGGTGCGGCAGGCTTTCTGTACCTATAATCGTCCATTATAGAAGAAACCCCGAGGGGCGCCACCCGTGGCGGCCGGCATACGGAGGGCCCTGATCGTTCAACGGCGGCGCGCCGGCCGGGGCGAGGTTTTTTGGCGGCGCTCAGCTCGGGCGCGAACGCATGGCCCCTAATGTCCCTAACGCGAGTTCTCTTCTATCTTCCACTGCCGCCCCCCGACCGCAAGCATTACGTCCCCTTTCACCGCGGGGTCGGGCAGATCGCGGCCGTGCTTTCGGCCGCGGGCTGCCGGGTCGTCCTCCGCATGCCCTGGCACTTGACCGAGGTCCAGGCCCGAGCGGAAATCGCCGCGGCCGGAGCCCGGTTCGTCCTGGTGTCCCTCGCCACGCCGCAGGCGGCGCTTCTGCGTCCGATCGCGGCGGCGGCCGCCGCCACCGGAGCGGCGCTTCTGGCCGGCGGGCCGCATCCGACCTTCGCGCCGGATGAAACCCTCGCCGTGCCCGGCGTCACCGCCATCGTCCGCGGCGAAGGAGAGCGCGCCGCGGCCGCCTTCGTCGCCGGCGAGGCGGACCGCCCCGGCCTCATCCGCCCCGGCGGCGATCCGGCCGCCGCGGGCGAGTTGGCCGACCTGGCCGACCTCCCGCTTCCCGATCGCGACATTTTCCACGCCTGCCCCGACTTCAAGTTCGAGCGCCGCGTGATCGGCCACGAGTTCGCCGCCTCGCGCGGCTGCCCCTATCGCTGCCGCTACTGCAGCAACGCCGGCCGCCTCGGTGCCTACGGCGCGGCGTTTCAGCGGCGCTTGCCCGTCGAGCGCGTGATCGCCGAGGCCGCCGCGGCCCTCGCGCGGGATCCGGACACGGCCATCGTGGGCTTCAACGACGACATCTTCGCCCAGGACATCGACTGGCTCGGGGAGTTCGCGGTCCGCTGGCGCGCGACGATCAAGAAGCCTTTCTGGGTGAACGGACATCCCGCGCTCCTCACCCAGGAACGCGTGCGGCTCCTCAAGCGCGCCGGCTGCGCGCGCATGCATGTCGGCGTGGAGGCGGGCGACGAGGCGCTCCGGCGCACAATCCTCGGCCGGACCATGAGCAACGACACCATTGTGCGCGCCTGCGAGCGCCTCAGGCGGGCGGGGATCCGGATCGTGACTTTCATTATGCTGGGCGCGCCGGGGGAATCCGAGGAGACTTATCGGAAAACCGTCGCGCTGCTGCGCCGAATCCGCCCCTCATGGGTGATCCAGAGCTTCTTCATGCCGCTGCCCGGAACGCCCCTCGGCGAGGAGTGCCGGGCGCAAGCGCCGGGCAAGTCCTGGGAGGCCCTCTCCGACCACAGCTTCTACCTGGCGCCGGGGCGCAGTTGGACCCCATTCCTCACCACCGAGCGCCTCAAGGAGCTCGGCGCCGGCCTTCTCAAGGACGTATACTCCTAGGGCCGAGCCACGCCGCCGGCCGGGTTGCGCCGGCCGGCGGGGACGTGCCATAATCATGGGCGAAGTCAGCGCTGGATTTCATGCGGAGGGCTTTGATCGGCGCACACGGCTCAGGCGATTGACGGATGCTGAGAAGTAACTCAACGCTGCGAATCCTAAGGGTGGTTTTCAACCCCTGGCTGCTAGCCCTCGCCCTCGGCGCCGGGCTCGCCTTCGCGGCAGCGAACTTCTTCTTCGGAACGAACGGCGACCTGCATCGGCTCAAGCTCAGGCTCTTCGTCGACGGCGCCGCCCCGCGCCATCGCTTCGACGCCGGAAGCAACCACGACGGCGTGTTTCTGCGGAACCTGAACCTCAGGGGTTCGTATTTCCCCGGCGTGACGCTGCGGAATGCCCGGCTCGGCGAGGCGCAGCTCGACAAAGCGGTGTTCGAGCGCTGCGATCTCCGCGGCGCCGAACTCAGGAACGCCGTCCTCAGGCAAGCCGTGCTGCGAGCCTGCCGTTTGGAAGGCGCGGACCTCAGGGAAGCCGACCTCACCGGGGCGGATCTGTCCGGTTGCAGCCTCAGATCCGCGCTCCTGGCGGGCGCCAAGCTGGACGGCGCGGACCTGGCGCATGCCGATCTCCACAACGCCGTGGGGCTGTCCCTGGATGAACTCCCGGAGGCGCGCAATTGGCACTTGGCCGCCTATGATGCCGACACCGCCCTGAGCATCGCGAAGCACTTCCAGCAGGCGGGCCTGGCGGTCACCGAGTTCGCCTCGTGGAACGACTGGCTCGTGGAGCAGAAAAAGCCCGCCGTCACCCATGAAGGCGGCGTCCCGCAGGGTCCGCCGTAGCAGCGGCGCCAACCTGCGATAGAATTGCCCCCGTGACCGAGAAGGACGATCCCAAGCTCTTCGCGCGGCGGAATCTCTTCCGCCGGGGTTTGCGGGAGCTGCTCAACCCGCTCACCGACATGATCGCCAACCGCCTCAAGGATCTGCCGGATTTCTCCAAGGCCGCCGCGGGAGCGGCGGAGGATGCCGCTTATATCCGGCCGCCCGGCGCCCAGCCCGAGGCGCGGCTCCTCCAGGCCTGCATCAGGTGCGGCGCCTGCAAGATCGCATGCCCCCACGGCATCATCGAGATCCTCACCCGCGACGAGATCGCCCGCGCGGGCCATACCCATTCCTATTCATGGCGGCCCTACCGCGAGACGGGCACGCCGCGCCTCGCCTTCGCCGGAGGCCCTTGCCGCTTCTGCCCGGGCTTTCCCTGCGCCGCCGCGTGTCCATCCGGCGCTCTGGCGGTCCCCAACGAGCAACCCGTGATTCTCGGCTGCGCCTCCGTGGACCACGATGTCTGCCTGCGCGCCGGCGGCAAGGACTGCACCCTGTGCGTCGCGGCCTGTCCCGTGGGCAAGGACGCCCTGCGCATCCGCCGCAACGGCGACGTGCGCGTCCGGCGCGAGGGCTGCACGGGCTGCGGCGCCTGCGAGCACGTCTGTCCGACGGATCCGAAGGCCATCAGGGTGCTCGCGCTCTGACCGGACGGAGCCCGCGCCGCGGGAGATGGCGCCGCCGGCCTCATCCTTTGAGGAGCAGCCCTCGTTCCCGCGTCCCCCAGCCCCGCGACCTCGTCTCCCCCGCCGGCGTCACGCGGATCGCGGGCAGATCCTTGACCGGGCAGGCGTGCTCGCACGCGCCGCAGCCGATGCACAGGGAGGGATCGACGCGCGGGAGCTTGAGCGCCAACGCCGTCCCGTCCCGTTTGGCCAGCGCCGTCTCGAGGGAGTAGATCGCCTTGGGCGATACGGGACAGACTTCCTCGCACACGTTGCAGGGCGTGTCCATGGCCCAGGGAAGGCAGCGCCCGCGGTCGAAGAACGATGTGCCGAGCTTGACCACGACGGGCGTCGCGCCCTCGGGGTACGGCGCCTCGCCGTTGCGCTGCGCCACGGTGAGGCGCTCGATCGCGCCCGTCGGGCACACCTGGCCGCACAGGGCGCAGTTCTTCTCGCACGCCCCGTAGCGCATGTTGAGGATCGGCGTCCACAGGCCTTCGATGCCCGCCTCCAGGAGCGCCGGCTGGAGCACGTTCGTCGGACAGACCCGCAGGCACTGACCGCACTTGATGCAGCGCTTCAGGAACTCCAGCTCCTCGACGGCGCCGGGCGGCCTGACCGCCGCCGGGGAGAAAGCGCGCTCCGTCCCGCCGCCCAGGCGGACGAGGGGCGCCGCCACGACGCCCACGCACGCGCCGAGCAGCAGCCGCCGGTCGCGCACTTCCGGCCGCGGCCGCGCGCCGGCTCCCGACGGGAAGAAGCGGAATGAGAGCGCCCCGTGGGGACAGTCCTCGATGCAGTTCAAGCACGCCAGGCACTCGCTCTGCCTGAGCTTGCCGCCGGGATCGCAGGCGCCCTCGCAGCGGGAGCGGCACAGGCCGCAGTCAGTGCACGCGGACTCGTCGCGCACGATGCGGAAGAGCGCGAAACGGCTCAAGAGCCCGAGCAGCGCCCCCAGCGGGCAGAGCACGCGGCAGAAAAAGCGCGGCAGCGCCAGGTTCGCCAGAAAGAACGCGAGGACCGCGGCGCCGATCAGCCAGCCGCCCTGGAAGAGCGGCGTCTCGCCCGCGTAGATCAAGCCCCCCGGCAGCGCTTGCCGCGCCGCCGATTCGATCACCGGGAAGACACTGGCCGTGAGGGAGCGATGGTACAGCGCGAGGGGATCCAGCAGCCCGATCTGCACCGCCCCCAGGCACGCGGCGCCGAGAAACCCGGCCAGGACGACGTACTTGAGGCCTTGCGCCGGGCGGTAGGCGTTGCGCCGGCACCGGTCCTCCGCGGCGCGCGGCCGTGCCAGGCTCCCGATGGCGTGGTGCGTCGTCCCGAAGGGGCACACCCAGGAGCAGAACGCGCGGCCGAAAAGAAGCGCGCTCGCGAACACGACCAAGGCCCAGGCCAAGCCGAAGGCGCCGATGTGATACAGCGCCCCCGTGGCGCACAAGGTCCCTAAGGCGACCAGCGGGTCGATCTCCAGGAAGAAGCTCGCCGAAGCCGAGAGCGCGCCCAGGCGCGCGGCAAGCCCCGCCGTCATGAACGCGAGGTAGAGGAAAAGCCCCAGGAACGCCGCTTGCCACAGCCGCCGCACCAGGGTTATGCGCACGTCCTCCCCCCTCCCTCGGAATCCATCACACTTCGCGCATGCGCCGCTCGAACTCGAGCGTGCCGAAGCCCGCGGCCTCGGCCTCGACCAGATACTTGACCCCGCGCGGATCGCGCCCGAGCAGCGTCACGCCGAAGGCATCGATCGCCACCGGATCGGTCCCCACGGCCAGGGTGTTGCGCACCACCACATCGGCGGCGCTTCCGCCCGTCGGGCCGTTGCGCATGAGCACCCGCGTGCCGTCCAGGATGAGCAGCGGCGCCGCGGGCCGCATGAGCCGCCACAGATCGCAGATCACTTCGTGGATGTGCTGGTGGAACTGGCTGCGGTTGCCGCCCAGAAGACCGTACCAGTTTTTCATGGTCAAGGACGCGCCGCACAGGTTGTGGTCCTTCACGGGGGCGATGCCGATGACGGCGTCGGCCCGGGCGAGAACCGCGGTGAACGCCGGCCACGGGGGCAGGGTCGTCGCGCCCGGGATCCGAACCGGCGCGAAACCGCGCTCGTCGGGCAGGACGACCCTGCCCCCCGCGGCCGCGACGGCCGCGGCGATGCCGCTGCGATCGAAGACGAACGCCGGCGCGGCGATGGGGTTGTCGGCGACCAACACCTCGCCCGCGCCGGCCGCCAACGCGCTCTTGACCACCGCCGCGATGGTGCGCGGATCGGCGATGGCGCCGCTCAAGGGATCCGCGGCGAAGGCGGCGTTGGGCTTGATGAGAACCGAGCCGCCCCGGGGGACGAAGCGCGCCATGGTGCCGAGCGGCTCCAGCGCGCGGACGAGCATGCGTTCGATGACGGCGGCTTCGACGGGGCCTCCGCGCGGGTCGGCGATCGCGGTGTCCCGCGCGACGACGAGGACCGGCGCCCCGGGAAGATCCGGCCGCGGGAACCGCGCGTCCAAGCCCGCCAGCGACACCGGGTCCGCCGGCCGCGGCGGACGCTGCCGGCCGTAGGCCCACCAGGCGAGGCCGCCGCCGACGGCGCCCGCCGCGGCCGTCGCCGCGCAGCGATGCAGGAACTCCCGCCGCCGCGCCACCCCGCCTTCCATGGCCATGGCTCCGTACCCCCGCTCAGTCCGAACCCGAGCCGGCCGCCGGCGCCCCCGGCGCGCGCACCGAGCGGACGAGCGCCGCCAGGAGCCGCCTCAACGCGGCCTGATCCGCGGCGCCCGCCACGCCGGCCAGAATCTCGCCCTCGGCGAAGAACCCGTCGTAGGATCCGTCCAGATCCATCAGCGTGACGGACGCGCCTTCCAACACGCCCTCCTCGATGACCTTGCCCTGGCGCTTGAGATACTCCGCGTAGGCCGCGCGCCGCGCCTCCGCCTCCTTGCCGCACCGCGCCAGGAACAGCGTGACCGCCTTCCCGCCCGTTCCGTAGTCGGCGCTGAAGACCTGGGTCAGGAAATCGGTGCCGAGCACGCTGTCCTTGGGCTCGTACCTCTCGCTGCCGCGAACGCGTTCCTCCGCCGGCAGGAGCGCGAAGGCGGGGTCCGGCGCCTCGCCGGAAGGCAGCGCGGCGGCGATGGCACGGGCGATGGGCTCGCTCGCGGCGGCGGCGTCTTCGTCGAACCCCTTGACCTGAACGTACCAGGCCCCTTTCCTGAAAAACGCGGCGCCGTGCACCGCGTAGGCCGCGTCGCCCAAGCCGTCGACGACGGCCGCTCCGACGGACCGCTCGCGACCGAAGATGCCGAGGGCGGCCAGCGGCGTGCGCATCTCGTAAAGGAAAACATCCAACCGCCCGCGGCCATCGTCCCCGCCGGTGTAGGACCCGCAGAGAAGGCGCCGATTTCCATACAGCTTGTAGCGCTCGTCGGCGCCGTCGATCTTCTCGAAAAGCCGATCCTCGGGATAAACCTCGATGTCGCCGTCGCGCGTCCAGCCGAGCGCCTCGAAGGCGGCCGGCAACATCTCCTCGGCCGCCGGGCCCGCGCCGGCCGGCGCATCGGCGCCTTCCGCCGGCGCCGGGGGCGCGTGCATCACCGCCTCGAAATCGTAATGTTTGTCCAAAACGGCAAGCAGGATCAGGAAGCCGGCAAGCGCCGCGAGAAGCGCGATTCCCGCCGCGCGCTCCGCCGGGGAGACGGTGTGCTTGCCGTGCGTGCGTGCCATGAAACGTCCTCTCGGCGCCGCGCGGGACCGCGCGGCGCCGGGGATCGCAGGTCGACCAAGAAAGGATGCACCCGCGCTTCGCCCGCGCGATCGGGGCACGGCGCCGCCGGCGGCATTCTCACGTATTGCACCACAACGCCCGAGCCGGCGCAACGTTTCGCCGCCTCCGCGCCGAGAAGGGGCGCGGCAGGGCGGATCGCCCTCCGGAACGCGGCTCGGTTCACCAGCCCCGCTTCTGCAGCAGCTCGTGCTCGGGGATCGCGTCGATGCGAAGACCGCGCATGGGGCCGCTGAAGTCCGCCGCGATGCGCGCCAACTTCTCGGCGTCGCGCCAGTGCTTGACGGCCTGCACAATCGCCTTGGCGGTCTGCGGCGGATCCTCGGACTTGAAGACGCCGGAGCCCACGAATACCGACTCGGCGCCCAGCGCCATCATGAGCGCCGCGTCGGCGGGCGTCGCCACGCCGGCCAGCGCCCGCAGCCGGCCGGTGACAAGGCGCATGTGGCGCACGGCCTCCACGATATTGCCGCTGCCGGCCTCGCCCTTGGTCCTGATCAACGCCGCGCCTTCCCCTATCCGGCGCAAGGCCTCGCCCAGGTCGCGCGCCCCGCACACGAAGGGCACCCTGAAACCGTGCTTATCGATATGGTAAGTCTCGTCCGCGGGCGTCAGAACCTCGCTCTCGTCGATGAACGCCACGCCGAGGGCTTCCAGGATGCGGGCCTCGGCGAAGTGGCCGATGCGCACCTTGGCCATCACCGGCACCGCGACCGTTGCCATGATCTCGCGGATTTTGGCCACGGAGGCCATGCGCGCGACGCCGCCCTCGCGGCGGATATCCGCCGGCACGCTCTCGAGGGCCATCACCGCCACGGCGCCGGCATCTTCCGCGATTTTGGCCTGCTCGGCGGTGGTGACGTCCATGATCACGCCGCCTTTGAGCTTCTCGGCCAGACCGACCTTGACGGCAAAATCCGGAACGATCTCTTTCATGGCTCCTCCGCGCGGCGCAGGCGATCGCGCGGCAGCCGGACGCGCAGCCGCCTCCTCCACAACCCCGTATTGTTGGGCACAAACAACCCGGCGTCAAGGTAGCCGGGCGCGGGGCGAAAGCGGCCGTCAGCGCGGTTCTTCCCCGGGCGGCGGATTCGGCGCCGCCGCGGCGCGGGAGGCGCCGGCGCTACGGTCGGGCGGCTCCGGCTTGAATTCCGCGAAGGCGTCGAGGAAGAGATCGCGGTACGCCTCGAGCTGGTTCTTGCCCACGCCGCCGCCGAGCTTGAAGAGCACGCCGTCGCGCACGAACACGACCAGGAGTTCGCCGCGGGTCTCGCCCGCCGCCTCGACTTCGCTCTCGAACAGCCTGGCGTCGATCCCGGCGGCGCGCAGGCGCAATTCCTGCTCCGCGACCAGGCCGGCGCCGATCTCGGCGCGCGTCTTCCGGACGGCTTCGTCCCGCCCTTCGTCGAAAAACTCGGCGCGCAGGGTCATCCGCGCGCCGGTCGCGGGCTCGTTGAACACGCACGCGAACGGAGGCGGCGGCGCCGGATCCTCCTGAAACCCGACCGGGCACTTAAGGCCGCGGTGGACCGCGTCCTTTCCCGGGACCGCCGCAATCGCCGGCGCGGTTTCGACGCCCGGTTTCTTCGCGGGCTCCGCAAAGGGCGGCACGGTCTTGGGGGGTTGGGGAACCGCAGCCGGCGCGGGCGCGCTCTGGCGATTCTCGGCAACCGCAGCCGGTGCCGGCGCGCTCTTGTGATTCTCGGGAACCGGCGCCGGCGCGCTTTTGCGGTTTCCGCGGACCGGCGCCGGCGCGGGCGCCGGATCGGCCCTCTCCGCCGCATCGAGCGTCGCGATCCGGTCCCGCGTGAACGTGAGCACGCCGCCGTTTTCAATCTTCAGCCACACGCGTTGCTCGTTCTGGGCCAGCACCTTGCCGACGAAGATCTCGCCGTTCGTGAGCGTCAGCGTGTCGCCTCCCAGGGCAAGCAGGATGAAGAGCACGCCCATCGGATTTCCTCCGCGACAGCCGCGCCCCGCCGAGGGACGCGGCGACAACCGATAATCCTCAAGAGAAGTCTACGATGCCCGCCCGAGACCGGCAAACCGCCCGCGGCGCGCGCCCGCGGGCGCCCTCCTCCCCCGGAGCCGAGGGCCGGCGGGGTTCGATCCGCGCAATTAGCGTCCCCGCCCCGCGTCCGGCCACAAGATCCGGTGAAGCTGCACGTTGAGCCTGACCTCCAGGCGGTCTGCGAGGATCCACTCGGCCAGCTCCGCCGCCCCGAGCATGCCCTGCGCCGGGCTCAGGTTCACGGTGCGTCCCGCCAGCCTGCGGTCGCGCGCCAAAAGCGCCGCGGCCCACGTGTAATCGCTACGGTCCGCGATGACGATCTTCACTTCGTCGCGGGGCGTGAGGAGATCCAAGTTGGACCAGAGCATCTTCTCCGTTTCGCCGCTTGAGGGCGCCTTGAGATCCAGCGCCCGCGAGGCGCGGGCGTCGATGGCTTCGATCGGGAGCGAACCGTTGGTCTCGACGGCCACGGACCGCCCTCTGTCCAGCAGCGCGCGCACGAGCGCGGGCGTCTCTTCCTGGAGCAGCGGCTCCCCGCCGGTGACGCACACGCCTTGCGGCCCGCCGTCCACGGCATCAAGCAGGTCCGCGAGCGTCCAGGCATCGCCGCCCTCGCGGGCGTAGCGCGTGTCGCACCAGCGGCAGTTCAGGTTGCACCCCGCCAGGCGGATGAAGACGCACGGCCGGCCGGCCCGCGACGTCTCGCCCTGGATGCTCCGAAAAACCTCGCTGACCCGCAACATGGGGCGCCTCCCCGGAAACGGCGGACCTTTCCGCCGCGACCCTGCTATAATAGTCTGGCCGTTCGGGGCGCGTAAGACCCCGCACGGACGCACGGGGAGAACCAGCATGCGCATCGCCTTCGCTGCCATGGCCCTGGCGTCGGCTCTGCTCGGCGCCGAGGAAGAGATCGGCCCGCCGCCCCCGCCGGTTCCGCTCCAGAAACCGCGGGCGTTGTGCCCCGAACCGAACTTCAACTGGGGCACGGTGTTCACGGGCCAGGAGGTCGCGCACACTTATCTCATCCGGAACACCGGCGGCGCCGCGCTCGCCATCACGGATGTCCACGAGAGCTGCAAGTGCACCGCCGTCGATTTCACCCGGAGCATCCCCCCCGGCGGCGAGGGCGGCGTGACCCTCAAGGTCGACACCAAGGACTTCCAGGGCCCCACCCTCAAGCAAGCCACGGTCTTGACGAACGATCCCGCCGCGCCGAAGATCACCCTTCAGTTCGGCGGCGTCGTGCGGGATGCGGTGCGCCTGGCGCCGCGGTTCCCGGTGTTGGAAGGCACCCTCGGCGGCCCGCCCGCCGCCGCGGAATTCGCGGTCACCAAGGCGACGGAGGCGCTCATTGACGCACTCACGCCGGCGGCGCCTCCCCCGCGGGTGACCGTCGCCATCAAGGAAATCGTCAAGGGCGAGGAGTACCGGGTGCGGCTGACGACCGTCCCCGGCCTGGCCACCCCCAACGCCATCGAGGAAGTGGTGCTGCTCGCCGCCGCGGGCGGCGTCACGGTCCCCGTGACGGTGAAGGCCCACATCACCCTCAAGCCGCGGGTCTTCACCGTTCCGCAATGGATCATCGTGCGCCAACGCGAGACCGAGCAGTGGGAGCTGAACCCCGCCCAGCCCCTGACGCGCACCCTGAAGGTGCTGGGCGCCGAGGGCGTCACGTTCAAGGCGACCAAGCTCGTCACCCGGGGCGATTTTTTCACCGCCCAGCTCGCCGAGGTCGCGCCGGGCCGCGAGTACGCCGTCAACGTCGCCATCGTCAAACGGCCCAACGGCGCGATCCAGCCCGCCCGGGGCACCATCGAAATCCACACCACCGATCCGGCCGCGTCGAAGGTCGAGGTCAGTGTGATGGTTTTCTTCGCGGTCAAGTGAGACGCTCGCCTGCCCGACCCCGCGGCCTCAGCAGGCGAGCAAGTCCGCGTCCGACGCGCGCGCCCCGTCGGGAAGATGCGGCAGGAGCGCCGTTTTGGGCGCCCCGCCGCCCGCCTTCAGTTCCCCGAGCACGCGGGGCAGGTCCCCGAGCGGCCGGCCTTCCCGCACGATGGCCAGAGCCGGCATCCGCTCGTCCGCGATCAGATCGAGCGCCGTTCTGATGGTCCGCGGCGTGTGGTGGAACGACGCCAGCAGCGTGATCTCGTCGTAATGCAGGCGCGCCGCGTCGACGCGCAGCTCGCTGCCGTTCGGACAACCTCCGAAGAGGTTGATCCTGCCGCCGGGCCGCGCGAGCGCCACGGCTCCGTTCCAGGTTTCCTCCCTGCCGATGGCCTCGATGACGCAATCGAAGCCGAGGCCCCGCGCGGTGCGCGCCTTCAAGGCGCGCGCCGTCTCGGGCGCGAGCGCCGCCTGAACCGCGTGCGCCGCGCCCAGTTCGCGCGCCACGGCGAGGCGCGCGGGCTGCGGGTCCAGCGATGTCACCTCGGCGCCCGCCAGCACGCACAAGCGCGCGAGCATCAGACCGAGGGGGCCCGCACCGATGACGAGCACACTCTCGCCGGCGGCAATGCGCGCGTCTTCCACGCCCTTCACGGCGCAGGCCAGCGGCTCCACCAGGGCCGCCTTCGCCGCCGGCATGCCGTCGGGAATGCGGAGGCAGTTGCGCGCGGCGATCCGCGCCGGGACTCGGATGTATTCGGCGTAGGCGCCGTTCATGAAGAGGAGATCCCGGCAGAGATTCGGCTTGCCGATCTCGCAGAACGCGCACTCGCCGCAGGGCGCGGAGTTCGCCGCCACGACGCGCGTTCCCTCGGGGAAGCGCGCATCGCGGCTGGCGACGACCTCGCCCGCGCACTCGTGGCCGAACACCGCCGGCGGGACGATCATGCGCGCGTGGTAGCCGCGCAGGAAAACCTTGAGGTCGGTGCCGCAGGTCAGCGCCGCCCGCACGCGGACGAGCAGTTCCCCTTCCCGGGGCGCGGGCACGGGGATTTCCTCCATGCGCACGTCCTCCTTGCCGTGGAGCACGCACGCCCGCATGGTGGCGGGAAGCCGCCAGGCCGCCATGGTTCAGTTCTCCGGGGCCACCGCGATCTTGAGGGAGCCGTCCCGCGGGCGCCGCGCTAGGGCCAGCGCCGCGTTGATCTCCCCGAGGGGAAACACGTGCGTGACCAGCCGCTCCCAGGGAACGCGGGCATCGCCCAGCGCCTCGAGCACCGCGCCGTTCAGATCGATGGACGAGGAGTAGCTCCCCGTGATGTGTTTTTCGCGCATTCCGATTTCGCCGCCGTCGATGGTGAGGGGCTGCCCGCGGCGCGTGTGCGCGAACAGGATCAGCGCGCCGCCCGGCCTGAGCGCCGCCAGGCCGGCGCCGATGGCGGCCTCCGCTTCCGTGGCCGCGATTACGGCATCGGGGCCGTCCGGCGCGCAACGCGCCCTGAGCCGGCCGGCCAGATCATCGGTCGGCGCGAAGACCTCGCCCGCGCCGAAGCGCCCGGCCTGGATCCGCCGCTCCTGGAGGGGTTCCACCGCCAGCACGTTCCAGCCGTCGCGCGCCGCGAGCGCCGCGAGCATGAGGCCGATGGGCCCCAGGCCGAGGATCACGACCGTGCCCGGAGGCGGCGGCAGGCAGCGCACGCAGCGCAGGCAGGTGTTGACGGGCTCCATGAGAATCACGGTCTCGCGCGGCATGCCCTCGGGCGCCGCCACGACGCCGCCTCCGTCGACGATCCACGGCAGGACTTTGACATACTCGGCCCAGCCGCCTCCCGCGGGGGCGAAGCCGGCCGTGGTTCCGGTGCGCCTGTAGCCCGGACATTGGCTGTAGAGCCGGAGCCCGCAGAACCGGCACGCCCGGCACGGCACGTGGTGATAGACGGCGACGCGGCGGCCGAGCCACTCGCCCCGCCCCTCGCCCGCGACGACCACGGCGCCCGCCGTCTCGTGGCCGAGGATCACGGGCGGCGCGCACAACGCCAGATCGATCTTCTTGATGTCCGTGGGGCACAGCCCGCAGGCCTCGACGCGCACCAGCAATTCCCCCGGGCCGACGGCCGGCACCGGCACGCGCTCCACCGCAACCTCGCCGCCGCCGCGCCACACCGCGGCCCGCATGTCGGGGGGAACCGCAAAGGTCACGGAGAATCCTCCGCCGGAACGGAGCGGCGCAGCCGGGTAATCCGCACGGTTCTTCCGCCGCCGCGCCTCAGGGGCACCGGAACCGCTCGCAGCCCAGGGCGCTCCCCTCGGGCGCCGGTCCGCAAGCGCCGAAAGGCGCCGGAATCGGGGGGCCGGCCCGAAAGAGATACGCCAGTTCGTAGGTGGCGTCGCTCACGGTGAGCCGGCCGTCGTCGTTGACATCCGCCGACGCTGGGCAGGCCTCGATCATGGCGAGCTTCGTGCCTCCGCCGAAGAGCGCCCGCAGAATAGCCACCGCGTCGGCCACATTGACCTTCCCGTCCTGGTTGGCATCGCCGCGGATGAAGTCCGCCGCGGGCGGCTTGGAGGAGACGCTCACCGCCACCGCATCCCCGAGAAAGGGCGACCGGCTCTCGCCCGCGACATCCACCAAGATTTCCACGGGCGGCTCGCCGAGGGCGCCGGAAAACCCGACGGTCGTCGCGGCCTCTCCGGCTCCGTCGGCGAGGGCGAAATGCGCCACGGCGATCTGCTGCCCCAGGGTGAAGGCGGGCAGCACGCGGAAGACGCCGCCTTCGGGCTCCAGGTCGAGCACGCAGCCCACCGTGGCGCCCCGGCCCTCGATGACCGTGGCGCGCCAGTAATCCGCGCCGCCCGCCGCCGCGACGGCCGCCCCGGGAACCACATCGGCGACCTTCACGCCGGCGGCGTCGTGCGCGAGCCCGAAGGAGAAGCCGTTCGCGCTCTCCTTGGGCGGCGTGTCAAGGAGCACTTCGACCGCCTCCTTGCCCTGCTCCGTCAGCACGGCGAGGCGCAGCGTCATGTCGGGATACGGCCGCCCGAGCTTCTCCTGCACCGCCGGCACGAAGCTTTGGCCGCCCACGACGAAGACGACGTCGATGGTCGGCGTGCCCAGCGTGGCGCAGAACTCGAGGTTGAGCCAGGGCGCCCGCAGATCGTACTCCATCCTCAGTAATTCCATGCGCGTGGTCATAGGGAGCGTCTGCGCCTGCAGGAAATCGAGCACCACGCCCTGGACGACCCCGTTCGCGTAGACGTTCACGGTGTTGAAATCGGGCGGCGCCCCGTTCTTGATCGTCCGCAAGTCCGTGGGGCAGGCCAGGCGCGGGCACGCGCCGCCGCACACTTCCGTCACGGGGTACGATCCCCCGACGCAGTCCCCGAGGGATGCGTGCTCCGGATCGTGGCATACGCCGTAGGACCAGCCCTGAACGCCGTCGATCGTCCAACTTCCGACGACGAGCGCCCCCGTCGTTCCCGCGGGCTCGAGCCTCAAGGCGAAGTCCGCGGGGCTCTGGGCGCCGAGAACGCCCGCAAGGCCCGCCAGGGCAAGCACGAATCCCAGCGCCTCGCGCATGGCAACCACTCCCTCGTCACGCCGGCGGAACTTCACGAACACCGCTTCCATCCTATGCGAAGGACCCGCCCGCGGCAACCCCCTGCGCAGGAGCCCAGGAAACCGCCGCGGGCGAGCCCGGCGCGCACTCCGCACGGGGAGCACGCCGGGCTCGCCCGCGGCTCCGGCCCGCATGGCCGGCCCGAACGCCTCCCGAACCCTTCGCCCTCGCGTTTCGCCCCGGCGCCACGCGCACCCTCTCCGCCGCCGGCCCTGCGCTCCCGCATGGCCGGTCTGCGCGATCGTGCCGCGGTCGATGTACCCGAGAATGCCATCGAGGTGCGCCGCGCACGCGCGCGGATCGTGCCTGACGCCCTTGACCTCGGCTTCGCTCACGCGCCGGAATTCGCCCTGGTGGTAGATGTCGAGCACCCCTCGGCGCGGTACTGATTGAGAAAGAGCCCCTCGGGCCCGATGAACTTGAGCGCGTTCCACTCGATCGGATTGTGGCTCGCCGTGATCGCTATGCCGCCGAAGGCCTTGGTCTTCTTGACCATGTATTGGATCGAGGGCACCGAACAGATCCCGTGGTCCACCACCTCGGCGCCCGTGCTCAGGAGCCCGGCCGTCACGGCCTGCCCCACCATGTGGCGCGAGGGCCGCCTGTCGCTGCCGACGAGCACGGGCCCCCTGCGCGCGTAGCTCCCGAACGCCGCCGCGAACGAGATCACCAGCTGCGGCGTCAGCGATTGCCCGACGATGCCGCGCACACCCGACACGCTGATCTTCAACGAGGTAAGCCTGCTCATGATTTTCCATGCACCACCGTGTTGACGCGAAAAAGCGTGTCCGCGAAGACGCGTTCGACGTGCTCGGGATCATCTCCCTCCACGATCACCCGCAGAATCGGCTCGGTATTGGACGCGCGCACGTGGATCCAATGATCCGGCCACGTGACGCGCACGCCGTCGGCGAGATCGACCTGTTCGCAGCGGTACGAACGCCGGAACTCCTCCAAGGCGCTGTACACTCGGTCGGGCGAACACGGGATCTCGCCCTTCTTCATGACGAAGACGGGCAGGCGGGCGGCGAGCTCCGAAATGCGGTGGCCGCTCCGGGCAATTGCTTCCAGCACGGCCGCCATCGTCAGGAAGCCGTCGAACGCGCGGCTCACGGACATGAGCGCCACGCCGCCGCTGCCCTCGCCGGCCAGAACCGCATTCTCGTTGACCGCGCGGAAGATCACGTAGCCTTCGCCGATCTTCGTCCTGACGAGGCAGCCGGCTCGTCGTTGATCAGAATCGGCGTGCAGCCCAGGAAGCGCAGGAACTCTCCGATCAGGCCGCCGGCCGTGCCGTTCACCGCGGCGACGGCGACGCGCAGGCGCGCCTTGCGGATCGAGTCCACATCGGGCTTGCCCAGGCGATAGCGGTTTCCGAAGGTGGTCGCACGCTGGCTGAAACCACATAATGTACGCACTCGAAACGCTGTACACGATGCATAGTACTAGGGCGGAGCTGACAAGTAGAGACGCTTTCATTGACGGGGTGGGCGGTCACGTCGCCGGCGGCCGGATTCCGGTGAAGGAGGGCGAGCGTGCCGTTCGGCGGCGCCCGGAGGAAAGCATGCGCTGACGAGGCGACGGGGCCATGATGCGGTGCCCCGAGCGCCTCGAGCTGGAGATCGCGTCCCGTCGAGAAACAGGCCGGCCGCGCCGGGACGGTCCGACGCAGCCGGGTGGAGCGGTTCGGCCGGCTCCGTTGTCTATCGACCGGGGTCTCAGCCTTTGATCGTGTCGAGGAGCTTGCGCGCCTCCTTGTGCGTGTCGCCGAACTGGGGCGGCCAGTCCTGGCGCAGGATCTTCTCGAGGACTTCGCGCACCTCGGCGGCCTTCCCGGCGCGGATCAGGGTGTCGCCGAGCATGAGGTAGCCGCCGGGCTCGCGCGAGCGGATCCGGATGACCTGGCGCCACTCGCCGGCGGCCTCGTCGAAACGCCGCTGGTCGACGCGGACCCGGGCGAGGAGCTCGTGCCCCTCGGACTCGTTCGCCGAGAGCTCGACGAGCGTCGTGCCGGCCCGCTCGGCATCGGCGGCGCGGTTCAGGGCCTCGTACCGGTCGCCGAGCTCCTTGAAGAGCGAGCGATCGCGGCCGGAGCGACGCGCGAGGGCCAGGAGGCGCTCCGCGGCCCTCTCCTTGCTGCCGCCCTTCTCGTACGCCTCGACGAGGAGCCGGAACGTCTCCGGATCGAGCGGCCCCGATTCGGCGGCGGCTTCGAGGTGCCGCGCGGCCTCGGCGAGGTCGCCGCGCTCGAGGAAGGCACGGCCGAGGGCCTTGCGCACGGTCGGGTTCTCCTGCTTGTCCTTGGCGAGGGCTTCCTCGAATGAGGCGACGTATGCCGGCAGATCCTTGGCCTCGCGCAGCACCCTGGTCAGGTTCTCGACCGCGGCCTTGCGCTGCTCGAGCCTCTTGCCCCAGCTCACGATCGCGCCCGCCGCCGCGTCGACGGCCTCCTTGGTCTTGCCGAGGGCCACGTACGCGCGAGCCTGCCCGGCGTAGTAGCGAGAAGATGAATTTGTCGGGGAGCCACAGGGCCTCGGCGCGAGATCACCGCCGAGCGGAGAAGTCCAGACGCGCGGGCCGACTTTGGGCGAGAAGCCCCACGCTTCGCATGTCGATGACTATTGACAGGGGAAGAAGCTCTCGCAGTCCAGCTGGTCGAACGTGGGATCGATATTGCACTGATCGAACGGCGGCGGCAGGGGTCCGGTCTGTCCGAAGAGATGGTCGAGAATCTTGACGGCGTCGCCGATATCCAGTTTCCCATCATCGTTGGCATCCGCCGCATCCTTGCAGCTCGGCGCCGGCCCTCTGGCGAAGAGATAGCTCAACACGTAGATCGGATCGGCGATGTCGAATTTTCCATCGGCGTTGGTGTCGCCGCGGACGAAGGGCAAGACCGCCAGGGCCAACGACAGGAGCTCGCCGCCTGGACGGGAAACCCCTAAGGTCATCTCCACCACGCTGTCCTGGAGGGGCGGCACCCCGGTAACAGCATCGAGGAGGCTGAAGCTCATGATGGCGCCGGGGAACCCTGGAGGCTCCGTCTGCGGGTTGAACATGACATCGGCGCCGGGGCCTAAAGACGAGCCCCCGCACTTGAAGGAGAAACTCGCGGTGTACAAAAGGCCCGTCAGGCTTAAGGCCAACACCTGGAAATCACCCTTTGCCCGAACATATCGGAAGGCGGACACCGGCTCAGATGAGCCCTGAATGGCGAGCTCCACAAAGAACACTCCCTTGAAAATGTTCCTCACCTTGAAGACAGGAGCGGTGGGCACGGAAGGGTCGACGTCCATCGAGATCGTCAAGTTACCCGGCGGCTCGGGTTGCGGATTGAAAAGCACCCAGAAGACCGGATTGTCGAAGCCAGACGCGAGCGGCACCGACCACGGCACCGGTTCAATCCCCGCGTGGGCGCTGCCCGTCCAGACCCAGAAGAAGCACAGAAGGGCCAGAGAGACGATCGCAAGAATCCTGAGCGCCATTTGACACCTCCCTCTTTCTTGCGAAAAGTGGACGCGCAACGACAGACCCATAGGAACCCATAGGACTTCTCGTTGGCGTTTTCATCATTGACGATGCTATTGCAAACGCCCCGGGCGTCAAGCAACAAATGGTATTGGCAGGAACCGCATCGGGGGGCGTTTGATGGCGCTGGAATGGTATTGGGAGGAGGGCAAGGTCCGGTTTTGCCGGAAAAGGGGGGCCCGAAGAAGGCGGCGAGGACTTTCGCACGCACGTTGAAGGCGCCGGAGGTCACGTGTTTCGGGCGGGAGGCGGGAGCGCGTTGCGTTCGACCGCCGAGAGGCCGCGTCGACCGAGCCGTGGCATAAGCAATTCTCCCTGGAGATGAATCTGATACTCTCTCTTATTTCAGCCTCAGGGTAGAAAGTCAAGCCTCTTTCGAATGCGCATTTGCTTTTTTTCTCGTGGACGCCTCAAGGCGCGGATTCAGGCCGGCTTACGGACTTGGCACGCCCCCCGATGCGGAACTCCTGGCCGCCGCGACGCCCGCCAGACGCCCGCTCGCGAAGGCCCACTGCAGGTTGTAGCCGCCGCACGGCCCGTCGATATCGAGCACCTCGCCGGCGAAAAAGAGCCCGCGCACGACGCGGCTGGCCAGCGTGCGGGCCGCGACATCCTCCAACGCCACGCCGCCGCGGGTTGCCATGGCCTTTTCGAAACCGTCCGTTCCCACGGCGGTGAGAGGCAGCGCCGCGATCAGGTCCGCCAGGCGCGCGCGGCGCGCGCGCGGGAGGTGCGCGCAGGCGGCGTCGCGGTCCAGCCCGGCGGCGGCCGCCAGGCGCTCGGCCAGAGCGCGGGGCAGCACCGCGCCCAGCAGGGTGCGGACGCGTTTGCGCCCCGCCATCTCGCGCCATTCCTCGCATCGGCGCTCCCACGCCGCCCGGGAGGTGCCCGGCGTTAGATCCACCGCGAGAGGCACCGCGCCGCGGCCCCGAAGCGCCGCCGCCACATCGCCCGACAGATCCAGCGCCGCCGGCCCCGAGAGGCCGCGGTGCGTGAAAAGCATCTGCCCCCGCCGCCGGGCGCCGCCGGGGGCGGCGACGGCGATTTCGACCTCCGGAAGCACGATACCGGCGCATTCTCCCACCCACGCCTCGGCCACCGCGATGCCGGCCAGCGCGGGCACGGGCGGCACGAGGCGATGGCCGAGCGCCGCGGCAAGCCCGAAGCCCGCGTCGGTCCCGCCGAGATCCGGACAGCTCGGGCCGCCTCCGGCCAGCACGACGGCGCGCGCTTCCCACCCCTCCGCGGCGGCGCCGACGCCGCGCACGCAACCGTCCGCGGTCTCGATGCGCGTCACCGCGGTTCCGGCGCAAACCCGAACGCCGCGCTCCGCCAGCAGCGCCTCGAGGGCATCGGCGACGCTTCGCGCCCGACCGCTGGCGGGAAACACGTGCACGCCGTCGGGGCTCTCGGTGGGCACGCCCCGCCGGACCAGGAAGGCGCGCAGCGCCTCCCCGTCGAAGGCCGCGATGGCCGGGCGGACGAAGCGGCGCTTCGCCCCGAACGCCGCCAGGAACACGTTCCGGTCGCGAGTGTTCGTGAGATTGCACCGGCCGCCCCCTGTCGCGCGCAGCTTCCTGCCCAGGTCGGGGAGCCGTTCCAGCAGGACGACTCGCGCGCCGCGCTCAGCGGCGGCGATCGCGGCCATCATGCCGGCGGGGCCCCCGC